>DFIX01000050.1:0-8965 GCA_002371495.1 Eggerthellaceae bacterium UBA3686
AAGGTGGGAAGCGAGCAGAACGCGTACGTGACGGCACGCACCACGTTATCGAGCACGCCGTCCTTGCGGTACGCGCATGCGAGTCCGAGCGGCAACGAGATGGCGAGCGTCAGCGCGAGCGATGTCGCCGTAAGCGAGAGCGTGTAAGGAAGGCACGACATGAGCGAGCCCGACACTGACCGCCCGTTGCGGTACGACTCGCCAAGATCCCCCTGAAAGACGCCGGCGATCCACGAAGCGTATTGTTCGAGAAAGGACCGGTCGAGGCCCAATTCGTGGCGCTTTGCGGCAAGCTGGTCGGGCGTGGGCACCACGCCGTGGTCGGTGAAGTACCGAGTCGCCGGATCGGTCGGCGATAGGTACGAGAGCAGGTACGCGAGGAACGTGACGCCCACGACGACCACAATTGCGCCGAACAGCCCCTTGGCGATTCCAAGGGCGCGGCGGGCGACGGGCGATATGTTGGTTGTGCTTGAAGCCAATACGACGCCCCTACTTGACAGCTTCAACCATGAATGTCGGCGTGCTACCGTAATAGAGCTGCTCGTTCTCGGTCCAGACGTGCTGCCATGCGTCCTCGTCGGCGCTGCACTGCGAAACGCCAAGGGCCTCGAGCGCCTGGAGATCCCAAGCTGGGCGCAGAACGGGCGTCAACGGCAAGCTGCTCGCAAGCTCCTCGCAGCGCTTCTCCTCGTCGGAGGTCGCCTGCGCTTCTTCGTCCCATCCCTCGAGGACGTTCTCGCTTTGGTCGGCGGCGCGTTTCGCAGCAACAGCCGGGTCGACGAGGTAGCGGTACCAGTTGGCGTCATAGGCGATGAGTTTGCCGCCGGGTTTCAGCACGCGAAGCCACTCCGCGTACGCGCCCTGCGGATCGCGCATGAGCCAGGTGACGTTCCGCGACACGCATAAATCGAACGTGTCGTCCGGGAAAGGGAGAGAGAGGAGGTCGCAGACGTGAAACGCCACGTCGCCAACTGGCACCGCCTGGGCAATGTTATCTTGGGCGTGCCCAACCATCGACGGGCTCGCATCAACTGCCTCGACGGAGAACCCGAGCTCGCTGAGCAGGATAGAGAAGAAACCCGGCCCGCATCCGAGGTCGCACGCGAGCGGCTTGCGCCCCGCCATGGCGGCATCGAGCACGATACCGCGCGTTGCTTTCTCCAAAGCCGCCGACCAAAGCAGCTTCCGCTCGTCGGCGAGCTCGCCGACGACTCCGTTCGAGTAGCTTTGCGCGCGCCCGTTCCAATAGTCGCCGAGGTCCTCGGCCAAACGGGCATCGCTTTCCGTGTCCAGATAAAGCATCGGCTTCCCTTGGTAATAACAATTTCATGTTCGTAACACAATACATGGTAGACCAGGGGCGTATTACTTTCAAGAAAAACGTAATACCAAGGGACACTCATCGGCAAACAGAAAGGCGGTGCTCAAGACAGGCAGCCGGGGAACGTGACACTTTCGTTTTCAGTGTCGCAACGACGACCCAAGATGCGCGCAATACTGAAAACCAAGCTGGTGGGTGCACCCTTCTGGCCGGTTGAATGCATGCGACCGCCGCCGTGGATCGAACAGCAGTACAATTCAGGTAAGAAGGTCCAGGATACTGAACGAGAGGAAGGAAGAAGCCACGCCATTCGGACGTGAACAGTTCATCGTCGAGAAAGAGATGAACGGCGAGATCACCAAGCCGCACCTGAAGCGCTACTACGACGCAGTGAAGGCATTCGACATGATCCCCATCCAGCACACGTGCGGCTATGCGACCACCTCGTCCAGGACTTCATCGACGTGGGGGCTCAGTGCTGGACGTCGGTGCAGCCGACCAACGACATCGTGGCCCTGCAGGAACAGTTCGGCGACAAGCACGATTGCCCGACTTGATGTGATTGTTTATGTAGCTACAATCGATTTGGGTTGCTGGGACGACTGCGCTCACATGGCGTTTCGTTCAATTTGTCGGGATTGAGGTAATACGGAACGGCGCGGCTATGTGCTTGAGGTGAGCATGGAGAATACGGGAGCAAGACCGAAGGTGATCATCCTGAGCGGGTTTCTGGGCTCGCGGTGCTTCTACTCGTACTCCACGTCTTTGGTCGGTGGCAACGGAACGGTATGGACAAGCAACAAGACGGTGTACACGTACTTCCGCATCGATACGGCGAGTACGTCGGGGTGCATCACGGCAGCGTAGGACGACGATTGGACGCGAATAGGACATGTCCCAACAAGATGGACCATTGTCCCATTTTGTCTATTAGTGTCCTATCCTTTCCCAGCCCTCTTCCGTAATCTCGTAGTGAGCGCCTCCGGAAAGAACACCGAAGCTGGTCCCGGCGAGGTCAGCGGTTCGTGGCCGCGGATGCATCGAAAGATGCCAGGCGCAGGGGCGCCCCGCCGGGTCTGGGGAGGCTCCCCAGCAAGTGTCAGATCGCGTTAATAGCGGCTCTGGCGAAACTTGCTCTGGCACGTTTCGCAGCTGCGAGCCGCGCACTGCCCACGGGTGCACGGTTGACGGGGCCCAGGGGCTGAGGCACGCGAGCCGGCAAGTGTCAGGCCGTGTTAACAGCGGCTCTGACGAAACTTGCTCTGGGATTGCAAACGATGCTCGGCAACTCGGTTATACGTCTCGGCCCGTGCGCCCCCCTAGCATTCTTCAAGCAGCCGCTTCAGCTCTTCCTTGCTCGGCAGGACCGTCTCGTACTTGCTGGCGAATATCTGGTCCTTCTCGTTTTCGGGCAACGTCAGCTCGACGACGGCGTTGTTCTTGTCCTGGCACAGCAAAACACCTATGGTGGGGTTCTCGTCCTCGAGCTTCACGTGGCGGTCGTAGTAGTGGACGTACATCTGCATCTGCCCTATGTCCTGGTGCGTGGGCTTGCCCAGTTTCAGGTCGAACAGCACGAAGCAGCGCAGCAGCCGGTTGTAGAACACGAGGTCGACGAAGAAGTGGTCCTCGTCGAACGAGAAGCGCTGCTGGCGCCCTACGAAGGCGAAGCCGCGGCCCATCTCGAGGAGGAACTCCTGCAGGTGGTCGATGATGCGCGTCTCCAGCTCCTGCTCGGAATATCGTGCCTCCTCCTTCAGGCCCAGAAACTCGAGCACGTAGGGGTCCCTCACCGCGTCCGACGGCCTCTCGACAATCTCGCCCTTGCTGGCGAGCTCGCGCACGCCCTCCTTGTCGCGGCTGAGCGCCAGGCACTCGTAGAGGGCGCTGTTCGTTTGGCGGACTAGCTCGGAGAGGCTCCAGTCGTTGCGTGCCGCCTCGATTTCGTAGAAATGGCGCTCGTCGGGGTTGCTGATGCGCATGAGCTTCAAATAGTGGGACCAGCTGAGGTAGAACTTACGACCCGTGGCGACAGAAGGAAGGTTTGGGAATTGGTCAGATAGTGTCTGACCAATTTCGTCATGCGAATACACGCGATAGAACTGCCGCATCTGCTTAAGGTTGGTGGTTGAGAAACCGCGTCCGAACCGCTCGGTCAAGTATTCGGCCAGCCCCTTTATAATTTGCGTGCCGTATTCTGCTCGGTTGTCACCCTGCTGCTCTTCCTCCACGATTCGCCGGCCGATTTCATAGTAGGTGTACACCATTGCGGAATTCGCGGCGCGCTGCACATGCTTGCGAGCTTGCTCGAGCAACTGCGCGATATCGCTATAGAGGTTCTTCTCGAGGTCGGTCATTGTGCTATTCGCCTCCGAATCGTTCCTGTGCAAAGCTATGGTAGTGCATCTGCGCGTTTTCTCGAAGCAGGCTGTCTCGGGTCTACGATTGCGCAACGCCCCATTCCCGCCGCCTCGCCTCTGCCAGCATGCCCTCGAGCTGCTCGACGGTGAACTCGAGGGTGAAAGCGGGAGGCTCGGGCTCCTTGAAGACGCCCTCTAGGTCGATATCGAAGGCCTCGTCGACCTTGCCCAGTGCCGCCTTCTTGGCGTCGGGGTCGACCTCCGCGTAGGTGTTGAGCGTCATGGCCACGTTGGAGTGCCCGAGGTAGCTCGCCACGGTGCGCACGTCGGTGCCGCCGGCGATCATCATGGTCGCGAATGTGTGCCGCAGGTCGTGGAACGTGCTCTCGAAACCGTTCATCTCGCAGAACGCCTTGAAGTCCTTGGTGAGCTGCGTGGGATGGTAGGGGCGGCTGTTCGGATCGGCCGTTCCGAGAACGTAGGGATCCCCGAACGGGACGCCCAGTTCCGCGGACACGTATCTGCGGTCTTTCTCGATGGCCTTGAGAACCGCCCACAAGCGTCCCGTGAGCGGGATGGTGCGATGGCTGCCCGAGGTCTTGGGGTCCTTCTCGTAGGGCGTGCCGGAATCGAGGCTGATGGCGCGGTTCACGGTGACCTCGCGCTCGCCGATGTCCGACCAGCGCAGCCCGCACACCTCGCCCCTGCGCATGCTGGTCGTCAGGGCCAACTCGATCGCCAGCGCGAGCGGGGAGGGCTCGGCGTCGCGCGCCAGCGAGAGCATGCGCGTGCGCTGCTCGCGGTCGAGAACGCGCATCTTCCTCCGCTGGATCTTCGGGGGCTTGCAGTAGTCGCAGGGGTTCTTTGCCACGAGGTCTTGCGCGACCGCGTGCTTCATCGCCTGGCGCAGCAGCGCGAACGCCTTGGCGACCGTCCGGGGCGCGTAGCCTTCGCTTGTCATTTGGGCCATCCAGCTGCTCACGATCGGGATGCTCACGTCCCTAAGCAGGGTTGCCCCCAGGTAGCGCTTAACGACCCTCGCCTCCTTGCGGTAACCCGAGATGGTCGATTGCTCGACCATCCTTCCTTCCTCTTTGTAGTCGATGAACCGGTCGAGAAACTCCGCCAAGGTCAGCTTGGAGGTGTAGGCGCCCCCTTTGCGCTCGAGGTCGAGGATAAGCTCGTCACGCGCCTTCTCGGCGCGCTTGCGGGTCTTTGCCTCGACGGTGTGATAGCTCGGCACCTGCTCGCCCGTGAGGGGGTCCCTGTGGCTTAGGGTGACCTCCCACTTGTCAGTGTTCCGGCGCCGTTTGAGGCCTCTGCTCGTGTACTCCATCTCGTTCTCCTTTGCTGCGTTTTCCACATTCCTACTCGGAGCTGAGATGACCTACATTGTGAACCACAACGTGACCCACAGATGACCTACAAGCTGACTTCGAGAGCCCCGAGAGGGCGCGGTGTCGTAGAGAGACGGGATAGAAAAAAACACAGACCAGAGGTCAGGTTCTTCAAATCCTGAACACACAGGAATGCAAAATGCCTGTTCAGGGCCGATTTGCAAGCCTGAGGTCAGGGGTTCGATCCCCCTATGCTCCACCAACCACTCAAGAAGACCCTCCGGGTCTTCTTTCGTTATTTCGCCCACAGCACCCCGCCTTGCCCTTGTGGACTATCCCCACTTGCCCGTTTTGCTCCAACAATTAGGGACTGTCCCTACTTGTAGGTTTTGCCCCCGACAATGGGGGTCATGGGGGAATCGAGCCCCGCGAGAGTTGAACAGCCCAGCGCCTGCCACATTGCGCGTATGCGCGCCTTGATTTCTGCCCGTCTCGCCACTGCCACCGTGGCCGCAAACGTCATCTTACAGATGGCCGTCCTTGATGAGCTTTCTATACGAGGAGACGCACGCTGCCGCAAACGCGCCGACCGTGATCGCGAACGCCGTGTTCGCCTCGCGTTCGCCGAGCTTGCTCATCCCCTTGCAGAAGAGAGGGTAGGCTATCCATACGTAAACCATCGCGACCGCCCCGATGACCAGATCGTTGACCAGCCAGGCCTGCTTGAAGACGTTGAGCGGCAATTCGGAGTTGTCCCAGTAGGGATAGTTGCCGTCTTCGTCGGGCTGGTTCACCAGAAGGCCAAAGCCTAGCTCCATCCCCATGGCGGCGAGCACGGCAATCACATAGCTCTCGAGCATGGCGCCTGGCAACGACTTGTGCCGCTTGAGGATCCTCTCCTTGATGGGCTCGAAGATGAACGTCATCGCTGCACCGCCAATCCCGTACACCCAGTAGGGATGGTACCAAGGGTCGAACTTCACCGCATAGTCGTCGTCGATAATCCCAAAGCACTTGTCTATGATCTTGCAGTAGAGGCTTTCGAGGCAGTGGCCCAAGATGTTGTTTACGCAAAAGCACATGATGTTATTACGCCAAAACGCCCAGGTCTTTGGGGCAAAGAGGATGGACCTTTCCTGCTCAGATGGTCGGCAAACCATACGAGCGAGTTTCTTCCAACCAGAAGATGAACCGATAATAGCCATCTTTCACGCCCCCTTTTCCCTGTTCCGCATTTTGGGCACGGCAGGGTGTATCGGAAAAACGAGCGGAGCCTCGCGCAGACCTTCAAGTCTTCAACAGAATCTACCGCACCGCCGCCTATGCGCCATTCTACTCTTGCAGCGAACGGGAAGCGTGAACCAACTACGCTGTACGTATCCTTATCAGAAATGAATCGGAAGAAAGGGATGCCATGGAACTCAAGGATGTATCGCCGGAGCAGCGCGAAAGAATCAACGCATGCGACAGCCCGGAAGCAATTATGGCGCTTGCGAAAGAGGAGGGCTACGAGCTCTCCGAATCAGAGCTCGACCAGATTTCGGGCGGCGCTTGGAGCGAGTATGGCGTCACGTGCCCCGAATGCAAGAAGGTCATCAAGCTTTCCTCGAACGAATCGCAGGATGTGACGTGTCCCTCGTGCGGCCACAACTTTTGCCTGATCCTTTCTAAATAAACGCGGGGAGGCACCTGCGCTTGACGCCGGTGCCTCCCAATGCTTGCGCTGCGTTATCGCGCAATCTTCGCTTTCTCCTGTTGTTCCGGGGTCAAGTCTTCGAATTTCATTGTGCCTTCAATCATCGGTACCATTTACCTTGGCTGAAATTGTACGTCTTCAAGATCTTCTTGTTGTACGGGCTAGAAACCTGCTGGTCTTGTTGTTGTTGCGGAAGCGCATGACAAGGGGGCTCAGGCCTGCGTGTCATGAAGCAGTTGAAGCGCGGCGTGGCAGAAATCGGCAAGCGAGTCCTCGACGCGCCGCGGCCTGGGCAATCCGCCTTCGGCAAGAAGCGCGTAGATTCTGGCCCTCTCCCGCACGAGCCTGCGCAAAGGTGCTTTTGAAAACGGGCCGCCGAACGAATAGACGGCCTGTTTGAAAGCGGCGGGATCGAGGGACGCGCACGCGCTGAATACGTGCGCGTGCTCGAGCGCACGAAGGCGCTCGTCTTCGACGAACAATTGGATGGATTGGGCCCTGTGCGATTTTAAGGCGCCGACAGCACCCGCCGATTTCACCCGATTTCATTTCGACGGGCACGATGCCGTTGCGCACTTGTAGAAGCGGCACTATCGCGTCAGCCTCCGCAATCGTGTTATAGAATCCGGTGCCAACTTTGATAAATTACTAACGTGAATATGCATCGTTAATTACTATAACTTTATAAACGGTCGAATGGCGTTTTCGCCATTCCAGATTGAAAGGGTTCGATAGCCCATGTGCGAGAGTCGTCCGATGTTCGAGAAAAAGGAGATGGCGATCTCTGCCTCTCCGTATGTGTACCTGCCGATGGACATTCCCGTCTACGCGGTGGAAATCACCCACGAAGACGAGGTAGATGCCGACATTCTACAAGGGGCACTTGACCGAACGATAGCGCGCATGCCCTACCTTGCGGACACGCTCCAGATCGAGGGTGGCGTCGTATACTATGCCAAAAACCCGCTTCCCATGGAGGTGGGGCGCGGGATATGGCTGCGCCCCGTGGGCGGGCATGAGACCAACTACCATATGCTCGACCTCACTTGCGATGGCAGGGTCATGTGTTTTTCAATGTATCACGGCTTCTGCGACGGCCAGGGCATCAGCGCGTTCGTCGAGTCGGTGCTTTATCACTACTATTGCATGCGCGATGGCAAGGAGTACGATCCCTGCGGGATCCGCACCGACGCGGGCCCCATGTCCGAGGCGGAGGAGCTGGACCCTTATGCGATGGTCCACGAAGTGAGCGCGGGCTACGAAATGCCCCAGAGGACGCCGTCGGAAACGCCCTATCATCTGCCGGAGCTTTCGCCCTACGCCGGCTACGAGGTGCGCGATTGGGGCCTGCAGGTGAGCTCGGAAAGCCTCATGGCGTTCGTGAGAGAGAACGGCACGTCCCCCTCCGTCGCAATTGCCATGCTCGTGGCAGAGGCGGTGGCCGCCGTCCATAGCGGCGTAGAAGCGCCCATGATCGCATACCTGCCTGTGTCGACTCGTCGTATGGTAGGCTGCGACGAGACCTTCAAGAACTGCTCCTCGCGCATCACCTTGCACCTCAGCGGCACGCCGCTCGATGCCCTGCCGTTCGCCGAACGCGCAGCACAGCTGCGCGGTATCATGAAGCAGCAGATGAATCCCGATATGTGGCGTAGCGTGTATAACATGCTAGGGCCCATGTACGTAAAGCGGATGCAGGAGGCAACCGACTATTGGGAAGAGGTCAGGAAGCCCGCGTCCTTCACGGCTACCAGCCACGATACCTTCTACCTCGATTACATTGGCCGTCTACACGAGACGGGCTACTCCGACAAGATTGCCGACGTCCGCTTCCTCTGCAAGCCCGTTTCGGGCAACACGCTCCACGTGAACGTGATCGACCATGGCGGCCGGTTCCGCATCGATTGCCTGGCCTGCGGCGACGTGACGGCGATCATCGATGCGCTTGCGCAGGCGTTTGCAGACCACGGGCTTGCGGTCGAACGCAAGCCGGAGGATTGCTTCACCTTGCCCGAAACCGTCTGGCGCGAAGGCGTCGAGACGCCTGTTGCGTAATAAGTCCCTACACCGTGACCAACTGACTGCCGTCATAAAAAGGGACAGCCCCCTATTGTTAGCTTCATTCGATCCCACCGCGAATGCGCAGGTAGGAGCGCGCGTTCGCTTGGCTTCGCATCAGCCTCGACGGCCCCTTAAGTATATACGGGGGCAAGCTGAAGCTTGCCCGGCCTCGCTGAAAACGAGCCAC
>DFIX01000050.1:9031-62137 GCA_002371495.1 Eggerthellaceae bacterium UBA3686
CTGCAGAATCGCTCATGTCACGCCCCTACCTGCGCATTCGCTACGTTGTCGGTAAATAGGGGACTGTCCCTTTTATGGCAAGGGACAGTTCCTTTCACGAAACCCCGACCTTATTCGTTTTCGAAAAACGCCACGGCGATGGCGCCGGGGCCGGAATGCGATCCGATGACTGGCCCGAGCATGCTAATCGGCGGCTCTTTGCGCCATTCGGCGTGGAGGTCGTCATTTTCTTCCCAGTAGCGTTTCAGCAACTCGCAGCCTCCGCCGCTGTACGCAAGGCGGAACGGCAGGGCGAAGTTCACGCCACCGCTTTGCTGAACGACTTTCGTGAGCACGTTCTGACCCTTCTTCGGTCCACGCGCCTGGCCAAGCAGCGCTACCTTGCCGTCAACCGTGCCGATGACCGGGCGAATGGACAGAAGTGTCGCCGCAGCAGACAGCGCCTTGGGCATGCGCCCGCCCTTGCTGAGGTAGTCGAGCGTGTCCACGAGCGCAACGATGTGCACCTTGTCGCGAAGCCGTTCTGCCTCGAGCGCAATCGTTTCGGCAGTTTCGCCCGCATCGCGCATTTGCGTTGCAACACGTACCAGCAGCCCTTCGGCAACAGAGCATGTCAACGAGTCAACGATGTGAACGCGAGATTGAAGTTGCTCGGCTAGGTTGTCGCGGGCGATGCAGGCGCTTTGGAACGTTCCAGAAAGCCCACTTGAAATGGTGATGCACACGATGCTGTCGGCCGTGGATAGGGAAGTTTCGAACGCGTCGAGGAATTCTGCAGGCGAAGGCTGGCTAGTGATCGGAATCGAATCTGTTGAGGCGACTTTCTCGTAGAAATCCCCAGCTTTTATGTCGATACCGTCCCGGTAGGTGCCGTCAGGGAAGGTCGTGGTCAGCGGGACGACACGTATGCCAAGTTCAGCGGCCTCTTCTTGGGTGATGTCGCTTGCGGAGTCGGTTATGACAAATACGCGCGCGTCGCATGGCGCCGTCGCATTTTTGCCCGTAGGTGCATTAGGTATGGTTTGGGACATTGGAGTTTGTTCCCCCTGTCTGCGTTTGTGCTGCTATCTAAGACATTTCGTCATCGTATGTTGAACATGCGATGACGGCAACAGTAACATAAGATATAAGGCATTGGCAAAAGAAACATCGTACCTACGAAGAACGCATGTCGAATCTGCGGTGTTGCACTACATGCTAGAATCGGGACGCATCGAACCTATGCAAAGGATTTGCCATGTCCGATATCGAGAACAAGAACGCCGCGGAATTGTCCGCAGTTAAAAATTTCCATCTGCCGCGCTATGCGGAGCTTCCGAATTTCGGGCTCTACCTTGAACAAGCGCTCAAGGTAATCAACGAGGCGCTCTCGCCTGTGATTAGCGAGCCTATTACCAAGCCCATGATGAATAACTATGTGAAGAACGGCGTGGTACCCGCGGCGCAGCAGAAGCGGTACTATCGCGACAGCCTCTGCTACGCCCTTGTCATGGGCACGCTCAAGCCTGTGTTTACCGTCGAGCAGGTGGGAGAGTTCTTTTGCATTCAAAGGGAAACCTATCCCATCCAGGTGGCTTACGATTTTTTCTGTACTGAATACGAGAACGCCCTGCATGCTGCGTTTAATTTCACAGGCGAGGCCCTGCCGAGCGTTGAGACAATGCGCACCGACCAGACCATCTTGGTTCGGGCGATGGTGCTCGCGGCGACCAATACCGTTTTCGTCACGAAGACGCTCGCGCGCTGACGCCGATAATCCGCGGCCGCCTGCGTTCGGCTTTGTGAGCTGGATAGACGAATGCGGACACGTATCGCACGCAGATGACCGAAGCCGGCGCTCCGGTGTTCCGACAAATACCCGGCAGTCGCTGGGCTTCGCGTCATCGCATCTCCGAAAAGAATCGTTCAGATGCGAATAGAAATCCTCGGCCATCATCATAGAAGTTGCAGGTCGCTTGCGTCGATGCTTGCCATCCACCTGTCAAGAGGGGCGGGGTCGTTTTGCTCGAGCGCCTGCTAGCGAGCTTGCTCGAATTCTTCAGATTGCATGTTGTCCCACAAGAATGCGATTGCAGATGGGTCGATGAACCTCATGCCTGCTTGCACGGTGGTGTTCACACGGTCCAGGTACATTTCGTCGACGTTGTCGCTGTTTACCCTGAAGCCGATGGCCATGAGCCCCGTGGACATCGCGATAATGGCTGCGATGACGATGAGGTTGATTTTGGCGGCGAGCGAAAGCGCGGAACAAGCCTTATTCCCATCACGATTGCCCTATTGCCAATTTGGGGAGTCTCCCCTGACAGGCAGGGGAGACTCCCCAAATTGGTGGGAAAACCGTCAGGAAGGGTATTCCTTTTGGCGTCTGGCTTTTGGGCTAACCTTGGGTTTTGAACTTGCTGAGCAGGGTCTTTATCAGGTTGAACGCAATGTTGTACATACCTGGGTATTCGCTTTCGCGCGGGCCGCCGACACCGAGGACGATGTTGCCGTCGAATTTGCGCAGCCATTCGTAGGCTTCTTCGATTTGCTCGTCGTACGTTTGCGGGTTCGCGAGCGCGAAATCGAACCGGGGTGTAGCGTAGCGCTCATTGAACACGTCGCCCGCGTCGGTGCCCGGGGAAGCGCCGGGCACAGGCGGCCGGAATACGATGCAGCAGCTTGAATCGCGGATGTTCCATTCCGTCCGCTGAATGGGCTCGCTCGACGGAGTCTCTATCATGTCGTGGTATAGCGCAAGCACGCCGGGGGAATCGGGGTAGTCCTCGGCCCAACCGCCTGCCGGACACCAGCCGACTGCCGGAATGCCGCAGCTGAGCGCCGCGTCCATCGCGCCGCGATCCGCCCCGCTCTGTCCGCCGCTGCGCAGGGCCGCGATTTTGCTCGGCGATTCGCAGGCGAAAGGGTCGTTTCCCGGGTTAGGATTCCAGGTGTATTCGGCGTAGCGCGCCGTGCTGTCGGCGCAATCGCGCCCGAAGACGTCGGTGATGAAGCCGAGCGTCATATCGATGCCGGCCGACACGCCCGATGACACGTACAGGTTGTCCTCGACGGTCCATCGGGCAGTATGTTCCCACTTGACCTGCGGGAACATATCTTCTGCCTTATCCATGCGCGCTTTGTATGTCGTGGCACGGCGCCCGTCGAGCACGCCCGCCTTCGCGTACAGGAATGCCCCGTTGCATACCGAGAGCACATAGCGTGCCTGCTTTGCGAGCTCGGCCAGGCGGGCGATGAAAGAAGCGTCTTCGAGCATTGCGTAGACGCCCATGCCGCCAGGGAGCAACAGGACTTCGGGTTCGCAGGCGTCGTCGAGTGGCTCCGTTTGGACCGGCACGCCCTGGTAGCTTCTTACGATGCCGCCTTGGGGCGAGAAGAATCGGACGTCGAACTTGCCCGATGCGCCGAGCATCTCGACCGGGCCGAACATGTCGAGCGTCTCGAACCCCTCGAACAGGATTGCAGTCACGTTCATGGCGCGCTCCATTCTGTTGGTGTTGCAAAGCATATGAAACAAGCTTGCGTACGTCCATGGTAACAAGATGGAACGTATTGCCGCAAGCGAGCGCGAAGCGGGCCGATGGCAGAACGAGGAGCGACAGGAAGGGGAGTCTCCCCTGACGGGAAGGGGAGACTCCCCTTCCTGTCGCTAGTCGTTCCTTCTGTCAGAGAATGAGATTTCAACTTCGAGAACGTCCAATATCTTAAGGGCTTTTCCGAGTTCCGCTGTTGTCTTTCCGCGTTCGAGGTTAGATACGTACATAAGACTGCAGCCAGCAATATCGGCAACTTGCTGTTGCGTCAATCCGCGCCGTTTCCTGAAAAGCCTAATTGCCTCTCCAAATTGGTTGCTATCTCGTAGGTCGATGCACGCATAGGTAATTTGTTTCATGGCAATCCTTGTAACTCTCGTTTTAAATTATAGCGAACATGATAATATCATAGCCATATTATTACAAGATGATAGGAGCGAACAATGGGGTATCAAGAATCAATCATTCCTGTCGATAATCTTGCATCGGTCGCGGGAATTGACAAAGCGGTTCGGGAGGCGGAGGAGCTAAAGGTTCTCGAATACCTCGATTGCATATGCGCTGCTCGGGCAAAGCGGGATCTCTACCGGGGTTACTGGTTCGGACGCCCGTTATCAGACGTGAAAGACGGTGAGGTTCCCGAGGCGAAAAAAGGTGACTTATTTGCAGTTGTTGCTGGTGCTAGATTATATCAACCCTTTTGGTGGACTGATTGCATAGCGGGAATAGATGAGCTCGGGTATTCGGGGCTGCTCGAAGACATTCCGCTCGAAGAGGCATACAAAGAATCCGCTCTTAATCCCGATGATGCATGGAAAATGGAATGCTTCATGAGGAGGAGCCTTAGCGAGAGTTACGAATTAGCGGTGGGGGCCCGACGTCCGATAAAACTGCCGAATAAGTATGCATCCCGAGAGCCCGAAGAAAGCTTCCCGTTCGAAGACATACCGTTCTAGTGCAATGTGGTGAAAAGGGGAGTCTCCCCTGACGGGATGGGGAGTCTCCCTAAATTGTCGGGGCGATAAGTTGATTGGAGGAAACAGTGCCGCATTCGCAGCGAAAGCATGGGGAATCTGGTTTTTACCACGTTGTCGCAAAGGGCGATGGATCTCAGATATTGTTCGAGAACGATAAGGATCGCAAGCGCTATATCAGCATACTCGCTGAATCGGGTGCCGAGTATGATGTCGAATTGCATTCATATTGTTTGATGAGTAATCATGTGCATCTTCTTGTGAAAGATAAAGCTCAGGAACTTAGCGTGTTCATGAAGCAGCTAAACGAGAGTTATGCGATGTATTTTGCAAAAAGGACGCATCGGGTTGGCCGTGTGTTTCAGCGTCCGTTTTGGAGCGAACCGATTGAAACCGACGCGTATTTTCTCAGCGCTTTACGGTATATCCATGCGAATCCAGAACCAGCGCGTATATGCAGGACGCAGGATTACGCCTGGAGTAGTTATCAAGCGTATTTGACTGGTTCGCTGATTGTGAAGACCGATCTTGCGCTCGGAATGCTCGGGGGAATTCGCCAATTTGAAAAGTTCAGTTCATCGGGCGGGGGGTATGCAAAACCGTTCAAGGATAGCAAGTTATTGCGCCATCACAGCTCAGATGAGCTTGCAAGCATAGCTGTTGCATCGCTTGGACGGGACACGCTTGGCAGTTTGCGATCGATGATGCCAAAGGATCGGAACCCGCTCATAAAACTACTTTCTGAAAAGGGGTTCTCTGCGGTAGAGATTTCCTGTGTTACTGGTTTAGGTTTGTCGTCGGTCTACCGGGCTTTGAGGTGACGAAAAAGGGAGACTCCCCTGATAGGAAAGGGAGTCTCCCCAAATTGTCGCTGTGCTTACAGGAAGCGAACGCGCAGGACGCCTTCGCGGGCCGACATCTTGTCGAACGCATCGTCGCCGACGGTGTCGTCGATGTCGATCAAGGCGTAGGCGTAATCGCCGCGCGCCTTGCTGATGATGTTGGCGACGTTGTGGCCATGGTCGGCCAGGGCGTCGGTGATGCCGCTGATGACGCCGGGGACGTTCTTATGCAGCACGGCGATGCGCTGACCAAGCGGGCGACGTACGCCCAGGCTGACGGCGGGGAAGTTCACCGAGTTGGTAATGTTGCCGTTGTCGACGTAGTCGACCAACTCGTGCACGGCCATGACGGCGCAGTTCTCTTCGGCCTCGGCGGTCGAGGCGCCCAGGTGCGGCAGGACGATCGCATTCTTGGCGCCCATGATGGTCGGGTTGGCGAAGTCGGTCACGTAGCGGCCGAGCTTGCCTGCGTCCAGGGCTTCGGCGAGCGCTGCTTCGTCGACGAGCGTGTTGCGCGAGAAGTTCAGCAGCACAGCGTCTTCCTTCATAAGGGCGATCTGGTCGGCGCCGATCATGCCCTTGGTGGAATCCATGGCGGGCACGTGGATGGTGATGTAGTCGCACTCGGCGCAGATGTCGTTGAGGTCGGTGACGTGGTGCACGTCCTTCGAGAGGCGCCAGGCGGCGTCGACCGAGACGTAGGGGTCGTAGCCGTACACGTCCATGCCCAGATCGACGGCGGCGTTGGCTACCAGCGCACCGATGGCGCCCAGGCCGATGACGCCGAGCTTCTTGCCCATGATCTCGCGGCCGGCGAAAGCCTTCTTGGCCTTCTCGGCGGACTTGGCGATGTTCTCGTCGTCGGCGTTGTCGCGGCACCAGGCGGCGCCGTCGATGATGCCGCGGCTCGCAAGCAGCATGCCGCACAGCACGAGCTCTTTAACGGCGTTGGCATTGGCGCCCGGCGTGTTGAACACGACGATGCCCTCGTCGGCGCAACGGTCGAGCGGGATGTTGTTGACGCCTGCGCCCGCGCGGCCGATGGCCAGCAGGCTTTCGGGGAACTCGGTGTCGTGGAGCTGTGCGCTGCGCACGAGCACGCCTTCGGCCTGTGCCAGCTCGTCGACGAGCTCGTAGCCGGCGGGCAGCTGATCGGTGCCCTTTTTCGAGATGTTGTTCAGGCAATGAATGCGGGTCATGAAGTAGTCCTTTCGTCAGTAAAGTAATGCGACTATTCTAGCGCTCTTTTTACCGAGGGGGCGCCTTTCGTGCTGGCTGGGCCGAGGTCTGCAGCAAATCGTTACAGTTCAGGCTTGAACGGTTCGGTCAGGCGGCGGGGCGCGTAGCCGCATGCGAGGCAATAAACCTAACTTGCGGATAGAGAGGGGAGGCCGACGACAGAAAGGGGAGTCTCCCCTTTTTGGAAGGGGAGACTCCCCTTTCTGTCGCTATAATGGTGCGAATCCCCGTTTGAAAGGAGCTGCGTGGCGCAAAGGCAAGAACAACAGCCAACCGAGAGGACCCGATTCCTGCAAGACGAAGATGGCCGGCCCGCCCTTGGCGGAAGGTCCCGCGCGCGTCAGGCACGCCGTCAGGCGGCAGAGGCGGCCGAAGAAGCCCGCGCCGCGTGGTATCGCCCCACATTCGGCAAGGTGGCGCTTTTGGCCGTGTTGCTCGTCATCGTCGTGTTCGCAGCTCAGCTCTGCTCGTCGGCAACGCCGATTAACGTGACGGTCAACGGCACCCAATATGCATTGCGGGGAGACAAGACGCTTGCCGTGGCGCTCAAGGAAAGCGGGCTTCCCATCAACCCCGGCGATTTCATATCGCTTGGGGGCAACGTCATCGAGCGCAGCGCAGGTGACCCGTTCTTCGCGGTCGTCAACGAGGAAGAGACGGCCGACCCCGATTTCAAGCTGCGCGATGGTGACGTTATTACCCTGACCGACGGCAAAGATGTCGTCGAACCCTATGATGCGGTCGAAAGCCCCGTTCCCTTCGGTGCAAGCATCGTGGGCCTCGGCGCCATTCACACCTTCACGCCGGGGTCGGACGGCGTTATGGAGACAAGGACCGGTAAGGTGTCGGGCGAGGTGGTCGACAAGCAGACGGTTGATCCGGTCGACCTGATCGAAACGCGGGCGGATCCCGACGTAGGCGACCGCAACGTCATAGCCCTCACCTTCGATGGAGGGCCATCGCTGTTATATACGGAAGACATTCTGGATATTCTGGCCGAAAACGATGCGCGTGCGACGTTTTTCTGCAGGGGCGATGCCATCGAGGGCGACAAGATTGACATAGTGCGTCGCGCTGCATCCGAAGGGCACCAGATATGCACGCATAGCTTCGACGACGGCGAGATGGTCAACGGCGAGATGTCGATGCTGACACCCGAACAGCTCGCCGACGAGGTTAACCGGGGCCTGCAGGCGATTAGGGACGCCCTCAGTACCGAAGAGCAGCCTTACGAGCCGAGCAAGGCCGTGCGCGTGGGGTCGAAGGACCTCGAAGAGACGGCGCTTCTTGCCGTCGCGCCGCTCATCGACGCCGAAGTCGGCTGGACGCTCGATACAGGCGATTGGGTCTACATGCCCGAAAACGATATCTACGACGTGCTCATGTCGGCAAAGCCCGGCGACATAGTGCGCATGCACGACGGCGGCGACCATCAGGACGTTACGGCGGCTGCGCTGAAGCGGGCCCTTCCGAAGCTCGCGAAAAAAGGCTACACCTTCGTCACGCTCGACGAGATGATGGGCTGGGGACCCCATGCCGACCAGCAATAACGCTACCAAAATTTGCCACGTCAGCGCGATTCTTCTAGAATGTGCGGAATGGGAAGCGAGCGTGGAAAGATCAGTCGGAGCGAATCCGTCAAGAACGCCTTGTCGGGTTACGGCGTCGTCGTCTTGGGCACCGTCTGCTTCCTGCTCTTGCTGGCTGTCATAACGACGGTGGTGCGCATACTGTTAATAGGGGCAGGCGCGGGCGCGTAGCGGCGCTTGCGGGAAACGCGGAGGCGTAACCGAACTCATGTGGCAGCGTCTTTCATTCTACGATGTACGCGTGGTCGGCCATTACCTGGGCGTGCTTATATTGTTTTCGACAATAGGCCTGCTCCCGTCGCTTTTTCTGGCGGTTTTGTTCGGCGAATGGTCCGCGGCTGCGCGCTACCTGTTCACAGCGGGGATTTTCCTCATCGCTGGCTCGGCGCTTCGTTTTCTGCGCATCCAGCCAGGGCGCCTTTCAAGGCAGCAGGCGCTGGCGGTTACCGGCCTGGCGTGGCTCGTGCTGGCTTTCTTCGCGGCGATACCGCTTCGCATGTCGGGGCATTATCCCAACTACCTCGATGCCCTGTTCGAGGCGGTTTCGGGCCTGACTACAACTGGCGCTTCGGTCGTGGTCGACCTCGACCACCTATCGTACGCCGATAACATGTGGCGGTTCATGATGCACCTGATGGGCGGCTTGGGCTTGATCGTCGTCGGCATCTCGTTCGGGCTGTTCGGCAAAGGCGGGGCGTCGCTGTATTTATCTGAAGCACGCAGCGAGCACGTGGTGCCCAACGTCGTGCAGACGGCCCGGTTCATCGGCCGCATCACCATCGCGTTCATAGCCATCGCCACCGTCTGCGTGACCGTTCTTTGCCTGCAGATCGGCATGGAACCGGCGCGCGCGTTCCTGCAGTCGCTCTGGGTGTCGATATCGGCATTCATGACGGCGGGTTTCGTCCCCATGAGCCAGAACATAATGTACTACCATTCGCTTGCCATTGAGTTTGCCCTGGTGCTGGTCATGCTCATGGGTTGCATCAACTTCACCCTGCACGCCGAGATCATTCGCGGGCGCACGAAAGCGTTCTTCGAGGACCTGGAGATTCGCGCAACCGCCGTGTGGATCGGTTTCATAGTCATCGTGCTCATGGCCTCTCTTGCGGGCGGCCGCATGTTCTCGGACCTGCCGACCATGGTCAGGCGCGGGCTCTTCATGGTGTTTGCCGCCTTCACCACCACGGGATTCCAGAACGTCTCGGCCGGGCAGCTGCAAGACGGCTTCGGGTCCGCGTTTTTGGTGCTGGCCATCCTCATGGCTGTGGGCGCATGCCAGGGCTCGACGGCGGGCGGTATCAAGGTGCAGCGTTTCGGCGTTTTGGTCAAGGGAATCGTCGCCACCCTGAAGGAGACCCTTGCCCCCGACAGCGCGCGCATTGTCGCTTCGTATCAGCATATCGGCAGAAGGTCGGTAACGCCCGAGCTCATTCGCGAGGCAACGACCGTTCTGCTTCTATATGGCGCCACGTATGTCGTCGGCGCGCTTGTGGGCATCGCTTTTGGGTACGACTCGTCGCAGGCGGTCTTCGATTCCATCGCCATGGCGTCGAACGGTGGTATCACCACGAGTAATGTTGTGGCGGGGATGCCGTGGCAGCTCGAGCTGTTCTACTTGTTCGAGATGTGGGCCGGCCGTCTGGAATTCGTGACGCTGATCGCGGTGCTCATCCAAATCGTAGTCTCCGCGACGCCGTCGTCGTTCGTCGGGTGGGTGCATACGCGTCGCAACGAGCGGGAGCGGAAGGCCAAAATATGATGCGCGTTCTGGGAATGTGCTTGGGCCACGCGACGCGGTGCCGCCGCGGGGCGTCGGGTGCCCTTTTGGGGTTTGCGCTTGTCGTGGCTGCGGCGCTGGCACTGTGCTGCATAGCGGCGCCCACTGCGTGGGCGGACGAGGCGCCGTCGTCTTCATCTGCGGCATCGGCAAACGAAGATGCCGCCAGTAATGCCGGAGAAGCCGATGCCGATTCCGGGAAGGCTAATGACGAAAAGCAGGCGCAATCCGCTGCTTCGAAGAAGTCCGGCGAAGAAGCCGTCGTAATCGACGGCGAGAGCAATACCGTGGACCCGACGCAGCGCGCAGACAACTCCTTCATCTACGATACGACCGTCGAGTCCTTATTCGGTCAGGCTTCTTTGTACGAGGGCAAGGTCGTTCAGGTGACGGGCGAGGCGATCGGCGACATCGTGGCGGAGAACCCCTTAGGCGGCAAGTACTGCTGGGTGACCCTCACTTCGACCGATGCCGGCAACTCGGCAACGATATCGGTTTTGCTCTCGCATGACCAGGCTGGCCAAATCGACCATCTGGGCCGTTACGGCGTCGTGGGAACGACGCTGCAGGTGCGCGGCATCTACCATCAGGCATGCTCCGAACACGAGGGCATCCCCGATATCCATGCGACCGCGTCTTCGGTGCTCGTGCGGGGCGCCGAACATCCCGATAAGTTCGAGCTCGAAGGTTTTGTGCCCGGTCTAATTACCGTGTTGATCGGCCTGGTGCTGATGGGCGCATACTACATAGTGCGCGAACGGGCGCGGTAGCGGGGTGCATGGGTGAAGGGCGTCGTCGTAAAGCTCGATCGCGGGTTTCCGCTGGTGCGTTGCGAAAACGGCGGGTTCGTGCGCTGCGAGCATGCTACCGCTTTGGCCAAAGGTGGTCGGATGCGTGCCGTAATCGGCGATTCGGTGGAAATAGAGCTTCCGGAAGGGCATGATAAAGGCGTCATCGGGCAGATTTACGAGCGAGGTACGTCGTTTGTCAGGCGCGACCCGGCAGACCGCACGACCCATCAGGTGCTTGCGGCAAATTTCGACCTGGTCGTTATCGCCGAACCTTTGGTGCAGCTTAACCGCAAGCGACTCGAGCGAGAGCTCGTCCTTGCACACGAAACAGGTGCTGACGTGGCCATAGTGTTGACTAAAGCAGACTTGGCACAAGACCCGACCGAGGTCCGCGCCGTGCGTGACGAGGTGGCGGGACTTGCCGGGCGCGATGTGCGCGTGCTGGTCATGTCGGCCAGTGACGCGCCTTCGGTTGAAGCCGTGCGTGCGCTCGTGGCCGACAGCGGCACGGCGATTCTTATTGGAAAGAGTGGGGTTGGCAAGTCGACGCTGGTCAATGTTTTGGCGGGCGAGCAGGTGCAGGATGTGGGCGAGGTGCGTGAGCACGACGGCAAGGGACGTCATACCACAGTCGACCGCGTGATGGTCGACTTGCCCGGCGGCGGCTGTGTCGTGGATATGCCGGGCGTACGTGGCCTGGGGCTTTGGGATGCCGACGTTGGGCTTGGCGCAGCGTTTGCCGACGTCGAGGCCTTTGCGCAGGAATGCCGATTCCGCGATTGCAAACACGTCGATGAGCCGGGGTGCGCCGTACGTGCTGCAGTTCAATCTGGTGAGCTCTCGCAGCTTCGGCTCGATTCGTATCGTTCGCTTGCAGCCGAGGTCGAGCAGGTGCGCGCCCGTCGTGACGAAGCGCGTCATCTGCGCGGCGAAAAAGCATCCGACCGCAAGAAGCGTAAGCGATAACGGTGGACGAAGGGGTGCTTCCCCGTTCACAGGGCTTTCGCTATGGACGAGGAAATGCTCCCTCGTTCACAAATAGTCAGAAACAGTGGGACAGCCGACGCGCAGAATGCGTATAAAAAGGCATGAATTGCGAAAACAATCAGAGCGGGGGGAGGCGGACCATGAACGAGCGCGAGTTTGATTTTATGTTGGAGCGGCTGATGAAGCAGGATTTCGCAGCCGGTACCGAGCGGTTTCGCGACGCGCTGCTCGTCCGCTGCCTGAACGCGCTCGGTTCCGATGGCCATGCGTCCCCTACCGTCGCAGATACCGTCGAGATCGGGGCTGCCGATTTGGAGCTACTTGCTGCGGCAGGCGATGCAACCGCCCTCGAACGAAATTTGTCCTTAGGGGATAATGGCACAAATGACCCAACGAGGAAGGAAAACTGAATGGAGATCAAAGTAGACGTCGATGGTTGCAAGGCGACCTTGGAGCTTGCCGGAAAGTTGACCGTGCAAACCTCGCCGGCACTTTCAGAGAAGATTGACGAGCTACAAGATGGCGTCTGCGATTTGGATATCGACTTAACAGCCGTAGACTACATCGCATCGGCTGGGTTGCGCGTGCTCGTAGCGGCTGACAAGCTGGCTGTAAGGCGTGGTGGACGGATGCGTCTGCTACATCCAGTTGATGAGGTTGCGGAAGTCTTCGAGATGACGGGGCTCTCTGAAGTCTTCGAAATCGAAAGATAGAAATAAGGCGGGTTGCATGTCCCCGGAAACAGAATCGGCGCGTAAAAAGGCCAGAATCATTCGCTGGCGGGGCGTTATGGGCGACAGCCGTCGCGTGCTGCGATTGATGGTCTTCGTCGTGCTCGCGGTCACGGGCGTGGCCCTGACGTTCACTCAGCTTGGTTTTGTCGATGTGCCGCTAGAGGACGGCTCTGATGGATACGTGGTCACATTGCTCCAGGTCGTCGCCCTTGGGGCGCTTTTGCTTGGTACATTCGCGGGTATGGTCTTGGGTTTGCTGACAGGCGCGGTCCTGTTGCTTCATGCCCAGCTGCTGCCCCTCGACCATTACGAGCTATCGTTCATAACGCCGATAACTTCCGTTGTCATGTTCGGATTTGTCGGCTTGCTGCTCGGCGTTTTGCTCGCCGTCGCGTTGCGGAAAAACCCCTCGCAGATCAGGCGCGTCATCTATATCTTCATAGTGTGTCTCGTTGCGTCGTTTCTCTACAGTCTCGGCTTCTATTTCAATGTAGGCATTTCGGTCGTAATACACATCGTGGATACCTTGGGCTTGGAAGCGAACGATCCAGCAGTGCTGAAGATTGCAAATTCGACTGCTACGCAACTCGGCAGCATAGAGACGCAGGTTTGGGGCACGGCGCTCGTTATGACCTTGCTTTGCAGCGTGGGCGACTGCTTGGCGCGCAAGGTCGTGATGCATCGTGGCATCTTGGGCTTGCGTACCGTGTTCGGCGCATGGCTTTCGGTCGTGGTGGCGCTCTCGTTCATGGTGATGGCTGCCGTAAGCTTCGGCGTCTCCTCGGCGGATGCGCTTCACGATGCCGAGGATGACATGCGAAACGAGGTCAACTATCTGTGCACCCAGATGAAGCTCGGTGGCAAGCGGGTCGAGCTGCTCCAGGAAACGTTGTCGCAGGCCGGGGTTGAAACCAGCGACATCGACGAGGCGACTTTGACAGGTTTATCGGATTTGCTCGCAGACGATGTGGTTTTGAGCGGCTTCACGCCAAATTCCGACGATATCGTCATCATCGAATTCGATGGGCGTGTCTATGCATCGAATGACGAGCGTTTTACCGTAGGCATGGATATGAGCCAAACGTTTTTCGGCGATTCCTCGTCTGCAATAGAGCGCAGCAAGGAGAATCAGCAAATCGAGCGCTTCATCTTCGTCGATCCAGCTCGTAAGCTGGATGCCGAAAATAGAAGCCTGACGGCGCCCGATGCCCCGGAGGTTCATCCTCATATCGCATATGTTTATGCCCAGCATTCGTACGACTTTGCCATCGATACCGAAGAAGCGAGCGATGAGGGCGTCATCAGTGCAGACGTCGTCATGATACGCTCCTCCGACCAGGTGTTTGCGAAGCGCCCTGAGGTCATGACGTGGATGACGGCGTCATCGCTCGTGCTGCTGCTTGCTGTGTTTGTTATCGTGTTTCAGCTGCTCAACCGGGTGGTTGCTAAGCGTATCGACGACGAGAACGCCGCACTGTCCCTCATTACAAGCGGCAATCTCGATGCCCGTGCCGAAGCGGGCGGCACGCGCGAATTCGAGTCGCTTACCGAAGGCATCAACGATACCGTAGACACTTTGCGCGGTTGGATCGCCGAGGCCGAATCGCGCATGGATGCCGAGCTTGCCACTGCGCGCGCTATCCAGGAATCGGCGCTGCCGAGCACGTTCCCGCCCTACCCGGATATTCCCAAGTTCGATATTTTTGCGTCGATGAACGCAGCCAAACAGGTTGGCGGCGACTTCTACGACTTCTTCCTCATCGGCGAAGACTGCGACGATTCCCAGGGCAAGCTGGGGTTTGTGATCGCGGACGTCTCAGGGAAGGGCGTGCCTGCGGCGTTGTTCATGATGAGGGCGAAAGCCCTGCTGCGCGACTACCTTGCAAGCGGCATGGAAATCGGCGAAGCCGTCTCGGAGGCCAACCGGCTGCTTATCGAAGGCAATGACGAAGGAATGTTCGTGACCGCCTGGGTTGGCGTACTCGATTACGGTACCGGTCATGTGGATTACGTCAACGCCGGCCATAACCCACCGCTGCTGTGGCAGCGCGAGGGCGGTTGGCAGTGGCTTAGGAGGAAATCGGGCCCTGTCCTGGGTTTGTTCGAGATATCGTATCGGGCGCTCGAGGTCGATTGCTTGGCTGGAGACACGTTCTTGCTCTACACTGACGGCGTAACGGAGGCTTTTGATGTTGACGAGCAGCTTTATGGCGAGGATCGGTTGATGGCCGTGGCGGAAAATGGTTACCGGATGCATCCGAGGGAACTGCTTGAGTCCGTGCGCTCGGACGTCGCAAAGCATGCGAACGGTGCCGAGCAATCTGACGATATCACGATCATGACGCTTGAAGTCGGCGTACCGCCCGAGGTTACGGCGACGCTCGAAGTACCTGCAGAGGTATCGCAGCTCACGGCTGTGAACGAATTTCTGCATTCCGAACTCGATCGGCGCCTGTGCCCGCAGCGCGTTCAGAACCAGCTCGATATCGCCGTCGAAGAGCTGTTCGTCAACGTGTGCCATTACGCGTATCCCGAGGCGACGCCCGATGAGCCCGGCGCCGTGCGCATACAGCGCACGTACTGCGCGGATCCGCCGTCGATTACGGTCGACATCATCGACGAAGGCATTCCGTACAACCCGTTGGAAAAACCCGATGCTGTGACGCCGGGCAATATCAAGGACGTGCCAATCGGGGGCTTGGGCATTCTCATGGCCAAGAGATGCACCGACGAGATGCTTTACGAGCGCGTTAACGGAAGCAATGTTGTTACAATAGTTAAGAAATGGTAACGAGCAAAGAGTAGCAGAAGAAAGGAAAACGAATGGAAATCAAAGTCATCGACGAGGGCAAGCCTTACGTCATCGGCATCGTGGGTCGTTTGGATACTAACACCTCGCCGCAGCTCGAGGAGTTTGCCAAAGGCCTGTATGCGAAGGGCGTGAACGAGATCGTCGTCGACATGTCTGAGTGTGTGTTCGTGTCGTCTGCTGGCCTGCGCGTAATCGTTGCCATGCAGAAACAGGCCGCAGTGAGCGGCTCGCTCGTGTTCCGCGGCGTCGTTTCCGACGTCATGGAAGTGTTTCAGATGACGGGCTTCGACAACATTCTTACGTTCGAATAAGTAATGCTGTTTTGGGTCGACGGTCCTTACTGGGCCGCTCTGCCCAGAATTATCTGTTCACACCCAAGATGGAATGGAGGAGCCGGGGGCAGAACCCCCGGTTCTCCTTAATGCGGCCTTGTCGACTAGCGCAAAGGTGAAAGGAAACACGATGGCGGATTCCCCGAGCCCCGAAACGATCGAGTTCAACGATCTTGACGAGCGCCTCGCGGCCCTCGACGACGCTGAGCGCGCGATCGATCGCGCGTATACGACGGGCAAGGCAGACCGGGCGAAGATCACGCAGATGGCCCAGCTCGACGCTGCCGAAGCGGTTGCGATGGCGGGCATTGCCATGGAGGCCGACGACGAGGCCGACGAAGCCATGCGCATTGCGGTCATCGCTGAGAAATCGGGCAATCGCGAGAGCGCCAAGACCGCCCGCAAGAAAGAGCGCGAGGCGCGCAAAAAGGCCAATGCCGAGCACAAGGCGGCTACGAAATCGGCCAAGAAAGCTTACGACGCCATCAAGTTCAGCGCGCCGAACAAAATGGGGTTCATGCGCGCCGTGCAAGTGGCATTCGCCGTGCACATCGGCATGGTCCTCGTGTGGCTCATACTGACCTCGCGCGACACCATGAACTACAACGTCACGACGATAATGGACTGGATCATGGCGATACTCGAGGGCGTTGCCTTCTGGATGTTCATCAACCGTTACAAGATCGCTAAACCCTTCGTCATAATCATGGCGGCAATAGGCCTTGTCGTTCCAGCCGTTGTCGATGTGGCGACGGGGCGTTTCAATCCGTTTGCGCTGTCGTTCAACGGCGCTTTCTACATCTTTCTGATCATCTACTTCGCGCTCTCGAAGCGCGTGAGTTCGACGCTCGTCAACGATTTCTCGAAGCATAAAGGCGATTTCGAAAAGGACGACTTTGTCATAGACCGTCGTGGCTGGCCGTTTTACCGCAATCTCATCATGTATTTCATCCTGTTCTCGGTTATCGGACACTGGATGGAGATGGGCATGTGTCAGTTCATCATCTTGGGGCTGGTGCAAGGCGAATACGACCCGAACAACACGCTGCTCTGGCGCGATTGGCTCTACCCGTTCCCCATGGAGGGCGCTGCGGTCGTCATAATCGCGCTGGTCCTGTATCCGTTTTGGCTGTGGCTCAAGAAGAAATTCCCGGGCAAGAAAAGGATCTTCGCCTACTTGCTCAGTTTCCTGTCGGGTGCGCTGCTGTGCACTCTCATCGAATTTGGCATGGGGCTCATCGTAAATGCCGACTTGCAGCTGTGGGATTACCGCGAGAATTTCTGCAACTTCATGGGGCAAGTGTGCTTGCAGAACACCATGGCTTTCGGCGTCGTGGCATCGATTATCACTTGGTGGGTGTACCCGCTGATGGAGCGCAGGATTGCCCGCGTGCCGCGAGACATAATGAATATCGTGTTCGTGGTCGTGGCCATATTTGGCGCCATTATCTGGTCGCTTTACATCATCAATCCGCCGGGAGTCGACGAGCAGAACAAGCACCCCGAGTTGGCAGCTGTGATTGCGCAGCAGCAAGCTAAGTACGAGCGGGGGTTGGCACGCGATGATCTGGATTACACCCTTAACATGGTCAAGGACGCAAACGAAACTCTTCGTGAAGACCTGACCGCTACATCTGCGTTGACCGACGCAGAAAAGAAGGCGGCGCTCGGGGAGGTCGGCGCCATCGAGAAGAGCATCAAGGTCATTAGGGAGCAGATTGCGAACGAGGAGGCAAGCGGGGACTCTGCTTCGGCGGAGGACGCTGCAGCGAGCAGTGCGGCTGCGTCGGGCGGGGCTGTGCCGGGCGAGTCGAGCGAGGCTGCGGCGAGCGAATCGGCTACGAGCGCTTCTGCGTCAAGCGCGGCTGCGTCGAGTGCGAGTTAGAGCGTCCAAGCAGGTTGTTAAACTGTCGAGAAGCGCCTTGGGAGTCAAGCGTCTGTGGGTGAAACGAGCAAGCAGAAAAAGATAGCCTTCGGGCCGATTATTCGCATCATCGAGATCTACTTCGTTCTTGTTATGGCGACGATTTTGGGCTATGCCCTGATGATGCCGGCTGGGAGCTTTGCGTACGACATAACGCTTTTGCGCATCATCGTGGTCATGGCGGCAGCTGCGCGTTCGGTTTGGCTCATCGAGAGGCGGTCGGAATCGACTCGGCGCTATGTGGTGATCTCGATGATCGCCGTCATCGTAATCTCGGTGCTCGATATGATCTTCGGTGGCGAATACGAACGTATTGCCGCGGTGGTCACGATGCCCGTGCTTGTTGCAGGCGGAATCCTGTATTTTGGCGGGTCTATTTTTATCGTTTGCTACTTCGCGTTTTCGGAGCATGCGAAGAAGGTTTTCGTCGAGCCAGACAACAAGTCGACTCAGCCTACGAGCGATGTTGACGAGAACATTTACGAGAAGCCTTTTACCTGGCCGTGGTTTCGCAACCTGGTTCTTTACTACTGCGTTTTCAGCATCATGGGCCATTGGGCCGAAATCGGGTTCTGCTGGCTTATCGTGCTCGGCGTGGTCATGGGCGATTACGATTTCAGCCACGCGCAGCTGTGGGATTGGTGGCTGTGCCCGTACCCGGCCGAGGGCATCGCGGTCGTGCTCATTGCGCTTCTGCTGTTCCCGTTCAAGGAATGGGTGCTGAAGAAGACGGGTGGGCGCGTGTGGTTAACGCTCATCATCAGTTTCGTTGTGAACATGATCGTTTGCGCGTCGATCGACTTTACGACCGGCATCACGGCAAACGCCAACTACGAGCTATGGGACTACCGTGATCTGCCGTTCAATTTCATGGGCCAGATTGTTTTGCAGAACACGCTCGTGTACTCGGTGGCGGCCACGTTCATCGTTTGGGTGGTGTACCCGCTCATGGCCAAGTGGCTTCATCGCATGCCTCCCCGTTACGCTAACGGCCTGTTCGTAGGTTTCGTCGCTTTCTACGTGTTCCTAGAGGTGCTTTACTACGTGCACGTGGGGCCGAACGGGTTCGTGTTCGGGTAGGGCGAGAGGTGTGACAAAAAGCTCCCCCTATTTGCGTGTCGTCCCGCGGAAGGCCTGATGGCGGCCTACGTTCGCTTGGCTTCGCCTAACCTATATATTTGCAGGAACAGTGGCCGCAGAATCGCTCACGTAGGCCGCCATCAGGCCTTCCGCTACCGCTTCGTGTAAGGCGCCAAAGGGGAGCAGTTTCGCGTCATTGCATCATTGCAAGGGTTTTTGAAGATGCGAAGACGGTTTTTGGCGATTGCGCGTATAAGGGTTGTAAAGGAAAGCGATATTGCGAGCGGGCAAGGTGCCCATTTGGAAGAAAGGGTCGAAAAATGCTGATCACCACATGCGACGTTATTCCTGGCAAGCAAGTGGAAGTGCTCGGCTTGGTGCGCGGTAACGTGGTTACCTCAAAACATGTCGGGCGCGATATCATGGCGGGCTTCAAGAACATCGTTGGCGGCGAGATCAAGAGCTATACCGACATGATGAACGAGGGCCGCGCCATTGCGGAGCAGCGCATGACCGCGGAAGCTCAACAGCTCGGCGCCAACGCAATCATCTGCGCGCGTTACGCAAGCTCGTCGGTTATGGAAGGCACCCAAGAGATGCTGGCCTACGGTACTGCGGTGCGGTATTTGTAGTTTGTAGCAGACGTTTGCAACAGGCTATAGCAAAGGTTCTGTACAGGCGTTTTGCAGCAATAACGATATTGGCCGACTGGATAGTCGGCATATGCGGGGAGGCGCCCTTCGGACGCGCAGGGTAGCAAAGGGGCGCTCCTTGCCAGAAAGATTGCGGTAGCGCCGTCGTGCGAGACCGCAGATGAATATATGTTACAACCCTTGGTCCGAGAGGAGGGTGGACGTGGAAAAGCGAAGATTCGAGAGAATGCTGGAGCAGCTGATGAAGCAGGACCTCGCGGCGGGGACGGAAGAGTTTTGCGATTCTTTGCTCGCGCGCTGCCTAGACGTCCTTGGCTCCGACGACCGGGCGGTAGACGGTATTTTCGACGGCGTTGAAATTGACGATTCGTATCTGGACTTGCTGGCTGCTGCCGGCGACCTCTCTGCGCTCAATGGAGCGCCTGGCTCCGACGATAACAAATAGCCGATAACTGAAAACCGACGGTATTCGAAGCCCAGTTAAAACATGCGGCTTGGCGGAGCTTATTAAATACTCCTGAAATAATATGTGCTTTGAGATGCTTTTGTTACGCCTGATTATTTACAATTGTCACCAACACCCATTCTACGGAAGGGGATGTGCTTACGGGCGAACAAAAGCAGCATAATCGCATCAGGGCCCTTTACCGCAAGGGCGGTAAAGCCAACGAGCGTGAGTTCGAGCGACTCTATTTAGAGAGCTACGGGCTCGTGTATGGCTACGTGCGCGCACGAATGACCTGCGACGCCGATACAGAAGACGTCGTTGCCGAGGCTTTCCTTAAAGCCGCGCGCGCTTTCAACAGATTCGACCCCTCGCGTTCGAAGTTCAGCACCTGGGTTGTGACGATTGCCCGCAATTGCATGGTTTCGCATTATCGCAAAGAGCGTTCCTCTGCGGCGCTCGATGACGTGCCCGAGTCGTTTGCCGCGGTCGAGGGCGGGCAGAGCGCTGTGGACGATCGCGATCTGGCCCTGCGCCTGCTTTCCGTCCTAGACGACGAAGAGCGCGAACTGGTCCTTCTGAAGTATCGCGAGGGCTTAAGAAACGTCGAAATCGCCAAGGATCTGGGGATGAACGCCTCGACGGTCTCGACGGTGCTGGCGCGGGCCATGACGAAGATGCGCGGGGCAGCCGAAAGGAACGCATAATGGCCAACGAGAACAGCTCCATCTTCAACAAGAAGGCCACCGAAAAGCTACGCAGCCCCGATGACCTCGACAAATACGTGCAAGTGACCAACCCGAGCGTCTGGGTGGTCCTTGTCGCATGCATAGCATTGCTAGCAGGGCTTCTGGGTTGGGGCGTATTCGGCTCGGTTAGCACGAGCGTTGCGGCTACGGGTGTGGTCGTTGACGGGAAGGCCATGTGCTTTCTTGCTGCAGAGGACGCAGCGAAGGTGCACGAAGGCGATGCTGCGAGCATCAACGGCGACAGTATGACGGTGGCGAAAATCGCACCCGTGCCCGTTTCCCGCGACGAGGCGGGCAAGATATTGGCGAGCGACTATTTGGTAAGCACGCTCGTTTCGGGGGATTGGGCCAACCAGGTTACCTTCGACGGTGATACGACCGGATTGGCCGACGGGGTTCCCTTGCGGGTGTCGATAACGACCGAGCGCATAGCTCCCATAAGCTTGATTTTGGGAGGAAATGCATGATTGTAATGCCCATCGCGCCGATGGCGAACCCTCCTCGGCATCGTAAGGTGGGGCGCTGTCGTGGCTAAGATTCCAAAAGTTCCCCAGGTAATGCAGATGGAGGCGCTCGAGTGCGGCGCCGCCTGCCTTACCATGATCCTCGCCTATTACGGCAAATGGGTTCCGCTCGAGCAAGTGAGGGCCGATTGCGGCGTTTCGCGCGACGGCTCGAAGGCCTCCAACGTTCTGAAGGCGGCTCGCAGCTACGGGCTTGCCGCCAAGGGCATGACGTTTTCGACCGACGCGCTTCGCAGGAAGGGGAGCTTCCCTTGCATCCTGTTCTGGAACTTTAATCACTTCGTCGTGTTGCGCGGGTTCAAGGGCAAGTACGCGTTCATCAACGACCCCGCTCGCGGTCAGGTGAAAGTTCCGCTCGATCAGTTCGAGGAGTCGTTTACCGGCATCGTCCTGCTCTTCGAGAAAACCGACGCCCTGGAAGAGGGCGGCAGCAAGCCCGACACCTTTGGATACGCGCGCAAGAGGCTCGAGGGCTTGGGTCCGGCCATGACGTTCGTCATGCTGACAGCCGCCGTCACCTCTATCGTGGGCATAGCAAATACATCGCTCGGCCAGGTGTTCATGGACCGGATCCTGACCGGCGACGACCCGGAATGGCTCTTGCCGTTGACCATGGTGATGCTTGCCCTGGCGATTATCATCGGCATAGTTTCGGTTCTGAACGCCGTATACCTCGTGCGCATACAGGGAAAGATCGCCGTCGTGTCGTCATCGCGCTTCATGCGCCATCTGCTGCACCTGCCGGTCGGTTTTTATGCCCAACGAATGGTGGGCGACCTGCAGCAACGGCAATCGATGAACGAAACAGTCGCATTTGCGCTTATCGGTCAGCTGGCACCTGTGCTCGTGAACACGGTGATGCTTGTGCTGTACCTGCTGATCATGCTGAACTACAGCGTGCTGCTGACCGTTGTCGGTTTGGTCACGGTTCTGGCGAACGCAATCGTTGCGCGCTACATCTCGGGGAAGCGCATAAACATCGCACGTGCTGCGATGGCTGACGCGGGCAAGCTCTATGCGACGACCGTCGGCGGAATCCAGATGATCGAGACCATCAAGGCTGCGGGTGCCGAGACCGGCTACTTCGGAAGGTGGGCCGGGTACCAGGCGGCTGTAAACGAGGGCACGGTCCGCACGACGCGCCTGAACGAGTATCTGGGCATGGTACCCCAGCTGATAACCCAGATTGCGAACATTGCCGTGCTCGTGCTGGGCATTTGGCTGATCGTGGAAGAAGCGTTCACGCCGGGCATGTTGCTCGCTTTTACGGGCTTTTTGGCCGCCTTCATGGCCCCGGTGAACCAGCTTATTACGCTGGGGCAGGCCGTTCAGGAGATGCAGACCCAGATGGAGCGCGTCGAGGATGTCATGCGCTACCCGGTCGACGTCCCCGAAGACGAAACGGGCGAGACGGACGTTTCGTCGTTTGACCGCGAGAAACTTCAGGGCGTGGTGGACCTGGAGGGCGTCACGTTCGGCTATTCTCCGCTGGAGCCCCCTCTTATCGAAGGGTTCGACCTGCATCTGGAGCCCGGGCAATGGGTTGCGCTCGTCGGCGGTTCGGGCTGCGGAAAGTCGACCATCGCAAAGATTGTGAGCGGTTTGTACGATCCGTGGTCAGGCGAAGTGCGCTTCGACGGGAAGCCCCTTCACGACGTGCCCCGACAGATACTGCGCGGTTCGCTTGCGGTGGTTGACCAGGACATCGTGACCTTCGATGATTCCGTGTCGGACAACGTGAAGCTCTGGGACAAGTCCATCGAGGACTACGAGGTGATTCTGGCCTGCCGCGACGCGGGAATCCACGATGTCATCCTGCAGCGCGAAGGCGCATATTCGTCGCGCATCTTGCCGGGTGGGCGCAATTTCAGCGGCGGACAGCTGCAGAGGCTCGAGATTGCCCGCGTGTTGGCGCAAGACCCCACCATCATCATCCTCGACGAGGCCACGAGCGCTCTAGACGCGAAGACCGAAGCCGAGGTTATCAAGCGCATCCGCGATCGCGGCATTACGTGCATCGTGGTGGCGCATAGGCTTTCGACCATTCGCGACTGCGACGAGATAATCGTGCTCGACGACGGCAAGGTTGTCGAGCGGGGGAACCATTCCGAGCTGCTTGCGCTCGACGGCGCCTATGTGGAGTTGGTGCGCAATGACTAAGTGGCTGGAATCTCAGATCGAGACGCGGTCGAAGCTCGACGCCGAGTCGCTCGAGCACGCTTATGCCGAGCTCGCAAACAGCGTGAGCAGCGCGCGTGTTGCTTCGGCTTCCGTTATCGACGACGTCGAACAGGTGGATGGCGCCGTTAAAGCGTGCCTTGCCCATATCGGCGTGGATCCGGGCAAAGTGCCCGAGGGCGTTGCGGACGTTGACGAGCGAATCGACTGGCTCTGCCGTCCAACGGGCACGATGCGCAGGAACGTTCACCTTGCAAAAGGTTGGCACACACGGGCCTTCGGCTCGATGTTGGGATATTTGGATACCGGCGAAGCGGTGGCGCTCTTGCCGCGCGGCTCGATTGGCTACAATTGCCTGGAGCCGGGCACTGGCAAGAAAGTCAAGGTAACGCAGGAGGTCGCCGAGCGAATTGCGCCCGAAGCGGTCCTGTTCTACCATCCCTTGCCGGCAAAGTCGCTCAAGGTGCGCGACTTGCTGGCGTTTATCTTTCACGTTTTCGATCGCGGGGACTACCTGCTTGTGGCATTGGCGGCCTTGGCGGTAACGCTTGTGGGACTTGCGCCCGCCTGGGCTAACGAGCTTGCCTTCGGCGTGGTTGCGCCGAGCGGCCAGGTTCAACTCATTCTTCCCATCGCGGCCCTTTTGCTAGGAGTTGCGGTTTCGACTGCGCTCATCAGCGCGTGCCGCAATCTTATTATGCAGCGTGTGTCCATGAAGCTCGACGTGGTTACCGAGGCGGCTACGTTCGCCCGTGTTCTAGCGCTGCCGAGCTCGTTTTTCAAGGAATATTCTTCGGGCGACTTGGCAAGCCGCGTTTCGACGGTGACGGCGTTGACGCAGCAGCTGGCTTCGATGCTGCTGGGTTCGGGCCTTTCGGCTATTCTTTCGCTCGTCTACATATTCCAGATCGGGGCCTACGCGCCATCGCTTGCCTTGCCTGCGCTTGCAATCGCCGTTGTTCAGGCGGTGCTCACGGCTGTTGCGACCCAGCTTACGGTAAGTTTCGCCAAAGAGACGATGGAGGCGTCGGCGAAGCTCTCGGGCCTGGTAACGGCCCTACTCAACGGTATTCAGAAGATCAAGCTGGCTGGCGCCGAGGATCGCGCCTTTGCCAAATGGGCGCACGGCTATGCCGAATACGCGCGTCCAGCCTACAATCGTCCGGCACTCGTTTTGGCGTTGCCGGCAATCGTCGGCGTTGTGGGATTGCTGGGAAACATCGCGATTTACTACCTGGCAGCGGTGAGCAAGGTGCCCGTGGCAAGCTACATGGCATTTAACGTGGCCTATGGCCAGGTTACGGCCGCCATCATGGCGCTTGCGGGCATTGCAAACCAGGTTGCCCAGATTAACCCCATGCTCGACATGGTTGCGCCCATTCTTGAAGCGGTGCCGGAGACTTCCGACGACAAGCCGAGCGTCGAGTCGCTTACCGGCGGCATCGAAGTGTCGGGCGTATCGTTCCGCTATGGCGAGAATCAGCCTTACGTATTGCAGGACCTGAGCTTCAAGGTCCGTCCCGGCGAATACGTGGCGTTCGTGGGTGCGAGCGGCTGTGGCAAGTCCACCATCATGAGGCTGCTGCTCGGCTTCGAAAAGCCCGAACGTGGCTCGATATTCTATGGGCCATACGATGTGACCAAGGTCGATTTGCGGTCTCTGCGCCAGCACATCGGTGTGGTCATGCAAGATGGCAAGCTCTTCATGGGCGATATTTCGTCGAACATAACCATTTCGACCCCCATGGCAACGCTCGATGATGCTTGGGAGGCTGCAGAAATTGCGGGCATTGCGGACGATATCCGCAAGATGCCCATGGGTATGCAGACAATCGTGACCGAAGGCGGCGGAGGAGTTTCCGGCGGTCAGCGTCAGCGCCTGATGATTGCCCGCGCCGTTTGTGGCAAGCGCCGTATTCTCATGCTCGATGAAGCTACGAGCGCGCTCGACAACAAGACCCAGAAGCATGTGGCAGATTCCTTGGAAACCCTCAAATGTACGCGAATCGTGGTGGCGCACCGCCTGTCTACCGTTAGGCATTGCGACCGCATCATGGTGGTCGATGGCGGCAAGATAGCCGAAGAGGGAACGTACGACGAGCTTATCGAGCACAAAGGGCTGTTTGCAGACCTGGTCGCACGGCAAAGGCTCGAGTCTGAATAGGCAGATCGATAGCCAAATCGCCGAAGATGCGCCAAGTGAGGGCGAGTGGGTTTTCGGCTCGTTAGGATATACGCAACAACAAGGCGGCCCGGGCAATGCCCGGGCCGCCTTAGATGTGAAGGGCCTTGCAGAGTCCTTAAACGCTACAGGGAATTCGCCTTGCGCAGCTTATCGAATTCGTCTTTGGTAAGAAACTCTTGGGTCGTGCGCAAGTTGCTGGCCCAGTGGTTGGCCGTATTCGCATCGTCGACCCGCATTACGATCTTGCCTTTGTTGTCGATTACATAGAAGGCTTCTTTCCTGTGAGTTGCGGCATCGCCTTCGTCGTGGTAAAGATATCCGCCAGCAATGCCGTCGAGGGCTTCGTCACTCAGCTCTATGCCTGTGTCGCCTGCAAGTTCAAGCAGCTCCTTTTTCAGCTTGTCGTTCATGATTCCTCCCTTCCTGCCGTCAGAATTCGCGGCTGGTCTATGAATTGCTCGTTGGGGGGTGGGGCTGGCTTCGCCCCCACTTACGTATAGTTAACCCTCTTCGTCATCGGCGGACGCTTCGTCATCGGCGGCAGGCTCGTCCTGGACAGTCGGTTCGGGCTCGTCTTTGGCGGCAGGCTCTTCCTTCGCAGCCGGCTCTTCCTTGGCGGCGGGCTCGTCCTTGGCACTCGGTTCGTCGTTCTTGGTGTTGTTAGCGTTTTCGACCTTGGGCTCGGCTTCCTGCCGGTTGACAAGTTGAATGTCTTTGAGCGTCATGCTGGTGCTACTGTATACGACTTTCACGACATCGCCCTTTTTGGGGATGTAGCCGCTCGAGATATTGGTGTTCTCGTCGATGGTGAGCTTGAGCTCGTCGCCGTTCTTCATTTTGATTACGACGTACCGGTCGCTTTCGCTGCCCTTGACGATGGTTCCTTGGCCAGAGACGCTCACGTCGGCCGCGGGCGTGGGTTCGGACTCGACGGAAGGCTCAGGCTCGTCGGAAGGCTCAGGCTCGTCGGAAGGATCTGGCTCGGGCGCCGGCGCAGGTTCGTCGGAAGGCTCGGGCTCGGGGGCAGGGCTCGGCTGCTCGCCGGGATCGCTCGACTGGGGAGAGACCTGCTGATCTGAGGCCGGTGCCGTTTCGGACTCGGCGGGCTGAGCCGCAGCCGAGCTTTGCGCGCTGCTGCTCGAAACGGCTTGAGTCGAGGTTTCTGCCGTGCCTGCTGACGAAGTGCTCTTGCCGCTCGTGCTGCTGGCGGCAGAACTGCTGCTGGCGGCAGAACTGCTGCTGGCGCTGCTACCGGACTTCTTGCCCGTCTTCTTCGCCTGCTTCTTGGCGGTTTCCTTGCTGGCAGTCTTCGCGTCCTTTACGCAGTAGATGATTCCTGCTTGCGGGTTATCGATCAGCGATCCGGTGTACGTGATTTCGGCGTTATAGCCTACTGCGGGCTTGTCGCCGTAGTACTTGGTGTATTGGTTCACGATGAACGTGTACTTGGCTTTGCCCGTGTCGAGCGTTACGACGCTTTGTCCGACATCGGTGATCTTGCCATTAATAATGTACGCGCGATCCTGTCCTTGTTTCACGATGTTGATGGTCAGGGCTTCGGGCGTATCCTTTATGCCGCCCGCGTATACGATATCGACCAAGTCGCCTGCCTTAACGTCGTTGGCTGCGCCCGTGACGGCGGTGTTGGCGGTCATGGCGAAGCGATAAGCGTGTGCGGAGTCGATGCCAAGCAGCAGCGTGCCGTCGACGAGCTCCGATACGAAGCCGTGCGTCGTGTTCGTCTTGGGAAGCTCGGCGTCGGTCACTACTGCGATGACGTTTGCATAGGGATATTCGCTCAGGTCGCCCAGATAGGTCAGCTCGATTTCGTCACCAAGGCTCAGGTCGCCGACGAGGTAGGTGTCGGAGTCTCTTTGGAAGGTGACGGTTTGGTTGTTGCTAGAGAGGGTGATGGTGTCATCGTCCCAGTCTATAAGCGTTCCGGCGAAGGGAAGCGCGGTGTCCATATGTTCGACGAGCGTGACCTCGTCGGCGTGCTTGCCGTTGCTGTCGGAGTGGAACTTCACCGACACGACATCGTCCAAGTACATTCCGTCAAGGTCGCCCAGATCGTAAATGGTGTCGGTGTTGGTTGTGAACTGCGTGTCGCCCTGGGTGCCCGATACCACGAGCTCGTTTTGGGACGCCATGACAAGGGTGCCCTCGTATACGCCGGTGTCAAGATTCTGCTCCTGCGCGGCGGGTGACCCGTTCGAACTTGAGCTTGCATTGTTAGCGCTCGCGCACGCGCCGAGCACTGTCGCCATGGCCAACGCGAGGGCTATGGCGAAAATCGCGCTTAACTGCTTTTTCATGTGCGCTCCTTTCTTCTACCAAAAACGTTGGATAAAGATCTCGATTTCGTCGAGCAGCTCGTCGGGGATGTCGAGCTGCTCGTCCAGGGTGCCGTCTAAGAGGTCCCTTAGTGCTTGGACCTTTTCTTCCATTTTCCCTCCAATCGCTCAAACGGCAAACTGCGACATCGATTACTCCTTCTGGGGATGTTACGCTAGGGACCAAGCGTACGTCTCATAATAATTGTAGCAGTGGGCTGCGGAGCCTGTGGACGAGGGGGCGTTTCCTCCGTCCACGCGATTGCAGTGCGCACGGAGGAAACGCCCCCTCGTTCACTGGTAGTTGGGATGAGGTTTGGGCTTTGAGCGTATAAGGCGTGAGAACGCGAGCGGATTTGGTGGCGATAACTATATATATGTAGAAGCGACCGTGCGGCGGGTGGTGGATGCGCGAGGGCGCAAGCGTGTAAGGGGGCAGCGACTATGCAAAACAGCAACGATGCGATGGCGAATGATCTGGCGCGCGATGACATGCTGATCTTGGTTGATGGCATGGACCGTCAGATAGGAACCGCGTCGAAATGGCAGACGCATTCAGAGGGGTTGCTTCATCGCGCCTTTTCGGTCGTGCTCGTACGAGACGGGCAGGAAGGGCCCGAGCTCATGCTTGCTAAGCGAGCGCTTTGTAAATACCATTCCGGAGGCCTTTGGGCTAACTCGTGCTGTTCTCATCCGCGTGCAGGGGAGTCGACCGTTCAGGCGGCGTATCGGCGTGTGCGCGAGGAGCTGGGCTGCGACGCCGCCGATTTGCGCGAGCTGACAGCGTTTGCTTATCGCGCTGTATTCGCAAACGGTCTCTGCGAATACGAATATGACCATGTGCTCGTAGGACGCTGTGAAGGGGAGGCGTCACCTGGCCCCGGCGAGGTGAGCGAGGTGCGCTGGGTCGGCTTTGACTCCTTGGCATCCGAGCTTGCCAACGCGCCCGACGCCTTTGCCGCTTGGGCGCCCATGGTGCTTACCATGGTGATGGCTTCGATTGCGAGCGGAAAGCAACGCGAGGAGGAGCGATAATTGATGAGCGGAGCGAACGAACGGGCAAGTTTGCAGGGGCCGGCAGCTTTAGAGTCTCTGGCTCGGAGGTTTCCGCAACTTTACGTGGCGTCGGCCGAGGGCGCGCAGGATGCCCATCGGCTGGCAAGTGGTCGCGGCCTTGCTCCTACGGGGGCGTCGCTTGATCATTTCGTAGGTAGCGAGCAAGATGAGCTGCGCGTAGTTGAGACCCCGGCAGGGCCGGTCGAGGTGCTGTTCTTGGAGCGCCGCGGCGATTTCGAGACCTTCCTGCAAATCGTGGGGAACAAATCGGCTCCGGTTGCCATTGCGCGGACGGTCGGCGCCGTCACGTACCGCGGGCTTGCCGATTGGAGCAAGGTCGCCGAAGCGCGCGAAGCATATTTGGCATCGGGCGGTGACGACTGGGGCAGCGAGTTCAGTCGCCTGGCAAAGCAGCCGGGCGCATTCCGCAGCGAGATCATCGTTATTTCCGAGGGGCCTTACAGCAACGTGCCAGCCGACCAAACGGCTTACGGACAAGACGAATGGGTGCGCGTGTCTCGCGAAATCCGGCTGCATCACGAGTGCGCTCATGTGGTGTGCCGACGCACGATGCCGGATGACATTTTGCCAATATGGGACGAAGTTACCGCCGACGTGGTCGGTTTGCTTTTTGCCACCGGGGGATATGATGTCGTGCTGGCCTCGCGCTTTCTGGGCGTTTCGGAGCGCGGTTTCGTTGGCGGGCGGCTTGCGGAGTACCTAAACGCGGAGCAAACGGATCGCATCGACGAAGTTGCCGCTGAAGTGCACGGGGCGTGCGCACGCATTGAGCAGATGGCCGGTTCTGCCGAAATGGCCGACCCGTTTGCGTTTCTGCTCGAATTGAAGCGCTCGCCGCTCGTGGGCTACTGATTTTCGGGCGCTGCCGCCGGCGTTCTGCGCGGTTTGCGCCGTAGGTCTGCGCTGAGCGCTGAGTGGCAATTGTCAGGACGGTCTTTTCGGGGCCGCGTATAAGAAGAAGCAGAGTCTAAACGACAGGAGGGGACCAAGATGCTCTACGATGGTCTGACGCCAAGTCAGCGGAAAGAAGCGCTGGCAGGTGAGGCTCCAGAGGATATTTTGGCGCTTGCTCGGCAGGACGGTTACGAGCTGACCGACGAAGAGCTCGACCAGGTCGCCGGCGGCGTAGATGCATGGGGCGACCAGAAAGATGCCGTCATAAAGTGTTCGTCGTGCGGTTCCGACAAGGTGGAACCGCAGGGTATGCATACGTATCGCTGCCTGAACTGCCATAACGTCTTCAAGGCCAATTAGGGCGGATGAGCGCAATGAATATTCCGCCGCACGACATTGCGTTTCAGGTGTTGTTGCTGCAGGCCGCCGACAGCGGCCGCGATAGCGTGCTGTTCGGCCAGAGCTTGCAGCGCGTGCGCGAAGCTGCGCCGTCTTTTCTGATTGGCGAGAGTTTTCCGAGCGTTTACCTGGAACATCCGCTGATCGGGAAGCCGTTTTTGGACGTCACCATGCTTCTGGAACAGCTGGAGCCAGGCATGCGCATACAATCCGAGGCTGCAGGTGAACATGGGGCGATGCTCGACTGGTATGCCGATGCGCGCAGGGTGCATGAAGATGTGAGCTGCGGGTTCGAGCTCGACACGAAAGAAGAGACCCTTCCTCAGGCGGCGGTGCACTTTCAGCCGCGTCGGCATTTGGAACTTGTTGGGCCGTTCTGCGAAGTGATCGGCGAGCCGCAGCGCGCAAAGCTCTACCTTGACTTGAACGAGCGTATGCCAGACGGCTGGCCGCTTTCGTTCTTCGGTCTGTTCAGGGGGCGCGCGGCGTCGCCTTTGCGCGTTTGTGGTTACTTGAGCGATGCCGAGAAAGAGGCTTGCGCCAATGATTCCGCGCATCTGTCGGCGGTTTTCGACGAAATCGGCTTTTCCGCCTACAACCTGCGGATGTTGTCCCAGGTGTCGGCTCTGATGGCGGCGGCTCCCGGTTGCGTGGATTTCCAGTTCGACGTGTACCCCGACGGTCGCCTGGGCAACATTTTCGCCATCGACGTGCAGTTCGGCATCGAGCAGCCCGATTGCGTGCGCGAGACCTTCAGGTCCGGTGCCGGCGCGAGCGTCATGGGGCTTCTGGAGGAGTGGGGCGCCGCTGACGGCCGCTGGAAGCTTGCGGTGGAGTCTGCGTTTGCCCGCGCAATTCCCGTTGAGCTGGATGACGGGGAGGTTGGGCGCTACGCCTTCACGCTCATGCCCCAGTGGAACAAGGCCCGCTGGAACGATGGTGCGTTACAGCCTTCGAAGCTTTATCATCTGGCCCATGCAGCCTTGTTGGAAGGGTCTTTTGAATAATTTTTTGGGAACGTTGCGCAATTCGTTTAATGCGATGTTTGCTGCGGTTCAATATTGGGCTGTCTATAATGAGAAACGTCTGATAACCGACAAAGATTGGAGTGCAAATGAAGAAGCTATCGGTTATTGCTATGGCAGCTGTCTTGGCGTTAGCCTTGGCTGGCTGCGGGTCTTCGGGCGCGTCGAGCAGTGCCGCGTCTTCCAGCGAGCCGGCATCGAGCTCGGCCGCGGTTTCGTCGAGCGCATCCGCTTCGAGCCAGGCCGTTGCCACTTTCAACTGGGCCGAGGTGAAGACTGCCGCCGAAGCCGCAAAGGGCGCGGGGTTCCAGAAGTTCGGTGTCTTCGACAAGATGACGATTGACGGAGCAGACTACAAGGACCCGAAATTCGCATATGCCGGCGGCGTTGCTCAGGCAACGTATGAGCAGGGTGCAATTGGGCTCATTGTGCGTATGGCCGACGGCAAGCATGACGCTCCGCTGACCGATCGCGACAAGACCGAGTTCTCGCAGACCTGGTCCAAGAGCTATGAAGGCTTGGATGTAAGCCTCTACGGTGCCGCAAAGGGCGCCGCAACCGTTTTCACCTGGGTTGATGGCACCAAGGAATTTGGTGTTACGTATCAGGGTCTCGGTGGCGAGGAAGTGTCGCTTGATTCTGACGAAGTTGCCGCCATCGTGAAGGCCCTTAAGGAAGCCAATGCTGCCGAACAGAAGAAGGCCGAAGAGAGCAGCCAGGCCGCTGCCGCTTCCCAGCCTGTAGTCCCCAACGTTGTGGGCATGAGCGCGGCTGACGCAGCTGCGGCGATTCAGGCTGCCGGCTTCAGCGTTGACGGAAGCGCCGAGGGCACCGTTGTGGATCAGTCGCCCGATGCGGGTGTTGCGCTTGAGCCGGGCGACACCGTTTCGATCAAGACCGACGCTGCCGAGAACCGCCTTGCCGAGGTTCCGAACGTCATCGGCATGGACGCTGGTGACGCAGGCGCAGCCATCGAGGCTGCTGGCCTGAGCCCCGACGGAGGCGCCAGCGGCACCGTCGTCGACCAGACGCCTGCCGGCGGTACGTTGCTCAACTTCGGCGAGACCGTCTCGATTCAAACCGAACAGGCCTCGAGTGACCTTGTCGAGGTTCCGAATGTTGTCGGCATGGATGCCGCTGACGCAGGTGCAGCCATCGACGCTGCCGGACTGAGCCCCGATGGAAGCGCCGAGGGCACCGTCGTCGAGCAGATACCTGCTCCGGGCACCATGGTCGATCCTGGCGACACCGTTTCGATTAGGACCGAATAACGTGCTGCGGGGTTTGAAGCCCCTCGCATGCTAAAGATAAAGGGCCGGGTGCATTGCTCGGCCCTTTTGCACGTCGGAAACGAAAGATGCAGCCAGTTATTGGCTGCATCGATGTTTGCTATGGAGCGGGTGACGGGACTCCATTTTGCTTCGCAAAATAACGGCTCCGCGCTGAAGCGCTCCGCCCGTCGGGCTAAAAACAGTCCGCTGGACTGTTTTCTTAACGCCCTCTCATCTCATCGGTTCGAGTCCCGTCGGACACTCTAACGAAAAACAGCTGCAGGCGTTGTATGACCTGCAGCTGCTACATGTATGGAGCGGGTGACGGGACTCGAACCCGCGAATGCGAGCTTGGGAAGCTCGTGCCTTACCACTTGGCGACACCCGCGTATTTGGCCGCTCGTATGCGGCAAGGAGTAATAATAGCGCTCTTTTCATCACGAAACATGCAAACTAGAAGAATTGCAGAAATTATTCTTGCGTCAGTTCGTAGGGTGGAGTAATATTCATTTCGCTCGCTTTGCGAGTCACACGCGGGTGTGGCGGAATTGGCAGACGCGTACGGTTCAGGTCCGTATGGGGTTCGCCCCATGGAGGTTCAAGTCCTCTCACCCGCACCACAAACTAAGCCGCTTCTGCGGCTTTTTTTATGTCCGCACAGTGCTTGTCCTGCATGTCGTAAAAAGGGACTGACCCCTTTTATGACGTATCGTTTGGGAGTGCGTTAAAGTAAGGGCGCTGTAAGTGTGCGTTTGGCGGCAAGAGGGTGAACAGCGAATATGGCTTTTGATGCGTATATCTTCGATTTGGATGGCACGATTCTTAACACGCTGCCCGATCTGGTGAACATCACCAACATGGTGCTCGAGGAGCGGGAGATGCCGACACATACGTCCGACGAGATAAACAGCTATGTCGGTTCGGGCGCGCGCGTGCTTTTGCAGCGTGCGGCGCCGGCGGACACGCCCGACGACGAGATCGACTCGATTCTGGCGCGCTGGAAGGCGTTGTATCCCGAGCTCGGCCACAAGTTCACGAAGCCGTACGACGGTATGCCCGAAGCGCTTGAAGAACTAAAGCGGAAGGGGGCGAAGCTCGGAGTGCTTTCGAACAAGTTCGACGCTGCGGCGCGCAGCGTCGTGGGCGAGCACTACCCGGGCGTGTTCGACCTGGTGCGGGGCGAGAGCCCCGATACGCCGCGCAAGCCTGACCCGACGGGGCTGCGGCACATGATAGCCGACCTGGGCGTTTCTCCTGATCATGTGGCCTACGTGGGCGATTCCGGGTCTGACATGACCGTCGCCGTGCGCGCCGGAGTGTTTCCCGTGGGCGTCACTTGGGGGTATCGCGACGCGGACGAGCTGCGGGATTGCGGTGCGCGCGTGCTGGTCGAAGACCCGAGCGAACTCGTTGGCATTTCGGCTTAGTTCGAATGAGCTGGAATAAGCTCCAGGAAGCCCTCGCTACCTAATTTCGAAGTTGTCGGGAATTGCGGCTCGTCGAGCCATGTGCGCGCCGAATCGTAAGGCTCGGACTCTGCAAATCAACTAATATATACATCATGCTTAACATGCTCTATGGGAAAGGAATGGCAATGACGAAGGAAACCGAATTGCTTGAGCTGTGGCTCGCGAACGTACAGGAAGAGGATTTGCGCCAAGAGCTCGAAGCTATGCGCGAAGACGACAAGATGGTGCTCGAGGCGTTCCATCAGGATCTCGAGTTCGGCACGGCGGGCCTTCGCGGCATCATCGGCGCCGGGACCAACCGCATGAACGTGCATACGGTCGGGCGCGCGACCCAGGGCTTTGCCGATTACCTGAACGCCAACTTCGAGAACCCGAGCGTGGCCATCGGGCGCGACAGCCGCAACAAGGGCGAGGAGTTCGTGCGCCGCTCCGCCGAGGTCTTCGCCGCAAACGGTATCAAAACCTACGTGTATCCCCGCATCGAGCCGACGCCGGCCGTGTCGTGGGCAGTTCGCGACCTCGCCTGCTCCGGTGGCGTTTGCATGACCGCCAGCCACAACCCTGCGCCCTACAACGGCTACAAGGCCTACGGTCCCGATGGGTGCCAGATCGCGACCGAGGTCGCCGACGCAATCAGCGCGGCCATCGCGGGCGTCGACGCGTTTGCCGACGTTAAGATCTGCGATTTCGACGAGGCCATCGAGCAGGGGACCATCGAGTGGATCGGCGAGGACTGCCTGGACCGCTACATCGACGCCGTCGAGGCGTGCTCCGTGGCGCGCCCGCAAGACGAGGGCCTGCCCCTGAAGCTCGTGTATACGCCGCTGAACGGCACTGGCCTCGAGTGCGTGAGCCGCATCCTAGACCGCGTGGGCGTGACCGATGTGACGGTCGTGCCCGAACAGGCCGAGCCCGACGGAAACTTCCCCACGTGCCCCTACCCGAACCCCGAGATTCGCGAGGCCCTGCAGAAGGGCATCGATCTGTGCGAAGAGGTGCATCCCGACCTGCTCGTTGCGACCGACCCCGACGCAGATCGCGTGGGCATCGCCTGCAAGGACGGCGATGATTACCTACTGCTCACCGGCAACGAGACCGGCGTGCTGCTGCTCGACTACATCGCCCGCATGACGGCCGATACCCAGGGTGCCGAGGAGCTCGCGCGCAAAGTCGCCGTTACGACCATCGTCTCGTCGGTCATGGTCGATGCCGTTGCCGCCGAGTACGGCTTTACCGTCCGCCGCGTGCTGACCGGTTTCAAGTACATCGGCGGCGTCATCGCCGAACTCGAAGCTGCAGGTGAGCCTGAGCGCTTCATGTTCGGTTTCGAAGAGAGCTACGGTTACCTGAACGGCACACATGTGCGCGACAAGGACGCCGTCGACGCCTCGATGCTCATCTGCCAGATGGCGCAGTATTACAAGGCTCAGGGCATGAACCTGGCCGATGCTATGCGCGCTCTGTACGAGAAGCATGGGTACTTCCTGAACAAGACTCTGTCGTTCAGTTTCCCGGGCATCGAGGGCGGCGAGCGCATGAAGGCGCTCATGGCCGATTTGCGCAAGCAGCCTCCGGCCCAGATTGCAGGCCTGGCGGTCGAGAACACCGTCGATTACGCCACCGGCGTTGACGGTCTGCCTGCAGCCAATGTCGTCGAATTCGATCTGGAGGGCGGCAACAAGGTCATCTTCCGTCCGAGCGGCACCGAGCCCAAAGTCAAGGCCTACCTGTTCGCCAAGGGCGCGACCCGCGCCGACGCCCAGGACCTGCTTGGTAAACTCGAAGAGGCCGCAACCGCCATCATGCAGTAACCATTGTGCAGTACCGATGAGGTGAAAGGCGCCGGAGGGCATGCCCTCCGGCGCCTGCGCGTCCTCCGGGGAAACAAAAAGAGGGATTGCCCCCGAACGGTTACTCTGGAGGGCGGTTCTGGTGCGGCGTCAGCAAATCGGCCGGTGTTACGCCTAGGAAGTCGGCGAGACGTTTAACGTACGATAGCCGCACGTCCGCGGCGCCGCTTTCGATTTTCTTCAGAAGGGGGCGCCCGATTCCGCTCATGCGCGAGAGTTCGGCCACGCTCATGTTCTGCTCGACTCGGGCAGCGCGCACGTTTCCCCCAAACGTTTCGGCTATCGTGGGCTTGCGTTGCTCGTCGAGGTCCAGAATCAGGTATCGTATAGTGCTCATGAGTCGATAATATAAACAACCGTTCATCAAATGTGACGGATAGGTCACAAGGTTAAGCGGGGTTGCGTTTGCGCACGCAGTGCTATGGCCGTTTTATGGTGTAGGCTGCCCAATGCTAGAATTAGTCCTTAGACCAAAGCACCGAAGCTCGTTGCGCAGCTGCCGAGGGAGATTTCATGGCCAAGAAAAAGAGCGGGCACGAAGCCAACCCGCAGGAAAACGCCCCAGCTGGGGCGGGCGGGTTTGTGCCTGCTACGTACCAATCTAAATCCAAGAAGAATGCTCAGTCTCAAGCAGGCCAGCCTATTGTCAACGGCACGCTTGCCCAGTATTCCCGCAACAACGCTCACTACGCCGCTGCGGATTCGGGCATGTCGCGAGGCAAGAAGGTCGCCATAGGCATCATTATCGCGATTCTGGTCGGTGCAGTAGTGGCCCTGGGCGTGTACGTGTACAAGGAATACCAAAAAGAGCTCGTCAACGCCGATCTCCACCAGATGGCCGAAGAGGAGCTGAAGGCGGTTGACGAGCAGCTGACCGGGCATACGACGTTCGAAGAGCCGTTTACCGTGCTGTTGTTGGGCTCCGACGCCCGCGCGGACGACCCCGATATGGGTGCGCGCACTGACACCATCATCCTGGTCAGGGTCGATCCCACTATCAACCGTATTTCGATGGTTTCGATTCCGCGCGATACGCGCATCGAAATTGAAGGCCACGGCGTTCAGAAATTCAATGCCGCCTACACGTATGGAGGACCGAGTGGAACGATTGCCGAAGTCAAGAAGCTGACCGGCGTCGATATCGACCACTATGCCGAGATTAACTTCGAGGGACTCGTCGGGCTTGTCGACGCAATTGGCGGCATTGACGTTGTCGTCGACGAAGAGATCGACGATGAAGACGCCGGTGGCCACATCGACAAGGGCGAGCAGCACCTCGACGGCGAACATGCTCTGATTCTGGCGCGCAGCCGCGCTTACGTTGATGGCGACTATTCGCGCCAAGCCAACCAGCGCAAGGTTATCATGGCCATCGTGAACAAAGGCCTCACCGCTCCTGCAGGCGAACTGACCGGGCTCATCCAGGCTTCCACGAAGTTCCTCAAGACCGACAAGGGCATCGATGTCGACTTCATCAAAGATCTTGCCGAGCAGATTCGTCACAACAACGATTACCCGGTCGAGATCTTTACGGCCAGCATCCCGTCAAGCACCGCGACCATCGATGAGATCTCGTGGGTCATTGCTGATACCGCGGGTACTAAAGCCATGATGAAGCTGTTCAGCGCCGGCAAGGACGTGAGCCAGGGCGTGAAGGAGTCCAGCATCAGCGAAGACATCGCGGCTGCACGTGGCACGGATGACGGCACGCCCGAAGAGGGTGCCATCGGCGTTTCGTATTATGAGGAGTCCTCGGGTTACGAAGGCGGCGGCGATAACGGCCAAGGTGCTGATGCGCCGATCGACTACACCCAGTCGCCCGAGCTCTACGAAGAGAATTACGACGCTTCATCGGATTTGCAGGAGGCAGGCGGCGCTGACGGCACGGGAGATGCCGGCGCAACGGGCTATACCGAAGATGAAGCGGGCTATGCCGACGGCGCGACGGAATCGCAAGAGTAGCCTGAAGCCTGGCGCGCCCGGCGAAACACCGGCTCACCCGACAGGACGGAGAACCACCATGACGAACAAGGGATTGGCCAAGGCGGCCGCAGAAACGCGTGTGCTCGTTACGGGCGGCGCTGGTTTTATCGGCAGTCACACCTGCGTCGAGCTGCTCGAGGCGGGCTATAGGGTTGTAATCGTCGACGACCTTTCGAATTCCTCGGAAGAGGCGGTGTGCCGCGTGCGCAAGATTACCGGCGCAGATGAGGGGCGCCTCGCATTCGTTGAAGCGTCGATTCTTGATCGAGGTGCGCTCGAGCGCGTTTTTAGCGAGCACGATATCGACGCCATCATTCATTTCGCTGGTTTCAAGGCTGTGGGAGAAAGCGTTGTTAAGCCTCTTGAGTACTACTGGAACAATATCGCGGGCACGCTCGTGCTCTGCGACGTGGCGCGTGCGCACGGGTGCAAGAATATCGTGTTTAGCAGCAGCGCTACCGTGTATGGCGAGCCCGAGTTCGTGCCCATTACCGAAGACTGTCCCAAACATACGCCGACCAACCCCTATGGTCAGACCAAATCGATGCTCGAGCAGATCCTGAGCGACCTGTACGTGGGCGATCCCGAATGGAACGTCGTGCTGCTGCGTTACTTCAATCCCATCGGGGCACACGAGTCGGGTCTGATCGGCGAGGATCCCAAGGGCATTCCGAACAACCTGGTGCCTTACGTGGCGCAGGTGGCGGTTGGTAAGCTAGCGGCCGTAGGCGTATTCGGAAACGATTACCCCACGCCGGATGGCACGGGCGTCCGGGACTACATTCATGTGGTCGATTTGGCGCGTGGCCACGTTGCGGCTCTGCGCTGGATGGCTGGCTTGGTCGGGACGGGAGAGCCCCGCGGCATCGGGTCGATGTCGGGCGAGCCGGCCGAGGATGGCACTCGTCGCGGTGTCGGCATCTTCAATTTGGGCACCGGCAAGGGCTCGAGCGTGCTCGACGTGGTTGCCGCCTACAGCCGCGCTTGCGGGCACGAGATTCCCTACCAGATAAAACCGCGCCGTTCGGGCGACATTGCCGAGAACTACGCCGCTTGCGACAAGGCGCGCGAGGAGCTCGGTTGGGTGGCAGAGTACGACCTCGACCGCATGTGCGCCGACAGCTGGCGCTGGCAGTCCACCAATCCCGACGGTTACCGCAGCTAATCCGCCCGAACCAAAGGGGACATACACTTCCGGTACGCTTAACGATTGGATGGGGCTGTTCTCCCGATTCGTCAGCGAACCGGAAGTGTATGTCCCCTATGGTTCGGGCGAACGCGTCAGCGCGTTAAGCGTTCGGGTTGGTGAGCAGGCGAACGCTCGTTTCGGCGATGACGTCCAGAGCTTCGGGGCCTTTAATCGTCGCGACGTCGCGCGCAACCGACTCAAGATTGGCGCGTAGGTTTTCATAGGGGTAGGGCGCGCCCTGCTTGGGCGGGTCGTCTGTCTCGAGTAGCAGCTGGCGCAAGGGGATGGCCTTCACGTACTCGCGCCCCTTCTTGGTGGCGAGCATCCGCGGTCCGCACGAAAAGTAGCATCCGGCTTCGACGGATCGTTTCAGCAGGTCGCTCGGACCGGTGAACCAATGGAATATGAAGGTGTTCGTTTCGAGGGCCCCCGTGCGCTGCAGTATATCGAGCACTTCGGCCGCCGCTTTGACCGAATGAAGCGAGACGAGCTTGTCCTGCTCGCGTGCGGTCCACGCCATGATGCGTTCGAACATCAGCACTTGGTCCTCGTGCGTCTGAGTATGGCGAGGACCCAGGTCAAGGCCGACTTCACCTATGATTTGCGGACGAAATTCTTCGAGCAGGTCGGCTACGTCGGTGCGCTGCTTGCGGGCGAACCTGCTGTTTGCCATGCGCGCGCTGTCGGCTTGGGCGAGAATGTTGCGGAACTTCCCTTGCTGGCCAGGATCGTCTGCCCGGCCAGCGTAATTGTAGGGCGAGCTGTAACGACCATCGGGGGCGGTCACTTGCCGCCCGTCGCCGTCGGCATCGGTTCCCTGAACCCACCAGGGATGCATGCCGAACCCGATGAGCACGTTGGGAAGCCCCCCGAGCGCGGTCTGCGCGTCGATCCAGCCTTGCGGCGTCACCGTGTTGGCGAATAGCAGCGAGCCGTCGTTGGCTGCGCGCCCGGCAACCTCGGCCGAGTTTTCCATAAAGTCTAAATGACAATGCATGTCGTGAAGCGCCGTCATGCCGCACCATCCCTTTGCTTCCGCATCCGTTTTCCAAAGCGATATACTACAATGCTTCTGACGATTAACATTTGGAAAGGGGATGTCGTGGCGGAATCCGACATCATGGTAAGCATCCAGCACCTCTCGAAGTCGTTTGGCGAAACCGAAGTGCTGCGCGATGTGAACGTCGACGTCAAGCGCGGCGAGGTCGTCGTCGTGCTGGGGCCGTCTGGCTCGGGTAAGTCGACGATGCTGCGCTGCATCAACCTGCTCGAGAAACCGACGGGCGGGCACATATATATAGAAGGCGAAGAGATCACCGGCGCCAACACCAACGTCGATAAGCTCCGCGAGCACGTAGGCATGGTTTTTCAGCAGTTCAACCTCTTCCCTCATCTTACGGCCAAGAAGAACGTCATGCTGGCGCAGCGCAAAGTGCTCAAGCGCTCTGCGCAGGAAGCCGAGCGCATCGCCATCGAGCAGCTCGGCCGCGTAGGGCTGGCAGACCGCGCCGACTTCCTGCCTTCGCAGCTGTCGGGTGGCCAGCAGCAGCGCGTAGCCATCGCCCGCGCACTTGCGATGGACCCGCATGTCATGCTGTTCGACGAGGCGACTTCTGCGCTCGACCCCGAGTTGGTGCGCGGGGTTCTGGACGTCATGCGCAGCTTGGCCGAAGCCGGTATGACCATGGTCGTCGTCACGCACGAGATGGGGTTCGCGCGCGAAGTCGCCGACCGCGTTATCTTCATGGAAGGCGGCGTTATCGTCGAGGAAGGCACGCCGACCGAGGTCTTCGACCATCCCAAGCACAACCGCACCAAGGACTTCCTGGGCCACATCAAGTAACGTTGGGCATTTCTCGCGGGTCCGACGTGCAAAAGGAGCCATGAAGACAACAGGTGCGACACTGGATTTCACCGGGGCAGGCGTCGTCTACGACGATGGCGCTGAGCTCTTGCGCGCTCTTCGCGACCTGACGGTAAGCATTTGCGCGGGCGAATCGATTGCGCTGATCGGGCCGTCAGGGTGCGGCAAGTCCACGATATTGCGCTTGGCTTCGGGGCTGCTTGCGCCCACCGAGGGGAGCGTTCTCGTGAACGGCGAACCCGTAGGGCGCCCGCGCCGCGAAACTGCTCTCATTCCGCAGGACTTGGGCCTGCTTCCCTGGAAAACCGTGCTGCGCAATGCGGCGCTCGGCTTGCAGATCCGCAGGGTTCCCAAGGCCGAGGCCGATGCTCGTGCTGGCGCGGCGCTTGCGCAAGTGGGGCTTGCCGGGTTCGAGCGGTCGTTTCCGAAGGAGCTTTCGGGCGGAATGCGCCAACGCTTGGCTCTGGCACGCGCGCTGGCGATGGATGCCGACCTGCTGCTCATGGACGAGCCGCTTTCGGCGGTCGATGCCCTTCTTCGCGAATCGTTGCAGGACTTATTGCTGAACTTGTGGAAAGAACGCGGCCATACGCAGTTGCTCGTCACCCATTCGATCGAAGAGGCGGTGTTCCTGGGAACCCGCATCCTCGTTTTCAGCCCGCGTCCCGCAACCCTTGTGGCCGATATCGCCAATCCGGGCGCAGGCTCGAGCGGATGGCGCGACTCTGTCGAGTTCGCGCGCCTGTGCAACGAGGTCCGCAACGCGCTGTCGGGTCAGGGGGCCTCATCGTGAAAAGGGACTTCCTGCGCAAAATAGGCGGTTACGTCTTTGCCGTGGTGTTCATCGTTGCCGGGTGGTGGCTCACGGCGATCGTCCTGAACTCGCCGGCGCTGCCGACGCCTGCCGAGACTATTCGGGTCTTGGCTGGCAACGTCGACGTGCTCGTTCCGTACTTCTGGACGAGCGCCTACCGCGTGGTCGTCTCGTTGCTCGTGGGCACGCTGCTCGCGGTGCCCATCGCGCAGGTCTGCGCCCATTCGCGCACGCTCGATGCGCTCTTCGCGCCCGTGCTGTATTTGCTCTACCCGATTCCCAAGGTCGTGCTTCTGCCCATTCTGCTCGTGCTCCTCGGCTTGGCGGACGCTCCCAAGATCGTGCTCATATCGCTGACCGTGTTCTTCCAGGTGCTCGTCGCCGTGCGCGATGCCGTGCGCGCGGTGCCCGAGAGCGCCGAGCTGGCCGTGCGGGCGCTCGGGGGGTCGGCGTGGGACGAGTACCGCCACGTGGCCCTTCCCTCGACGCTTCCCGCCGTGTTCACTTCGCTGCGTATCGGCGTGGGAACCGCCATCGCGGTGCTGTTCATCGCCGAGGCCATGGCAGGGTCGACCGGCCTGGGCTATTTCATCATGCAATCGTGGTCGATGGTCAACTACCCGCGCATGTTCGCGGGCATCATAGCCATGGCGCTGCTCGGAGTCGTCCTGTACGCCGTCTTCGACCTGCTGGAGCGCAGCCTTGCCCGTTGGCGCTAGGAAGACGCGTTTTTATTTGCCGGGAAATGAGTCGGAGAACCGTCCTTGCGACTCATTCCAGGAACATGACCCCAAATGGGACACCCATGCGGGGAATGAGTCGCAAGGACAGTTCTCCGACTCATTCGGGCCGTCTGCGCAATAAAGACGCATCTCGCTTGGCATTCGGCTGCCGGGCATAGACCAAATGGCCGTTTAGGCCGATAATGGGCGTATGGCATTAATTGGCGTGATATCCGATACCCATGGCCGCCTCGATTCGGGGGCGTATAACGCTTTGGCCGACTGCGACCACATCATCCATGCAGGCGACATCTGCGGTCCGCCCATCATCCGCGAGCTGCAGACGCTCGCGCCCGTCACGGCGGTGTTGGGAAACAACGACTTCAACGAGTACGGGCCCGACGTCGGCCGCTTTGGCCGCGTGACCATCGAAGGCGTGCGGTTTCTCGTGGCGCATTACCCAAGCGATGTGCGCATATCGTCGTTCGGGTCGGGTGCGGTTTCGGCGGGCGATCCCATCCCCGATATCTGCGTGCACGGGCACACGCACATTCCGCGGCTCGAGTACGGCAAGGATGCCCGTCCGGCGAGTTACGTGCTCAACCCCGGGTCGGCCACGCTCCCGCGTGGTGGCTTCCCGCGCTCGGTCGCCAAGATTCGCATCGTGAACACCTTGGTGCGCGGCATCTGGATCCAATCGTTTTCCGACGAAATCCTCATGAGCGTCGGCGACCTCGTCGGCTAGCAACCATTTGGGGGCAGTCCCCAAATGGTTGCTAGCCGAGGGTCTTGAACAGGGACCAGGCCTTCTGCTTTCCGTCATCGGATTGCACGAGTTGCGACAGATCGCGAAACAGAACGCTCGGGCGGCCGAAGAGGCGCGCTGCGCTGTCGGGACGAATGGCGCAGCGATACGCGGAGCCCAGAACGTCGGATGCTTGCTGGTCGGTTGCAATCACTCGCAGGGGGTCAAGTCCCTCGACGACCAGAAACAGAGACTGGGCGTCGAGCGGGATGTCTCCGCCTTCTATCGAGGGGTCGAGGGGCGCAAGCGAAACATAGGCACAGCAGCCTTCGCTGAATCCGAGGGCCGCGAGCGACTTGTCGACGGCGTTGCGGGCCGCCGCGCTTGGTGCTTGGTTATAAACGACGAGTGCCAGAAGGTCGCCCTCGGAACCGCCGGCTTCGATGTAATCTCCGAACAGCTCGGGGATTTCCGCCGCTCCCGCTTCAAATATGTTACTCCGCGACAATTCCGTCACACTTCCCTTGCGTTTGTCATTTTATTCTCGTATAACGGCATCATACCAATGAAGAGCAACCGGGCATACGCGCTCGAGGCAAGATGGCGCAATCGCAAAACTGTTGCGCGCGGACTCGCCGCAAGGCATGCTTGTCGGCCGGTTGCACCAATGGGAAAGGGAATGGAGATACACCATGTGCTCTAACGGAATCAATACCGGGCAATTCGAGCAGATGCTCACGCAAATCGACGATCACATCGCCCTCGAGAGGCGCTGGACCCATCGTCTGGCACATCAGGCGGGCGACGCCGGCTTTACCACGGTCGACGACAAGCTGCATTCGGTGCAGGAGCTGCTCGACGAGGCGCGCGCATTGCTCGCCGATGCCAAAGACGCCTTGGAAGATGATGCGGCCAACGCGCCGGGCGTCACGGTGAGCTTGGTCTAGGCGGGAGCATGGCACACGAACACAGCGAAGGCGACCAGCTCGTTCGGTTCTCGGTCGCGATGCCCGAGGGACTTCTCATGCGCTTCGATGAGTTGGTCGCTCGCCGCGGCGTGGCGAAAAACCGAAGCGAAGTGGTGCGCGACCTGGTGCGCGACGCGCTCGTACAGAATCAATGCGAGATCGTGGGCACCGAGGTCATGGGTACGTTGACCATCGTCTTCAACCATCATGCGTCTGACGTGCAAGAGACCCTGCACGATATTCAGCATGCTCATCTGGGGCTCATCGTGTCTTCGACCCACGTGCATCTTGACGAGGATAATTGCCTCGAAGTCATCATCTTGCGCGGAGAGGCGACCGACGTGCGCGCCGTATCGGATCGCATTATAGGCACGAAGGGCGTGAAGCATGGTGGCCTAGTCATAACGACCATCGACCAGATGGCGTAACGGCCCCTTTTCGCATGTTCGCCCAATTTCGGCAGGCATGCGCCGCGTGACAAAACAGTTGGAGCAGAATTCATGGATGATAAGGTTCTATTAGGCCACGGTAGCGGTGGCACGATGATGAAGCGCATCATCGAAGAGGTGTTCTTCGACGCGTATGCCGGCGACGAGCTGCGTCGGGGCGATGATGCGGCGGTACTGCCGGCGCCCGAGCCGGGCGAGCGGCTGGCTTTCTCGACCGACAGCTTCGTGGTCTCGCCGCATTTCTTCCCAGGGGGCGATATCGGGCGGCTTGCCATTTGCGGTACGGTAAACGACATCGCCACAAGCGGGGCGCGCCCGTTGTATTTGAGCTGCGGTTTTATCCTTGAAGAAGGATATCCTATGGACGACCTGCGCCGCATATGCGCCAGCATGGCCGAAGCTGCACGCGAGGCGGGCGTGGCGCTGGTCACGGGTGACACGAAAGTCGTCAACCGCGGTCACGGGGACGGCGTCTTCATCAACACGAGCGGCGTGGGGGCCATTCCCGCGGGTGTGGACCTGGGAGGCGCCAAGTGCCGGCCGGGCGATGCGGTGCTTGTGAGCGGGACTCTTGGGGACCATGGCATAACGATTATGAGCTGCCGCGAGTCGCTGTCGTTCACGGCGCAGGTGCAATCGGATGCCGCCCCGCTTAACGGCCTCATTGCAGACGTGCTGAAAGCGGCGCCCGAAGTGCGCTGCTTCCGGGACCCGACGCGGGGTGGTTTGGCGTCGACCTTAAACGAGCTCGCCGAGCAGTCCCTGACTTCCATCGAGGTCGAGGAGGAGTCCATCCCGGTGCGCGACTCGGTGCGCGGCGCCTGCGACATGCTGGGCTACGATCCGCTGCAAGTTGCCAACGAAGGCAAGATGGTTTGCGTCGTCGCAGCCGACCAGGCGCAAGTTGCGCTCGAGGCCATGCGAGCGAACCGTTATGGTGCAGACGCCGCAATCATCGGGTCCGTTTGCGAAGCGAGTCCCGAGCGCGGGCCTGCCGTGTTCGTGCGCAACGCGTTCGGCGGGCGCCGCGTGCTCGACATGCTCGTCGGCGAGCAGCTGCCCCGCATCTGCTAGGGAATGATCGAAGAGTACCGAATGAGTCGGGAGAACAGTTCTCCCGACTCATTATTTATGGTTGCTTGGTGATGCTGGCCTGTAGAAGCTGCGAAACGCACAGCGGCGTTTCAGGAAGTCTTCAGCTCGTTGTGTAGCATGGGGTAAGCAGAAAAAGGATTGGAGCTGAAATGACCGAACCAGAGAACGAGAAAACCGAAGTCCCAGGGCGCGTCGCCGAGAACGAGGCGCCTGATTTGGCAGTTGAGGATGCCGCTGCCGAGGACGTTGCGGCTAAGGCGGAGGCGGCCGAAGCCGAAGAGGCGGCAGGCGAGGCCGTGGATGCCGCCGAGGAGCCGCAGGCTGATGAGGCAAAGGCCACGCAGGCCGATGCTGCTGCAGGGCAGGCAGACGTAACGGAAGCGCCGCAGGCCAATGCGGTCGCCGAAGAGCCCGCTGCGCGCGATGGCGCGATTGAGCCCAAGCAAAAGACAGGCATCGGCGATTTGGTGGCCATCGGCATTTTGTCGCTGATCATGGTGGTTCTGCTGTGCCTTCCTTCGTTTCTGGGGGGCTCGTCGTCGACGTCGCAAGGCGGCTACGACCTTTCGGGGGGCACGGCCGCGACAGTAAACGGGGTCGAGATCGGTGAAAACGACGTGACGCGCGTGATCATGCAGGTTCGCAATTCCCCGGAGCTGGCTTCGGACGAGGACTGGGGCAAGTGGATGGCATCGGCTGGTTACACGACCGAATCGCTGCGCCAGGATGTTGCCAACAACCTTATTTCGCGCGAGCTTTTGAGCCAAGCAGCCGCGGAGTACGGTATTGAGGCGTCCGACGAAGAAGTCGATGCCGAGATGGGCAAGATTGCCGAATCCGTCGGAGGCGAGCAGCGCTTGACCGAGCTTTTGAGCCAAGATGGCATCACGCTCGACGAATACCGCCAATCTATCGTGCTCTCGGTGAAACAGCGTGCGCTTGCGGACAAGGTCGTTACGGCAGCCGAACCGATTGACGATCAGATGCTGCTTGAGTACTTGAAGATGTTCTACCCCGACGAAGTTGGCCAGGACGTTAAATCGCTCGATGGAATCGACGAGGAAAAAGTCGACTCTGTGCGCACGATGCTCGAACAATCGCAGAACGAACAGGCTTTCTCCGAATGGATGAACGAGTATGCCGGCAAAGCCGACATTCAGATCAATCCTATGCCCGAGAACCTGCCCTATTACGTCGATGTTACGAAATACCAGGGTGCGGCCAACGATATGGACGAATTGGCGGCTGGCGACTACGACGAGGTCGGTGACGTAGAGAGCCCGGAAGAAGGCGATGACGTCGTCGAGGTGGTCGCTGATGACGAGCAGGCCAAGGGCGAGAAATAGTCCCAGCGTAGAGGCCGAAACCAGCGAATTTGGTCAGGGTGTGCCGTAGTTAGCCTCGGCGCACCCTTTTTCTTGCCGTAACCGAAAAACGCAATAAATCCCTTGCAATCGTTCGAAGTAATGGTATCTTGCCGCTCAGAGAGATTGCGGGGATTGCTACTGTATATAGAAAGGGGTCAACATGGCTCATCCTGTTATCGACGCTGACGAGTGCATTGGTTGCGGCATTTGCGTGGACGCGTGTCCGCAAGAGGTTCTGGAAGTTCCCGGTGGCGTCGCTGAGGTCGCAAACGAGGATGCTTGCATCGCGTGCGGCGAGTGCGTAGAAGAATGCCCCATGGGTGCTATTACCGAAATCGTCGAAGACTAGCGCTTCGTTTCATAAGATTTTTGCAGGAGGTCGGCTGTTGCGCCGGCCTTTTTGCGTTGTGGCTTCTGATCGCGATAAAAGGGCTCCAAGGGGGATACTCCTCTTTGGAGCCCTCTCGGGTTGTTGTTGCGGAATTATTGCCCGTCGCTTTCGGGTCGGCACCTCCACCGCCATCTCCGCGACTTCGAGGGCTGCTCGCCGTGGAGGCCGCGGCGGGAGCGAGGACTGTCTGAGCCCGCGAAGCGGGCGAGTTCCGCAGCTGCCGCGCTCGAAGCGGCGAGCGGTTAGCACGCGCCGGAGCGGGGGCGGCGGATGCGCCGAGCCGAAGGCGCCAATGCCGAATTGTAACGGGATTATGACGTGCGAATCATAAAACTTGACATTGAAAGACTAAGATTTTATAGTTGCAGACAACGCAAGAGAAAGTATGCGTATAAACGAAGGTAAAAACATTCGAAAGGAATGAGAGGTAAGCAAAATGGCGAAGATCTTAGGTATCGACTTGGGCACTACCAATTCGGCTATGGCGGTGATGGAGGGTTCCGAACCCGAGATTCTCGTCAATGCCGAGGGTGACCGCACCACGCCTTCTGTCGAGGGCTTCCGCAAAGACGGCGAGCGCGTCGTGGGCAAGGCCGCCAAGAACCAGGCCGTCACCAACCCCGAGAACACCGTTAGCTCGGTCAAGCGTTTCATCGGCCGTTCGTACAACGAGACCGGCGAAGAGCGCAAGACTATCAGCTACAAGGTCGAGCCCGGCAAGGACGGTCGCGCCGTCATCGACATCGACGGCAAGTCATACACCCCCGAAGAGATTTCGGCTATGGTCCTGCAGAAGATGAAGAACGACGCCGAGAAGCAGCTCGGCGGCCCGGTGACCCAGGCCGTCATCACCGTCCCTGCGTACTTCAACGACGCTCAGCGCCAGGCCACCAAGGACGCCGGCAAGATCGCCGGCCTCGAGGTCCTGCGCATCATCAACGAGCCGACGGCAGCTGCCCTGGCTTACGGCCTCGACAAGACCAACAAGGATGAGAAGATCCTCGTCTTCGACTTGGGCGGCGGTACGTTTGACGTGTCGATCCTCGAGCTCGGCGACGGCGTCTTTGAGGTTGCATCTACGGCAGGCGACAACCACCTGGGTGGCGACGACTGGGATCAGCGCGTCATCGATTGGCTGGCCGACAAGTTCCAGGCCGACAACGGTATCGACCTGCGTGGCGACAAGATGGCGCTGCAGCGTCTGAAGGAAGCAGCCGAGAAGGCCAAGATCGAGCTTTCCGCCACGTCGCAGACCAATATCAACCTGCCGTTCATCACGGCGGACGCCTCGGGCCCGAAGCACCTGGACTACACGCTGACCCGCGTTGAGTTCGAGCGCATCACCAAGGACCTTCTGGATCGTTGCCGCAAGCCGGTCGAGCAGGCTCTTTCGGATGCCGGTTACTCTGCGAGCCAGATCGACGAAGTCATCCTGGTTGGCGGTTCCACCCGTATGCCGGCGGTACAGGAGCTGGTCAAGACCATGACGGGCAAGCAGCCCAACATGTCGGTCAACCCCGACGAGGTCGTGGCCATGGGCGCGGCTGTTCAGGGCGGCGTTCTGTCGGGCGACGTCGAGGGCATCCTGCTGCTTGACGTCACGCCGCTGTCGCTGGGTGTCGAGACGCTCGGTGGCGTCATGACCCGCATGATCGAGCGCAACACGACGATCCCGACCCGCAAGTCCGAGATCTACTCGACTGCGGCCGACAACCAGACCAGCGTCGAGATCCACGTCCTGCAGGGCGAGCGTCCCATGGCGCACGACAACAAGACGCTCGGCCGCTTCCAGCTCTCGGGCATCCCGGCTGCACGTCGCGGCGTGCCGCAGATCGAGGTCACATTCGACATCGACGCCAACGGCATCGTCAACGTATCGGCCAAGGACCTGGGCACCGGCAAGCAACAGCAGATCACCATCAGCGGCTCCACGGCTCTGAGCGACGACGAGGTCGAGCGCATGGTCAAGGACGCCGAGGCCAATGCGGCAGAAGACGCCAAGCGCAAGGAAGAGATCGAAGTCCGCAACACGACCGACTCGCTGGTCAACGCTACCGAGCAGACGCTGCGCGAACTCGGCGACAAAGTGCCGGACGACGCGCGCCAGGCAGCCGAGGAGGCCATCGCCAAGGCCAAGGCGGCCCTCGAAGGCACCGACATCGAGGCCATCAAGGCTTCGCAGGAAGGTCTGCAGCAGGCAGGTTACAAGCTGGCCGAGATCGTATACTCGCAGGGCGGTGCCCAGGGCGGCGCGGGATTTGACCCGGCAGCTGCTGCGGCAGCGGCTCAGGCCCAGGCGGGCGCGCAGCAGGGCGACGGCCCCATCGAGGCTGACTACGAAGTGGTCGATCCCGACGAGGAGAAATAGCGATGACTAAGCGCAAAGACGAAGGGTCCGAGGACGAGGTCTTCCAGATTCCCATCGAAGACGGGGACGCCGACGAGCCCGAGGTCCAGCCCGAAGCCGAGGCCGAAGCTGAGGTCGAAGCCGAACTCGATGAAGATGTCGACGAGGTGACGGAGGCGGATGCTCCCGATGACGGCGACATCGTGGCCGAGGCCGAGGCGGTCATCGACGAGGCAGCCGAGGCGATCGACGAGCTCGAGAAGCTTCGCAAAGACGCCCAAGAATGGCAGGACCGCTACCTCAGGTTGCATGCCGAGTGGGATACGTACCGCCGCCGCACGACCGAGCAGCGCGCCGAAGAGAAACAGCGCGCGACCGAGAAGCTGATGGAGAACCTGCTTCCGGTGCTCGACGATTTCGAGCGCACGGTCAGCTATGCGACCGAGAACGGTGAGGCGGGTTTGCTCGACGGTGTGAAGGCCGTGCAAACCAAGCTGGTCGACGCGCTGACCAAGGGCGGCTTGCAGATCATCGATCCTGCAGGCGAACCCTACGACGCCCTCGAGGCGCAAGCGGTGGCCACGGTGCCCGACGACGAGGCTTTCGACGAGACGGTCAAGGACGTCTACCAGAAAGGCTACAAGATGGGCAAGAAGGTCCTCCGGGCCGCGATGGTAACGGTCACCACAGGCGGGCCCAAGCGGCCGAAGGAAGAGCCTGAGGAAGAAGAGTAGCAAGAACGGGGCGGGCTTTAGCTCGCCCCTGTTATAAGAAGGAAGGTGGTGCGGCATGGCGAACAAGCCGGATTACTACAAGACGCTCGGCGTGTCGAAAAATGCCACCGCCGAAGAAATTAAGAAGGCCTATCGCAAGATGGCCCGCGAGAACCATCCTGACGCCGGCGGCGACGAGGAGAAGTTCAAAGACATAAACGAGGCTTACGAGGTACTTTCCGACGAAAAGAAACGCCAGCTGTACGACCGATACGGTACGGCGGACCAGAATCGCGTGCCTTACGGATGGGACGGCCCTGGTGCCAGCGGCGGCACGACCGTGACGTTCGAGGACCTGTTCGGCGGTGCCGGTAGCTGGAGCGAAATACTCGAGCGCCTGCGCAACGGCGAAGGTGCATTTGGAACCAGCTGGGATTTCGGTGACTTGGGCGGTTCGGGCTTCGGGGGTTTCGGCCAGCAGGCCCAGTATCCGCAAAAGGGTCAAGACACGACGGTCGAGATGACCGTTACGTTCGACGAGGCGTTCAAGGGAACGACCAAACGCGTGACCGTGCGCGTACCCGGACGTCCCGACAAGACGACGCTCGACGTAAAAGTGCCGGCGGGCGCAGTTGATGGCGGACGCATGCGTTTCAAGGGGCAGGGCGTGCCCGGCCGTAACGGCGGGGCCGCAGGCGACTTGCTGATTACGACCAAAATCGCCGAACATCCGCTGTTCAGCCGCAAAGGCGCGGACGTGCTGACCAGCATTTCGGTCAATTTTGCTGAAGCTGCCTTGGGAACGAGCGTTGTTGTGCCTGCTCCCGATGGTAGCAAGGTGCGCGTCAAGGTGCCGGCTGGCACACAGGCTGGCACGGTGCTGTTCGTCAAGGGCAAGGGCGCACCGCGGGTCAAGGGCTCCGGAAACGGCGACCTGAAGATCACCATCGATGTTACGGTTCCGACGAACCTGAACGAAGGCCAACGGAAAGCCCTCGAGGATTTCGTGGCAGCAAGCGCATAGGCGCTACAGGACGGGGCCCTGGGGGCGTCGCCCGAAGAGGAAAGAGAAGACGATGAATGACCAAGACAGAAACAGGCCCTTGTACATGATCGGCGTAGCGGCCGAGCTCGCAGGAATGCACCCCCAGACCCTGCGTTCGTACGAGCAGAAAGGATTGGTCACGCCGCAGCGCACGCGCGGTAACACGCGCATGTACTCGCAGGCCGACATCGAGCGGCTGGCGCTGATCAACGAGCTGACCGACGAAGGCATCAACCTGGCCGGGGTCATTCGCATCCTCGACCTGCAGGGTCGCCTGAATGAGCGCGACCAGGAAATCGACGACCTGCATCGTCGGGTGCGTCGCCTGGCCGACCGCGTGCACGAGCTCGAAACCCGCGCGAGCGTCAACGACCTCGTGCAATCGAGCACCACGCTCGCCATCAGGCGCATCAGGTAGCTGATGGTGGCTGTAGGCTGAGTTTTTGGAGCGGGAACCCCGCCTTGGCGCTCGGCCGGGCCGTGCCGGGCCGCGGAAGCTACCCGCTCCTGCGCTCCGGCGCGGCAGCTGCGGAACTCGCGCCCTTCGGGCGCTCAGACAGTCCTCGCTCCCGCCGCGCCTGCGCTTGTCGCAGCTTCCGAAGGTCCGGCACGGCCCGGCCGAGCGCCAAGGCGGGGACGTTTGCGAGATAGGTGGGCTTGTATTCGATTCGCCCGCTTGTCATTAGGATGAGGGCAGCTCGCTCGGGGATGGGCTCCTCCAGGCTTTCTGGGGCTGTGAGGAGCGGAGGCGAAGCGGGAGCGAGGACTGTCTGAGCGCGCGAAGCGCGCGAGTTCCGCAGCTGCTTCGCCGGAGCGACGAACGGTTAGCCCCAGCTTGCCTGGAGGAGCCCATCCCCGAGCGAGCGGCGGGATCGGAATAATAGAAACAATAGGAAGGAGTTTCCTATGAGGTTAGATAAACTGAGCATATCGGCGCAAGAAGCATTTCAGGCTTCGATGGGCGTGGCGGGCGATGCGCAGGCGAGCGTCATCGAACCGATTCACCTTCTGAAGGCTGTGCTCGATGCGTCCGAGAACAATCTCGAGGCCATCCTCAAGCGCATCGGCGCCGATCCGGCGTCGCTCAAGCGCAACGTGAATGCGGCCATCGAGGCAAAGCCCAAGGTCAATGGCGGCATGGCTATGACCATTCCGGGTAACGACCTGCTGAAGGTCATCGATGCGGCCGTGAAGGCGGCCGAGAAGATGGGCGATAGCTACGCCACGACCGAGCACCTGCTGATTGCCCTGGCAGCCGACAAGGGCGATGCGGGGCGCGTTCTGAACAGCGCAGGCGTTACGGCCAAGACGGTCGAGGAAGCCTATGATCAGCTGCGCGGTGACGCCCGCGTGACTGACCAGACTTCCAAGATGGAGCTCGATGCCCTGAACCAATACGGCCAGAACCTGACGCAACAGGCGCGCGAGGGCAAGCTCGACCCGGTTATCGGCCGTACCGAGGAGATTCGCCGTACGATTCAGGTATTGAGCCGCCGCACGAAGAACAACCCGGTGCTCATCGGCGAACCCGGTACCGGCAAGACGGCTATCGTCGAGGGCCTGGCGCAGCGCATCGTTGCGGGCGACGTGCCCAACAGCTTGAAGGACCGCGACATCATCAGTCTCGACATCGCCTCGATGCTGGCTGGCGCCAAGTACCGCGGTGAATTCGAGGACCGGCTGAAGGCGGTTCTGCGCGAGGTCAAGGACTCGGGCGGGCGCATCATCCTGTTCATCGACGAGCT
>DFIX01000050.1:62183-90311 GCA_002371495.1 Eggerthellaceae bacterium UBA3686
TCGACGAGCTGCACACCATCGTGGGTGCCGGTTCGGGCGGCGACAGCACGATTGACGCGGGCAACATGCTCAAGCCAGCGCTCGCGCGTGGCGAGTTGCATGCCATCGGTGCGACCACGCTTGACGAGTACCACAAGTACATCGAGAAGGATGCGGCACTCGAGCGCAGGTTCCAGCCGGTCGTCGTGGGCGAGCCCACGGTCGAGGATACGATCGCCATTCTTCGTGGCCTGAAGGAAAAGTACGAGATCCATCACGGCGTGCGTATCACCGACGGCGCTATCGTGGCTGCTGCGGAGCTTTCCAACCGCTACATTGCCGATAGGTTCTTGCCCGACAAGGCCATCGACCTCATGGACGAGGCGGCCAGCCGTCTGCGCATCGAGATTGACTCGATGCCCGAAGAGGTCGACGCAGCTGCGCGCAAGCTCACTCAAATGCAAATCGAGGAGCAAGCGCTGATGAAAGAGACTGACGAGGCCTCGAAGGAGCGCCTGGAGGCCCTGCGCCGCGACATAGCCGCTGCGCAAGAGCAACTCGATGCTCGCAAGGCCGAATGGCAAAACGAGAAAGACGCTATCGTCGACGTGCAGAACATCAAGACCGAGCTCGATGCGGCCCAGGTCGAGGAAGAGCGCGCTGCGCGCGAGGGCGACTTGTCGCGCGCTTCCGAGCTGCGATTCGCCACGATTCCGGCTCTGCGTCAGAAGTTGGCCGAGGCCGAGCAGGCTCTTAACGAGCGGCAGGAATCCGGGGCCATCTTGAAGGAAGAGGTTTCGGAGGAAGAAATCGCCGAGGTCGTTTCCGCTTGGACGGGCATCCCGGTTCAGAAGATGATGAAGGGCGAGATGGAAAAGCTCGTCGACCTGGAAGCCAAGCTGCACGAGCGCGTCATCGGCCAGGACAAGGCCGTCAACGTGGTTGCCGGGGCCATTCGCCGCAACCGCGCCGGTTTGTCCGATCCCGATAAGCCCATCGGTTCGTTCATGTTCCTCGGGCCTACGGGCGTGGGCAAGACCGAGCTCGCCAAGGCGCTTGCCGAATACCTGTTCGACTCCGAGAAGGCCATGGTGCGCATCGACATGTCGGAATACATGGAGAAGTTCAGCGTGCAGCGCCTGATCGGCGCCCCTCCGGGATACGTGGGTTACGACGAGGGCGGTCAGCTGACCGAGGCCGTGCGCCGCAGGCCGTACTCGGTGGTGCTCCTGGACGAAATCGAGAAGGCGCACCCCGACGTGTTCAACGTGCTGTTGCAGGTGCTCGACGACGGCCGTCTGACCGACGGGCAAGGGCGCGTGGTCAGCTTCAAGAACACAATCATCATCATGACGAGCAACGTCGGGTCGCAGTTCATCCGCGAGTTCGCCGAGAACGGCGACGAGGAGACCAAGCAGCGCGCCATCGACGAGGCGCTACGCGCAACGTTCAGGCCCGAGTTCCTGAACCGTATCGACGACATCGTCACCTTCGATTCGCTCAGCATCAGCGACATCGAGCCGATTGTCGAGCTGCAGCTGGCCGATGTGCGCAAACGCCTCGACGATCGTCGTGTGACTCTCGACGTGACGCCGGCTGCCATGCAGTCGCTGGCCATCGATGGCTACGACCCGGTTTTCGGCGCCCGTCCGCTGAAGCGCCTGATTCAGCGTGAAGTTGTCGACCGCATCGCCGAGCAAGTTGTTCGCGGCAATTTGCTGGAAGGCGACCACGTGCTCGTGGACGTCGACGAGGAAGGCTCCTATACCTGCCGCGTCGAAAAGCCGCTCGACCTCGATGCCCTGCTGCAGTAGGCGCTTGGTTTGAGCTGCAGTTTGCGAAAGCGATAGTTGCTGTATGGCCTCTTGCTCGTCCGCCCAGGTCGGCGGCAGGGCGCTAGGCCTACAGCTCCTCGCGCGCTCCTCGATCGTCCGCCCAGGTAAGCGGCAGGGCGCTAGGCCTACAGCTGCTCGCGCTTTAGAATGATTGAAGTTAGTGGCTGCGCAAGCGGCTACGCATCCTGCCGCCAACCTGGGCTGCTTGACCTGGATAGTAACGTTATTATCTAGGGGCATACTGCTGAGGTGCGGAAATGGGGCCATCTAATGCGGGAATTGGACTGTGGGCAGCAATAGATTGGCGAGAGTGCGCAACGGCTGGGTTCGTTGCGATTTCCCTCTCGGGGGAGTCTCATCTATAATGGACGGACTTGTGTTTGACGACTTAATAAGGGGGCCGTTGTGTCTGAACTTAACGTTGACCTGTCGCGCTTTTTGAAGGATGGCTCGGGTTCTGGCGAGCAAGAGCGCATCGAGATTCCGCTGGTGCTCGAGAACGTCTTGCGCTATTGCCTGAAGGACGCTTCCGAGCGCATGCAGAAAGGCGAGCAAGTCATTCCGTTCTCGGCGCTTGCCGTGGGCGAAACCCTGTTCATGGAGGAGCATCCGGGCGACGACGTCGCCGAGTGCTTCCATTCCGCCCGTCGCACGGTGGAAAACGCACGCGGTGCCGCTGCGTACGGATTCTGCTACGACGGCTACATCGAAATAGGGCCGAAGAACCAGAAGCACGACTGCCTCATTGCTGAGGGCGGTTGCCCAGGCGAGCCTTACGGCCATGCCATCGGATTGCCGTACAACGTCGATAACCAGGGCGTTGTCACGTTTGCCGAGGAACCGATTTACGTCAGCAACGCTCTTAACTACATGCTGAACCTCGCCGATCTGCAAGACGACGAAGACGAAGGCGCCGAAGAGGGCCAAGAGGCATAGTTTTGGGGCTCGCAGGGCAAGCTGCGGGCAACATCGAGGCGACCGCAGAGGGGCGGCGCGGATGTCCGAGGGGATATCCGCGCCGCCTTCTTCGCGTTTCGGGCAATGTTTTATGGTGCTGTACGGCGTAGCGCGTCGGGTTGTGGGGCAACCGTGCCGACCTACTATGAGCACGTGGTTGGTCGGCGCGTCGTAAAAACTCGGGCGACGCGCCGAGTTCGCAGTGCCGAACTGGGTATTTCTTGTGAAGGGCTAATCCCTTTGCTAGAATAGGCAGGCTGTTTTATCCTGCCCCGGTGTGAGCCTTCACCAGCCCGGGGCCGTTAAGTCCAAAGGAGGTGAGCTGATGAAGGCTTACGAATTGCTGTTCTTTGTTGCTCCGACTCTCGAAGAGGAAGCTCGTGCAAAGGTCATGGCTCGTATCGAGAACGTCATTACCGAGGGTAATGGCACGATCGACAACCACGAAGACTGGGGCAAGCGCAAACTCGCGTACGAGATCAACAAGCTGACCGAGGGTGACTACATCCTGATCAACTTCCATGCCAACCCCGACCACATCGCCGAGCTTGATCGCATCCTGCGCATCAACGACAGCGTCGAGCGTCACATGATCGTGTGCCGCACTGACCGCGATTAATCGGGTAGCGCCCTTATGGGCGCAAGGCTAGAAGAGGTGGAATCATGAGCATCAATCGAGTTGTCCTCACAGGTAATCTGACACGCGACCCGGAAGTCCGTCGCACTCAGTCGGGCATGGCAATCATGTCGTTCGGCATCGCCGTGAATGACCGTCGCAAGAACGGTCAGACCGGAGAATGGGAAGACTACGCCAACTTCATCGACTGCACGATGTTCGGCACGCGCGCCGAAGCGGTTTCGAATTACCTTTCGAAAGGCAGCAAGATCGGTCTCGAGGGCAAGCTTCGCTACAGCACGTGGGAGCGTGATGGGCAGAAGCGCTCGAAACTCGAGGTCATCGTAGACGAGCTCGAATTCCTCTCGCCGCGCAACAGCCAGAACAATGGTGGCTACCAGAACAATAGCTACCAGGGCGGCGGGAACTATCAGAACAACGGCGGCTACCAAGGTGGCAATGCGGGCGGATACCAGTCCGCTGCTCCTGCGGCCCAGGCGCCGGCGATTGATACGACCTCTTCGGTGTACGACGACGACATTCCGTTCTAAACATCAAGAAAGAGGTAAACGATGGCTGATTACTCGAAACAGCCTCGTCGTAAGTACTGCCAGTTCTGCAAGGACCAGGTAGACTACGTCGACTACAAGGACACGCAGCTGCTGCGCAAGTTCGTTACCGATCGTGGCAAGATCAAGCCGCGTCGCGTGACGGGCGCCTGCATGCAGCATCAGCGCGATATCGCCAACGCCGTCAAGCGCGCACGCACCATGGCACTCATGCCGTACGCGGTTCCGGCCGTCAGCGGTCGCGGCGACCGTCGCCGCAATCGCGATTAGGGAAGGGGGATCGCATGAAGGTCATTCTTCTCGAGGAGCTGCCTGGTAAGGGCGGCGAGGGTGACGTCGTAGAGGTCGCCCGCGGTTTCGCGAACAACTACCTGCTGCGCAAGGGCATTGCCATTCAGGCCACCAAGGGCAACCTGAAGCAGCTCGAGCAGCGCCGCAACAACATCGCCAAGCGCGAGGAAGTCCGCATTGCCAACGCGCAGGAGCTCAAGGCCAAGCTCGAGGCCGCTACCCTGACTGTCAAGGCCAAGGTTGGCGAAGAGGGCATCCTGTTCGGCTCCGTTACGGCCCAGATGATCGCCGACGCGGTCAAGGAAGCCGTCGACGTCGACATCGACCGTCGTCGAATCGACGTGCGCCAGGCCATCAAGGTTGTCGGCGAGCACACTGTCGAGGTGTCTCTGTACCGCGACATCAAGGCAGCTCTGAAGCTCAACGTCGTCGACGAGAGCGCCACCGAGGCTCCCGAAGCAGCAGAAGAAGCTGCCGAGGAAGTCGAGGAAGCTGTCGAAGAGGCAGCCGAGGCTGCCGAGGAAGCCGCTGCCGAGGAATAAGCTCGCAGGCTTTTGCATACAACGCAAGCCCCTTGCATCCTTCGTGGAGCAAGGGGCTTTCTTCTTTCTTCCACGTACGGTGCTTCTGGTCCCGCCGTGGCTTTGCGCGCGGGGGCGCGCTCCGGCTTGGCTTCGGCTAATCTAAGTGAATTACAGGGAAAGTGCCTGCAGAATCGCCAGAGTCACACCCCCGCGCGCAAAGCCACTCCGCTCACCATTGATGCCAAGTCGCCGATCGAGCGAAAAAACGAAGCGTTTGCGCGGGCGGAGGCGTGACTCCGGCGATTCTGCAGGCACTAATTTCTTTACTTCATATAGGCTTAGCCGAAGCCAAGCCGGAGCGCGCCTCCGCCCGCGCAAACGCGGTGGGACAGTAATTGCGCGGATTCGCATGACTTTGTTATATGATGGGGATTCACGCATTCGCGGTAAACGAAAGGGGATGGCTCTATGCCGAACAACAACGAGGTTTCGACTGCTAACAAGCCTATCCCTGCGAATATCGAGGCTGAGAAATCGGTTTTGGCTGCGTGCATGCTCAACGCCGACATCCTCGAGGAAATCGCCATAAAGCTGAAGCCCGAGAACTTCTTCCGCCCGGCGCATCGCATCATCTTCGAGGCAGTGCGCGACTTGCATGCGCGGCGGATTCCAGTTGACCAGATTTCGCTTGCCGATACGCTGAACGCCTCGGGCCAGTTGGACGCGATCGGCGGCCGCTCCTATATTGTCGAGCTGGCTGACAACACGTTTGCGCTGACCAACTGGTCGAACCATGCCGACATCGTCAAGCGCACCTCGGTGCTGCGCGACCTGATTTACGCTGCGACCCAGATCAGCGCGCTTGCCTACAACGCGCCCGACGACCTCGACGAGGTCGTCGAGGATGCCGAGCGAACGCTCTTCGAGGTTACCGAGCAGCGCGTCTCCTCGTCGTTCACCAAGATGGATACGTTGCTGACCCAGGCTTTCGAAGAGATTACCAAACTTGCAGAGCAGGGCTCCCACATGGCGGGCGTGCCGACGGGCTTTACCGACGTCGACAACCTCTTTCACGGCCTGCGGGCGGGCGATCTGGTCATCCTGGCTGCGCGCCCGGGTGTTGGCAAGACATCGTTCGCTCTGAACCTGGCTGTCAATGCCGCCAAGGCGGGCACGTCGGTCGCCTTCTTCTCGTTGGAAATGAGTGCGGGGCAGCTCGTCCAGCGTATCCTTTGCGCTGAGGCGCGTATCAGCTTGTCGAAGATCCGTGGCGGTTTCATCTCGGAAGGCGACTGGGGGGCTATTGCCGATGCGTCGAACCGCCTTGCCAAGCTCGATCTGTACATCGACGACTCGCCGGGCCTCTCGATTTTGGAAGCGCGCGCGAAGGCGCGTCGCGAACTGCGGGCGGTTGAGCCGGGCAAGGGGCTGATCATCGTCGATTACTTGCAGCTCATGCAGCCGCCCCAGACGCGCCGCGACGGCAACCGCGCTGTCGAGGTGGGCGAGATCTCGCGAGGGCTCAAGATTCTGGGCAAAGAGATGAACATGCCGGTCATCGCCCTTTCCCAGCTTTCGCGCGCCGTCGAGATGCGCGGCAAGAAGCGTCCTCAGCTTTCGGATTTGCGCGAATCGGGCTCGATCGAGCAGGACGCCGACATCGTCATGTTCATCGACCGCTCGATGGACGAAGTCGAAGCCGAGCAAGACGGTCGTCCGCCGCTGGGCACGGCCGAGCTCATCGTGGCTAAGCACCGCAACGGCCCCACGCGCGATATCACCCTGGCCTTTGTCAGCGAATACACACGCTTCATGGATTACGCCGACGATTCCCATATGTAGGGTTTGCCGTACGCGATGAGCCAGTCTAGCTGGTAGGTGACTCATTGTGCACAATGAGTCACCTACCAGCTAGACTGGCTCATCGCGTGCTACACTGTTTCATTATGACCAGGAAAATCACGTTTCTGCATACGGCCGATTTGCACTTCGGCGCACCGATGCGCGGATTCTGCGACTTGTCGGAGCAATGGGCGACGCGGCTGCGAAGCGCGATATCCGAAGCATACGACCGCGTTATCGATGCAGCTTTGGCAAACGACGTCGACTTCGTGGTCATTGCTGGCGACATGTTCGACACGTCGGGCGCATCATATGCGGATTACCTGCATTTCTTCGAGGGGCTCCAAAAGCTCGACGACGCGCGCATATCCACGTACCTGACAACGGGAAACCACGATCCGTACAGCGTCTGGCGCAACGACTTTGACCGTTTGCCTCCGTCGTGCCACCTGTTGGGTGCGGAGGGGCCGGAGTTTGCCCTATTCGAACGCGGAGACGAGCCGTTATGCCTTATAGGCGCCCGCGGCTACCGCAATCAGGCATGGCCCATCGACGAGCCGATAGCCGCCGGAATCGACCGCGCGAGCGCGCTTGAGGCGCTGAGTCCATCGAACCCTCGGGCAAAGAGCGCTCCGTTTTGCCTGGGCATCATCCATACCGGCCTTGATTTGGACCAAAGCAAGGCGTATTCGGATCCGCGGGCACTTTTGGCGGCCGACGTCGACTACTGGGCGTGCGGGCATTTGCACAAGAGGCTTGTGAAGCCGTCCGAAGAACGTCCCCGCATCGTGTTTCCCGGTTGCATCCAGGGACGAGACTTGAAGGAATCCGGAGAACGCGGGTGCTTCCTGGTGACGATGGAGGAGCGCCCCGGTTCCGAGCCGCCGCACACGACCATCGAATTCATCCCGACGGCCAGTGTCGTTTTCCATACGATAAGCGTCGACGTTTCGGCTTGCCAGACTCTGGCCGACGTTGCTCGGCTCGTCCAAGCCGAGCTCTTTCACGAAAACGGCAAGGCGGGCTGTGACGAAATGGTCGAGCGCATTGTGCTGACAGGGGCGACCGAACTGCACGATTACCTTTGCCGAGCTGAAGTGATCCGCGATTTGCGCAAACGTATAAACGCAGGCTATCCATCATTTTTCTGCGATGCGCTCATAGATCGCACGCAATCGGTGCGCGATAGGCGAGCGGCCTTGAAAGAGGGGCTGTTCGAAGCGCATGTGCTGCGCGTTTCCGATGAACAGCGTGCGAATGGCACCCAAATGGTCAACTACGTGCAAAGCGAGCTCGTAAAGAGGGGCATCGACGTGCCGGCTTCGCTGGTTCGGCGCGTCGGCGACTTCAACGATGCCGCCGAGACGCTCGTGCGCGACCTGTTGGCGAAGGAGGAGCTATGAGCCGGTTTCTCCAACGCGTTCACATCGACCGCTACGGGTCTTTGGCCGGCCTGGATTTAGGCCCGCTGAGCCCGGGGCTCAACGTCGTTTACGGTCCCAACGAAGCGGGCAAGAGCTCCATTGCCTCGTTTATCGGCGGCGTCCTGTTCGGATGGGAGGAAGCGCGCGGTGTGCGCAACACCTACCGCCCTTCCGAGGGCGAGCGCTCGGGCTCGCTTGAATTCAAAGAGCGCGCAGGCGAGTCGTCGAGCGTTGTTTCCCGTGTGCGCAACGATGAGGGCTTGCAGGGCGATGCGGGCGTCGTGTCGGATTTGGACAGCGCCACATATCGCACCATGTTTTGGCTGACGTCCGATGAGCTGCGCTCGCTGAGCAATACCTCGGACGTTACCGCGCGGCTGCTCGCAGCCGGGTCCGCGACCGGCACGAGCCCGTCAGCTGCTTATGTCGAGGTCGAGCAGCGCATAGCTGCGCTTACCGCGCCGGCCGGGGAAGGCTCGGTCGGCGAGCTGGCTAGCGAGCTCGAAGCTGCACGTGCGCAAGTAGCTGCAGCTGCCGAGGAAGTGGAGCTGCTCAAGCAGCAAGACCGCGAACGGCGCGAGCTCGTGGAGGGGCGTGCCGTTGCTGCCGCCCGGCTCGACGAGGCAGCCGATCGGCTCGAGTCACTTAGGCTCGCACGCGTGCGAGTCGAGTCGATCGACGCGCAGATTCAGTCGCGCGAAACCGAAATCGGAGCGCTCAGAGCCGAGTACGACCAGGCGGCAGCCGAGGGCGCTGCAGCTGCCAATACGAACTGCCCGCAAGACCTTTTGGCGCTCGACGGTCCCGTCGAGCGCGCGCTGCGCGATTCGGTGGACGAGCTTGCCGACGAGCAGGCAAAAGCCGTACGCGCCGTCGATGCAGCGCGCGAGAACGCCGCGACCTCTGCCGCCTCGTACGAAGCCTTGCTTGAAATCGGGGAAGATCAGGGAGCCCTCGAACGCGGCCGTACCACGAGGAGGTTCCAGGTCATTGCGTCGATTCTGTTGCCGGTTGCGTTCATCGTTGCTGCCGTGCTGGTGTTTGCGTACGGCCGCCACTCGCAGAGCCTTTCGTTCACGGTGTTCGGCATCGGACTCATGGTGTTTGCCGGGCTGCTTGCCGCTGGCGCGCTTGCGGTGCTGCTGAGGCCCGACAAGAGGGCAGAAGTGCTCGAAGAGCGTCGCAAGGACGCCCAATGGGTCATGGTGCAGGACCAAAAGAAGCTCGAAGCGGCAGAGCGCGCTAAGGATCACGTCGACGATCGGGTCAGGGCCTTCCTGGATGATTCGGGGCTCGGCGCAGCTGAGGGCTCGATACGCCAGGCGCGCGCCCTCCTCGACGATGCGCGCGAAGAACGATCGCGCTTGAGTCTCGAGAACCAAAGGCTCTCGGCGCTTTCGATGCGCATCGCGTCGGAAAGCGCGGCGCTCGAAACGCTGCGCGGTGAGCGGGAGGCGCTTCTTGCAGAGAACGGCTTGGCATTCGATGGCACCGTGGCGCAAGTCGATACGCTGATCCACGATGCGGTTGCGCAACGCGATGCGTTGGGAAGCGCCCTCGACGATATGAACGGGCGTTTCGACGCGCTGGACCGTCGCTTGGGCAGGGCGCTCGACGATACGACGTTCGATCGGGCAAAGGCAAGATTCCACCAGTTGCGTTGCCAAATGCGCGAGCGCAAGCACGAGCTCGTGGAGCTGCTACTTGCAAAGCGAATACTCGAGAAAGCGATCGCCGCATGGGAGAGCAGAAGCCAACCCGAAGTATACGCGCAGGCCAGTTGGTTGTTCGAGGCCTTGACGGATGGAGCTTGGGTGCGCATGAACATGACGCCCGAAGGTCACTTGACAGCGGTGTCGCCAGCAGGCGAGGTCCGCGATGTGCGTCATCTTTCGCTTGGCACCTGCCAGCAGCTCTACCTTGCCTTGCGCGTTGCCATGCTCATGCAGGCCACGGCGGTCGGGCGCGATATCCCGGTCATTGCTGACGATATCCTCGTGCACTTTGACGCTACCAGGCGTGCGTGCGCAGCTCAGGTTCTTGCCGAGCTTGCGCGCACGCGCCAGGTCATCGTGTTCACCTGCCATCGCCAGACCGTCGCCGCCCTGCGGGACGCCGATCCCACGTTGGAGTGCCTGCAGTTGTAGGGGAGGCTCGCCAGCCTAAAAAGGTGTTCCCTTTGGTACCCTTAATCGGCGCAAGAACTGCCGTCAAAACAGAATGGGAGCGAAAGGCCTGATGGCGGCAAGCGTGAGCGATTCTGCAGCCACTGTTCCTGTATATTCACATAAGTTGGGCGAAGTCAAGCGAACACGTGCCGCCAACAGGCCTTTCGCGGCGCGGCACTCATGTAGGGGAGTCCAAAGAGGAGCATCATTTTTAGGCTAGGCGAGTTGAAACACCCTAACGAGTTGGAAGAACTGTTCTGACTCATCCCCAACGGATAAAGAATCGTTTCCTTGGCTGAGATATAATCGTTTTCGCAACCAAGACGAAAGGATTCGACATGACCAATACGGTGCTGGTCGGGACTCAATGGGGCGACGAAGGCAAAGGCAAGGTCACCGACCTGATAGCCCATGATTACGATTACGTCGTGCGCTTCCAGGGCGGCAACAACGCAGGGCACACCGTGATTCACGGCGATACGAAGCTGGCGTTGCATCTTATGCCTTCGGGCGTCATGTACGAAGATATCACGCCCGTCATCGGCAATGGCGTCATCATCGATCCGGGCGTGCTGATCAAGGAAATGGCCATGCTCGAGGCCGAGGGTATCTCGTGCAAGAACCTCAAGATCAGCTGCGACGCCCACATCATCATGCCCTACCACAAGGACCTCGACGGCGCCGACGAAAAGCGCCTGGGCAAGAACCAGATCGGTACGACCAAGCGCGGCATCGGTCCGTGCTACCAAGATAAGGCCGCTCGCAAGGGCATCCGCGTTCAGGACCTCATGGACGAGAAGGTTTTCCGCCTGAAGCTCGAAACCGTGCTTCAGCAGAAGAACGCTATCCTCGAAAAGGTTTACGGTCTGCATACCTATACGGTCGAAGAGATCTGCGAGGAGTACCTGCCCTACGCGCGCATCCTCAAACCCTACATGGCCGAAACCGCCCAATTGCTGAACGAGGCGCTGCGCAACGGCAAGTCGATCCTGTTCGAAGGCGCCCAAGGCACGCTGCTCGACATCGACCACGGCACCTATCCCTATGTCACCTCGTCGGCGTGCTGCGCTGGCGGTGCCGTAACGGGCACGGGCGTCGGCCCCAAGGCCATCAACCGCGTGCTGGGCATTCAAAAAGCTTACGTTACGCGTGTGGGCGGCGGTCCTTTCCCCACTGAGCAGCGTTTCCCCGAGGACGGCGGTACGGGCGAAGAGGCCGAGATCGGCGAGCGCCTGTGCGCGGCTGGCCATGAGTTCGGCGTGACGACCGGGCGCAAACGTCGCTGTGGCTGGTTCGATGCGGTCATCGGCCGTTACGCAGTCGAGACCAACGGGCTTACCGACGTGGCGTTGACCAAGCTCGACGTGCTCTCGGAGTTCGACACCATAAAGGTCTGCGTCGCCTACGAATGCGACGGCAAGCGCTACGATTACTTTCCCATGCAGCAGTCGGTGCTGTTCCATGCCAAGCCCATCTACGAAGAGCTGCCCGGCTGGAAGGGCGAGGACATCTCGGAATGCCGCAAGTTCGAGGAGCTGCCCGCCAACGCGCAGTCCTACGTGAAGCACCTCGAGGAGATCACCGGCGTGCGCATCAGCTTCGTGAGCGTGGGACCCGACCGCGATCAGACCATCGTGCGCGATTGGTACAGGGAAGAGGACTAAGGAATCGGGCCGCCCGGGACTGCCGCCTCACGTCGCCGCTGCTGAAGCTAACCGCTCATCGCTTCGGCGCGGCAGCTGCGGAACTCGCGCCCTGCGGGCGCTCAGACAGTCCTCGCTCCCGCCGCGCCTGCGCTCTTCGCAGCTTCAGGTGCGTCGACATGAGACGGCAGCCCCGGGCTTCGTTATCTCGAGTTCATTAGGAAGGGAACGGACATGAACATTCTGGTACTTGGTAGTGGTGGACGCGAGCATGCTATCGCGTGGGCGCTTAACAAGTCGCCGAAGTGCGAGAGGCTCTACGTAGCGCCAGGCAATGGCGGTACTGCGGGCTTTGCCGAGAACGTGAAGGGCCTGAACACCGAAGACGGCGAGGCTGTGCTCGATTTTGCGCAGACGCACGGCATCGACTTCGTGGTCATTGGCCCCGAGGCCCCGCTCGTCGCGGGCGTGGCTGACGTGCTGCGCGCGGCAGACATTCCCGTGTTCGGGCCAGATGCGCAGGGAGCGCAGCTCGAAGGCTCGAAGACCTTCTGCAAGGAATTCATGATGCGCAACGGGCTGCCCACGGCCGAATACCTGTCGACGACCGACGAAGCCGAGGCGCATGCCTATATCGACGAGAAAGGCGCGCCGATCGTCGTTAAGGCCGACGGCTTGGCCGCAGGCAAGGGCGTTATTGTGGCGCAGACAGTCGAAGAGGCCCACGATGCCGTGAAGTCGTGCTTCGAAGGCGCGTTCGGCGAAGCTGGCAGTATGGTCGTCATCGAAGAGTGCCTGACCGGTCCCGAGTGCTCGATGCTCGCGTTCGTGTCGGCGGGCAAGGCATATTGCATGGCGCCTTCGCAGGACCACAAGCGCGCTTACGATGGCGACGAGGGCCCCAACACGGGCGGCATGGGCGCGTATTCGCCCGTGCCCATCGTCACCGATGAAGAGCTTGCAACGATGCAGCAGGTCATGGCCGACGCCGCTGCCGCCACTGCGCGCGAGTTCGAAAACGATTACCGAGGCGTGCTGTACGGCGGGTTCATGCTGACGCCTGCCGGCCCCAAGCTGCTCGAGTACAATGCGCGTTTTGGCGATCCCGAGACGCAGGTCGTGCTGCCGCGCCTGGAATCCGACCTCGTCGAAGTCATGTTGGCCGTGGCCGAAGGACGTCCCGAGGACATTTCGCTTACGTGGGCAGACAAATGGGCGGTCACTGTGGTTCTGGCGAGCGAAGGCTATCCGCGTGCTTACGAGAAGGGCAAGGTCATCACCGGCGTCGATGCGGCGGATGCGCTCGACGACGTGAAGGTCTACCATGCCGGTACCGCCGTCAACGAAGCGGGCGAGCTCGTGACCGCGGGCGGCCGCGTGCTCAACGTCACCGCTATGGGCGCGACGTTCCAGGAAGCGCGCGAGCTGGCATACAAAGCTTGCGACCTCATTCAGTTCGAGGGCAAGCAGAACCGCACCGACATCGGCCTGCGCGCCATAAAGGGCCGCGATTCCTGGAATGTGTAAAAAGGGTCAGACCCCTTTTTCACATTTTTGACCGTTACGCATACGGAGATAATCGATGCTTTCAGAACGACTGCTGAGTTTCGCGGTCAAGACGACCTCGAAGAACTATTTGAAAATCAACCCGACGACCGACACGCATGTGCCGGCGCCACAGCCGGGCAAGCGCTACATGCTGTACATGCACGTGCCGTTTTGCACGAAGCTGTGCCCGTACTGCTCGTTCAACCGGTTCCCGTTCAGCGAGAAACGGGCGGTGCCGTACTTCGAGAGCATGCGTACCGAAATGCGCATGCTCGCTGACCTGGGTTACGATTTCGATAGCGTCTACATCGGCGGCGGAACGCCCACGGTCATGATCGACGAGCTGTGCGCCACGATCGACCAGGCGCGTGAGCTGTTCAGCATCAAGGAAGTGTCGAGCGAAACCAACCCTAATCACTTGGTGCCCGAAATCCTCGAGAAGCTCCAGGGTCGCGTGCAGCGTCTGAGCGTAGGCGTCCAGAGCTTCGACGACGGGCTGCTCAAGCAGATGGACCGATACGACAAGTACGGTTGCGCCGACGAGATCGTCGAGCGTATTCAGCTGGCCACACCGTATTTCACCAGCATGAACGCCGATATGATCTTCAATTTCCCGGCCCAGACGGAAGACATGCTCATTCACGATGTCGAGCGCATCGTCGAGAGCGGCTGCACGCAGACGACGTTCTACCCGCTCATGGCATCGCCGAGCGTCGAGAGGCAGCTGGCCAAGACGGTGGGCGCCGTCGATTACGACCGCGAGCAGCGTTTTTACCAGATTATCGACGTGCTCTTGTCGGGCGGCGACAAGCCCCTGTTCACGCACAGCAGCGCCTGGACGTACAACCGCTTCGATTACGATAAGGGCGAAGACGCCAACGATGGCGGAATGATTGACGAGTACGTCGTGCAGTACGAGGAGTACCCGGCCATCGGATCGGGCGGCATCACGTATTTGGGCAGCAGCCTGTACGTCAACACGTTCTCGCTGCGCGAGTACGGCGAGGCCATTGCGAATGGGCGCATGTCCATCATGGGCCGCACCGATTTCAATATCCACGACCGCATGCGTTACCGGTTCCTCATGCAGCTGTTCGGCTTGCGGCTCGACAAGTTGCAGTTCGAGCGGGATTTCGGCATGACGGTCGAGAACGGCCTTCCGGCAGAGATGGCGTTCATGAAGCTGGCAGGCGCTTTTGCGACCGACACCCCCGAGGAGCTGACGCTTACGCCCAAGGGCCGCTATCTGACGGTCGCGATGATGCGCCAGTTCTTCATCGGCGTAAACAACCTGCGCGACCAGGCGCGCGCCGCGCTTCCCGGCGCCGAGAAAGAGCTGCTGTTCGGGTAGTCTTTGGGTGGACGAGGGGATGTTTCCCTCGTCCACGCTATTTGCCGTCGGTTAGCTTGGCAAGCAGGGCACGGCAGCCTTCGTCGACGTCGCGGTACGTCGTCCGGAAATCGCCGGTATACCAGGGGTCGGCAACGTCGTCGCCGCGGCCTGTGAATTCGAGTAGCTTGAAGATTTTCCCATCGGCTTCGGGGCCGAGCATGCGCTTCATGTTGCGGATGTTGGCGGAATCCATGCCTATGAAGTAGTCCCACGCGTTCGCATCCGCGCGGCGCAGCTGACGTGCCCGGTGGTCCCCGCAGGGGATACCCTGGCGTGCGAGCTCCTTGCGCGTGCCGCGGTGCACGGGATTGCCGATTTCCTCTGTGGACGTTGCAGCGGATTCGATAACGAACCGGTCGCCCATCCCAGCCTTTTCAACCAGGTGTTTCATAACGTATTCGGCCATAGTGGAACGGCAGATGTTGCCGTGGCATACAAAAAGCAATCTGATTGGCTGCATGGGAGCTCCGTTATAAAGCGAATGGAATGAGTTAACATCAAGTTCACGCAAAGGCGTATAGCGGAATTATGACGCATGGCGTTGACGCAGCGCGTCGCGATGCGCTCGGAACGGAGAATGAACATGAACGCCCATGATAGGCAAGTTGTAGAGGCATTCTTTTCCCAAGTCGACGAACAGGGCATATCAAATGCGCGCAAAGCCAAGGAACGCCATCAGGTGATTCGTCGTGTTCCGACGACGCCTAAGGACCAGAGCTACGAGGCGGCCCAAAGCGGCGACGATGCAGCAGAGCCGGGTGACGGCGCCGATCTTCCCGTCGGCGTGGTAGAAGTCGGCGGGAAGCTTATCGGCTTCGGCATACACATCCTTAACGAGGACGTGTACCCGTTGCAGAGCTTCGAGATTTACTTGCGTGGATGCGACCTGGTGGGGGACCTCGATCTTTCGGGTTGCGCCGACATCGTGTTCGTGGACGTGTACCGCAACCGCATTTCGTCGGTCGAGTTGGCCGATATGCCCAGCTTGCGCATCCTGGGGTTGCAGGGCAATCAGATCGAAGTTCTGGACCCGACCGGGCTGCCCGCTTGTCAGGGCATCGATGCCGGCATTAACCGACTGCGCAGCATCGATGTGTCGCGCAACCCCGAGCTGGTAGAGCTGTACGTCAACGACAACTGCCTGACCTCGCTCGATACGTCGTGCAACGCCAAGCTGAAGTACCTGCGGCTTCAGAACAACGGCATAACCGAGCTGGATACGACGGCCAACCCCCTACTGCGGCACCTGTACGCAACGGGCAATCCCCTTAAGAGCATTCGGGCACTCGCTCCTGGCGGCGAGGGCAAGCACCCGCTACGACTGCGGGCAGCAGAGGGCGGTTCGGTGGGCTTGTCCTTCAATCCCATCTACAACGCCCAATGGAAGGAAACGGGCGAGTGGGAGCAGAGCTACCACGCCTATCCCGACGAGGGGTTTGCGTTCGCGGGCTGGTACGACGAGGACGGCCAGCTGGTCGGCTGCGATGCCGACTGGATGGACGAGTACGGAACATCGCGCGTGCTGGAAGCACGGTTTGCGCGCTAGCTAGAATCTGGCCACGTGCTCTTGCCGTTTATGCGGATATCTCGATCGTCCGCCCAGGTCATCGGCAGGGCGCTAGGCTTGCCGCCACACGTGTTTTAGGAAATACAAGGTAGTAGCTGCGCAAGCGGCTATTACTTGCCGCTGGCCTGGGCTACTGGAGGGCGGTAGTAACGTGTCGATTGAATAAATCGTGAATGCATCTTGACCCGCTAAAACCGTACAGGTAGAATAACGTTTCGCGTCAGTCAGATGCATTACATATGGTCAGGTAGCTCAGTTGGTAGAGCAGCGGACTGAAAATCCGCGTGCCGAGGGTTCAAGTCCCCCCCTGACCACCACGAACATTCACGGCCCCTGTAATGGGGTCGTTTTCGTTTTTGGAGACATAGCCTGGACTTGAACCCTGAGAAGGGCGAAGGCGCCAGTGGCGCCTTCGGGCCCGAGCACGCCGATGGGCGAGCGCAGGGCAGCGCTTGCACAGCAAGCGCCCAAGTCCCCCCCCCTGACCACCACGAACATTAACGGCCCCTGTAACGGGGGTCGTTTTCGTTTCCTTGTTCGACTTCGGCGATTTCTTTTTGGGAGGTTTCTTTCAGGGAGTACGTGTCGAAGGCGGGAGTGGCTGGCAGCTGTATTTCGATGCGGTCTATTTTATGCATCACGGCTTGGCCGTGGGCCAGGGACAAGTCGAAAACGTGCCCGCCCCGCGCTCGGTCTTCCGAGAGGAAATGCACGTGCCAGCCAGGAGCGTTGATGCCGTCCATAAAATCAGGGTGGTAGACGCATACGAGAGTGCCGTCAATCTTCTGGAAGACGAACTCCCGCTGCGTTGTCGCGAGCATGTTTGGCTGTTCGTAGGATTCGGCCCCAAAAGACGGCTGTGGATATGCCGAAACATACTCAGGGTCGACATTTGCTGTATCTGGCACAGTGAAGGCGCATCAGATGTTAGGTCTAGGTGTGTTTTTCGGATCTACGAAAGTGGCGACCTGGGCTTTTTCTCGCCCAGTCTTCCCAAAACATACTCAAAGTTGACATTCGGTGCGTGCCGGATGGTCTGTATGCATCGGATGTCAACCTTGAGTATGTTCTGACGAGCTTGGCACATAAGGCGGGGCGGAGGGAGCGCGGGCAGCGGGCGCACGGAAGCTATCTAAGGTAACCCAAAGAGGAGCATCCCTTTTGGGCTACCTTAGATCAGGGGGAGGGGTTGTGCGCTATGCAGCGTTTTCGGCTGTAGTGTTGCTAGCTTCGTCTTTTGGAGTCGAGGGCGTGAGCAGCTTGCCCGACAAGATCATGAAGGCCAGCGCACCGAGGGAAATGACGCCGATTACGATGAGCGCCTCGATGGGGGTCGGGGCGTACGAACCAACCTGCGCCCACATGTCAGCTGCATCGGCTTGGGCAGCATAGGTTCCCAGCGAGATGCCGTTGGCGCCCTGGACGTTCGGCGTGATGAAGCTCGTCAGCAGCAGCCATACGCGCTTGGCGAACACGCCGAGCACGACGAGCGCGCTTGCCACGAGCACGAGCCCGCGCTTCTCGCGGTTCTTCGCGAACACGAGGATGCAGAACGGGACGAGCAGGCCGCAGATGACCTCGAACCAGAAGAACGGCGCGGTGGCGCCGGTCAGCATATGGCCGAGCGCTACGGCCTCGCCCGCCTGCGGGTAGGCCATCGTCAGAAGCTCGCAGCCGATGAAGAACGCGTCAACTGCAATGCACGTCGCAAGCAGGCCGGCGAGGCTCTTGAACAGCTCGTCTCCCGTCGTGAACACGCCCGCACGCTCCAGAGCGGCCAGCGCGATGAGCAGCAGCGCCAAGCCCGAGTCCATGGCCGACGCCACGAAGATGGGCGCCATGATGGCCGAATACCAAGCGCGGGCGATCTGCAGACCGAAGATCCACGCGGTCACGGAGTGCACGAGGATGGCGACCGGAAGCGCAATGCGCGAGAGCACTTCGACCTTATGCTCGTCGCCGCGTGTGATCCAAACGAGGTCGAGAATGTTGATGATCAGGTAGATCGTTATGATCGTCATGTCCCACACGAGCACCGACGAGGGGTTAGGACCGGCGAGGATGCGCCATACACGCTGGATGCCGCCCAGATCGATGAGGATGAACATGCCAGCGCAGCAGATGCACACCGTCGAGGTTATGACGGCGGGCAGCGCCACCTTCTTGAACTTCTGGATGTTGAACACGTGCGCGGAGCTCGCCACGATGAGACCGCCTGCCGACAGGCCCACGAACAGCATGAACATGATGATATAAGCGCCCCACGAGTTGATGTTAGACATGCCCGTCACGGCCAGGCCGCTTGCGAGCTGGTAGATCCATGCCGCAACGCCGATGGCGGTAAGGGCGGCAAGCGCTATCATGGCGCCTTTTGCCTTTGATGAAGTCTGCATAATTGCCGCCTCCTAGTTGAAGTAGTGGACCTTCGGGCGCGTGCCCTTGTCCTCGAGCAGTACGTAGCCGTTGTTTTCGCGAATCGCGCGTGAAACTGCCGACTCGGGATCGTCCAGGTCGCCGTAGATGCGCGCATCGGTCGGGCAGTTCTGCACGCACATGGGAACATCGCCGCGGTCGGCGCGCTCCTTGCACAGCGTGCACTTCTCCATCACGCCGCGACGCCGGGCGGGAACGGCTGCCTCGCCGTAGTTGAAACCGGTGTCGCGCACGGGCTCGGCCCAGTTGAACGTGCGGGCGTTGTAGGGGCAGGCGGCCATGCACATGCGGCAGCCGATGCATTTGTCGTAGTCGATCTCGACGCGGCCGCATTCGTCGGTGTAGGTCGCGCCCGTCGGGCATACGCGCTGACAGGCTGGATTGTCGCAATGTTGGCATGCGAGCGGCAGGTAGCGCCTCGACAGGTTGGGATACTCGCCCACAGCTCCGTCGTAGGTGTTGGCGCCCTCGTTCAGAACGCGGTTCCACAGCATGCCGTCGGGCACGTTGTTGCTCATCTTGCACGAGAGCGCGCAGGTCGAGCAGCCGATGCAGCGGTGGCGGTTGATTGCCATTGCAAGTCTGGTCATGGTTATGCACCCACCTTCCTGACTTCGATGAGCGTGTCGTTGTAGGGGATCATCGGGCCGAACAGCAGGTCGTAGCCGCGCTCGGTCAGCTGGTCGTTGCTCACCGACTGCATGAGCGTGCCGTCCATGTACTGCGCGTAGGTCGACTCGGCCATGTAGGCCATATCGGGTTGAATTGCATCGTTCACGAGCACCTTCGTGCGGAAGCTGCCGCGGTCGTTGAATACCTCCACGTCGTCGCCGTTCGCGAGCCCGCGCGCCGCGGCATCTGCCGGGCTCAGCTCGATGTGCGGCTCGTAGAGCTGTTGGATCCACTTCGCGCCCGAATAGCAGCTGTGCACGCGGAAACGGGTGCGGCTCTGCGTGAACATGAGCGGGTACTTCTCGCGCAGGGGATTGTCCACGTAAGCCTCGAGCGGGCTCTCCCACGCGGGGAACGCCTGACCCCACTTGATGAGGTTCTCGTAATACGGCTCCTGCTTGCCGGAGGGCGTGTGGTACTCCATGCCCACCTCGGGCCCGAGCGGATCGTCTGAGCCGATCAGCTTCAGCGCGCCGTCGGCTTCGAACAGCTTCTCGAGCGTGAAGCCCGCGACCTGCGGATCGTCGCTCTTCAGGATGGCGGCGGCGTATTCCTCGGCAGTCTTGGGATACAAGTCGCCTAGCCCCATGGCTTCGGCAATGCCCTTCTCGATGTAGAAGTCCTGCTTGGCTTCGAACAGCGGCTCGACGATCTTCTGGTTCTGAAGGATGTAGCCGTTGGCGCACTTGACGCCGCCGACGGCGTCGGCACTTTCGAATTTCGAGCAGCTCGGCAACACCATGTCGACGTAGTCGCACACCGAGCTGTGGTAGATATCGGCCACGCAGATGAAATCGAGCGAGTTGATCCATTCGAGCGTCTTGTTCCAGTTGGCCGCCTTCTGCGTGGGGATGTCGCCGAAGAACATGGCGGCATGCACTTTGTCGGTGCGCACCATGTCGTAGAAACCCTGGGGGCTTGGGCTGGGCGCCGCGTCGGCGGGAAGCTGCCAGCCGCCGAGGGCTGCCTCGTAGGGCGTCACGTGGTAGCAATAAATGCCGCAGCCCGTGCCGCGCTTGCCGTAGTTGCCCGTAAGCGATGCGATGAGCGCGTAGCAGTGGCCGGCGATGTCGCTCGAGCCGTACTTGTCGATGCCGCCCACGCCGTTGCAGATGACCGAGGGGCCTTCCGCGTACTGCTCGGCAACGTCGGCGATCTGGTCGGCAGGGACGTTCGTGATGCCCTCGGCCCATTCCAGTGTGTACTCGGCCATGTCCTCGCGCAGGCGCGTGAAGAGGGTGCAGACCTTGCGGCCGTCGACGGTGAACGTGCCCTCGAGCGCTGGCTTCTTCGCCTCGGCGAAGCGCACGGCCGCTTTGGCCGCCTCATCCCACACCATAAACGCCTTAACGGGAGCCACGGCTTCCTTGCCCGCCTTCTGGGCATCTTCGAATCTCTTCTGCGCAGCGGCAGTTGCCTCGGGGTCGGCGTCTATCAGCTCGCCGGTCTTGACGTCGATGAGGAACGGGAAGTTGGTGTGCGCCATCACGTGATCGCGGTCGTACAGGCCCTTGTCCAGGATGTGGTGCACCATGCCCAGGAACAGCGCCGGGTCGGTGCCTGGGCGCAGCGGCACCCACTCGTCGGCCTTCGAGGCCGTCGTGGAGTAGCGCGGGTCGCATACGATCATCTTGGTGCCGGCCTCCTGCGCCTGGAAGAAACCGCGCGACCACATCATGCCGGTCTCGAGCACGTTGCAGTTGACCATGAGCACGGTCTTGGCCTGAGGCCACTCCCACATCGTGTTCAGGGCGAACATGCCCGAGAACGCGAAGGCCTGGTTCAGCCCGTTGCCCTGCCCCATGTCGTAGCCGTTCATGCCGCCGGCCTGCGCGTGCAGAATCGAAGCCAGAAGCGGCGCTAGGCGCTGCTGCGCTTCGGTGGAGTACTGAATCCACAGCGCGTCCTCGCCATAGGACTTCTGGCACTTCTGGAACTCCTCGGCAATCGTCTTGAACGCTTCGTCCCAGGTGATGGCTTCGAACTCGCCGCTGCCGCGCTCGCCTGTGCGGCGCATGGGCGATTGGATGCGAACGTCGCCGTAGATGTGCTGAATTTCCGAGATGCCCTTCAGGCATACGTTATGGAACCGGTTGTCGTCGTTGGGACGCGGCTCGATCATGCACAGGCGCCCATCGCGCACCGTGCACTTCAGCATGCAATTGCACAGGCAGTGCTCGTTGTGGTACGTGAAGGAAACATGCTCGTCGGCGTCGTCCGCCACGGCCTTTGCCGGCGCGAGCCAGCTCTGTGCGGTAGCCGCGCTGCCGGCGGCAGCCGCAATGGCGCCCGTCGCGAGCGCGCCCTTCACGAAACCGCGCCGCGTGATGCCCTTCAGGCTCTCGCGTGTTCCGTTCATTGCTCCCCCTTTTCCCTTTCGGTTGTTTGGGCCCCTTTGCCATCGGGGCTTTCCCTGCAATGAACGGTATCGTGGCGCGGGCGCTGGCGGCAATTGCCAGAATTTCAGCGCGGTGCTTATGCCACAGTTTTCGAAAAGTGGTAATGGAGAAAACGAGCGCCGATGCTTCACAATGAGCGTGGAGCACAATGCTGCGAGAGGGGTACGTCATGAACGCCAGCCAAGATCCCAGGATCACGAGAACGCGCGCTGCCATCCGGCAAGCTTTCGAGGAGCTGATGGCCGAGAAGAACGCCGACCGGATCAAGGTCAAGGAGCTCACGGATCGGGCGGGCATCAACCGCAAGACGTTCTACCTTCATTACGAGACCATCGAGGCGCTATTTGACGAAGTGGTAAACGAGCTCATGGACGAGTTCTTCGAGCATTACGAGATGACCGCCGACGTTCCGGAAGACATCGACGGGCACGCGCAGCGGTTCTTCCTCTTCCTCGCATCGCAAGGCGAGCGTGCCGAGCGGTTCGTGTGCCATGCGGGAAGCTACGACTTCGGCGGGCAAGTTTACGCCGAGCAGATGAATCGCTACAAGCAGGCCGGCGACCCGTTTGGCTGGCTGCCCCGCGACGAAGAGGAGCTCGTGCTGAACTTCATCCGCACGACGGCGCTCGACTTCTACCGCCAGTGGGTGCGCAGCGGACGTGCCGTCTCCGAGCAGCGGGCTGCCGAACTGCTCGCGCACCTGACCTGCAATGGCGTTTCCGATTTGCTGAAGTAACGGGTCGAAAGACGTCGTCGCGCGGTCTCAGCCGCCGCGACCGGGCATATCATAGGTTGTAGCATCTTTGCCCCCGAGGCTGCCCAAAAGTGCATAACTGGGGACAGCCCCCTTTTATGCGCTTTTGGACAGCTTCCCCCAGCATGTGATGGACACGCGCTGCATTTCGGGTGGCCTCGGCACCCTCGTCGAGAACATGGTCAGGCTCAGGGAGTCGGGAAAGAGCTTCGACGAGGTCGTGGAATGGGGCAATGAGAACAAGCTCAAGATCGCGCATCGCTTTACCGTCGACGACCTCAATTACCTGAAAGCCGGAGGGCGCGTTTCGAACGCCTCGGCGCTCGTCGGAACCGTCCTCAACATCAAGCCCGTGCTTTACGTTCCCGATGCCGGAACGCTCGACGTGGTGAAGAAAGTGCGCGGACGCAAGCAGGCGCTCAGGGCCATCCGCGACGGCATCATCAACGACCTGTCGAAAACCGACGCGACCGGCACCGAGATTCATATCCTGCATGCCGATTGCCACGCTGATGCCGAATGGGTCCGCGATCAGGTAACCCAGGCTGTCCCGGAAGTTGGGCGCATTACGATCACGTCGCTCGGCGTCGTCATCGGCGCGCATTGCGGGCCGGGCCTGCTGGCGGTCTTCTACCTCTGCGCAGGGCGCAGCCCCGAATAGCAGTCCCGAGGAGACGGCCCTGTAGGCTGTGGTCCAAATGGCCCCGCAGGTCGTGCGGCCTGCGGCCAGCATGTCCCGTGCGGCATGCGGGCCCTGCGCGTGAACCGGCTCATCACATGCGGCAATTGCCTACGGGGTCGTATTCTTGTTTGCGTCGTCTTTGGAGCGGCCGTTCTTCGAACAGCCGCTCTCGGAACAGGCGTCCTCGGATGCGCAGCGCTGCTGCCGATGCGTTGCAGGTGCGCCGTGAGTATGCCAGCCAAAGTGTTCCGAGAGCACCGTCAACCCGAACCCCGATGCAATGCAAAGCACGGAAGCCAGGTCTTGGGTCGCTCCGAACTCGACGGGTACCACGTAAAACAGCGCTCCGACTACGCTCGATACGCCATAGAACTTGCCTGGCAGGAAAACGCGCGGAACTTCTCCCGTGCAGATATCGCGCAACGCTCCGCCGCCGACCGCGGTGACGCTGCCCAAGATAACCGAAATCACGGCTCCGACGCCCGCAAACCACGACTTGCTCGCGCCTGCGAGCACGTACCATGCCATGCAAAACGCGTCGATGTAGAAAAGTCGCTGGTAGAAATCGGTTAGGAAGCGCCGGCTGAGCGACATGGCCACGCTGATGCAGATTCCCGCGAGGATGACCATCGGGTGCTCCATGAAGAAAATGCCCTGATCTTGCAAGAGTAGGTCCCGGATGATGCCGCCGCCGAAACCGGTGACGATTCCTAGCGATGCGGCGCCGAGGGTGTCCATCTGACGGTCGATAGCGTACAGCGTTCCGGCGACGACGCCGATGACCACGCCAAGATAGTCGATGACGGTCGTCACCGGAAGCTGGCTGAGCATATATACCAAGTCTATTTCCATGACATCCCCCCCATCTGCGGCGGACCTGGTTGGCCCCATGCAAAGCTCAAGAGCGCCGATTGTAGACCGCTAAAAACCGTCGCGCGGCTCCCCCACTAATCGCACACCCCGCGCACACGCCAGCTTCACCTTCGCCTCTGCCAGCATCCCATTTTGATGAAACGAGGCAGGCGCCCAGGGTGCATCGGATGTCAGGTTTGGGTACGTTTTGCGTTTTGTGGCTTCAAAGCGTGCGGATGCGTGGAATCGGGAGCTCGTCGCGTGCGCGCGAGGTTGTTGCCGTTATAGCTGTGAGATGACTTGCAGCTTGCAAGCCTGTTGCGCGCCAGCTTGGCCCAGGCAATCCCGAGAGATTACGGGACGAAAAGTTTGTAATGACGTATTATTGCCAGATGAAGAACAAGAGGAAGAGGTAAGAGCGCCGTACAATCTGTTCTGTTATGCGACGAATTGCTTGTGGCTGAGCTGCCGGAGGGTTTTCAGCCCATCCCGCACGACGAGCTCGAAGGCATACGGCTTCCGGTTTTCCTGCGTCTACGAAGATGCTGTCCAGGAGGGCGAGACGCTCGTGCTCAAACGTGATGTGCGTTGCTGCACGCTGATCTATTTCTCGCGTCCGGAGGCCGCGGAGCAGAATCACCCCATTTTCGAGGGCGTCATCGAATCGCTCGTGGTTCGCTAAAACGCGTCGGGCTATTTTGAAGCATTGCAAGGAGAGCAAGGAGAGGAATCCGCAATGAACAAGCATATGAAAACAATCCTGGTCGTTTTGCTGGCTTTGGCCGCGTCTGCAACCGTCTTGGCAGGCTGCGCGGGCAACGCGGGAGGCGGAACGCTCAACAGCGAGATCATTGCCGAAACGGGAGCGTTTAAGGTGACCGCCGACAACGCTGATGCGGACGCGGCCGTCACCGTCGGCGGCGCCGTGACGCTGGGGAAGGGCGATGCGCTGCTGGTAAGCCCCGACCTAACTAAGGGCAAACTGTACGTGACGCTGGCGAACAAGTCCGGAACGGCGTATGAAGGCGAGGCGAGCGGCAGGATGCTCGATACGCACGAGGTGGCTGCTGGCACTTACGATATCACCGTGGCGTGCAAGGAGGCCGGAACCACTGGCGCGCTCGTGGTGGCGGCGGTTAACGCCGACGAGTTCGAGCAGCAAGACCGCGACCTCGACAAGGCGCTGGAGTCTCTGGGCGCCAAATAACGGATTTACTTAAAGTTGAAACGGGATCGTTTTCGGTTCGTAAGCACGGATAATGCGCGGAGGAACGAAGTATGCGAAAGAACTTGTTTGCAGTCGTAGCTGTCCTTGCCATGCTCGTGTGCCTGGTCGGATGTGCTGCATCGGGACAAGCTGCCGGCAGTGCGTCGAGCGCTGCGAGCGCCGAGTCTTCTGGCGGCTCTTTCAGCGCCCAGCCTTCGGAGGTCCAGGGTCAAGCAAATGCCGATAGCGGCAGCACGGCCGCGTCAGACGCCGCGGCCATCTCGGATGCTAGCGTGGCCTTCGCCTCGTGGAACGCAGATGCAGCATCGCTTTCGGCACTCGTCTCTTACGTCGAGGCAGCGACCGATGAGGGCGGTTCGGGCTACGTGCCGCCCAAGGACCGCATTGCAGTGTTCGACATGGATGGGACGTTCATCTGCGAGAAGGCACCCATATACATGGATCACATGCTGCTCTTGCATCGCGTGCAAGAAGATCCAGGCTATGCCCCGACCGACGAGATGCGCGCGCTCTGTGACCAGATGCGCGCTTCCGCTGACCAGGGGATTCCGCTGAACGATGCGGATTTGCCCTATAAAAAGAACGACGCGCTTGCCGACGCTTTCGCAGGCATGACCTTCGACGAGTTCCACGCCTACGTTGCTGATTTCATGGCGACGAAGGGCGTCGAGGGCTTCTCGGGCATGACGTACGGCGAGTCGTTCTACAAGCCCATGCTCGAGGTAATCGCTTACCTGCAGAGGAACGATTTCGACGTGTACGTGGTTACCGCATGCGAGCGCGAGGTGGTTCGTGCCGTGGTCGAACCTCTTGGCATCGACGCCTCGCACGTGATTGGCAGCGACTGGGCCTATGCGGCAACCAACCAGGGCGACGAAGACGGAGCCGCCTACACGTTCGAGAGGTCCGACGACTTGCTAATAGCGGGATACTATCTTGGCGAGACGGGCAAGACCAACAAGGTCATCGCCATCCAGCGAGAGATCGGCAAGCATCCCGTGTTGGCGTTCGGCAACAGCTCGGGGGATTTCGCCATGCTCAACTACGCGCTCGACAACGAGGCGTACCCGGCTGCGTCGTTCCTGGTCGTCGCCGACGACACCGAGCGCGAATACGGCGACGACGTAAAAGCTGCCGATATGTATAAAGAAGCTGAAAATGCAGGTTGGACGGCCATTTCAATGCGGTATGATTGGTTAGCCATTTACGGCGATGGTGTTGTGAAGACCCATTTGCGCGCCGATAATGCCCAGGAACAAATCGAGGCAGCTTAGCGCCGGGAAAAGGGCGAAATAACCGATAACTTGCGGGAAAGGAATTGTATGCTCGAAAGAGTCGACTTCAGTGCGAAGAAGATGTCAAAAGAGGAGTACAAACCCGTTCATGACGAGCTCGTCAGCAAGCTCGTCATGCTGCAGCAGCAAGCAAGAACTGCGGGCGTGGGGCTTGTCGTGCTCGTTGAAGGCTGGCCTGGTGCTGGCAAGGGCAGCCGCATCTCGGACCTTGTTTACGAGCTGGATGCGCGTGCCACGCACGTGCGCGTCGCCGACGACATCGATCCCAAGGCGGCGAGGAAGTTTCCCGGCGTCAAATGGGGCGTGGCGGGCAACGATCCTCTTATGAAGCAGTTCTGGCAAGGACTCGGCGAGCGCGGCGAGATCACGTTCTACGATCGCGGATGGTACACCGCCGCAGCCGAGCGGGCGCTGTTCGGGCTGACCAAAGCCAATCCGAAGGAATTGAAGAAGCTGGCCAAAAAGGTAAAGGGCCTGCCGGAAGCCGAGCGCAGCGCCCTGATCGCCCGCAGCGCGCTGGTGAGCGACACCGTCGGCGCCTACCAGCAGATAGCGCACGACTTCGAAAAGGCGCTCGTGGACGACGGCTACGTTGTCGTGAAGCTGTTCCTGCACGTTTCGAAAAAGGTACAGAAAGAGCGTCTCGAGGGATTGCGCGAGAATCCCGACACCGCTTGGCGCGTGAGCAAGCGCAAGTTGCAGCTGACGAGCTACTACGACGATGCGTACAAACTCTACGACCGCCTGTTGAAGGGGAGCGATTTTGCCGAGGCGCCCTGGACCATCGTGAACGGCGAAGACCGTCGCGCCGCGAATATCCAGATCGCCGAGGCGCTCGTCGCCGCTCTCGAGCATGCGTTGGCGGCTACGCCCGATGCCTCGGCAGAAGCGGCCAAGGCCAAGGCAGCCGAGAATTCCGCCGCATTGGCAGGCGTTGCCGTAGGCGGCGCAGAAGGCGGCGAAACCGCTGATCCAGAGGCTATGGCCAAGGCCTACGAGGAGGAAGCCGCCGCCCAGAGCGCGCTTGCACCGCGCGGATCGAACTACATGATCATGGCGGGTTATCCGCAGATCGACCACTCCAAGGCCAAGCCGCGCATCGACGAGGCAGAGGAGTACCGCGCGTTGCTCAAGGAAGAGCAAGGACGTTTTCGCGCGCTGCAAGAGGAAATGTATCAGAAACGCGTTCCGCTCATGATCATGTACGAGGGCTGGGATGCCGCGGGCAAGGGCGGCAACATCAAGCGTATCGCCCAGGCCATCGACGCGCGCGCCTACGAGATATTCCCATCGCCCGCGCCTTCGAAAACCGAGCTGGCGCACCCGCATCTGTGGCGTTACTGGATCCACTTGCCGGAGGCGGGCAAGGTCGGCATTTACGACCGCAGCTGGTACGGGCGCGTTCTCGTCGAGCGCGTGGAAGGCTTTGCCTCGCCCGAGCAGTGGGGCCGTGCCTA
>DFIX01000041.1 GCA_002371495.1 Eggerthellaceae bacterium UBA3686
ACGGCGGAATGGGAGGAAGCATGAATTCACTCGAGAAATACCGGAAAGCCATAAGCCTCGAACCCTTCAAGGACCGCACCGAAATCCCCGTGTTCCCGCTCATGATCACGTCGCTCACCAAGTTCGGCGGGGCGAGCCAAGCCGATGCCTACAACAGCATCGACGTGTGGCTCGAAGCCGCCGAAAAGACGTTCCAGCTGGTGGGGCAGCCCGACGTCATGGCGGTCGCCTACCCCGCCGACACCGTCTTCAACATGTTCCTCCCGGCCCGCGTGCCAGGCCGGGAGCTCGGCGACGAGGAGCTCTACCAGTTCATCGAGACGCCGTACTTCGACGATCCCGCAGAGTACGGCAAGATCATGCAGATGGGCTGGGGCAACTGGTTCGCGAAGTACGTGATGGACGTGCAGACGCCGCCCATGCAGTCGCCCGAAGAACTCGGAGCACGCTTCGGCCAGCTCGCGCAGAATTTCGCGAAGACGTTCGGGTTCGTGTACAGCCACGGCATGGTCCCCTGGTTCGACACGGCGACCTACCCCATCTTCGACTCGCTCTCGATGTTCCGCAGCATGCAGGAGTTCTTGTTCGACCTGATGGACGATCCAGGCCCCATCATGGACGTCGTGAACACCTTCACGCCGGCAGAGACCGAGCGCATCATCGCCCAGTGCAAGGAGCAGGACCTGTGGCACGTGAACCTGTTCGCCATGCGCAGCTCCGCGACGTTCCTCTCGCCCGAGATGTTCGAGGAATACGCCTGGCCTGCCATGAAGTCGATGATCGAGGGCTTCCACGCCGCCGGCATCCACAGCATCGTTCACGCAGACGGCAAGTGGCTGCCCATGCTCGAGTACTTCACGCAGCTCCCGAAGGGATGCATGCACATCGAGCTCGACGGCGACACCGACATGCAGTCCGCCTTCGACATCCTGGGCGGCTGGCAGGGCATCCAGGGCGACGTCCCCGCGACGCTGCTCGTGATGGCCCAGCCCGACGACGTGAGCGAGTACTGCGAGAAACTCATCAAGATGGGCATGAACGGCGGCTTCATCCTGGGCTCGGGATGCGAGGTGCCCATGAACGCCAAGCCCGAGAACGTCGCCGCGATGATCGCATCGGTACGCTAGCCAAACCGCATGAGAGCTGCGATCCCACCCTCATGGGCCGGGATCGCAGCATGCTTGATGAGCAGGGGACGGAGGAGCGTTCACGCAAATAACGAGCAAAGCGTCAAGCGATTCATTCGCGTGAACGCTCCTCCGTCCCCGCTGTCTTCCCGGAAGGGCGTTCACGCTACCCTTGAATATGCAGATTGGAAACGTCTTCCGGGAACAGGAAGTACGGGATGAACGCGTTGCCGCTGAAAACGCCTGTTGCGTGAGATTTCATGTGCTTAACAAACGCGAGCACCTTCTCGGGCGCGTCCGGCCTGTACAGAAGGCCTATGTTGCGCTTGGCGATAGGCTCGTCGATCGGCACGATGGCGCGCAGCTCGCTCGTGCGCACAAAACCCATGATGAGCGAGGTGATCAGGTTGCACGTGGGCAGCGCATCCTTCACGCGCAGGTGCTCCTTGAAAGGCCTGCGTTCCACCGCGCCATCGGGCACGCCCGCGTTGCGCAGGATGTAGGAGAACCAGTCGCTGTAGCCGAGCAGCCCCGATTCGATGTTGAACCGCAGCTTTGCCATGTCGGCGCGAGTCACGCTCGCGCAACTCGCCAGCTCATGATCGCGCGGGACCGAGATGTACGCCTGCTCGGTGTAGAGCTTCTGCCACTTGAACGGCTTATCGCGCACGATATCGGTCGCCAGAAGCACGTCGTAGCGGCCGTCCTTCAAGCCCTCTTTCAACGCGTCGGTCGCGCAGTTGTCAACGACGAACCTGCTGTCGGGAAACTCGGCGGCCACCGGCGACATGACGAACCCCGAGGCTATATAGGAATACGACCCGATGCGCAGCGTCGCCTCCTCGCGGCGCTTCATGTCTTCGATTTCGGCGAGCATCGCCTTGAAGCTGGCGTCGATATCGCGCGTGCGCGCGAGCACGAGCTCGCCATAAGGCGTGAGCCGCAGCTGGTTGCCCGCGCGGGCGAACAGCTTGCAGCCCAACTCGGCTTCGAGCTTCTTCAAGTTGTGGCTCAGCGTCGGCTGCGACAGGAACAGCCGCTCGGCCGCCTCGCGCATGGTGCCGCACTCCGCGATCATCTGGAACTGCTCGAACTGGAAGATTTCCATGATGACCCTTACTTCTTCTGCCGCCGAATGACAGCGAGCACGATGAAGGTAAATAGCGCCACCACCGCTCCGCCCGCGAAGATGAGCGAGCTCGGCGTAAACCCGTCGCCCACGACCCCGAAACCGACGACTGCGCCTGACGAAGCCGAGATTGCGCTGCCGATCCACGGCCCGATCAGCATGGGCACGAGCACCACCATGAATATGCGGACGCCCTGGTAAAGCCCCACATGACCAGATGGCGTGTTATTGCGGATCTCGGCACCGAAGCACGCAACCGAGCCCAGATAGCCCGACAACATGAGCATGCTGCCCACGAATACGCCCGGCGCGTTGGCCAGCACCGTAAGCAAGGCGCATCCCACCAAGAACAACACGAGCGGCAACACGACGCTGCGCAAGAACCCGCGCTTGTCGACCGAGCGCCCATAGACGATCGTGAAGACCGCCGCGATGACGATGCACGGCGCCATGACGAACACGTAGTTCTCGCCCAGGATGTAGGGCAGGCGCAGGTACAGCACGTAGTACGGCATGATCACCTGCATGGCGATGGCGAAGATGCAGTACGACGCCAAGACCAGGTAGAGCATGCGGTTCTCGCGCATGGCGGCCGGCTTGAAGCCGTAGAGCACCTCGGAAAGGTAACCGCCTTCGCGCCGCGGCTCCGGGCGGCTGTCTTCCATCAAAACGGCTGACAGCACGCCTACCACCAGCACAATGGCGCCGATAATCGTGAAGAACAGCGGATAATCGTACGTAACCGAGCCGTCGGGGCCAACCACCATCAGAAACATCGCCCCGCCGAACACGACCAGCATGCTGAGCAGCGGCATCGAGGAGTTCACGCCCTCGACGCGTCCGCGATTGGTGTCGTCGGTGATGTCGGTCATCCAGGCGTTGAATGCGCTATCGTTGGCGAGGCTGCCGAAGAAGGTCATGATGCAGTCGAATGCGATGGTCAGCGTAATACCGAGCGCCGCCGCAGCCGCAGCATCGCGCGCGAGCGCCTGCGAAATGTTCTGCAGCACCGCGAACGCGCAGATGGAAAGCCCCCAGAGCAACGTTCCTACGACCACGAACACCTTGCGGCGCCCGACGCGGTCGGACCATACGCCCGCAAGCAGCGTCGTCGCCGTTGCCGTGATGGCCGACGCGCTGACCATGAGCGCCACGTCTGAAAGCGAAGCGCCAAACACGTCCTGGATGAACAGGTTGAAGAAGTTGTTCTCGACGGCCCAGGCAATCTGCCCGGTAAGCGAGAGCATGACGATGAGGAACCATACCTTGCCCGACAGCGCCGTAGGCCTCGCCGCTCGTACAGCTTTCGATTTGTCCGCCATAGCCCGCCCCTCCTAACGAAACGACGCCGCAGTCGCCTTCTGAACCATCTTGCTGCATACGATAGCACCATAGACGATGCGGAGCGCTTGCGTCTACCGCACCGCCATAAGCGGTAACCTACGATACAAGGACCAGCAATAACCGCCCGCCAAAACTAGGAGGAGCACATGAGCGTTGACGAACTGAACGAGCAGCAAGCTGGACTCGACGACGATCGCGCGGACGTGCAAGACGGCGACCTGGACGCCGTTTCGGGAGGCATGGGAAGCCCCTTTTACAAAGCATGCCTCAACTGCGGCTATTCCTGGAAAGGCAAAAGCAGGAAGTGCCCGAAATGCGGCTACGAGGTGCGGCACAGCATCTAGCGCGCAGGACACGAACCGGAATCCCTTCCCCCCTGGCTTACATCATACGCGCGGGCGATGACCCCTGCGGATTCCATCACGCTCCGAACGCTCAGCCCGGGATGATGACCAGCGCATCCTCCCCGCACCCGAAGCGGAAGAAACCCATTGCGAACGCATCCGTCCTCATCGTCGCTACGTTCATGATTCCGAAACCCGCAACCTTCAATCGGCATCGGGGGTGCACCAGACCCGCCTCACCCCATCTTGCATTGGCATGCCCTCTTCGATGAAATGGTAAAATCCCAGAAATAGCTGCGCGAGCGGCTTTTTCGCAGCACGTTACCGCAAGGAGGTTTCCGCATGAAAACGAGACTGAGCATATTAACAGCAGCCGTACTTGCATTCACCGCAATCTTGGCTGGATGTGGCTCGAGCGCGGCCTCGACCCCGGCATCAACGTCGGGCGCAACATCGGCTTCAGCTTCATCGGCTTCTGCTTCGACGGCTTCGGCGGAATACGCAGGCATCGACGTGGACTCCCCCGAGTGGGTGGCAAAACTGAGCGCCGCGCAATCGACGGACCAGATGCTCGTCGTGGCGGCTTTCGCCGAGGACGCGACCGACGCATGGGTGTCCCTTCACGAAAAGCAGTCCGACGGCACCTGGCACATGGTGATGACGACACCGGGCTTCATAGGAAAGAACGGGCTTAACAAGACAAAGGAAGGCGACGCAAAGACGCCCACGGGCGTATTCCACTTCAACAGGGCCTTCGGCATTGCCGACGACCCGGGATGCGCCATCCCCTACGTCAAGGTGGACAATGACACGTATTGGTCGGGGGATCCCGAGCCAGGCCGTCACTATAATGAGCTGGTCAACATCAAAGACGTGCCCGAGCTCGACCTGGAAAGCGGCGATTCCGAGCACATCATCGATTTCCCCTACCATTACCAGTACTGCCTCAACATCAGCTATAACGAGGAAGGCACGCCCGGACTGGGCTCGGCCATCTTCCTGCATTGCTTCGGACCCGCGAAGCCCTTCACGGGCGGCTGCGTCGCCATACCCGAAAGCCATATGAAATACGTGATGACGCAGGTCGACGAGAACACGGCCGTCGTGATCGACACGTACGAGAAGCTGTCGGGCAGCACGGACTGGCCGGGCAGCACTTGGCCACAGGAACGGTAACCGCCGACTGCCCCCATCTCGCTGCAAGGGGCCGCGGCGGCGCTGGATAACGCTTTCGACCAGTTTCGTGCAAAAAACTGCCTAAGATGGCGAGTTACAAGCGCCAGGGCACGCCGCAGCGCGCCCTGGCGTCGGCAAAGCACCTGGTCGGTATCTGGCCGAACATCGACTCGGGCCTCCGCACGCGCGCCAACTCGCCATCTTAGGCCCTTTTTTGCACAAAGTGCGCCGAAACGCTAATCCAACCCCCTTCGAACGCCCGCAGAACCGCGACGATTCGAACCAAGGGACTCGCGGGGATGGCGCGCTGGGCAACAGGCGCTGATGTGAACAGGAAACGGAGGATTGTTCACGCCAAAAAGAGCACGTTCATCCCAAGCGCTCGCCGCATGAGCATTCCTCCGTCCCTTGTTCACCGCAGAAGAAGCAGCTGAGGGCATAGCCTGCGACCCGAATGGGCGCCGGGAGCATCGCGTAGCCATCCAGCCGCTATGCACGCTTGTCGATGGCTCGCGCGAGCCAATCGCCCAAGCTTTGGAACAACTGCACAAGAACCACGCACAGGACAACGGCGACGAGCATGACGTCGCCTTGGAAGCGCTGGTAACCGTAGCGTATGGCGATGTCGCCCAAACCGCCGGCGCCCACCGTGCCGGCCATGGCGGAATAGCCGAATAGGTTGACGAACGTAATGGCAACACCGCGCACAAGCGATGGCAGCGACTCTTTTAGCATCACTTTCGTCACAATCTGAAAGGTGCTGGCCCCAAAGCTATGGGCCGCCTCGATGAGCCCCTTATCCACTTCGGCCAAGCTTTGCTCGACGATGCGGGCGACGAAGGGGGCTGCAGCTACTGTCAGCGGCACGACGGCGCCCGGCACGCCAAGCGACGTCCCCACCACTAAACGCGTGAACGGGATGATGGCCACGAGCAAGATGATGAACGGGATCGAGCGCCCGATGTTGATGACCCACCCGAGCACGGTGTTCACCGCGCGATTCGGGCGCAAGCCACCAGGAACCGTGATCGCGAACCAAATTCCGAGCGGCAGCCCGACAACGTAAGCCAGCAGGCATGAAGCAATCGTCATCACCAACGTATCGACCGTGCCCTGCGCCAAGAGCGCACCGTATTTGTCGAAGAACTCCATCATCGCGCACCCGCTTCCCCAAAGGCGCCTAACGCATTACCCGAAACCGGGTCCTGAGAATTCGGCATTTTCTCGTAACCCCACTCGATGAGCTCGCGAGCTACTTTGCTCTGCGGGTTTGCGAAGACCTCCGCCGTAGCCCCCTCCTCAACGATATGACCTGCATCGATAACCGCTGTCCGATTGCAGATGCGACGGCACACGGCAAGCGAGTGCGTGATAACGACCATCGTCACACCCAAATCGGCGTTTATCTGGGAAAGCAGATCAAGAACCTGCACGGTTGTATGCGAATCGAGCGCACTCGTGGCCTCGTCGCACAACATGTAGCGCGGCTCGTTCGCCAGCGCGCGGGCGATGGCCACTCGCTGCTGTTGGCCCCCGGAGAGCTCGCTGGGGTAACGCGACGCCTTGTCATCGAGGTTGACAAGTCGCAAAAGCTCATGTGCCCTCTCGACGTTGCGGGCTTTGGGCTCGCGGCGCACTTCAAGCGGAAACATGACGTTTTGAAGCACCGTGCGCTGCTGGAACAAGCTGAAGTTCTGGAAAATCATGCCGATATTGGCGCGCAGCTCCCGCAGCTTTCGCCCCTCGTAATCGGTGATGTCGTCGCCATCAATGACGATGCGGCCCTCGGTCGGCCGCTCGAGCAGGTTGATCAAGCGCACAAGCGTGGACTTGCCGGCACCTGATTCGCCGATGATCCCGAATATATCGCCATCTTCTATTCTCAGGCTGATGCGCTCGAGGGCGCGGTTATCGCCATCGCTCGCGTGGTACACCTTCCCCACGTCTATAAGCTCTATCAAAAGAAGCCCGTCCTTTCGCATGCATCCCTGCCGCAGCGTGCGGGGCCGATCAATCGGCCCCGCACGTGGTTTCACCAAGTTGACTTGCTCGGCTTCCGCAAACTACACGGGAACGACCTCGCCGTTATAGGTCTTCGTGATGTAGTCCTTCACATCCTGCGAGGAGATGGCGTCAACGAGGACCTTGGTCTTATCGGAGCTCTCGTTGCCTTCCTTCACGACGACCACGTTCACGTACGGAGAATCGCCGGCTTCGGTTTGCAGAATCAGGTCGGCCGAGAGATTCGCACCCAGCGCGTAGTTCGTGTTGATGACCGCGATGTCGACATCCTGAAGCACGGTCGGAACAGTGGCCGCCTCGACTTCGACGAACTTCAGGTTCTTCGGATTTGACTTGATGTCATTCGGCGTGGATGCCAGGTTGGTCGGATCGTTCAGCTCGATAAGGCCCGCGGTTTGCAGCAACAGCAGCGCACGCGCCTCGTTGGTGGTGTCGTTCGGAACGGCAACCTGTGCGCCATCGGCCAGGTCGTCGAGCGATGCGGTCTTGCCAGCATAGATCCTCATCGGTTCGATGTGCACGCCGGCTACGTTCACAAGATGGGTGCCCTGCTCGGCGTTGAAGTCATCGAGGTACGGAATGTGCTGGAAATAGTTGGCATCGATCTCGCCGTCTTCGGTCGCCGTGTTCGGCAGCACGTAGTCGGTGAACTCAACAACCTCGAGCTTATAGCCGGCCTTTTCCACCAATGGCGCAACAACGTCGTTCAGGATCTCTGCATGAGGGGTGGGAGTAGCGCCCACCTTGATGACCTTGTCGTCGGATGCCGCGGCCACGCTGGAAGCGTTGGCGCTAGAAGCGCTGGCGCTGCCAGAGCTGGCGCTTGCGGAGCTATCCGAGCCCGAAGCGCTCGAGTTAGCCGAGTTTCCCCCGCAAGCCGTCAGCCCAAACGCCAGCGCTATGCCAAGCGCGGCCACGAATAACGATACGATTCTCTTGCCTTTGATTGCCTGCATGTTCGCCCCCTCCCTGTCGGGACCTTTCCCGACCCGTCGAAAGTGTTGGCCGTTATTATGACCAAATCGACACAGCAATCGCAAGACCTGCGGTAATGCTCGTTATTGATGCCTCGTTATTACTTGCGCAGATAACGAGCGCCGCAACGAACCACGCTTTACCTCACGCGCTCCGACCAAAACCCCATCAAACAATACAGAATGACCATCCAGCACTTGCCCCGGATGACCGACAATAAGCAAGTAGGAAAATCGCTAGAAGGAAAGGCGGAATCAGGGGCTGTAACGTCAATACCGTTACAGCCCCTTCGGGTCAAGGTAATTGAACGGGAACACGTCCCCTGTTCGTTTCGCGCTAGATTGCGGCGCGATTGTTGAGGCGCCGCTCGTTTGATTCCTTTGTTCGGGCCTATGCGGCTTGCTTTAGCTCCGGCTCGTCAACCACCCAGTCGGCCTTGTTGTACTGCACGGCCCCCTTCGTGACGCCCTCCGGGTAGATCTGGCCGAAGTCGTTCTTCATCGAAATCGGCGTATAGCCCATTGCGGCGTACTCGGCGGATTTCTCGTCCCAGTTTTGGGTTCCCCATTCCCTTTCGGCATCATCGGCAACCACCATGTAGGCCTGCGCCGGGTACGGATTACGGTCGTCGATCGCGTAGTTCATCATGCTGGTGTCGCTCCCGGAGTTCCCGAAGGCGAGTATCGGGCGCTGGCCGATCTCGCGCTCGACGTAGATGGACTTGTTGGCGTTGAGGTCCTTCTGGATGAAGCCGCCGGTGAACACCAGGTCATCGCCGTTCTCGTACTTGAAGTCCATGTTCGAGCTGACGTCCTCGTAGCCCCTCTGCTTCACCTCGAAGTCCGTGCCGATTACATGTTCGGGCGTGACGAAGTCCTTGATCGGGGAGTTCGCCACTATCGCGCGGGTCGTGGTGCGCTCCGTGCCGCTGATGACGTAGATGGTGAACTCGTTGTCGTAGAGGTATTCCACGAGCTCCGCCATCGGCAGATAGCAGTTGTCGATATAGCGCATGTTGTTGAAGCTCGACGTGTTCTTCTGTCCGAACTCCACTGCGTAATCATAGAGCTCCTGGACGGTCATGCCGGCATACGCCTTGGCGAAGTTCCTGGCCAGCGCCTCGTCCGCCTTGTAGCCGGGCTCTATCGACAAGGCGACCCGCTTCAGCTCGTCCGACACCTTCTCGGGGTGGTCGTGCAGGCAGTACTCGATGAACATCATGGTGTCGAAATAGGTGTAGTACGTCTCGCAGGTAAGCGTGCCGTCCATGTCGAAGACCGCGATGCGGTCCTCCACCGGCACGAAGTTTTCCTTGTCGTTCGGGTCGGTGACCTTCCCCACATAGTCCCGCAGCTGCTGCGCGACGCTCGAATCGGCTGACCAGTACGTTGTTAGACTGTTTGCCTTCGTCGGAGCCGGCGTCTGCGCCGGCGCGCATGCAAACAGCGCCACCGCGGCGAGCAAGACTGCGCTAATAGAAATAACAACCGCTGCTCTTGTCCGCTTAATCATCGCAATTAATCTCCTCGCATTTCGATGTGCCTTCTGTAATCGAGCGTTCATTATACTGGAACACCCATGTCAGAGGATGGGGCGATGCACTCGACAGCGCATGTTCATCCAGGAAGCCCGAGAGCTCATCGCCCCCGCAGTCCGCAGGCAAGCTCAGTAATAAGCAGCATGACGCCTTTGACGAAGACGCCAGCTTGAACAGGGGACGGAGGAATGCTCACGCCAAAAAGAGCACGTTCGCCCCAAGCGCCCGCCGCATGAACATTCCCTTGTTCACCAAATACGTCATGGATGTTGTGATCGACACGTACGAGAAACTGTCGGGCAGCACGGACTGGCCCGACAGCACCTGGCCGTAGGAACGGTAACCACCGATTGCGCCTATCTCCGCGGCAAGGGGCCGCAACGGCACCGGATAACGCTTTCGACCAGTTTCGTGCAAAAAACTGCCTAAGATGGCGAGTTGCAAGCGCCAGGGCACGCCGCAGCGAAGCCTTACCTCGGCAAAGCACCTGGTCGGCATCTGGCCGAACGTCGACTCGGACCTTCGCACGCGCGCCAACTCGCCATCTTAGGCGGTTTTTTGCACGAAATGCGCCGAAACACTAATCCAGCCCCTTCGGACGCCCGCGAAACCGCGGCGATTCGCCGGGGCAGTCCATCTGGTTCACGCTCATGCACGCCATCAACACGGGCGTGCTCGCCAAAGAAGAGGGCACCGTCCCCTACCTCGCCGTCATGACTGTAATCACGCTCGTTGGCATCTTCATCACCAGCTTCCTCATCGGCACCATATCTAACGGCATAAAGGACAAGGTGACCAGCCTGCAGCGCGGTAAGTCGGCCACCCGCTTCACCGACCAGGACGACCTGATCGTCGTGGCAAGGAGCTAGAAAACTATCGGCACGCATGAATCGCCATTCTGCAAGCCTCACCAAATGGCAGATTGGGATGTGTCCCAATCTGCCAGGGCTTCATCATGCGAAGCGGAGCCCGAGGTCGGTTAGTGTACCTTTTTTTCCACGAAGTTTTTCAACCTGGCCTTTTGCTGGGCTCGTTTTGCCTTTGGTATAAAAGGGGTACGCTAATCAATCCCCAAGCCTTAATTCGGACAACCTCGAGGGGGGTATTCCGGCAACAGCCGATACAATAGGACCCGCAATCATTCATGCGACGAGAGGAATCCCATGCTCGAAATAGGCACACAAGCCCCCGACTTCACCCTGCCAGACCAGAACGGCGAGATGCGCTCGCTTTCCGACTGGCGCGGCAGCAAGGTGGTGCTGTACTTCTACCCGCGCGACAACACGGCGGGCTGCACGAAGCAGGCGTGCTCGTTCGGCGAACTGTACCCGCAATTCCGCGAGCAGGGCGCCGTGGTCGTCGGCGTGAGCAAAGACACAGTCGCCTCGCATAAGCGTTTCGAAGAGAAGTACGGCCTGCCCTTCACGCTGCTTTCCGATACCGAGAAAGAGGTGCTGCAGGCCTACGACGTGTGGAAAGAAAAGAAGAACTACGGGAAAGTGTCGATGGGAGTGGTGCGCACGACGTACCTCATCGACGAGCAGGGCATCATCGTGAAAGCCCACGACAAGGTGAAGGCCGCCGACAACCCCGCCCAGATGCTCGAGGAGCTCGCGTGAGGATAATCATCGCACCCGCAAAGAAGATATCCGAGGAGCTCGCATGAGGATAATCATCTCGCCCGCAAAGAAGATGGTCGGCGAGGCGGAGTTCGCCTCTGAGGGCCTGCCCGTGTTCATCGACCGCGCCGAGCGCCTGCGCCAATACGTCTGCGCGCTCACGTACGCCGAGCAGCAGGCGCTATGGGCGTGCAGCGACGCCATCGCCGAGCAGAACGCCGAGCGCTTCGCCCACATGGACCTGCGACGCAACCTGGTACCCGCGCTGCTGGCATACGACGGTATACAGTATGCCTACATGGCGCCGGCCGTGTTCGAGGACGGGCATTTTGCCTACGTGCAGAAGCACCTGCGCATCCTGTCCGGTTTCTACGGCGTATTGAAACCGTTCGACGGCGTGGTGCCTTACCGCCTGGAAATGCAAGCGAAGGCGACCGTCGACGGTTGCAAGAACCTGTACGAGTTTTGGGGCAACAGCCTGTACCGCGAGGTCATCGGCGAGGACCGCATCATCGTGAACCTGGCGTCGAAGGAGTACTCGAAAGCCATCGAGCGCTACCTGCAGCCAGATGATACGTTTATCACCTGCGTGTTCGGGGAGCTCGCGGGTGGCAAGGTCGTGCAGAAGGGCGTGTACGCCAAGATTGCCCGCGGCGAAATGGTGCGCTACCTGGCAAGCATCCAAGCGACCGAGCCCGAACATTTGAAGGGCTTCGCCTGGAGCAACTACGCCTACGACGAAGCGCGCTCGACCGAATCGAGCTACGTATTTCTTCGTTAAGGCATTCTGACGAAGACAACGGTGGCGGAGGTTTATTGCCTGGTTCTGGAAGACAATAACCTCCCGTTGTCTTCTTCAAGAACGCTGAAAGTGTGCGAGAATCACGCTCATGGGCAAAACGAAAAAATTTCATATTGCGCTGGCAATACTGGCCGTGTTTTCGGCGGCAGTGCTCTTCGTCACCTATGGCACAGTGTTGCCCGCTGCGCCTTTTGCGACCATCCCGCTTGATGGCCCGACCGGGGTTGACTCCAATGGCAAGATGACGGTCGTCGCAGATTCGGGCTCCCGCCGGGCGCTCATCATGAATGAGGAAGGCAACCTGACGGGCGTCGTCAGCTGCACGACTGCCGACTCCCCAATCGACGCCATTACGGACGTTTGCGCCTCCGACGATGCCGTTTTCATTTCGGGCGTAAGGTTCGAGCCCGATAGCGACATCGTTTCGGAAGAGCGCGTTGCCGCTTACGACAAGGGCGGCAACTACTTAGGCCTGCTTTACGACGGCGCGGGGTCCATGACCGCTTCGCCATCCATAAAGTCACTCAGCAATGCTGATGGCGGCGTTGTCATTGCCTTCGAAAAGGACCGCTTGAAAGAACGGGATTCGGATGAAGCTACCGGGTTAGCAGACGGTCTTGAAGATGCTCCCGACAAGGGCGATTCTTCGCAAACCGACATGTACATCTCGTTCGATTTTGTCAACGACGAGGGCACACGCGCTGTCGAAACGGCAACGATCGGCGATGACAGCGCATAGATGCGGCCTATTCCGCAAGTGGCAGCGGGCGATATGCCATCTTGGACACGATGGGACAATTATTCGTCAGCTCCCCCGGACGTCAATCGCAAGCAAACGAGGAGCGCGTATTCACATCCATCGACATCTTCTGCGTCGCATGCGCAGGGTTGTTCTTCCTGCTAACACGGAAATAGGCCGCAGGCACGCCGCGCTTTCCATGTCCAAGGAACGAAACCCGTTGTCTGAAAAGGTAATTGGCGCTCTCGAAAGCAAAACCGCGGACCGAAATTTGAAGAGCCCTCCCCGGATGCGCTACCATTGCAGAGCATATTCACGGAGGCTGCAAACCGTATGAAGGAGCCGGCGATGACTGATCGGGAAACGCGCGCAGCAAGCAAGACGAGCCACCTCATCCCAGTTCGGGCAGCAGCTTGCGCGCTCGCGCTCGCATTGTGCCTGTGCCTGGCGGGCTGCGCGCAACAGCAGGGCAGCGCGGCTTCTGCGAGCGAATCGGCTTCGGCGAGCGGAGCAGCGGCGAGCATCGAGGCCCCCGCGCCCGACGCCGAAATCGCCGACATCACGACGGTTGCCTACCTGGGACCCAAGGGCACGTACACCGAAGAGGCGGCGCTGCTTTTCTTCGGAAACAACGACGAGCTGATGCCGAAAGACACCGTGGCCGACGCACTTGCGCTTGTAGCCGACGGTACGGCAGCTTACGCTGTCATTCCCCAGGAAAACACGCTGGGCGGTCCCGTTATCGACTACATAGACGCATTCCTCGCGTCCAACGACGTAAACGTGGTAGGAGAAGTGGTCCTGCCAATTCGCCAGACGCTCATGGGCCTTCCGGGAACGGACCTCGCGCAAGTGACGCGCGTCCTCTCGCACAAACAGGGCTTGGCCCAAAGCGCTACATGGCTCGACGAGAACCTGCCGAACGCCGATCGCGTGGAAGCCAAGAGCACCGCTGCCGCAGCGCAGGAGGTCGCCGAGAGCGGCAACGCCTCGACGGTGGCCATCGCTGCGCCAGGGGCTGCTGACCTATACGGGCTTGCGGTTCTACAGGAAAACGTCTCGCAATCCGACGCCAACAAGACGCGCTTCTACGTCGTGTCGAAACGGGCGAACGAGCGTCCTGGCTACAATTGCGCCGTCTTCGCTGCGAGCAGCACAGCCGAGGAGCTGCCGGACATCCTGGAAACAGCTTGCCAGAACGGGACGAGGCTCACGTGCGTGCACGACAGGCCCGAGGGCTCGGCACTCGGCTCGTATCGATACGTGATCGAGCTCGAGCGCGAAAGCGGGTTTACAGACGAGGAAATCTCACGCCTAAAGGATGCTGGCAAGCTCGAATATCTCGGCAGCTTCGCTCGCGTAGAGGGCTGAGTCTCACGAACAGCATCTCATGCATCGCCCCTGCCCCCTTCGCCGCCAAATATCATAACCGCCTCTCGTCTTGTCCCGCCTTCGGTTCCGCAGTCGCATCATCGAGAAATCAGCCAGCAATTGGCGAATCACGCCTGAATCAACCTGCGTCCGTTCGTTAAAACACACCGTACGCGGTAATCACGTTCGTTCACCCATGCCAGCGGCAGGATGCTAGCCTACAACTGCTCGCGTTTTGAAAAGGAAGCAAAGAGGATACTCCTCTTTGCTTCCTACGCGAGGCCTGTGATGGTTATGCGACCTTGCGGCTTGGCATACTGGTCGGGAACGACGTGGTCGCACGCCGTCACCAAATAGCTTGTGAGCGCCTCGTAGTCGAACCCGAAGGTGATGGGCGGCTCGGCCTGCGAAGCCTGCTTGAAAACATAGTAGGTATCGCCGCCGCTGTACAGGAAGCTACGGCGCGTCACCATCGGCTGCATGAAGTGTTCCATCAGATGTGCTCTCTCATCTCAAAACGCAAGAATCGCTTGCCGTACGGTTAGGCAAGCCCCATTCTACGTTACCGCCCACAGGTTGACCAGAAAGGCAACGGGGACGCGATGCAGCGGCCGGCTGGGTGGAATAGGACTCGGCCGGCCGCTTGCCCATCGCCCAAAATAAGCAAACGTATGTAGAATATGCTAAACGCCAATCTGGCAATGGAGGTACAGTTTGCTCATCCATAACACGCTCACCGTCCTCCCAGCCGGCGAAGGGCACGCCGTCGGCCGCCACGACCTCTACATCGAGGGAAGCGACATCGCGGGCATCGACGAGGCGCCCGAAGGTTTCGCTCCGAACGAGGTCATCGACGGCACGCGCCTGCTGACCATCCCAGGCCTTGTGAACGCGCACGCGCACACCTACATGTCCGTAATGCGCAACGCGGCCGACGACCTGGGCTTTACCGACTGGCTCTTCGGCACCATCATCCCCATCGAACGCCACCTGGAACCCCAGGACTCCTATTGGGCCTCGCTGCTCTCGCAAGCCGAGATGATCCGCTCGGGTACCACTTGTTTCAACGACATGCAGATGCACGCCGGCCAGACCCCCCGCGCAGTGGTGGAGTCGGGTATGCGCGCCGTCGTATGCCGCGCTTTGGCGGGCGACGCCCGCAACCGCGACGACCAGCGCATCGCCGAGGCGCTGCGCGAGCGCGACGAGTTCGCCGGGTGCGACCGGCTGACCTTTCGCCTGGGCCCACACGCACCCTATACCTGCGGGCCCGGCTACCTGCACATGGTGGCAGACCTGGCCCGCGAGGAGGGCATGGGCATCCACATGCATATCGCCGAGTCGCAGGACGAGAGCATAAGGGTATGGGCGCAGCACCACTGCACGCCCGTGGAGTACGTGCGCGACGCCGGTATCTTCGACGCTCCCACCGTCGCCGCCCATTGTACGCGCGTCAGCGCTTCCGACCGCGCCATCCTCGCCGAGTACGGCGTGAGCGTGGCGACCAACCCCGCTTCCAACATGAAGCTCGGCAATGGCTTCGCGCCTGTGCCTGAGCTGATGGAAGCGGGAGTCAACGTATGCCTGGGCACCGACGGCGCCGCGTCGAACAACGCGCAGAACATGTTTCGCGAGATGGGCCTGCTGGCCCTCGTGCACAAGGGCGCGCGCGAGAAGGCGCGGTGCGTTTCCGCCGATGATGCCCTGCGCATGGCCACGCGGGGAGGCGCCGAGGCTCTGAGCCTGGCCTGCGGGTCGATCGAGGTGGGCAAGAAGGCCGACCTCGCGCTGCTCGACCTAGACGCACCTTCGCTCACGCCCTTGGGCAACCCCGTTTCAGCCCTCGTCTATGCGGCAAACGGGTCCGAGGTGGACACGGTGATCATCGACGGGAAGGTCGTGCTGCGCCATCGCGAGCTTACGACCATCGACGAGGAGCGCGTGCGCTTCGAGGTAACCCGCATCTGCGAGCGCCTGGGGTTGAGCCGAGTCTAGCGCGGCGCGAGCCACTCGTCAGCGACGAGGCTGGAGCGCTCCCATGGCATGACCCCGCATCCCAGCACCCGGGCAGTACAAAACCCGTATGGCACAATTTCATTTCGCGCTGGCAGACAACGGGGGCGGAAGACGCTGTCTAACTCAGGCAGACGGCATCGTACGGGCACGCTATCCGCTCCTGGCGTGATCGTGATTGGCGGCGCTGGCCCGCCGCAACCGCCACCCGCCCTTTTCTAGTGACGAGGGAGGGCGCGTGGACGCCGGATTACACATTTGGCTGGTTTCGTGCAAATAATCGCTTAAGATGGCGAGTTGCAAGCGCCAAACACGCCGCAGCGAGGCCTAGCGCCAACAAAACGCCTGGTCGGCATCTGACCGAGTGCTGCCGCGGACCTCTGCGCGCACGCCGACTCGCCATCTTAGGCGCTTTTTTGCACGAATCTCGCTAAAACACTAATCCGGCTCCCACTTAAATCTAACTATTAGGAAGTACAGAATGGAGTTTGAAAGCCTAACCCCTGAACAGCAGGAGAAAGCGAAGGCCTGCAAGACGCCCGAGGACATCCTAGCGCTTGCCCAAGAGGAGGGAATAACCCTGAGCGACGAAGAGCTCGATCAGATCTCTGGAGGCAAGGGCAAGTGGGCTCACGAAACGTGCGAGGATTTCGTTAGGCAAGGGAAGCCCCGCAAGAAGTAGACGCAGCCCGCAGACGCACCCAAACCCAGCGCCCCGCCATTCGGCGGGGCGCTAGCGTTAACGGGGGACGGAGGGCGAACAGGGGACACTGATATTGTCTTCTTTTGGATGACATTATCTTCAGAGCACGATAGTATCTGGCAGCAGCCTAGCTGGAACACCTCGGCTGCGGCGGGACGAAGACGCAAGCGACCACCTATGCCCAATACGCTTGGTGCTCAATCAATATGCAATCCGAAAATAATCGAGCGCCGCCCTGAACCTGTCTTGCGCGGCAAGGCAGGTGTCTCTTAGATAGCCGTTTTCGTTGCCCCATTCGGCTAGTCCGCGGTAGTAGAAAGCCTTCATGTCGTCGGCAATTATAAACGGAACCACGCTGTTCGCCAGGCATTCCTTGAACATGATTAACCTGCCCACACGGCCGTTTCCATCCTGGAAAGGATGAATGCGTTCGAAGCGCACATGGAAACCGATGATCTCTTCGAGGGAATGACGCGCACGGGCGTCATACGTTTTCAAGAGCGCCTTCATTTCTTTTGCGACATCTTCCGGCAAGGAGGTTGCCTGACCACCAACTTCATTCGGAAGGCGCTTGTATTCTCCTATGGCGAACCAATCCCTCGAGGAATCGGTGGTACCGGTTTTCAGGATGCGATGAAGTTCCTTGATCATCCCTTCGGAGAGAGGGAAGGTGGCTTTATCGATAACATAGTCGATGGCACGGAAGTGGTTCTGCGTTTCTAGGATGTCATCTACGCGAATGGGCTCGCCGCCTGCGCCCACTGTAGCGGTTTCGAAGATAAACCGCGTCTGGTCAAGAGAAAGCCTGCTTCCCTCGATGTGGTTGGAGTTGTAGGTGAGTTCAACCTGAATCTTGTGGTAGATTCCTCCCTTCGTCTTCGCAGATTTTTCTTCGCGCAGCCGCGAGAGCAGGGGGCTTTCCGCGGTAGCTTTCGCATTTGACCGCGCTGGTTTCTCCGCGTCGGCGGGGATGCTCCAGGTCTTGCCCGTCAGGAATGCGCCTGGGACGCGACCTTGGGCGCAGTAGTTCCGAACGCTCCTCTCGGACACGCCCCAAAGATCTGCAATCTCGGCAGCAGAAAGAAACCCCATCCGGTTTCACCTCCGTATCGGCAAAAACCTATTGGGGTTATTCTAGCAGGATTGTATGTTTATTGCCGATATCGGCAATAAACATACAATCGTCGCTAGAATCACATTCGGGAAAGACAAGGCATACACAACATCACGGCATCAACGCGAAGAGAGCCACTCGTCGGCGGAGAGCTTGGAGCGCCCCCACGGCACGACCGTAAGCGCATCGTTGTCGCAGTGGCGGCACATGGGGTGCGGCATGCGACGGAAGGTCTCGATGTCGTCCGTCGAGCCGATGGATTCCAGGGGCAGCGAGTCGGCGGGGGCATCGTGCATGTCGTACCCGAAGCGCCTTGCGAACGAGCCGTGGTGGGCAGCCACTTGGCACGGCCAGATCGCCCCGCGCGCAAGCTGCAGGTAGCAGCCGCCGAAGGGGCAGGATGTGAACGACTGCGCTCGATCGCACTCCCCCTTTGGGTCCAGGGCCAAACGCAGGAATGCCTCCTTGCCATCCACGGTGTTTGTGATGTCTTTCGTAAACGCGGTGCGCACGCCCTTTTTGCGCGCAAGCGCCGCCAGCTCGTCGGGCGTCTTGCAGGCGATTGCCTTTTCCTTCTGTTGCGGAGTAAGATCCTCGAAATGCATAGCCGCCTCCTCTGGCAGAAATTCGCCATTGCTTACCTGTCAATTTTACGCACAAACGACCGACTTCGTCCCCTAGACGCAAAAGCATGAAGCCGAAACGTTGACGGGGATAAGGCCTTAAAACTCCATTACAAGGTCCTAGGCAACCAAGAATTGCGAGGTCACGAAGGCAGCGAATGGGGCCGACCTCTCTTTTTAGCGAAAATGCAAAGAATCGCGCAAGAAGGACCCGGCTTTTACTGCGCGATTGCTAATTCTTCGTGCGGGCCTTTTCCTTGCTGTCCTCAATTGCGACCATGACTATGTCGCCGATTACGTTGACGGCATTTTGCGCGATTCCAAAGAACGATTCCAAATAAATGGCCACGCAGACCACTTCGAGCGAATTCAGGTACATGGTGATTATCAGCATGCCGACAAGGATGCTTCCCGGTTGATTTGGGGCGCCAAACGATAGGAACAAGACCAGCGCCGCCAACCCGATCAAGTTGAGCCACGAGAGGTCCGTGCCCGTCGCAAAGGCGAACGCCAAGGTGAAGAAAACGAGTAGGAAGCAATTGCCATCGAGATTGATCTCGGCAAGCACAGGCAGGTCGCGATCGAGCATCGCCCGATCCATGTTGAACGTTTTCGAGCAGTATCTGACGTTATACGGCGCAGCATCAATGGCAGAGCCAATCCTGATATTCTCGCGGAGAAGGGGGCCGAGCTTTCGCGCGAACGGGATGACCTCGACACCGTGCAAACGTAGCCTGATGGCGTAGGCGGCGAGCAAGAGCAGAAGGCCAAAGCCGCCGGCGATGAAATAAGCCAAAATCTCGATGATGTTTTCGAAACCAGAGTCAAGCAGCACATCCATGATGGCGAGAAAGCAGAAAATAGGCAACGCGGCGATAACGACGTGAAGCATGCGGGAGAAGAGCGTATAGCACGCCATCATCGCATGCCTCAGGCTGTTGAAATATTTGCCCGAAGAGCACAGAGCGTAGGTGCACAAGAGGGCCACGCCTATGAGCGGAATGGGCGATACGGCCTCGAAGGGTTCGAAAATGCTTGGCGGCATGAGCGAGGTGACTACTTCGGCAAACGTTCGGTTGGCTGATCCGCCGAATGAGGACGAGAATCCCTCCAGACGGGAAAGCACGATGCTTTCGGCGAAGAACGCCACGAACGCAAGCAGCATGGCAAGCACGGAGGTTGCAAGGGTCCGCGCCTGAAGCCTACGCAGCCCCGAGTCTCTTTGCGATACGACATAGGTGTCCGTCAAGTTCTTGAGGAGCGAGAAAAACGTCATCGGGGCGCCAATCATGAGCATGACGTTGGCGTAGAGCGTTTCGAAGGGTAAAACGTAATTGGCGAACAGGTCATGCTGCTCGCGGGCGTCGAGCAGGAATCCCAATGGGATGTAGACGACGATAGCGCACAAGAAAGCAATGGCGCACGCGAGCAGCGAAACGCTGCGGCCCCTGCTCACCGAGATGCTGATGGTGTTGTAGCCCGAATGGTAGTCGTAATCGAGCTTGTCGTCGTAAGCGTTGAGAACCCGGTCTTCTGCGGAATTCGCCAGGCCCTTTTCGCGCGCAAACAATTCGCCTGCGAACCCGATCCTAATCCGAAAGTCACCAAGTCTTGCAATCCCGACGATTTCCAGGTCGACGTTTTCGTCTAGCCCCCAGTTGACGAGCTTTTTCATCAAGGCTTCGAAAACGAGGGGCGTCTCTTTTGATGATTCGCCAATCACGCCCGAGCGTGCCAACAGGCTTTCGGCATACTTGCGAGCATCCCCGAAATCCCCCTCTTGGATTCGGAAGGTGCGCGTGGCTGTCTTGGATCTAAGCATATGCCTTGGCTTTCGTCTGCTGGGCATCTTCTATCGTTCGTTTTGCACGTTCAATTCGGCGCGATTTACAGCGATGGACATATCGGTTCCGGAAACTCAGCAATGCATAATAATACGGGTTTCACTGACAGAGGACTAGCTGTTCATTTAGTATTTTTACTGGTGTTTATTGAGGTCCAATTGCAATCGGGAACCTCGATCGCCACGCGCTCTGCCCCCTGCCGCGCAGATGAAGCCGGCCATTTGAACGTAGAATATGCAAGATCGGACCATCAGGTACTGCATAGATAAGGGGGGCGGATTTTGCAATATGGGCAACGACGCGTCACCGCGCGACGTAAGGGAATGGCTCGCAGCATTCAGCACGCGGCTGGGCATCGAGATGCGCGGTTTGCGGGGCGCCCCGATTCCCACAGGCGACGACGTCCTTTTGCACCATAGCCCAAACGTATGGTTCGTCGGGGATGCCGCTGGCCTCATCACGGACCTCGGGGGCGGGATTCACTACGCTATCGAGTCCGCCGCGCTGCTCGCCGACTCGTTGGCTGGCGGGGAGCCCTACGAGGACGCGATGGCCCAGACCGTCGCGGAGGTCACAGGCATGGCGCGCTCGATCGAGCTCAACTACTTTATGCGCTGCATGCAGATCTCCCGTTCCGGCGCTGAGGTACCCACGGTTTAATCTGCCGTCTAGCACCCCACCTGCCCGCTCCGGTCGATCCTGAAGTACTTAGAATTCGAGGGGAAGAAAAACCCGCACAGCAAGGAGTCGTAAGCCATGAGGCAATACATCGTCGACGCGTTCACCGGCAAGGTCTTCCACGGGAACCAGGCCGCCGTGTGCGTGTTGGAGGAATGGCCCGAGGAGTCGCTGATGATGAACATCACGCGTGAGAACAACTTCTCGGAGACCGCCTTCACGGTGAAAGAGGAAGACGGCTACCGCCTGCGCTGGTTCACGCCCGGCGGCGAGATGGTCTGCGAGCTGAAGGGCGAGCGGGTCGTTCTCTTGGGGAAAGCCGCACTGTTCTCGGTTAGCGAGCTCGTGCTTTAGAGCCTCGGTCACCTTTACCGAATCGCTCGACATCGGTGGCGCCGAGGAACGACGGCTCGAATACACCTCTGGCACACAGCAAGCGGGCCGGGCGTCGGAGCCCGGCCCACCGTCCTTTCTGTATCCGCGCTGCGGCAACTTCGGCCTTAAATACATTGGGAAACATAACGGCGTTCGCCACTACGAGTGCCCGGACTGCGGCGGCTTTAGCATAGATTAAGCTCGCCGAGGCGCGCCCTCGAGTGGCCGCGCGCTTTCGTGCGTGCCGCGGAACCGCTTCGCGGCTCATGGACGAAGAACCGACCTGGCAGTGCGGTCCCGAACGGCGAAGCACGAAGAGGCAGGGGAAGCCGAAACTGGGCCCCTGCCTCTTTCTGTATCTTCTTTCATCAGCCAGCCTTCCCGACTGCGCACGCCCGCGAGCTGCAGCCGGAAGTCGACGCGCTCGCTCTCGCCCTGGGCCTTCAGCTCCGCGATCTCGCCCCTTAGCGCCCCTGCTGCCTCAGCTGTCTTGGCAACGTCTGCGACCTGGGCGTCGAAGTCGGCGATCCGCTTGTCTCGTTCCGCCAGCTGCTCCTCGTAGGCCCCGGCGCCGGCGTCGTCCGTTTCCGCTGCGTTGCTGCCAGCGCCTGGTTGCGGGCTTTGCTGCGCTTGTTGTTGCGTCTCCTGCTGGGTTTCCTGCTGCGGCGTGTCCTGCTGCGTTTGCGTTGCGCCATTCCGCTCACCGTCCATGACCGATGTCCTTTCGTCCTGGCGGGCAAAATGAAAAATGCCCGCACCGTTACCGATGCGGACATTGTCTAGTTCGGTCACAAACTCTAATTAGTAAGACTTTGACCTGCAATAAAATGCATTTTGGATGCTTTAAACGGTATGCGTTACCCTTGCCCCGGCACCTCCATCATGATGAACACCAGGAGGCATGCTGGCTGCCTAACCTTGGTCCGTCTAGGCGAAACGCCCGAAAGGCATGCGTAATACCTGCCTTTGGCGCTTCCTTGAACTGCCCATATCGCCAGGCATGACAGCTTTCTGAGGGCGCTGCGTTGAAGATATTTGTGGCCAACACGCATAACTTGTGTTGGGTATAATTCTCGCTATTGCGAAAGGGGTTCTGTGCCAGAGCATATTTACAAATCGATTGATCTGTTTGCTGGTATCGGCGGCATTAGGCTTGGCTTCGACCAAGCTTTTGGTGACGGCGCAATAGAGACCGTTTTTGCAAGTGAATTTGACGAACCTGCCGCCAAAACCTACCGGGCCAACTTTGATACACCTGCAGTAATCTCTGGCGATATCACGAAGATCAGCGAGACTGAAATTCCACCTTTTGATATCTGTCTAGCAGGCTTTCCTTGTCAGGCTTTTTCTCTGGCTGGTAGCAAGAAGGGTTTCGATGACGACTATAAGGGGATGTCGCGCGGCACGCTGTTTTTCGACGTTGCACGCATTTGCGACTACCACAAACCTAAAGTAATCTTCTGCGAAAACGTGAAAGGCCTCCCGATTCACCGCAAGGGCAAGACCCTTGAAGTAATTCTCGGCACGCTTCGCCAGATAGGCTACGTGCCCTTTTACGCAATACTCAATTCACGCAATTACGGCGTTCCTCAAAATCGCGAACGAATCTATATCGTCTCGTTCAGGTCTGATATAGCGCCGGACGAATTTGTATTTCCCGATGGCAACGGCAGCACCCCAGTCATTCGTGACATCCTTGATCCAGCGCCCGTACCATCAAAATACTACCTATCCGAACGGTATCTACAGACGCTTAGAGAACATCGCGCTCGACACGAGGCCGCAGGTCATGGCTTTGGCTATGTCGTACGCGATTTGGACGATGTTGCAGGAGCTCTGGTTTGTGGCGGTATGGGTAGAGAACGAAACCTCGTTAAAGACGAGCGCGAGCATAGCATGACGCCGACCACGAATATTAAGGGCGCAATCAACGATGAGAGCATCAGGAAGATGACCCCCCGCGAATGGGCGCGCCTTCAAGGTTTTCCCGAGTCGTTCAAGCTCGAGTTAGCCGATACGCATCTTTACAAGCAATTCGGCAATTCCGTATCTGTGCCCGTCATCAAAGCTATTGCCGAACAAATCAAGGAATCACTGGAGGGGTAACACCATGGCCGCCAGCAGCAAGCATCTTAAGGGCAATCGCGGCGAATGGGGCGAGGCATACGCTTTCTGCTACATCCTGGGTACTGGCAAGATTGAATCAACCGACGACAACCTCAATGTGCAAAAGAACCAAATCGTATCTGTCGCGTCGGTCAAACGCCAGGAATCGCCTGATAGAAACTTTTACTATCTCATTAACGCAGAAGACGAGACAGTGGATGTCGTCAAGAATGGCGTAAAACTGCGCACCGTGCCACAAATCGATTTCAAAGATTGCGCACTCACAATCTTTGACGGCATCAAAACCCTCCGCGGAAGCTCGTTTGAAATACCCGAGGCTGACAGCTTTCTTCAGATGATTGGCTGCCACAAGCTCAAGCCGTCAGATACTGACAAGCCAGATATCGTCGTTCACATTTTCGATCCGAAGACATCGTCGGAATACGACATGAAATACAGCGTCAAGTGCATGGCGGGTTCCCGCCCGGCCTTGGTCAATTCGTCTGGCTTAACATACGTGCATTATGAGTTGATAGATTTTGACGCCTCGGATTTCTACGAGGTCTCGACGATACCCCAGAACCAGGTCAAGAAGCGCGTTGAGGCATGCAAAGCTCACTCTTCAGAGATTCGCTACGATGGGCTCTCGTCCGAGGCCGCCACGTTCAAGCGCAATCTTGCGCGAGTTCACCCTTATGCTGAAACAACGCTGGGCTACATGATTCTTGAATCATATTCGGTCAAAGGAAAGCACAGCCGCCAGGTATTGGATCGCGTCAAACGCCTTAACCCGTTAGACAAAGATGATACGTCGCTTTATGACATTGCATTTAGACAGTACCTTTGGGCTGCTTTCTGCGGAATGGTCCCCTCTGTTGATTGGGCCCATGAAGATACTGTCGACGGCTTTCTACTCATCAACGAGGTTGGCGACGCCCTTTCTTACCCAATCGTTAAAAGAGGCGCTTTCGAAGAACATCTCATAGACACCACCTGCTTCGATACGCCATCGACAAGCCAAGGGCGCGCCACGGCACAAACAGGTGAAATATACGAACGGAACGGCAAATACTATCTATCACTCAACCTTCTGATCAAATATGACGCCAATGGCGCCAAAGCCGAGAATCGCCCTAAAGTGCGCAGCATAAAGAAAGCCGGCGATAAGAAATCAGATGGCCCATCCGTTGAGTATTCAACTATCACATTCGGATACCGCTAATTCCGTTTGGGCTTTGGCAACTCTTCTGCTAGCTTGCGGAGATTCCTGGAAACCTCCCGGCGCATTTCTTCAAAGTTGTCGACGGATTTCTGATCTTTTGCCGAATACTCCGCATTTGCCAACGACCACAGCAAGTAGTCTAACGCTTTGATTGCGTTCGGGTTGTCTTTGCATAGCGCATAGGCTTTCTGGTAAAAGGGGTGCGATACGTTCACCTCTACACTCGTCTGCAGAACAGACGAAGCGTTCTCGACAAGCCGAGGCTGCCACAACACGCTATCCGGAAGTTCTGTAACCGGAATAACACCGCCATCCTTTTCGTCCTTAATAATAGGTTTTGGCTCAATGAACGTTGCACCGCTCTTCGTCACGACCTTCGATTGCCCATCGGAAAGCTTCTGCACCCGATACCCCCGGGATGACGCAGCCTGCTTCCCGATGTCGCTGTTTGCTTTAGCGTGCAGGACTTCCGCCTCGCGTTTGTGGCGTATGGATGCTTGGCCCCTGTACCTGGCTTCCGCTTTCTTTCTTGCTGGATCTATTACTTCGCTAGTCAGGTAATCGCCAACCGAAGGATCGATTTCGATGCGGGATTTCTTGAAATCTACGTTGAATACTTCGTCGAGCTCCGAGCCAAACGACAGCTCGATTCTGCATAATCTGAAATGGAATTCTTGCCTACTGAGCTTGCACCAATCGCCCCAATGTATGAGCCTGTTTTCCCTGTAGACATATATGCCTTGAAGCTTGTCGGGTGATTGCCCTTGCGGGAAGGCGCGCTCGAGCTCGCCCGCGTCCAGATCATCACGCGACGGGATAACGTATGCCGCAATGTTGAACGGCACATCTTCGCCGGCATTCGTTTCTACGAGTATATCGCTAGAGTATGTGACTTCGGTTCCCTCAAGCTCCCTGCAGAACGGATCCCAAGGCTGTATCCGGTCGCCATTTAGCATTATCTGCACATTTGCCGCCCGCTTGTCCGCACGATCAAGAAATCTTTGAAACACGATGGCAAGGTGAAATCGCAGCTCGTTTACTTTCTTGTCAAATGCGGCTTGATGAGTCTGTCCACCAGGCTTGCTGTATTTCCTCGCGAGGATGCGATCGCACTTCTCCCAACGCACTACAGTTCCCGAGTGGTTATCCGCCACGCGCTTCAAGAACTGTAGCTCGAGCGCCGTAGCTGGTTCCTCGAGGTATTCCCATCTGTTTGTCTTTTGCGCATGATCGATGTCAAGCACTAGCTTGAACGGCTTGTCGCTACCTCTCTTACGCGATACTAGAGAAACCCTTCTGCATTGTGATGTCGAGGCAGTTTTCAGCCCAAGCCCGAATTTGCCTAGACTATGCGCATCTTCCCTCTCGTCCGAGCCATACTTCATGGCGTTTAGGACCTCGTCGGGCGTCATGCCACTGCCGTTGTCGGCAATCGTTACATCTATCTGTCCGGTACGGCTATTCATCACAGCGGCAATCCAGATGCTCGTTGCATTTGCGGACACCGAGTTGTCAACGATATCGGCTACAGCTGTATTGAAGTCGTAGCCCGCATCACGCAAGCTGTTTATCACTCGTCCAGCGCTAGGCGGCAATTCATGCGTCTTCACTCTGCTACCTCAAATCCGAGTCTCCATCATAGCTTTCAGTTTTTCCGGCATAAGCGGCGGATTCGACATGTGCACTGCGGCGTGACAATTTGGGCACAACGGCACAAGATCCTCAATTGGATCAATTGCCGTTGATTCGCCTAGTTGAGAAACGGGAGTTTTGTGATGAACCTCGATATACCCTGCAGCAAACGCCCCGTATGCTTTTTCAAAATCGAAACCGCACACAGCGCAAGATGTCCCCTTTGCCGCGATGCACAACATTCTGTTTCTGGTGCTTCGTTCGTATCGGGTTGAAGACACTTGCCTTATCGCTCCCTCCAGTTCTCCGTCCTTTTCTTTTTCGGCTGCATCATCGCTTATTGCCCCCGAGATGAAGAGCAGAAAACCATATGCGCATTGCGTAATCTCGCATAACGCCTTGAGTTCATCTCCTTGAATTGTCGCGCTAACTCGTAGAAAGAAATCTGCTGGGGTTCTTAGCTCTCGCATAGCTTGCGCGATCCCCTCGGCGCTATTCAGTTGATGTTCACGAATATCGATATCGACGCTTAGTCTATCTGCATAGCTTTCGAGATACTGGGCAGCGCAAGTTAAGACCTCATCGTCCATCGCTTTCCAAACATTAATTAGCTGTGTGCTAAACGTGTCAAATATTGCTATCGCAGAATATTTTTGTCGATAAGGCCTTGTAATCAGCAAGCTTACACCTCTCCCTTTCCCAAAGACGGGAGAGGTTATCCGGTATTGCACACCGCCGTCATATTCTGAGACGCATTCTATTGGTAGGCCAAAAAAATTACTCGCTATTATCGCTATGCTTGTTGCTGTATCGCTCATGCTTCATTCTCGAAATCTTCAATCGACACGTCGGGTAATGTCTCTGCGTATTTCCGCAAAATACGTGATGCTTCGTAACGCGCTTCTTCAAGATTGGCTTTCGCCTCTTTTTGCCATGCGCTTGTTTCAGCTTGCGCAAACGCAAGGAACACTGCGTCCATTGCTTGTATAGCCGCTAGGTTATCTTTATTCGTTCCGTAGTATCTTTGATAGAAAGGATGGTTGGCATTGAGCTGCACGCCTGGGTTTCCACCGATATATGCTGGAGCCCACAAAAAACCATCTACCAGGGATTCTTCAACCTTTACCGGGTTCTCCTGTCCGTCCTCAAGTATGTCATACGGAACCGCTGATACGCCGAATTTGTTCGTTAGCGTCGGAGTTCCTTTTTCATCTATTCCGAACTCGCTCCGTACCCCTGTGGCCTTTTGGGACTTCGCAAGTTGAGCATTTGCCTCTTCGTGCATTCCTTTCGATGTTTTCGCTGCCGCTTTTCTTTCGTGGCCCCTGTATCTGCTCTCTCCCTCTTTTTGCACAGGCCCCGCAAAATCAAATAGCTTCTGCCTGAATTCATCGCTAAGTTGAATGCGCGATTTTTTTATATCTACTTGGAATAGATCGTCGAGCTCTTCGTTAAACGACAATTCGAATCGGCATAATCTGCTGTGGAAATCAATTCCGGGCATGTTGAACCAGTCACCCCAGTGAATCAAGCGATTCTCTCTGTAAATGTAGAATCCGCTCAACGAATCAGGTGTGAATTGTTTTAGGTCTTCATCCTTGTTCGGCATGACGCGTCGTTGCTCTGCATCTGTTTTCAGCTCTCGGCTAGCAGGCACAATGTGCGCAATGACTCTAGCGACACTTCTTATTTCTTTTCCGTCGCTATCTAACGCCTTTAATTCGTAATCGTGTTTTCCGTAATCTGGACCGTATTCTTCGCAGAAGGGATCCCATGGCTCCACTTCTTCTCCGTTAAGCATAATACGGATATTTCTTGCCCTCTCGTCATTTTCATCAAGGAATCTCTGATACACCATAGCTAAATGCTGTCGCAAAACTTTAAGGCTTTTGTTAAACGCTCTTTGGAATGCGTCTGATTTCGGGTTGGAGTATCTTGCCGAAAGCAACCGATCACATTTCTCCCAAACTACAAGTGTGCCAGTGGTGTTTTCAGCACAGACATTTAGTTCTTCGATGTCATCGTATGTCGGTTCTTCGAATCTCAGTACCCAATCACGCGTTTGAGCTATGTAGTCTAAATCCCATACAGCACATAGCGGCTCGTTATTGGCGTCGTTGCGAGAAATAACCTTGAGCCTTCTGCAGCATGATGTAGAAGCGGTCTTTAATCCTAGCCCAAATTTTCCTAGGCTGTGTTTTGTCTCCCTTGTCGGCGCTCCGTACCGCATCGCTGAAACAAGGCCCGCTCGATCCATTCCAGTACCATCATCGGCAATTGATAGCCTTATCCCATCGCTATATGTTATGTAAGCCGTTATCGCAATGGTTTCTGCATCTGCAGCAATTGAATTATCCACAATGTCGGCCACTGCTGTATTGAAATCATATCCCGTATCTCTCAGGCCTTCCAATAATCGTGAGGGCTCGGGAATCACAATCTCGGTATCAATGCTTTGAGCTACCATTCGTTCTCCTTAGTTATCTTTCGCGCAATAGGGCTTAAACTCAATGCCTGGGCCACCTCGTCGGCATTCGATTCTGCTTTATTTCCAATCACCACTTCCGCTGCAAGCTCCCTTTTCTTTGCGACCTTGTCCCACATGTACTCCTCAATCGTCGAAGCGTAGAACGGATAATGAACTACCACGGTCTTTTCTTGCCCACGCCTGTGCGCCCTAGCATCAGCTTGGTCAATCTTTGCGGGATTCCACTGCATCGAGAAATGGAAGACATGGTTTGCAGCCGTGATATTCAATCCGGCCCCACCAACAGTAGGGTTGCAAATCAACATGGCAGCACCTTCGACAGCGGAAAACTCATCTATCGTCTGTTGCCGCATGTCCATCGGCGTCGAGCCATTCAGAATATATACAGGTATTCTATCAGCGTATTTATCTTCTAGCGCGCTAATCGTCGTTCTTCGTTCGGCGAAGACGATTATCTTCTCGTTGTAATCTATCACCTCGTCGACAACAGCATCCAGGTATTCGTATTTGAGATTAGATAGGAAGTTCTCCGTATACGTTGGCGCAGCAAGATCCGACAAAAGATTTCCAATAGCCCCGAACGCCGTTCCTTGTTGCGTGTACAACTGCTTGCGCCTCTCGTATTCTTCGGCTTCGCTCGGCTCGAGAGCAATTGGCATGGGTATCGTCACGATTGGCGGCAGATCGTTGGGTATATCGTCAAGCCTTCTCCTCAGTAGCGTTGGCGCGATTACTCTGCCTAACTCCGAAGCAGATTCTTCGCTATCCGAGTATCTAGCCGTGAACATATTCACGGTTCCTAGAAATCCAGGCATACAGAAATCGTACAGCGACCAGATATCTGTCATGTGATTCTCGAACGGCGTGCCAGTAACGGCTATCGATGTCTGCCGGGTAATGCTTTTTATTGCCCGAGTACGTTGCGAATTGGGGTTCTTGATGAATTGCGCCTCATCTAGCACCACCATATCCCAATCCACTAGCGACAGAACACCTGCATCCATGCGTGCCACATCATAAGTGGTTATCATGACCGATGCCGTGTACGTCCGGTAATTTCGCGATCTGTCGCTGCCGCGGTGCATCATGTACTCAAGGCCGCAAGTGAACTTTTCAATTTCTCTAGCCCAGTTTTCAACGAGTGCCGAGGGGCATATGACAAGCGTCTTCGCTTCAGGGTTGTCTTCCAATAAGTCACAGATCGTCTTGATAACCTGGATCGTCTTGCCAAGGCCCATTCCGTCACCAAGGACTACGCCGACTCCGCTTTCGCGCATCATGGTTAGCCAATCGCTGCCTCTTACTTGATAATCCATAAGAGTAGCGGTGAATTTGGCAGGCGGCCTTCTTTGCAATGGTGTATGGGTGGCCGACCATTCCTTTGCTTTGAATTCGCATTCGCAGATAAACCAGCTGTAATCGTACAAATCACGGATGCATGTCATGTATTGCCTGGCGTTTAATGCAATCCCGATTTCAGCTCCAGTGTCCTTTACTGCAAGCAAAATCTCTTCTAGCGCGCCTTCGAATAGTGGTGACCAAGTATTATTTGAAGTAATGTGTTCAGATTTATGATCGTCGCTCAGCTTTGTAATCTTGCCAAGATGCGACTTCGACTCCAGCGTCAGCTTTCCGAACGGACCATCATCTGTGTTTGCGAGTCTTAGCTGCGGTGCTTGATACTTTGCCGAGCATCGGATTCCCATTTCGCTCAAATCGGGCAATGTATCATCTGCACTGCCCTGGAAGCATCTCCATATCGATGCGGCGGGCACTCGCGCGATTCCGCCCTCGTCATCAACGCATACTAGCTCTTTGTCCTTAACAGCCCAATGCATAGCATTCCCGAATCTTCGTCCGTCAACACTTATCTTGCATTTTAACATCGCAGGTTAAACGCGCTGGTAAGCCATATACGTTGACGAATTGATTGTAAATTTCAAAAAAATACCCAGGTGTCCCATTTGACGTACTCATATCAGAGTTTCTCGTGAATCAGCGGCTTTTATATAGGAAAAAATAAATCGCGCCCCCGAAAAACGGAAAACGTTTTAAAAGGGGTTCGGGGGTGCCCCCTTTCCGGTTTCCGCCGAGCGAATCGAAATGAGCCCTCTTCTGGAATTCCCAAGAGAAGATGAGAGCGCAGACAACGAGGACAGAAGCGCGCAACGCAATGCTGCGTCCACCGTCCAACGTGAACGGACAATGTTAATCGCTCTCTCTCCTAGCCGCAATCGAAAGCGAAGCCCGTTCGCGCAGCCGCCAACAGCTGCAAGAGCTTCACATCAAAACGAACAACGTTTTCAACATCGCCGATGAAGAGCCACATCGTTCATCAAGCATTACGAACTCAGCAGCGATAAAGCACAAGCCGAAGCGAAGCCTAAGACTGCCGATAGAAACGTGCAATGTTGTCCAACGTCACATAGAAAACGCCGCTGTCAATCACAGCTCGCAATCACGCATCTAGCCTGCCTACCGATAGGAGACCAGGGCCCAACTGCTCCAAATGGAAACGGCCAACGTCCCGAAAGCGTTACCGGAATCCGCATCCCAAACGCCGTGTCCGCGTAGCCGCCGACCCTAATCACGCACATGGAAGCCAGAACGCGATGCTCAACCAGGAAACGCCCAATGTCCCGAAGCGCCATCCAGAAACCGCAGCGCAACGCTCGACAAGAGGAAGCGCCATCGCCGCGACCACCTGTGGAAACCGCCGCACAACGCTCAACTTGTGAGCAGCCAACGTCCCGAAGCTGCGCCGGAAAACCGCATCCGCCCGCTCCACCTGCGAATCGGAAATCGCCCGAAGATCTAAACTCGGAAACCGCATCCCGACTGCTCCACATGGAAAGCAAACAGGAAGAGGAAGCCGCACATTCTGGTCGCCACCGTCGCTCAAATGCGTCATCGTTCCGCTTGTAACGTTTCAAACATACCTGCCGCCCACGGGACCATTGGCACCCGCACTGCGACCGCAACGTATCCCGAAGCCGCCACGAACCCGACGCGGCCGCCACAAGCTCCGAGGCGACCGCACAGGGGCCGCCATGCGTGCGGAGGCGGCAGGTCGAAGCCGCTACAGGCCCCGAGCGTGGCGCGCCGCGACGCGCCCGGGCTTGCCGTCTATCTGGCCGGCGAGCCCCTTCGCGCGCTCCTTGGCCGTCGCTTCGTCCTCGCCGTACCAGCGCACGCGGTACTCCCGGGGCCAGAGGGTGAGGCCGACCTCGGCCATGTCCTGGAGCTTGGCGGCCGACGTGTCCGTGATGATGCTGTCGTCGAACGTCACCTTTATGGAGCCCTCGTCGGGCAGGCTCTCGCCGAACGAGCGCGCCACGTGCATCACGGCGCGCGAGATCTGCGCTATGGACCGCTCCAGCACGTGCTCGTGCTTGGTGATGTTGCGCATGAGCGCGGAGTTGTCCGAGGACACCTCGGTTGCAGTCTTCATGTACCCCACGTCGTCGAAGTCGAAGTACGTGATGCCGAAGCCCGTCAGGTCCCCGAGCATCTGCAGCGCGATCCTGAAGGCCTCGGCCTGGCTGTTGGTCCTAAGCGCAGGCGCGAACTCCTGCACCATGCCATCCGAGCTCATCACCTTGCGGAAGACGGTACAGTCCTGCCTGCCAAAGGGAATGGAGACATTCTTACCAGACCCCGAAGTCTCCTTGTCGAACATCACGTCCGACAGGAAGATCCTCATCTTGCTAACGTCCACCTCGTTAATAAGCGCGTCGAAAGCCAGGTCCACCGCCTGTGTCGCATCCACCGCATCTGCGAACACCGATTGCCCATACGGTGACATGTCCACGCGCGTGTTATCGATCGCCGGCTTGACTATTGCGAAAGTGGGCGTCACGCACCCCGTGTCGTATTCCATGCACACGCCCGCCGGCTCGATTACGTTCCCGTCCTCGTCGAAGCACACCGTGACGATCCTGTACGTCCCGCCCAGGCCCGCAGATTGAGATTGTGAAAATGTGGAAGGCGAAGGTCGGGAAGGATCCGCCCCATTCCCACCCGAGCTTCCAGGCGAAGCTGATTGTGAAAGCGAGCCCCTGTTTCCATGGGAAGAGGACCCTGCCGAAGACCCATCTAGGTTTCCATGGGAAGCGGAGTTTTGGGAAGTCATCGCGGTATTTCCATGGGAAAGCGAAGATTGGGAAGGTGAAGTGGAAGCGCCCGCCTGCCAACCATCCAGCCCACCTCCAGCCGACCCGTCGCGAAGGTGCATCTGCAGCTGGTCGAAAGCCTTGCCGCGATAGAAGACCCGCGTGACGAACGCACACTCGGTCACCCCTTCCTCGTCCCATGTAAGCGGAAGGACCATGCGCGCGTCGTACTGGCGGATCCGAACCTGCCGAGCATCCGCATCCACCCAGAGCGCCCACGCTCCGGTCCCCATCCCGAAAGCCAAACGATCGTGTTCTGCGCCTGCGGCATGAACCCGGTCTCGTTGAAGAAGGCGGCGAGCCAATCCGTGCACGCCTGGTCATCGCACACGACTTGCGTCTTGTCGTTTAGAAGCAGCGACCCCATTCGTTGCACACCCGCATAGCAGGGTGAATGGACCGCCGATGCACCTCGTAGACCCTCCCGAACCCGTCCGTGTCGCGATAGTCGTAGAAGTCCCCGGTAGCAGACATCCAGGCATGCCAATTGCGAATGTGCGATTCCATCGCCTCCAGCGGAAGCACGAACCCCAGCCCCCGCAAATACTCGCGCACATGTTCCGGCACCCAGTACTCCTGCTCCTCAATCTTGCTCATGCTCGCGTTCCTTTCTATTTGGAAGGTGAAGGTGGGGAAAGCGAAGCCCCCATCCCGAACGCGCACGAGTATCCAGCCCCGTCACAAATCACAAAAGCGCACAAGGGAAGCCATAGTGATCAGCCGCTACATCCATGCGGAAGATGTATAGTATTGCTCAGAATTAAAACCTCGTGAAAAGGTGGTTTTATGAACGCGAATATCACGCCAGAGTTTGTTGAGATGGAATATGCTCGGACTCTAAACCAAATAGCATCTCTTGAAATGCTCATAGGGGCAGCGGGATATTGGTCAGAGAATTCTGGAAGATCTAACTTAGCCTGGAATTACTCGAGTTTTGAAAACGACTTGTTTTCCGTGGGACAACACATCCTCCACTCGCCGTTCTTGAAGAATGTCCTCCTCGACGGAAACGTCTATGCGGCTACTAAATACAGGAATCGATCTTACGATGATTATTTGGAAGACGTCGGAACCGCGGAGATGATGCGAAACAAACCGCTCGAAGCTGGCGCCGAGCTTTTTGGAGCAATCGAAAGGAAGAGCGAAACGCTTTTCCAACAAGTAATGCTTACCGCTAGCAAGGCACTTGCTGCGGGGAGATCCGATATATGCAGGGATCTTATCCATGATTCGAATGCTGCTTTCATCTCAGCAAATACATGGTGCGTATTGAGCGACATCCAATTAGGGGTTCTATCTGGGGGGAAGGAGCTTATCTTCGTTCCCGATAGTCCCGCGCAGTTCGGAGGCGGATCACTCCTTCCTTTTGCCGAATGCGATGGCGTGAGGTCGAAATACGGTGTGAAGGCTTTCATTTTCACGCACGCGAGCACCGATGACGGGATGTATCACGGCGCGTATGCCGGAATTGCCGGACAAAGCGGACATTTCTATAGCTGCGGATCCCAACAAGCCTTCGATTACCTATCGCAAACTGTCCGGGCTTGGAGCAACAGCTTACAAGTTCGTTAACATACAAATGGAAGTAAATCCCGGTTGCGTCTGTGCTGCATAAATTACCCGCGCAGCACGTCGTCCATCATCGCGTAGCGCACAGCGTCTATGGAATGGTCGTTTCCGTCCGGGATGTCGTCAATCCAGTTGCCTTCTTTATCCCTTTGGAATTCTTTAAGGGTGAATTCGGTGAAGGTGAGCGGGCACCTGTCCGGGTCGATGACGATCTCCCGAAGCCCCGCCAGCCATTCGTAGGAAAGCCGCCGCATCCTTGCCTTGCGCGCAGCGTGAACCCGTATCCCGAGCTCGCGCCGCCATGTGTTCATCTGAACCTTGGAATCCGGCGTGTCGTCGCAGAAGACGATCTGGTCGTGGTAGTAGGCCTCCCCTCCATGCTCATCGGGAAAAGTTTGGGAATCTACCACGATCTCCCCCATGTCCACCGACATCGTCTTGTTGCCAGCCCTTGCCTCGAACACGCTTTCCAACCGCAGCGACTCGATCGCCCAGAACACCTGGTGGTGCACGGAATCCCTCAGCGTGTTGCCGGACCCGCGCACAACGACCACGTTGGCCTTGGGGATGGCAAGGGTGAGAAGGGCTTCGGCAATCGGTTTGATTGTGGCACTGTTGGGTTCGCGCCCAAGGTACAGTACGACAAGTCTCCAAATAGCGAGAAGGATCGCTGACGCACCCCTTCTTCAATATCGATAACGGCACTGCTGCTCTCCACCGCGTATTGCCGCCGAATTTTAATATAGTCGCTCACGTTATAGCCGTCCATGCGCCCCGCACGCGACGACCAAGCTCGAACCCCCTAAAGTCTCATTGCGCATTAGCAAACGTTGGCGAAACTGAGCAACTTGATCCGCGTAAGCGCTAAGGTTCCCTCGAGTATATGGCCACATGCACCGCTGCGTCGTTCACCTCCCCCAGCAGTAGCCACTCTTACTGCTGCGCGTCCCGCACCTCATCTTGGCTATTTGTGCCTTCTTTCATCAGTCAGCCTCCCCAACAGATTGGCTGCAAAGAATCAACCCTTCAATCGATACACGACCAGACTAAGGGACTGGTGCAATTTGTTCTTGGCTTGCTTGATCGACACGCCACTACGCAGCCGACATGCGCCTTTCTACAGACTCAAACTCCCGCATATGCATTTCTAAAAGCTCGTCATTGGGCCGTAAAAGCGGATCCTCTGGCACGGCTATACTCTGCCCGTTGAATTGTCCATAAAAAGACCTGATGAACTGCTTGTTTACACGGATGATGTTGTTCTCGGGAAGCACCGTTAAGAGATGAGCGTCATACAGCAGGTGAATATCGGCGCGTAGCAACATTCCATTGGTTACGATTTGGGACTTCTTGCCCCGATACGGGTCGATATGGGCCGCCTGAAGCACCTCGGGCACGTCAACCCCCGTGGCAGCGCACGATCCGGAATAGGCATTCATCAAGGCTCGCCTGAACTCTCCTTGCTTCTCACGCCTTACCTGTTCGGCAAGCACTTTTTTCCTTTCGTCGCCGTCATCAGCATCCCTAAAGATACGCTTTTCCTCTTCCGTTAGCTGTTCATATGGGACAACCGAGCAGAAGTCAACGTTGCTTGCTTCGGCTGACACGGGACCATGCAAGGTGAACATATCGGTGAGCGAATCGTATCGTTCGACATAAGCAAGGCCGTAGTTGATGTAGCCGATGCCCGGATACCGCACATACACAGCGACAGGAACGCCGTCGCGCAAGTTGTTCATCATATCGCCGTTATAGCTTTGGTTTACCGTCTTGCCAGGAGCTGGTCGATGGGCGCAGTAGTCAAATGTCCAAGTTCCGTCTGAGCGACGTACAACATCCATGTCAGGATATGGTGAGCTTGGTGACGACGCCGAGCCTTCCGAGTGAACAAGCAGAACGTATCGAGATTTACCGGCCCCCTTCGATTCGAGCGAGTTGTACGAAGGCGTATGTATGCCCGACTGTCGCGCAAGCTTTATAGACACGGGAAGGGTTGGCGCGTGGTCTCCCATAGGAAGCCAAGGAAACGTATCGCCCTCATGCTCCTGGAACCAATCGTATGCGTATAGGTATTCGGGTGGAACGAGCTCGCAAGCGCGATCATACGACAGGAAGTTTACCCCGCATTCAATAACCCTATCGTACATTTCGCCACCTCACTATCCGCAATGCAAGGTTACCTAATGTCGAGTGGCGGGTCTAGACCTGGTTGCTATGCAATGCCTTCAAGGTCATCAAGGCAATTAGTTATGAACTTGATCATTATTGAATTGCCAAAATGGAAACGGAGTTTACACATTACTTGTATTGCCAGCCCAATACTTGTCCTTTCAGGAAAACTGAACGTTTCTTTTCGCCATTATTAAGAAAGTCATAGCCAATGAAGCCTTGCAAGCGCCCAGCACCCATACCAAATGCGCGCACAATCGCATTCTGAACCGCCGGCATGAACCCGGTTTTATCGAAGAAGGTAACGAGCCAGTTAGTGCGAGCTCAATCATCGCAAATCACCTGCGCCGCAGATATGCATAAGCAGAATTCCACCCCACCATCGAGCATTTCGCGTGATTCCCATGAGCCCATGCGTGTAATTGGCGCGCCATCGCGAGCGGCCGAAAGAACAGGCTACGAAAAGCTCGATTGAAAAGATCCACCAGGACATGACAAACGACCAGAAGAAGCTCGCGCAGTCGCTCAAATCGCCAGATGAGACGCTGGCGATTACTCGCGAGGAAGGCTACGAGCTCACCGACAAGCAACTCGAGGACGTGGCAGGCGAATGGGGCATGCGCGTGTGCGACCCCGATGAATGCAGCAAGCATGACGGCGGATGATGGTCCGCTCGATCGGACCTGGCTACTGACCAGCCCACAACCCCCATCACGCGAGGTCAATCCCAAAGTAGATGACGTCCTCGAACGGGTTGTGGTAGTACGGCTCGATTTCCCTGAAGCCGAGCTTGCGATACAGCGATACTGCCGCCTCCAAGGGCGCGACGGTGTCGAGGACCATGCGCTCAAAGCCATCCTCGCGCGCGAGTTCCATGATGCGCCTCGCCAATCGCTCGCCAAGATGATGGCCGCGGCCTGCGGGGGTAACGTAGAGCCGCTTCATCTCGGCCGTCGCGTCGTCAAGACGGTGGTATGCGACGCATCCGACCACAGTTCCCCCGTCGTCAAGGGCAACGATCAGGCGCCCTTCGGGCGGCAGGTACTTGTCGCCAACATGCTCGAGCTCGTCATCCAGCCCTTGAAAGGCCAAATCTCGCCCGAACCATTCGGTGTATTCCCGTATCAGCCCCCTGACATCCTCGATGTAGGGCGCTCCGTCTGCAAGTTCCATGCACTTCCCCAATGAGACCGCCTCATCTGCCCCCGAGATTCTATCAGAGCAGAGCCTCATACAAGACACTGGGCACCTCGCCGCCTTTGTAGCATTAGGGGGCGCATGGTAGAATTCCAGCCATGGAGCCATCGCAAACATACGCGCTGAAGCTCTACGACGAGCAGCTGGCATGGTTCTCATTCCAGAAGACCATGACGGGATTCCGCGCGCGCGGGCTGGAGGTAAACACCGAACGCGCCAACCTTTTGCCGCTCAACATGCGTTCAAGCCCGACAGATGCAGAGCTCGCCCGTTTCCTTACGAGCAGGCGAATACCCAAGGGACGCACGTTCTTGGAGGAGGTGCTCAGGCCTTACGGGCTTGCCCCCACCGACACGAAGGGAATCATCGACCTATCGCGCGGGGCATCGGTGAACGATGCGTACTCGATCGTGCCGGCCGACGACGACATCCCCTATGCGGAATACAACCTGTTCGACAACGATTTCGATGAGGTCCTGCAAGTCATTGCATACACGGGCGTAATTCCCGACGCCGTCGTCGGAATGGGCCGCCCATCGGATTTGACGCCGTCGGGGACGTTCCCGAAGACATGGCGCAAACTGGACGGAGAGCTCGTCTTGTTCAAAGCGGGCTCTGCCGTTGCCGCGCCCAACTACGGCAGAGAACCGTACTCCGAACAACTCGCCTGGCAAGTAGCACGTGCAGGCGGCTTCGACGCCGTCGCCTACGAGCTTACGCAGTGGCAAGGGCGCGTTTGTTCGACGTGCCCACTCTTCAACACGCCCGATATCGCGTTCGTCCCGTTCGAGCTGTGTCTACCCGCCGACATCACCCAGCTTCTGGACTTCGAGCTCGCCCTTTCGTACTTCGAAGACATAAGCGCCAAGGCGGCGCAGAAGTTCAGGTCGCTTGCGGTCTTCGACTCCATCATCGCCAACACCGACCGCCACCTCGGCAATTTCGGCGTGCTCCGGGACAACTCGACCGGCCGCATTATTGACGCAGCTCCCATATTCGACAACAACGCCTCGCTCTTCACGCGCGATTTCGATAGCTGGCTTACGCTCGACGCCATGCTCGAACGCGTCGAGCATGGTCCTGGGATACTAGATGCCACACTTGGCTGGCAAGGTCTCGCGATGGCGGACGACGTTCAACTCGCCCAGGTCGCACGTCTCGCTGATTTCGAGTTCGATTGCGCCGGCTTCCTGCAGCAGCGTTGGGCCGCGTGTCCCGACTCGACGCAGTCCATCTCACCTGAACGACTTGCAGCGCTTGGGCGATTCGTTCGCGCACGAGCGCAGGCGATTTTACGCGGGCGGGCGTAAGTCTGCTGTACGGACGCTATGCGGCGGGCCGCAGGCCGAGGTTCTGCGGATCCTCTCTAAGCTGTCGGGCCCCTTCTTCTTGTAAGCGCTTGATTAAGGGTGTTGAAGGTCTAAAGGAAAGCAGAGCAGGAAAGGCTCTGCGAAGCGAGAGGAGGCGTGTATGAAGTTCGAGAAATTGAGTTCCGATCTGCGCGAGAAGATTGCGGGCAAGTCGCCCGAGGAGCTGCGGGCGCTTGCCAAAGAAGAGGGCCGCGATCTCTCCGACGAGGAGCTCGAAAGCATTGCGGGAGGCGACGGCTGGTCCTACACTGTGTGCCGGTACTGCGGCGCGTACGTTAGCCCTGACGCAGACTGGTGTCCCGAGTGCGACGAGTGGCTTGGCGAAGGGGATCCGCCTAATTTCGCCCCCGCGCGCGAAGCTTAAGGGCGAGGCTCCTACAGTCCCGACGAGCTACCCGCCGGCCAATCGCGAGATCTACAAGCAAGAAGCCGCCCTCCAAGGCGGCCACAACACGGCGTAAAGATTTTGGGG
>DFIX01000058.1 GCA_002371495.1 Eggerthellaceae bacterium UBA3686
CTAATGCTCTGCTCATATCGTCTTGCACGAAAACCGTTAAAACTTCAATCCATCCCCCTCAAGCACATACACGCCAGCTTTAAATGCGTGAGTGCACGATAGGAACCAAGAGCTTTCGATTGCCGTACACGTTCTTTGGACGTGACGGCCATTGCGAGCAATGCCAAGGAATCCCTCGCGAATCGGAAGCCCAACGATTGAAGATCGAGCGAGCTAAACACCAATAGTCACGTCGGAGTGTTCCTCTAGACTCCCGCAACCGATCGGGCCAGTTGAACGGCAACGAAGCCCAAGATGGCGCCAACGACGGCTGCCGCTAGGGCTGGACCACCGAGTTTTCCGGTAGAGCGGTAGTAGGCGGCGCAGGCTATTCCGGTAATCGTGCTCATCAGGCCACCGTTCGAATAGCCCGAGTAACCCATGTTCCTGACCAGCATGGCGCTAACAATAATGCAAACGCCTATAGCGATGCAGCCGCACAGGAAAAACGCGCCAATCACTTTGCCCCAACCTGGTTTTTCGCCTTGCATACTGACTATCCCCTTCCAACCGTTCGCCCAACTACGCCTCATCCATGCAACCCTTCGTAACGCCCGCTTGCGTTGAGCTATTACAATTGCATTGTCTCGGATGGTCAATCACCCGATTGTTTGAGCCCAGCATCCAAAAAACTACAATACGGTACTCGCTAGTAGTAACAATTGGTGGCATAAATAGCCTCGACCGTGAACCGACGCTAATCTGCAACTTAGACAATGGTTTCGCGTAAGAGACTATCTCTTCGAGGGCAAGTCAATATTGTCGGGATCCGTTGGCCTTGTTCCTGCACCATCAATCGTATTCCCATACTTGCTCGAGAAAGACTTTGCTGCATTGTTGTACCGCGATGAGACGCTGTTGTAACTATCGACCAACGAGTTGTACTCGTCTACCTGGTCTTGGCTCGTAAAGCTATTCGGATCGCCCATTGCTTCAATACGATGATCTAAACTTTTCGCTTCGTTTAGAATCCGCTCGAGATTATCTACATCTGCGTTATACTCTGAAACCGAATACCCGTTTATTGTCTGTTCAGCCCCCTTCGAGCCAGAACTCGAGCTCGTAGAACACGCTGTACTAGCACCAAGCATGAGTAACGCCAAGGCTATAACAACTAACAATGCCAATGCTTCTACGCCCTTGGCCGCATGCGCTCCCTTTATTTGCATTCGTATCTCCGTTCCTCGCCTTGTCAAAACCTAACGCCCGACAGGAATCGCGTTCTTCATCCACGAACGCGCGTTCAATGTTACGCAATTCCCGCATAATAACCTACACCATGTACAGACATCCGATTGGGCAATGGATTCGATATCTCGTTTCATGTGTGGCTGGTTTTATCCTATCACTATATGTACATGATAGACGCCCACAAGAAGCGCGAAGACACTTCCATCGCTCCATTGATTTGCGCAATCGTAACTACTATCATCATTACGCAAGAATCCTGCCCTACGTATGCAAAAAGGCATTTTGGACGCTACTACATATTTCATTTTTGAGAATTGATAGCAGGTTTCTTCCCTATCGCCACGCCAGGCAGAGGTTCCACTTGCTCGATAAGACTCCGGTTGAGCTCGAGCGAGTCCCATAAGTCAACGTTGCGCTGAAGATTCAGCCAATACTGTGCCGTGGTACCAAAAAGCCTGCCCAAACGCAGCGCCATATCGGGGCTTACAGCCCAGCGCTCACGCACGAGCTCGTTCACCGTTTGCCTGGACACGTGCAGCTTATCCGCCAGCATCGAGACGGTCAGTCCGCACTCAGGCAGGTAATCCTCGCGCAGAAACTCGCCTGGATGCGGCGGACGAGCCGCTATCAGGATCATCGCTTCATTCTGCATCTGCTGCCCCTTTTCTTAGTGATAGTCACATATCTCGACGTCATACGCATCGCCATTTTTGAATGTGAAGCATATGCGCCACTGGTCATTTACAGAAATAGCGTATTGGCCAGCCCCATTGCCCTTAAGCTGATGCAACCAATTCCCGGGCGGTGTACGCAGATCCTGAACAACGCATGCCGAATCTATCGCAAAAAGCTTGCGCCGAGCCCGCTTACATACATCTAACGGCAAGCCTTTCGCGTTTCCTAACGAAAAATAGATTCCGCATCGTTGTTTTTGAATGATTTGATCATGGTCAGATTGTAACGTATCACGTTACTCGTGACATTTTATAATGCCTTATTGAAAGTTATCTATTTATGCAATATATTGCACAAAAAGAGAACTTCGCGTGATTGGAATATTATGCCCCTCCCCGCAATGATTCCCGAAACCCGGCCCATAAGCGATCTTCGTACGCACCTGGCCGAAATCGAGCAAATTGCCAAGCAGACTGGTGAGCCGATCGTGCTCACCCGAAACGGCACCCATACGCTCGTCATCCAAGATAGCCAGGCATACAACCAACGCATTCAGCAAGAACGGCACATCCGCAAGCTTCGCGAAGCCGAAATCGAGGCGCGGTACTGCCAGCAGACCGTTTCGGCAGAAGATTCCCGCGCCCGTATGGCCGAGATTCAACAGCTGATCGAGAAAGCTTATGCGTAATATCGTCTTCCGACAGCGCGCCCAGCTCGACCTCGAGAGCATCTACCTGCATATCGCAGTTGCGCTCGGCTCCCCCAAAGCTGCCCAAGATACCGTTGGAAGCATCTATGATGCGCTCGACGGCATCGCCCAGATGCCAACGCTTGGCGCGTCGTTCGCCCATGACGACCTAGAACGCGAGTACAGGCGGACCCTCGTCAAGAATTACTGGATCTACTACAGCTTTGATGACGAGCAAATCGTCGTATGGCGCATCTTCCACACACGCCAAGACATTGCAACCCACACAGTTGTCGAGTTTTAAATAATCATGAGGCAACGCAAACGAAATGGAACAGCGACGTCAATGCGATGAGTCACCTTACCTGGTAAGGTGACTCATCAGGAGTTTTGAAATGAACCGTATGCTTAAACGAATCCTGATAGTGCTTTGTGTCTTGACGTTGGTGCTCTTCGGTGTTGGCGCCTGGTACGTGAACGACTACTATCACGCTAATTCCACCGCGCTTGCAGCCATGGAAGACGGTGGTAACGACAAGGGCACCACCAGCCCCGTTACCCCCGTTAGCGTTCAGGCGCTTTCGGAAAAAGCCGTTGCGTTCGTGCCCTCCCAGCCGCATGCCGGTTTTATCTTCTACCCGGGCGCCAAGGTGCAGCCCGAGGCGTACGTCCCGCTTATGCGGCGCTGCGCCGAACAGGGCGTTCTGAGCATCCTGGTTAAGCCGACGTTCAATCTGGCCATCCTCGACCCAACCGCAGCCGACGGGCTTGCGCAGCACTTCCCTGCCATCGACCGCTGGTTCATCGGCGGACATTCGCTCGGCGGCGTCGTCGCCAGCCAATACGCCGCAGATCATCCCGGCGATTTCGACGCGGTCGTGCTGCTCGGCTCGTACTCGACGGCTAATCTTTCGGCGTTCGGCGGCGACGTTCTGCTCGTCTGCGGCAGCAACGACCAGGTTCTCAACCGTCAGAAGTACGAAGAAGCCAAATCCAACCTGCCCACCACGGCGCGCGAGCTCGTCATACAGGGCGGCAACCACGCCCAGTTCGGCAACTATGGCGAGCAAGCAGGCGATGGCACAGCCACCATCTCGGCAGTTGACCAGCAGGCCCAAACTGCAGCTGCCATTGCCAATCTATAAGGCGCATCTTCCGCACCCAACAAAGCATTTAGCCACTCGCACAACCGGCGGAAACTAGCTGACAACTAAACCACTGTCGACATGGGTCGTATGTAATGCGGGAAAATGTGAAAAAAGGGTCAGACCCTTTTTTCACATTTCCATGGCTTGTCCTACAGGATGTCAACAGGGGTTTAGCATAAACGAAACTCATTAATTGCGGCAGGCTCTCGACATAAAGCGGGCCGGAAGACACCTCTTCCGGCCCGCCTGCTTTCAGCTTCTATCAAGCGCTTCTGAGCAGCTTAGTGACCGTACGAATCCTGGCCAGTCACCGCTTTCCATACCTCCTGGAAGCTGCCGCCGACCTGCTCGCCCATGGCCTGATCGAGCATGCCCGAACCCACGGCTTCTTTACTGAAGATCATGAACTGCGTGGTAGATTCGGAATACGGGCTGATGATGGCAAGGTATTCCTTCATCGACGGACCGTAGAAAATCGCGATGCCCTCGCCGTTTTTGAAGTAGCTGTCCTCGACGACGCACTTGGCGTTGCCCTTGAGCGCCGCCTCGGCATCTTTGTAGCCGGCCACGATGTTGAAGCCGATGGCCACGATGGCGCCGCCCTTCTCGTTCATCTCGTCGTAGGTCTGCTGCGTGTAGGTGCCGGTCTGCTTGTAGGCGCTGAACTGCGCGCCGTCTTCTTGGCGCACCCACGCCAGGTCGGATTCATTCCACTTGTAGCCCTGCTGGTCGAGCAGCGTCTCGAGCTGCCAGCCTTTGAGCTCGGTCAGCGAATACAACGTGACGTTACCGTGCTCATCGGTGCACTCGTCCACGAAATCGAATCCCGGCGCCTCGGCCTCGGTGGCGGTTTCGGCCGCTGCGCTCGCGCTCGGCTCGGCCGCAGATGCGCTCGATTCCTCTTCCGACATAGTGTCGTGACCGGCCAATGGTTCGTCGACCGTCACCGTGCCAGAATCCGCAGACGCTGACGAAGCAGAAGTCGCGTCCGCGGACGCAGCGCTCGCGGACGCAGCTGCCTCTGAGGAGGCGGCCGTCGCGCTTACGCTCGCACTCGAAGCGCCGGCATCCGATGCGCCCGAAGCGCTCGCCGCCGATGAACTCGCCCCCGAAGAGCCGCAGGCACTTAGCCCCAATGCCAAAACGAGCGCCGCCGCACATACGATTGCCCTGTTGAATAGTCTCATATGAGCACCTCCCCGGAATCAGCCCATCCATGATTACCTACGTGAAATTATCTCAGGGGCGTGAACTGACGTCACCATCGGTTGCCAGAGGGGCAATCTTGACCAATCGGGAATCCCCGAACCAAAGGGGACATACACTT
>DFIX01000047.1 GCA_002371495.1 Eggerthellaceae bacterium UBA3686
GAAGCAGCGGCTGCCAAGCACGACGCGCCGCGCCTGAAAACGCTCGAGGTCTACGTCCGCTCCCTTCCCATGGAGAAGGGCATGGCGCTGCGCCAGGATTACAAGGGCCTCACCCCCTACGAGGCGAACCTCGGCTGGTCGGTACGCATGGACAAGGATTTCCTTGGCAAGGAGGCGCTCGAAGCAGCGCAGGCAGAGGAGCCGAGGCGCGCCTTCGTCGGTATCGAGATCGAGCGCGAGAGCTACGAGGATATCGCGCAGAACGAGATCATCCGCAAGCGCGGCATCCCGGTTGGAATCTGCCGCCAGATGATCTACGGGTACACGGTCGACAAGAACATCGGCTTCGGCGTCGTGGACGCACACAAGGTGCCGCTCGGCACGCGCGTGACCATCGGCCCAAACGATTCGCCGGCCGTCATCGTCGAGCCCAAGTGGTGCTAGGGAGGAGAAAGCCATGAGCACGAACGAAGGACGCAATATTCTGGTCGTGGGCGGCGCCTGCGGCATGGGCGCGGCGACGGTCACCGCACTGTACCGTCAAGGCGCGAACCTGATTGTCCTCGACATCAACGAGGAGGCCATGGAGGAGCTCATCGAGGACGAGGAGCTTGAGGACGGCCCCGGCACGCTGCATTTCGTGGCGGGCGACGTCAACGACGCTTCCGTGCGCCAGGAGGCCATCGACTACGCGAAGGAGGAGTTCGGCACGCTCGACAGCCTGCTCTACATCGCAGGCGTCCTCGACCTCATGTGCCCCGCGCACAAGACTGATGATGAGCTGTACGACTACGTTATGGACGTGAACGTGAACTCGTGTTTCCGCATGTGCCGCGACTGCCTGCCGCTTTTGTGGGACCACGAGGGATTGCCGGCGAACATCGTGATCGTCGGCTCCGTGGGAGGCCAGGTCGGCTCCTCTGCCGGCGCGGCCTACATCACATCGAAGCATGCGGTTCTGGGCCTCGCGCGCAACCTTGCGCACACCTACCGCTTCCGCAACGTGCGCACGAATGTGGTGAACCCGGGTGCCTGCGTCACGGACATACTCTCCAACGCGATGGAGAAGTGGCCGGACCGCGACGTCATGGACCTGGAAGGTAACGAGCTCTATAACGTACGCGGAGCCGTGGCACTTGGCGTCGACTACGACGGCAACAACATCACCGGTTGGCCCGAGGACATCGCCAACGCCATCCTGTACCTGATCAGCGACGAGGCGCACTACGTCAACGGCGCACAGCTGAACGTCGACGGCGGTTGGACGAGCTTTTAATCTCAAACTACTTATTGATTTATCAAGCGGCGTCAAAGAAGCTCATCGCGACTTCTTTGACGCCGCATTGACGTTTGACCCGAGTGTAGCCAAAAGCACCTCTGCGACTTTATGATACTGCAGAGCACCGGAAAGCGCTCGAAAGCAAATCAGACTATCGATGCATCATTGAGTGGGAGTGAATTCGTGGTTCTACACCATGCTACGCCTTACTACGATACGCACACGTTTCCGCAGGTAGATAGCTATTTACATACGATGACGCGCAACGGCTCGCAACGTCTTGTTCCGACCGAAGCGCGTCTTTTCCTTATTATTTCCTTACGGCATCTTTCATGATGTCGTTCATCGTTGCACGCCGAGAACGCGCGGCGCCCCCGGCGTGATCGACGCATGCTGCCAACCGCAACGCTGCTATTTCGCGATCTTGAACGTCACGCTCTTCGAGCCGGTGAAGAATCGCTGCTTGTTCTTCTCGACGATGAAGTCGTCGTCCATTGATTTCGGAGGCTCGAAGGTCCATACCTTGCTGCAGCCCTTTATGGTGGCCGTTGCGGTGCCGGCCTCCACGTTGTTCTTGAACGTCACCGTGTAATCTCTGCCCTGCTTCAAGGTCTTGCCCTTGTATTTCACCGTGAGCTTGGGGGTTATGGCCTCGCCGGTGTATTTCCGGGTCTTCACCGTGGTGACGGTGACCTTCGACATCTTGTCCTGGACGTCGAACAGAATGTAGTCCGTGCTGTAGTATGGCTTCTTGCCCTTGACCACCATGACGTAGCTGCCGGCGGCGTTCGGCGGCGCGCTCAGCTTCTTGCCCGTCTTGGCCTTCTCGACGGGCGAACCGTTCCTAACGACGTTCCGCTTTGCCTTGTAATAGGATACCGTGTAGTTCTTCTTGGCGATTGCGGTCTTTCCCGCAATGAGCTTGAGCGAGTTCAGAGTGCTCTTTGCGCTGGCCGCGGGGATGACGTAGTAGTTTCTGTTCATTCCGTTCATGGCGTAGCGCCATGCGGTCTTGGCTTTGGCGAGGCGCATCTCGGTGTAGTGGCCGATGCCGTATTGGTCGGATACGCAGATCATCGCCTCGTCGCACGTTCCCGTATATCCGCTTCCCGATTTTGCCTTGACTATGATCCTGTATTCGCAACTCGTCTTGTCGTCCGGATTCCCCGATGGGGTGAGCTGCGACGCCTTCACCTTCTTCGTCACTTCCTTTTCCCGGTCCGCATCCCAGTAGGAGCGCTTGAAAGAAACCGTGTACTTGCTTTTGGGAACCTTCGTTTTGCCGAGGTACACGTCGAAGGCGGGCGCGGCGGCCTTGCTCTTCCCCTTCACGAAATACAGCTGCCACCATTCGCTCGCTTTGCCCTGGTGTTGCTTGTCGGTGAACTTGATGGTGCACTCGCCCAGGTCCTTCTCCGCCTGGACGGTTAACCGTGCGCCCGATGCTTGCAAGCTGCCCCCATCCGGCATGGCGGCAAATGCCGCAGCTGGGCACAGCCCTACCGCAAGTACCAACGCCAGCAAAAACGCAATCATCGCCCTCATAGAGACCTCCTCTACACATCGGTTTCCGCTACGCTATCGAGCATAGCGGAAACCGAGTCGGGGTAGGTGGTCTGGCAGGCAGCATTGGGAAGCGTAATCCGCCATGAATCGCGATGTCATATCTCCTGCATGCTGGGGATGCGGAAGCGAAGGAGCGGGTTCTTGCAGCATGCGGTGGGTCAGAACCTTGCAGATGTGGCTGCCTCGAAGACGCGGTCGGCGTTGGCGAAGATGAGGGCCAGCTCCCCGACAGAGATGTCGTAGGGCTGGTTGGCGCCGGTGAGGATGCCGGCGTCCTCGGCGAACATCATCGCGACGCGCGCGCCGGGGTACTCGCCGTTGTCGTCGGGCAGCTTGGACCACTGGTCCTCGGCCACCAGGCTCGGGTCATGCACTTTCACAGCAGCGTAGACCGCGGTCTCCTTGCGAACGGTCTGCCCGTCGTCCCAGCCCCAGGGCATGAAGAACTCGTCGCTCTCGCCGGGTAGGCCCTCCTCCTGCGAGCCGTACACGTAATCGCGGTCGAGCCCGTAGCATTCGATGAGCGTCTGCCGCAGAAGGCCGACTGTGGCCGTGTCGTCGGCGTTGTCGAAGAGGTGCGTACCGTGTCTGTCCTGCATGAAAGCCACGGCATCTGCCACGCGCTCTTCGTCGTTGAGCACGGCGGGGATTGCGTCACTGTTGAAGGGCGACCACGTTACAGCCTTGTATGCCTGGAATCCGGCGAACGAAAGAAGGGCCAGCGCCGCGATGATGGCCGCGATCAGTCCTGCGATGCGCAGCCCCTGGCTTTTTGGATTCGCTGAAAGCAACGCCTTCTTCACCTGGTCGACATCGTCGTAGCGTCTCTCCGGGTCGAAGGCCGTAGCCCTGGCGATGATCTTTTCGAGCGGCCGGTATACGCGCACGTTGCGGTTCTCGCGGGGGCTGCCCGTGAGCAGGTAGCGCAACAGCACTCCGAGCGAGTAGATGTCGGAGCGGGCGTCTGTCTGCGAGAAGCCGTACTGCTCGGGCGCCGCATAGGCGCGTGTGCCGAAGAACACGGTGTCGGACTCCCGGGCTGCGTTGTAGGTGCGCGCGATGTCGAAGTCGATGAGTGCTACCGAACCGTCCGGCCGCACGATCACGTTTTGCGGCTTTATGTCGCGGTGGATGATCGGTTCGGGGCGGTGGTGCAGGTAAGCTAGAACGTCGCAGAGCTTGGCGGTAATGCTCGCTATGTCCTGCTCGCTCAAATCGTTCTCGCGCACGTAGCGGTCTAATGGAACGCCCTCGATGTAGGTGCGCACAGCAACTGCGCAGCTCTCGCCTTCGTAGCTAGCAACATGCTGTGGCACTGCGGGGTGGTCGAGCGCCTTCAGAATGTTGCAGGACAGGTCGATGCTCCACACTGCCTTGTCGTAGCGCTTGGCCACGAAATCATTGCCTTCGGGGTCCTGCACAAGGAACGTGTCGCAGCCTTGTCCTTCGCCCAGACACTCCATCACTGCATAGGCGTCCGTGAACTCAGCGGGCCAGTCGTCGGCGTAGGCGGCGTTGATCGCATCAAGCAGCTCGTCGGTGGCATGGAGGGCGCGGTCATTCATGCTTGGCACCCCCTAGCAGCGGCAGGCCGTTCTCGTAGAGCAGCTCCTGGGCGTCCATGAGCGTCCGCCCGTTATGCAGGCAGTAGGCCACCACGGCGTCGCGTTTGACCTTGGGATGCAACGGACTCATGCCGGCGACCTTCAGGAGCTGCTGCGATTCGTCGCAGCCGAGGCCGAGCCCGAGCGCAAGCTGCAGCACTGTGTCACGGGAGGGATTGCGCGTGCCGTTGAACAGACGATGGCCGAACGAGCGCTCAACGCCCGCCCGGGCGATAACCGTCTCGTGCTTGAGGGCGCGCTCATCGGAGAGCTGGGCTATGTAGTCGGCGAAGCTCGGCAGCGTGGTGCCGCTGTTCTCGTCGAGGTAGCTGCCGATGGACGGCGTCTTGAACAGCCGTGCCCACAGCTCGCCGGTCGATATGCCCTTTTCGCTCCCCAAACCACCCACCTTTCCTGCGCGTTTATCATAGCGCAGAGGCAGCGAATACCGGGCCCTTATCTTGTTTGTTAAGCATACGAGAAGTCGCCAGCCAGACCACCAAATCGAAGCTGCTTTGTGCTATAAGCGCATCGATTTCCGTCAATCTGCGGTATCTTGCGACTACTGCTTTTCGAAGTAGATGGTGTTTCCGTTGGCGTCTTTCATGGTCAGCTTTCCGTCGCTGTCCGTCAGGTCGAGCGTATGCCCGCCTTCCTGGTCGAGTTCCACTCCGGAGGAGGTTTCGCTCCACGTGATGTCAACGGACGCCCCGTTGAGCGTCATGTTGCCCTTGCCACCAGATTCGAGCTCGAAGGAAAGCGAGGACCCCGTCAGCGACGGGTCCATGTGAATCTTGGCAGGGCTTTCGACATCGGTCGCCTTCCAAGTGCCCTCGTGGCCGGCGGCAGCGCAACCCGACAAGACACACCCGAGGAGCAGCGCTGTGGCCATCGATACCGCCATGACCTTTACGTTAGCCCGAATAGCCCGAACATCTGCCATAAGATTCCCTTCCCCTACGGTGCTTCTTTCGACCCATGCTAGCAACCAGCGGAGCCAGACGGGTGGTCTGGCTGGCAACTTTTCAGCAGGGACGGGAAGTTGCCAGCGAGTCCACCAATGCACCGAGCAGCTCTGATAGCGTTATGAGTTAGCTAGACGATAGGTAGAGCGACCGGGACCTCGCTCTATGAAGCAAAGGCCATCTCCGTGGCAACGTGGGTTAGGCTTTGCTCGTACCTGTGGGCCACGCCACATTCATAGGAGGTCCCGGCAATGGCATGCCATACCAGGGAAAGGACCATGATGGACAGGCGGATGTTTGTGAAGAGCACGTTCGGCCTGGTGGTGCTCGCAGCGTGCCCAACACTGGCGAGCCTGACGGGATGCGTGAAGGGGTTCGAAGTGAAAGCGGAGGGTGCGCTGTTCACCACTCCGTTTTCAGGAGAGCCCGAAACTGCCTCGGGACCGCTGCTGATGGCTGGAATCGACTTGTGCGAGGTGCCGGGCGCTGGGCGCGTGGCAGCCTATTACGGTGGTAACGAGGTGTTCAACATGGATGCGTCTGGAGCCATGCTCGTGATGCTCGCGGACGGCTCGCGAACAATCGGCGACATAGCCGACGAGGCGGCGGCGCGAGGATGCCCGGTCGACCCGATGGACGCGGCGCTGTTCTTCTCGTCGCTGTGCGAGGCGGGCTACCTGCGCAACATCGTGCGCGTGGGCATTGCGGGATAGGCGGGACGCCTTTCGATGGAGAATGCTCCGACATTTCGGGAGACGGCGGTCGAGCTATTCGCCCTACGCGATGAGGCGGGTCCTATCCTCTATGCACCGCTCGGTCAGCTGATGGCGCGCGTGAACGAATCCGCTGCGTCGTGCGCGCTGGCGTATGCGGCCGACCATGCGGTTCTCGCCAAGATGAGCGCTGATGAACGAGCCGTGGTCGATGAGCTCGCGGCGCACGGCTTCTTCGACGAGCAACCCCTGCCCCAAGGCGATGGGGCGTTTCAGCCCACCCAGGTGACGCTCTTCCCCACGAACCGGTGCAACCTGCGCTGTAGCTACTGCTACGCGTTCGGCGGGGAGGGCGGCGCGTCCGGCGAGCCGCTCGTTGAGATGGACCCCGCCGTCGCACGCGCCGCGATAGACCTCGTGGCCGGCAATGCGCGCACCCTTGTTGACGAGGGGAACGACGTGCGCAGCTTCATCGTTTCAATCCACGGCAATGGCGAGCCGTTCTGCGCTTTTGGGTTGATGCGAGAAATCGTTCGCTACGGCCGCGAGGCGTCGGAGCGCGTGGGAATCCCCGTCGTGTTCAACACTGCCACGAACGGAGTGCTGACCGACGAGCAGCTGGCGTTTGTGGCGGAGAACTTCGATTCCGTGAACTTCTCCTTCGACGGTCTGCCCGCCTTCCAGGACGCCAACCGCCCCATGGCGGGCGGCGGTGGGTCGTTCGCGGCCATCGACAGGAGCATGCGCGCCCTGCAGGAAGCGGGCGTGCCCTTCGGCATCCGCACGACGGTGACGGCCGACATGGTGAAGCGCATGCCCGACATCGTGGCGTTCGTTGCCGACCACTATCCGGCGGCCGAGCAGATTCACTTCGAACCCGTGTGGGAATGCGGGCGTTGTACCACGTCGGCGGACGCGATGCCAGGCGCTGCTGCCTTCACGGAAAGCTACCGGGCGTCGCTTGCCGTGGCGCGCGGGCGCGGGATGAAGCTTGTGTATTCGGGTGCCCGCCAGGACCTTGTGTGCGACGCGTTCTGCAAGGTCGGCAACGGCGGTTTCACCGTGACACCATCCGGTGACGTGACGGCCTGCTATGAGGTCAGCTATTCATCCGACCCACGTTCGCGGCGCTTTTTCTTCGGGCGCTATGACGTTCTGGCTGGCAGGTTCGTCTTCGATCGGAAAAAGCTCGCAGAATTGGCTCTGCTGAACGTGCGCAACTACCCGTACTGCCGTGACTGTTTCTGCAAGTGGCACTGCGCAGGCGACTGTGCGGCCAAGGTGCTCGACGGTATTGCGCCTCACGAGCATGCGGGCAGTTCGCGCTGCGAGGTGAACCGCGCCCTCACGCTCGACCAAATACGGGACAAGCTCGATTGGAACCCTCCCGAGGAAAGGGGAAACGCAGATGACCGATAAGGGATACGACGACCGCGCGCTGACGGAGGCGAACGACAAGGCTCTCCCCAAGCCGCAGATACAGATCATCGTGGATGGCAAGAGCATCTTCAAGCCCGGAATGAAGACGTACTTCGTCGAGGATGGCGCAGCCTCTACAGATGGAGCGACCGACGGAAGGATCGTCAGCACCTACTGCAGCTGCGACACCGTGGTGAGCACGCACCTCATCTGCACGTGCCAGAGCGTATCCACGTGTAGCTGCGTGGGTCATGCCACCACGGTTGTGTGCCCGGCCCACGGAATCGATACGGGCGGAGGAACCATTTGCTCGTGCCAGTCAGTGAGCTGCGGCAGCCCGTGCGCGTGCATTCCCGTCTATTACTAGAAGGAGACCCGCTAATGAAGACTGCGAAACGTGCATTCGCCTTCGTTATTGTGCTCGTCATCGCGCTCGCGCTGGGAGCCTGCAGCCAAGGTGGCGGCCAAGGTGCGGGCGGCGGTCAGTTCCAGGGCTTCGACGCGCGCTCGGTGGACGAGCTGGCTAATCTGACGGAAGCCGCGATGGCAGAAGCGAAGCTGATTGACAAAGAGGATGCAGACTCCCAGCAGAAAGCGAAGGCTTCGACCGAGTTCGAGAACGGGAACACGGAATACCGCGCCAGGAACTACGCCAAAGCGACCGAAGCGTACAAGGAGGCGCTCGAGTATGATCGGGGGAACCACGGCGCCAACGTCAATCTGACGCTGTCGCTTCTGCAGGAAGGCCGTGACAACGAGGCGTTCGCGCAGGCGCTCAGATGCGTGGCCTTGTTCCCAGACGATGCGGGCTGCCTACTAAACGCGCAGGTTGCTGGGACAGCATGCAGGTTCTCGGCCGACGACCTCGACATGTGGCTCGACCTCATTGTGAACGAGCGCGGGGACACGTCGGTGAGCGCGGTGCTGACGCCCACTCTGAAAGGCACCGGCAACAATATGATCTGGAACGATGCCTACGCGTACAACGCCATCTGGAACAGGATCGAGACCGAGCTGTACCCCGGCGAGAAGACGTGGAAGAACGCGCCTCAGACCACTCCGAGCGAAGCCTATCTGGAGCTCAAGGAGTCACTCTCGTGGCATGATTCCGACGATGAGGACGTCGCGGCCCTGCAGGCATACCTGGAAGGCGTGGCGAGCCAGCTCGATCTTCATGATCGAGGCTAGCTCAAAAGCCCGATGACGCGTTCCGTATCCAAACTGCGGATGCGCTCGGCGCCCTCGCGCATCGGCACATCGCGGTCGCTGAAGACGACATCGGCTTGCATCGGGTCGTCCACAACCTCGGTCGCCAGCATGCATGCAAAGTCGTAGAGGTTGATGACGCTCGTGGTTCGCAGGTAGTCCTTGATAAAGCCCATAGGTGTTTCGCCTGCTATGCGCTGACGGCTGTCGCGGGCGACATTGAGCCACACGATCTCGCGGCGGTCGAAATCGATGGCGAACAGGTAAGCGAACGTGGACGCGCAGGTGATGGAAAACGATGACTCAACAGTCGAAGGCTCGAAAACCTCGCCCGAGTCCTCGTTGTCGCGCATCATGAAGCCGGCTTTGCATGTGCACTCTCTGAACGGCGTGCCCGAGAACACGTTGTCACAGAACACGAGGTAGCGCACCCCGAACTCCTCCTTGAAAAGATCGATGTCTATATCGAAGTACTCCGACCCGCCGCTGTAGCCGGACGTCTCATCGCCCGAGAACTCGACCGACCGACCGCCGGCGAACGTGCGCCACGAGAACTCGATCTTGCCCCAGTCCTCGATGAGGGCGAAGGCACTCAAGTCGATGTCATCGACGCGTTCCCAGTACGTGAACGCGCGGATCTTCTTGCCTGCAGGGATCGGCAGGCGCGACCCGCGCGGCAGCGTTCCCACGCCGCCCATCGACACGCCTTCCTGCAGCGGCAGCGCGATGCGCCTCATTCCCTTGTCGACGTACACACGGCCGAACGTCCCCTTGCAGGCGCGTTCGAGCTCGGAGAGGACGCGTAGGCTCGCGCGGCCGGCAAGCTTCTCGTTCAAAAACGAATGGGGCTTGATGGACTTGCGGTCATCTTCATGGTACACGCGCATCATGCCGAGCTTCTGGAACTTGAACACTCGGGGTTCACAGGAGACCCCGTCGGCGTAGTGGGAGAGCAACTGGATGAGCAGGACCTTGTTGTCGGAGTCGATCTGATCGAGGATGTAGTCTATGTCTCCGAACGGCCAGGACATGCTAAGCAGATAGTCCAGGTGGCGAAGCACAGCACTCGCGCCCTTCTCCGCGCGCAAGAGACTGGCGGCGTCGCGCGTGCCCGTCTCGGCTCCCCCTTCGTTCACCAGGCGCTCGAACTCTGAGTACGCAGAGCGGGCCTCGTTATTGCGGATGGCGTGCAGGAACCGCCTTGCCTCGTCATTCACAGGTCGGTAGTGCAGGTGGTGCAGCAGGCCCTTCCACAGCCTCTTCTTCTCCAGGCAGGTGCGCACATCGATGGGACCCTCTTCGAAGATGGCATCGAGCACCGCAGTCAAGAACTTGCGGTCACGGTTGCGCAGGTTCAGCTTCTTGATGTCCGTGCTCTTGTATGTGAGAAGCTGCAGCCACTCGACGAGGCGGATGACGTCGGAGAGCTTGAGCAGCCGCGCGAGTTGCGGTTCGCGCGTGTCGAGCAGCAGCCGGCACGACGTGTCCTTGCAGTTGCACGCGGCGACCTCGTAGCTGTACTCCTCGATGAAGGCGCGAACGACGCCGTAATGCATGTCACTCAGCGGGCGCGAGCCGGCGAGGAGCGAATCCACGATGCCCCGTAGCAGATCGACCGCCTCATCCTCGCCGATAATCGAGACCTTGCGAACTTCGACCTCTTCGCTGAAGCATGGTCGCACGACCTCATCCTCAAAAACCGAATACCCAGGGCTCGAGAAGTCGCCGAGTCCGTAGGTGCGCACGTAGTGGAGCAGGCGGTCCAAGATGATCTCTTCCAGGGCAAGCTCCCGCACCGTGAAGGGGAAGCCCCGGTAGAACGGCGGCGGAACATGCGCGCCCAGGTTGCGCTTGGCAACTGTCACCATGTCGATGCTCGCCCAATCAGGATTCTTCACGATTCGTATGTTGAACAGCTTGGCCAGGGCTGCAAGGAATTCGGGTGCGCGCCCCACTTTGTCGGTGTTCGTGCGCACGAAATAGCCTTTCGTGAACAGGAAGTCTTTGAGAATATCGCGCACGTTTGCCACCCTTCGATGCAAGCGGCGGCCCGGGATGCGTCGGACCGCCGCCGCAGGTTCCAAGGCGGGCGATAGTGCCGGACTGTCTAAGCATGAGAGGCTTCTGGATGAAATAAGCCCGACTAGCTGCCCGCATGAAAAACGGTAGCAGCCGAATAAACCCATGTGGTGGTCTGGCTGGCACCTAATCAAGTGAGGCAAAAAGCTGCCAGGAAGACCACCGATGCGCTGTGTGGGGACCCTACACTAATCGTATTCGGGAGGGGTGATGGACATGGGAATCGTATCCGACCCGAAGGTCGTTGAGGCGGTCAGACGTGTCGAGAAGGCCAGTGTTGAGTATGACAACGCCATGATCGCCCTTGACAGCGGCATCGGTCGCTCAGGTTAAGGGGGTGCTATGGGACTGCTCAAACCGATTTGGATGACCAAGAACTTGAAGAAACGCGACAAGGCCATCGCCGCCGTTCAAAGGCTGGAGGATGCAATCCAGCTTGAAAATGCGGCTATCAACGCGCCCATGGAGGCTGTGGCCCAGGCCGCTTGCTCACGCATCATGGACCAGGCAACGCTCGCCGAGGTGGCGATACATGCCAGCTGGCGGCGGGTGGCGACGCAGGCGGCATTCGGCTCGTCGGCGCCGCCCACTTGTGGCCGTTACCAAACTAAGGGCACGAGTCTCCATCGCACTTTGCTTCGATACTCCGAATAGCCTGGCAGACCGTTCGTAAGCATCGCGTCCTCGAGAGCCGTGCGCGCAACGATCACGAGCGCGACCACTCCGCGGCCTTCCTCGGGGATGCCGAGAACGTCACCTACGCTTCCCAGGTGGTGCGCGAGGTCGGCCTTGAAGGTGGTCGTTGACTTGATCTCAACGAGCTACGGCGCCACGCGGTCGGTCTTATCCACGAGGTCGACCTCGACCTTGCTGTCATCGCGGTAGAAGTATAACTCGGGATTGCGACCGATATGCAAATGTCAAATTGTTTATAAGCTGTTCAGCAGAATGGCGTACATATCAATTCAAGATTCCCCGAACGAAAATCACCTTACGTGGTGCGAAAATAATTCCGAAAAGGGCTTGCTCGTCACGCAGCGTGATATTGCATGATGCGTCCAGAAAGGAGGTGATTTCAATGCCGGACAACGTATCCGATGACAGGAGAACGTATTCGACGGGCGAGCTTGCCCAGGCGTGTGAGGTGACTGTGCGTACCGTGCAATACTACGACGAGAAGGGGCTGCTGCCACCTTCCGACCTTACCGAGGGAGGGCGTCGCGTATACACGGAAGCCGACGCCGCCAAGCTGCGCAAGGTGCTGCTGTTGAAGTCGCTCGGCCTGAAGCTATCTGACATACGCGATTTCCTCGAAAGCGACGCCTCGCCTACCGTGCTCCGCGACATCCTGGAGGCCCAGGACGCAAAACTCGCAACGGAGCTCGAGGAGCGCACGCAAGCCAGGAGGCGCATCGCCGCCATGATCGACTCGCTTGACGCGACGGGCGAGCTCCCCGCCGAGAGCGTCCCCGACATGGAAGACATCATGCAGAAGAAAGCCAGCATGTGGAAAGGCGAGCTCGCGCCGTTCTACAAGGTGATGCTCGCCGTCGGAATCGTCATCGACGTAGTGGAAATAGGCGCAATCGCCTGGTGGGTCGCAACCGGGGACTGGCGGCCGTTCGCGGTAGCCATGCCGTTCATCATCGTTGCGATCGTTTTGGTCTTGAGGGCATACCGCAAACGGACGGCCTACCTGTGCCCGCACTGTCGCGACGTATTTGTTCCCCAGGGAGCTGAATGGCTCTTCGCCAAGCACACCCCAACCACCCGCAAGGTGACCTGCACGCACTGCGGCACCAAGGACTGGTGCGCCGAGGTTTCGAGCGATAGGGTAACAGCTCAGAGACGCGCCGCCGCGAAGTGAGGCTCTTCGAGCTGATGCTCGAACCGAAGCTTGTAGACGAGCAGCCAGCCGGCGTGGATGTGGCATCCCCGGTGGCCCGACCAGTTGCCGGAGAGCATGTGGGGCCGGCAGCGCTCCGGCAAGGGCTTGTCGTTGGCGAGCGCCTCGATGACGGCGCGCAGCTCGTCTTTGGGAAGCCCCCGCTTCAGCTGCGCGTCGGTGCGTATGCTCGTTGTGATGGTTCCCATGGTTACCTTCTTGTGCTGCAAAATGTAGCTATTGCAACACGCATTAACAACCGACCGAAATGAGTTGGAGAGTCTCCTGTCTCACTTGCGCACAGGAAAGCATGTCTATTCTTGGAACAGATCGTTTTTCATATCGAGAACATGAGTGACGGAAATCGCCACAGCATCAGCCATGACCTACTTCCTTGCCCTGTCTTGGTGGAGCTGCTGGAATCGGACCAGCTCGGCGTTCATCCTGCGTGCTTCCGCAGAATCATGCAGCCATGTAAGAAACCTCGCCAAAACGTAGATCGCCAGGACGCTCCCCGCTATGGCAAAAACCACCGCAATTTGGCTTGTGTCGATGACGGGGCTGGTGAAGGAGACCTCGAGGACAACGACCTCGATTAGCAGCAGCTCCAGCGCCATCCGCATCTTCATCTTCTTTGGCGACAGCTCGCGCCGCGAAAAGGTCACGAATGTGGGGACAACGCACAAGGCGGCAAGGCGCACGGGCGTCAGCAGCTCGTCGTAGCCAAAGCGGGCGTCTGCGTCCAGGGAAAGCCCGAACATGCAAATCACAATGGTGATAAAGGTCGTCAGCATGAAGAACAGCGACAGCCTTTGGAGAAAGAACTGCTTCAGGTCCATCTGTCTACTCTCCCTTTAGGGCACGTTTGAGTCCCTTTGAATAGCTGCGGGACACGATGACTTCCTCGCCCGAGAGCAAAGTAGCCAAGAAACGTCCGTTGAATGCCGGTCGGATGGATTCCACTTTCATAAGATTCAGCAGCATCGACTTCGAGATGCGCAGGAAATGCATGCTCGCAAGTTGGCTCTCGAGCTCGTAAATACGATACGGCGTCTCGAACACTCGGTCCTTTGTATACAAGAAGGTCCTGCCGTCAACCGATTCGATGTAGTGGACGTCTGGTAGGGGCACCTCGTATCGCATGTTGTCCTGCACGCCAACCAGCCTGCCTTGGCGGGATTTGACAAAGTCTGCGATCTCTTGGACCTCTTCTGTCACCGCGCGGCAGCGAATTAAGACAAGCTCCCTCTCATCTTTTCCTATGCGTTCAATCTCAACGTCCATAACCTATCCCGTGCACCATCAGTATGCTTCCTCAACTGTAAATGAGCCATGCTCCTTCAAATAGCAATCGAAGAAGTCCAGCACGAGCGAGTTTACAATAGTCATTGCCTCTACAGTGTTCCGATTGCCGCTGCCCAACATGTTCCCAAGCGTAGGAGACAGCAGGGGCAGATCGGTGAAGTCCATATGAAGCGTATCGCGGATTGTGGTGGTGTAGCCGTCTTCGGCATTGCGCATCAGCTCGTCGTTGGGATATTTCCCGCCCCGCGCGTGCAGTTCCTCCATGCTCTGTGCCAGCTCGTTGTGGGTCTCCCAATTCACGAACTCAAGCACGGGAACAGGGTATGGTTCCTCGTCCACGGCGAGGATGCCGTCAGCAACGCCCGTGTACTCGCCCAGCATCGTTCCGTCCAGGCAGACGACAGCCGATACGTCCTCGCGCTGCCGCCCCAGCTCAACACTGGTTGCGCCGCCCATGGAGTGTCCCATGAGGCCTATCCGTGCGACATCGGCCACGTCAAGAACGGCCAGAATCTCGCTTTCGCTATTGTCTGCCAGGTGCCAGCTAACATCAAGCGCAGCGCTTCTGTCCGCCTGCTTCAACTCATCCAAAACGAAACTCACATCAGCGGTGCGCAAGGTCATCCAGTCTTGGTAGATAGCAAGCTGTTCATGCGCGTCAAACTTGGTGGCATCTTGAGAGGATATTTCCAACGCTGTGTTCAGAAAGCCCTGGTCGACGATGACCGTGCGTCCATCGGTGTCCGTTGTAAAAAATGCGTGGTGCGGGTGGTCCAGTGCAGCGACGACGTAGCCGTTGCTCGCGAGCTCCTCATACGTCGAGGTATTGCTCTGATAGTAGCCGAACGCGCCATGGGAGAACACGACTAGCGGGAACTCGTCCTCGCGACCCTCGGTGCCGGCGGGATAATAAAAATGCACGGGAACCTCGCGGGCGCTCCCATCCAGTTCGAACGGATCGATGCGCGACTCGTCTACCAGGATGGCAGAAGCTTGCACGACTCGGTATTCGCCCGATGTCGGCAGACCGTCGTATCCCGTGAACAAAAATGCGGGGATTGTAAGAATGCCTGTTATCAGCACATATGCCACACATGAGGCAATTACGGCGGCGGGCTTGTGCGACTTGCCTTCTTTGCCTCGTTTTGCGAGCGCAACGACCATCGAAATGACGAGCAGCACCACGAGGAAGCAGAGCACGGGTATGAAACGCCATTGCTGCCCAGCAGGCACGAGCAGTGCGATAATCACGACGGCAAGTTGAATGCTGCGGACAACCAGGCGGGCCTTCCGCTGCGCCGATGATTCGCGCCCTCTCGTGCATGTCCATATTGCGAGCGCGATTTCAAGTCCAGCCAGTACTACGAATACCGTCAAGCCCATGTCTTACCTCCGTCCTTTCTTGGTTTCGGTGGCATTGTATTGGCCCATCCCTCGCGGTTTGCGCGCAGCGCACCAAGATGCACTTTTGGGCAATGAGATGCATGTCTAGAGGCATATTGTCGCGAAGATGCGAATATGGAAGCAAAGAGGAGTATCCCCTTTGCTTCCATAACACCCAGAATCATCGGATACTTGCTTTTCAGCGAGGCTAGGATATGGAGATTTGCGTTTCCATTTATAGCTTGCGAGGTGTTTGACATGGACAAAGCCAGAAGAGCGCGATAGAATTTCACGCGCTGTAGGTGCTCAGGTGCCTACGGTGTTAATCTTGCCTTCGGGCAGGGGTTGTTCGCAACATCCAACCTAAAAAATACTAAGGACCAAAGCATGACCTTTTCCGACCAGCCGACCCGCGCTATGGTGTTGTCAAGTGGCGGCGTCGATTCAACCACCTGCCTTGCGCTTGCATGCGACCGATTTGGGGCAGACCACGTAATCTCCGTCAGCGTTTTCTACGGACAGCGCCACAGCAAAGAGCTGATGTGCGCCGAAGCTGTTGCCAAGCATTACGGCGTGGAGCATCGCGTGCTCGACCTGGCTAACGTCCTGGCCGATTCGGATAGCGCACTTATGGCCAACTCTACGCAGGAAATTGACCATCGCGACTATGCAACCCAGATCGCAGAAAACGAAGACGGGATGGTGAGCACCTACATCCCTTTTCGCAATGGCCTGATGTTGTCCGCTGTTGCGGCGCTTGCCATATCGCTTAACCCCACCGAGTGCACCGCCATTTACCTTGGCGCCCATGCAGATGATGCAGCGGGCGGCGCGTACCCCGATTGCACGCCTGAGTTCTTCGAGGCCATGGGGCGCGCCATCGAGCTGGGTTCGTATGGAAAGGCGCTGCTCGTCGAGCCGTTCGTCGATTCTAACAAGGCCGATATCGTGGCCTGCGGTCTTGAACTCGATGTTCCGTATGAGCTTACCTGGTCGTGTTACGAAGGCGGCGACGCACCCTGCGGCACGTGCGCTACCTGTATCGATCGCGCCCATGCGTTCGAAGCAAACGGCGTTGCCGACCCGCTGCTCTAGCGCTTGCCTACGGTTGCCCCCAAACCATTCGCACCAAGTATTCTTGCTCTTTAGCATCACAGGAGTTCAAATGAGAAAAACCACCACCAACTACCTCGCTTGCGGTATGGTATTCGCCGTTGCGCTGGTTATTTCCAATGTCGTAACGGGCAAGGTCATCGCAACTGGCATTCCGCTGTTCGGCACCACCATCGCGCTTCCGGGCGCTGCGGTCTGCTATGCCATAACGTTTTTGATGACGGATGTTATCGGTGAAATTTGGGGGCGCAAGGAGGCCCAGGTCGTGGTTTGGTGGGGTTTTGCCTGTCAGCTTTTGGCCACTGGGCTCATCATCTTCACCCAAGTGCTTCCTGCGGTTGATCACGAGATGCAATCTGCTTATGACATGTTGCTCGGACAGAACGTCATATTCGTTATCGGCAGCATGACCGCCTATCTGCTCAGCCAGTCGTGGGACGTGTTTATCTTTCACAAGATCCGCAATTGCGTGCTGAACAAGCGCAAAGGTGGTTACGCATGGCGTTGGCTGTGGAACAACGCTTCGACCATGACGTCGCAGATCATCGATACGGTGGTGTTTATCGGCATTGCGTTTGGCATCGGCTTCGGCTGGCTCTTCGACGCCGCTATGCTACCCCAACTCGGTGCCATGATGGTGGGGCAATACTTGTTGAAGTTCTGCTTGGCAGCGATTGACACGCCGTTCTTCTATCTATTGACTCGTCGTTCTCATGCCGATTTACAGATGACGTCAGATGCATCTGGCAAGCAGGCTGCATAAAGCCTGTTGAGAATTAGATACGTCTCAGCTAAGGAACAAAAATGGATGCTGCCTATAAAACGGGCTCTGCTCAAGTAGCTCGTTGATGGGTTTCTGGACATCATTGCATCGATAATGCAATACATACCGTGTACGAATGGTTAAGCTCGACGAACAACCAGGTGACGGTCGTGTTCAACGTATTCGGTGAGCAGATGAGCAAATTTATCGCGAGCTTTTGATAATCCGTTAAGTAGTGGGTTTTGTAAAAGAAAAGCGGCCGGAGCTCATCCGGCCGCTTCTACGATACCTGCACAGTTGATCTAGCGCATGTAGTACGGCTGCACGTAGGCGGGCAGGCCATCCTTGTAGGTGATGTAGGGGGTACCTTCGATCAGCGGGCGAAGGTAGGCGAAAGCCTCCTCAGAGATGCCGCGGTATTCGGGCAGGATCCACTCGGTGGGGAAGTGCTTGACGTAATTGGCAACCTTGTCGGCATCGATGGTGATGTACTCAACATCGTACTTCTGGCCCTCGCGACGTTTTACGCCGATCATCTTGCCGGTGAAGGACTTGTCGGCGGAGTGCATGTGAGCGCTCAGGCCCAGGCGGTAGGCTTCGGTGCGGTCGGGCAGAGACTGCTCGGTAGCATGGCAGCGTTGAGCGGTCGAAAGGTCTTGCACCTTGCAGCGCCCCGCGACGCCCGAGTCAAGGATAATTGCCTTAAGCGCCTCGCCGGCGCCGCCGAGCACAGCATGGCCGAAAAGGTCGTTCTTCGATTCGCCTGCCGAAATGTAGGTGCCGTCAGCATAGCGCGCGCCCTCGGAGACGACCACGTAGCACTTGGACTTATCGTCGATGCATTCTTTGACGCGCTTGAGGAAGACGTCTTTGTCGAAAGGCTCTTCGGGAAGGACGAGTACGTCGACCTTGCCCGAGAGGCACGAAGAAGCAGCCAACCAACCAGCGTCGCGACCCATGGTCTCGAGAATCAGAACCTCCTGGCGAGAAGACGGGTAGACGTTTACGTCGAGCCAGGTCTGCAGCGCCGTGGTTGCAATGAACTTGGCAGCCGAGCCGAAACCGGGGCAGTGGTCGGTGTGCATGAGGTCATTGTCGACCGTCTTCGGGCAGCCGATGAAGCGGCGGTCGGTGATGTCGTGCTTTGCGGCATACTCGCTCAGCGCAGCCACGGTATCCATCGAGTCGTTTCCGCCGATGTAGAACAGCGTCTCGATGTCGTGCTTTTCCATGATCGCGAGAAGCTTCTCGAAATCTTCAACATTGTCGCGCTTCAGCTTGTAGCGGCACGAACCGAGCGCCGACGACGGGGTCTGCTGCAGCGTGCGGTTCTCTTCCTCGGTCATGTTCGTCAGGTCGACGAATCGCTCGGCCAAGATTCCCTCGATGCCGTTCAAGCCGCCGTAAACGTGCTCGTAAATCGGGTTCATCTGGTTGCCCTTGACGACGCCCGCCACGGTTGCGTTAATAACCGAGGTGGGGCCACCGGACTGGGCCACAATGCAATTAGACATGTTGCTCCCTTTCAGTTCCTTTTATAATGCACAAGTCGCGGTGCTCTGATTGATGTGTGAAATAATTGAGCGCTCGACTATTTGCTTCCATCATAGCATCACGTAAAATCACACGGGTGAATTGACGAAAAGGATACGGAGCATCCATGACGGACGGAATCAAGAATCATTTGCCGGTTATCGTGTTGGCGACATTGGTCTGCGCTGCGACCACGTACTTCATATTGTCGCGATTCGTGTCGGGAACCGTGTCGATTTCGCTCGAGACGTTCAACGCCCTCGTTTTCCTGGTTCCTTGCGTTGCCATGTTTTTGGGGACGGCCATCATCGCCATGACGGCGGAAGAGATCAGCCGTCAGCTTTATATCGTAAACGTCGTCATCTGCCTTGTCGCAGGGCTTCTGAGCATGGTCGGTTCCTCGCTTTGGCTCGCGGATCCCGGCATCGCATCTCAATTGTTGGCGAATTCCCCTGAGGGTACCGTTATCGTGCCCATATACAATGCGCCCATAATCTTGATTCGCGATGTTGCTGCTTTTTTCGTAGTGCCGACTGTGGGAAGCATCGTCGGTGCATGGATCGGCTCGCGTCTTCACCCCATGAAAGCCAAAAGGAGCGGGCGTTCCAAGCGCAAGAAGTAGCGCAGCGATGTCCTGCAGCCTTGCACCTGTACGCTACGCTCGTGCGCCCAGAGGCGTATTTCAGCCTCGAGGAGTTTGAACGCCGAGCTCACGCGGCTGGGTTTTCCCGACGCGGGGGAGGCGACCACCGGTCTTTCCACCGCCTGCGCGCAACTGCTTGCGCTCGGACTGCCGGCGACGGTACAGCTGGACGCGCACGAAGACGGCTCGCTTGCGGGCACCTTCGGCCTTACGCTCTTCTTCACCGGCACGCACAACTCACGTATGTCGTTGTTTTGCCCCGATGGCGAAGCGGACAAAGCTCTTCGTTACCTCGAAGCCCTGGGAGTCGCTGACGGACGATGGCAACAGGCCGTGCGCGGTTCGTTCGCACTGCCGGTCCCGTTTGCACCCAAAGACGGCGTGCCGCGCGTTGTAGGCGCCACCTGCCACCCCGACTGCGTCAAGCTGAAGTGGACGCACGGACGGCTTGCGCCCGCTCGCTTCTACCAGGTTGTTCGGGTTGCCTCACTTGGGAATGCAGCTACCTCCTAGTCAAGAGCGGTGCTTTCGTACTGCCTGAAGGCGCCCGAAATCCTCCCGTCCTAGGATGGGTGCCGTTGCATCGCGTTGATCGCCGCGGTTACGCATGGAGCCACGCAGCTGGGTAAAGGCGAATGCGGGTTATTTAAGCTTGTTGAGCTTACGGAGGTGGCGGGGGCGATTACTGCCGTACTTGAGGCACTGGAGTTCCGTGCAATCTTAGCTGGAGGAATTCGCGCTTTCGGTCACTCCCACTCAATGATTCCAACTCTGCCCGATTTTTCATCCTCATTGCGTTTCGTGTCGCTATGTCTCGCTCGTATCGTCCCGTTATAGATGAGCATTTAATCTTGGGCCGTTCTGTTGGAACTCACTTGGAACTCACTTATGGGTAGTATTTTGCCCGACATGGGGAGTATTGCCTCTGATCTGCGGTTTTGCTGATCAATCGCGATGGAGTGAGTTCCAAGCGGGTTTTCGGCCTTTTCGGCCGATACGAGGAGTATTGTTTTTCGAAGTGGGGAATAATGCATTCTACCTGCGGAAACGATTCCTGTTTCCCCAACAGGAGAGTTCCAAACGAGCAAGTATGGCCTCCAGCGGAGAGTGCCTGCGTTGAGCCGGACGATTCTATGATGCGGGTCTCTCGGGCGGCGGCAGGGGCAAAGCTACCTCTTTCATGACGACTCCGGCGTTCGCTAAGTGGCGCCCGTAGGACACACGAACGCTCCCTAAACGGATTAACATCGCAAACGTCGGTATGTTTCTCCCAAGTTGATGGTATATTTGGGATAAACAGGAGTGAGCTGGGAGAAAGGCGCATGAGGGAATTCGATTACAAGGCCTTGAAGAACCGCACATGGAGCAACGAGATCGTCTCCTGCGTCGCGCAGATCCACGAGCATAAGGGCAGGCAGGAGCTCTACCTTGCCGCGAAGCCCGCGGCACTTGACCGTCTCATCGAAATCGCCAGGATCCAGAGCACGGAGGGGTCGAACAGCATCGAGGGAATAAGGACCACCGGCTCCAGGCTCCGGCAGCTCGTCGCGGACAAGACCACGCCCAGGAACCGCGACGAGGAGGAGATCATCGGCTACCGAAACGTGCTCGACCTCATCCATGAGAGCTACGAGTACATCCCTGTGCGGCCGAGCTACATCCTGCAGCTCCACCGCGACCTGTTGCGCTATACCGGCCACTCCTACGGCGGCAGCTTCAAGTCGGCCCCCAACGAGATAGGAACCGTGCTTCCAAGCGGCGAGACCGTCACGCTGTTCACCCCGCTCGAGCCGCACGAGGTGCCGGGAGCAATGGAGCAGCTCTGCGACGCATACAACACCGCAATCGCCGAGGGCGAGGTCGACCCGTTGATACTCATCCCGTGCTTCGTGCTCGACTTCCTGTGCATCCACCCCTTCAAGGACGGCAACGGGCGCATGAGCCGCCTGCTCACGCTGCTTCTGCTGTACCGGGAAGGCTATCTGGTGGGACGCTACGTCAGCATAGAGAAGGCGATAGCCGACACGAAGGATGCCTACTATGGCGCGCTCTCCGCCGCTGACACCGGCTGGCACGCCGGAGAAAATGACCCCAATCCCTTCATCGAGTACCTGCTCGGCGTCGTCTTGTCCTGCTACCGCGACTTCGATTCGCGCGTGAGCGTCGTCGAGGGCGCCGGTGCCAGGAGCACCTCGTACGACATCGTGAAGCGCTACGCCCTGGGGAAGGTGAGCGCGTTTGCGAAGAGGGACGCACTCGAAGCCTGTCCGAGCCTGGGGAGCTCGTCGGTCGAGTCCGCACTGAAGAAGCTCGTGGACGATGGGACCCTTATAAGGATCGGGGCGGGCAGGAAGACCCGCTACGTGAGAAGTGACTCGATCGACGGCGAGAGCCAGTCTTAACCGGCATAAGACGTATACGTTTCTGGCCTCTTTGACGAATGGCTTGTTACAGACCAATGTACACTATGGCTAAATGCCGACTTACAGCTTAAGGAGCGCTCATGCCGTTCGATTTCTCTATTGGCTAGTTTTCACACCCACTCAATAGACGCATGAGAGCCCCCTTTCAAATTCAGCCTGCAAATCCAATGGTCAGAGGCTTAAAGCCAGCGGCTCCTTTCGTCTCGATGGGCTGGTTGGCACGAATCTGGTACGAATCGTGCTCGAGTTTGTACCAGATTCATTTAACGGACAAGCAAACAGGTTAGAACTCCAGGCTCAAAACGAAACCCTCGATCTGCTCGTTCACGAAGTCGGGGTTGTCTATGGGCGAGTTGTGCCTAGCATTTGGGACCCATACCAAAGGATAGCCCTCGGCCTTCGCCCATTCCTTGTTGTAGCGCATGATGAACCCTGTGCCGTCGTGCTCACCGCAAAGCAGCAGCGTGGGGCAGTTGATGGAGTAGGCGCGGTTCGCGTTGATTGCATCCCCTGTCATGCGGTAACCATGCGCTGCTAGCTCGCAGTACCCCCGCTTGTCGTACGCCTCCATCATCGTGCGCATGTTGTCCTGTCCCGCTTTTGTTTCGGCGACGTTTTCGCACACCCACTTCACAAGCAGCTTCCAAGGTATGGAAAGGTACATGAGGCGCGTGTGGCGTATCGTCCAGACCTCCCAGCGCCTCATGTAGCGCTTTTGAAGCGGTGCGGAGTCTATCGAGACGAAACCGCCTGTTTCGCCTGGGTACAAGTCGATGAATGCCTGCGAGATGTAGCCGCCGAGCGACTGACCCACGAGAACGGGGCGCTCGATAGCCTCGGACTCCAGGACGCCATGGAGGACGCGCGCCAGGTCGTCCATCGTGAAACCGAGCGGGTAAGGGCGGGACTCGCCATGCGCCGGGGCGTCCCAAACCAGGCAGTTGGCCTTACCCGAGAAGTGCGCCATCTGGGCGTCGAAAAGCGTGTGATCGGCCGTGAGGCCGGGAAGGAACACGAGCCAGGGCGCATCCGG
>DFIX01000009.1:0-4105 GCA_002371495.1 Eggerthellaceae bacterium UBA3686
TAAAATGTGAAAAAGGGTCAGACCCCTTTTTCACATTTTAGTCTTCCAACTCGGCGAACAGGTCCTCGTGCATGCGGGCCGACTCGTAGTCGAACGCGTAACCCAAGATGCGAATCTCGTCGCCGTCGCACGCACCGGCGGCATCGAGCGCCTTGTCGACGCCGATGCGCTTGAAGCGGTGCTGCAAGAAGGCGATGGCCTCCTCGTTTTCCCAATCGGTCTGCACGACCATGCGCTCGACACGCGGCCCGACCAGGCGGTACACGTGTTCGGACAAGCGCACGACCTCGAATTTGGCATCGCGCGCCTCGCGCTTGTACTCCCATACGGCGTCGAAGGTTGCAGACTCCGCCTCGGCTGCGCGCGCCGCCTCGCGCAGCTCGCGCACCTTGGCGCCGATGGCGTTCTTCAGACTGTCGACCCCCTTGCCCGTAAGGGCGCTGATCTGGTAGAGTTTCGGGTCGATGGGGCTGTCGGCGTACTCGTCACCGCCCGCTGCCGCAATCGAGTCGGCACGCACGCGTTCGGCGAGCTTCTCGCACACTTCCTCGGTGCCAGGTACGTCGATCTTGTTAGCCACGACGATGCGCGGGCGACTTCCCAGCTCATCGGCGTACAGCGCCAGCTCGCGGTTGATGACCTCGTAGTCGTTGAGCGGGTCGCGCCCTTCCCAGTCGCCCGTAAGGTCCACGATGTGCACGATGAGCGCCGTGCGCTCGATATGGCGCAAGAACTCGTGCCCGAGCCCACGGCCCTCGTGCGCACCCTCGATCAACCCCGGGACGTCAGCCACAACGAAGCTGTAGTCATCAGATGTCAGCGCCACGCCCAGATTGGGGACGAGCGTCGTGAAGGGGTAGTCGGCAATCTTGGGACGTGCAGCCGAGATCTTGGCGATGAGCGAAGACTTGCCTGCAGATGGCATGCCCACAAGCGCCGCATCGGCCATGAGCTTCATCTCGAGCTGGATCCACCCCTCACCCGCCGGCTCGCCGAGCTCGGCGAACGCGGGCGCGCGGCGCGTCGAGGTGACAAAATGGATGTTGCCGCGCCCGCCGACGCCGCCGGGCATGACCACGACTTGCTCCCCGTCGTGCGTCAGGTCTGCGAGCATGCGCCCGGTCTCCTTCGTTTCCTCGTCGTATTCGCGCACGACGGTGCCGACCGGAACCTTCAGAATCAGGTCCTCGCCGCGGGCGCCGTGCATACGGCTACCCTTGCCGTGCGTACCGCGTTGCGCCTTGAAGTGATGCTTGAAACGGTAGTCGATAAGCGAGGACACGCTAGCATCGGCGCGCACGATTACGTCGCCGCCATGACCGCCGTCGCCGCCATCGGGCCCGCCTTTGGGCACATGCGCCTCGCGGCGAAACGACATGCAACCCGCACCGCCGTCGCCGCCTTTCACATGAATATTGACTTTATCGATGAACATTTCGGCCTTCTCGCCCTTTCGGAACGTAAGCTTTGAGCCTTTTTACCCAACAACTTTGAAAACTGTCACAAAATCTGATTTTTAAACTATTTTATCCGCTCCATAATGCCAGAAGAGCCTTGTTACCAAGCCTCTTCTTACATTCAACTGGGAAAACGCAAATCAAATCAATAGCACAGCATAAAATCGTTTGTAGAAATCGGACTTTGTGACACTTTTCGTCTCTTGGCAGAAAATCAATCACGCAATATAACAGAAGGCCCTCCGTTGCGGAGGGCCTTCGCACTTAAGCGGTTCTTACGCCTGGACCTCTTCGGCCTCGAGCGGACGAACGTGGATGCGACGTTTGACGCCCTTGGTGAAGACCAGGTGGCCGTCACACTTGGCAAACAGCGTGTCGTCCTTGCCGCGGCCGACGTTCTCGCCGGGATGGAACTTCGTGCCGCGCTGGCGCACGATGATGTTGCCGGCCTTTACGTACTCGCCTGCGAACTTCTTCACGCCCAGTCGCTGTGCATGGGAGTCACGGCCGTTGCGGGATGAACCCAGACCCTTCTTATGTGCCATTACGAATCAGCTCCTCTCGCTATTCGGCGTCCGCAGCCTTAGCGGGCTTTTCCCACTTCTGGTCGCCGACGGCGGTGACACGCACCTTGGTCAGCTGCTGACGGTGGCCGTTCAGCTTCTTGTAGCCCTTGCGCTTCTTGAACTTGAAGACGAGCTGCTTCTTGCCCTTGTACTGCTCAAGAATCTCAGCGGTTACCTTCGTGGCAGCAGCCTTCGCGGGGTCGGCCTCGATCGTCTCGCCATCAGCGACAAAGATCACCGGCAGTTCAACCTCGGCGCCGACTTCGGCATCGAGCTTCTCGATGCTGACGACAGTGCCCGGTTCGACCTTGTACTGCTTACCACCCGTTTTTACAATTGCGTACATAAACGTTCTCCTTGCTTCTTAGAACATTTCCAACACGACGACACGTAAGGGTGTGGACGTGCCATCTGTGCCGCGCCACGCGCCAATCGGCGCTAAAGACGCAAAAAAGTACTTTACCAGCGCCCAAGTCCCAAGTCAACGCGCAAATATGGGGGTTTCGTGAGCGCTGACGTGCAAAAGGGTCAGACCCTTTTGCACTCTGGCACTTCTGCACGTTACGGTGTAGCGGCAAGCGGTCCGACCTCTTGTTGCATTCTGAGTTAATAAATGCAAATGCGAGCGCCATCCGATACGTTGCAAATAATCTTAATCATGTTTTGCTGCGAAACCGCGATGCAGCCCGCGGTATAGGGTGTACCACCCGTACAATGCACGAAGAACGCCGAGCCCCTACCATAGCGCACTGGATCGGTGTTGTAGTCGAAGAACAGGCCGTAGTTGTAGTGCGGACTATAGTCAATCAGGTGCTCGCCGTTGCAGTCGTGCGGATACTCGTTGATGTCGATTAGCTCGTTGTAGTGCGAGCGGTCGGCGCACCAGTACATCGAACTGGTAACATGCACGTAATCGAGCCGCGCGCCCGGATCGTCCTTGATACCAAAAGCCTGCGTGATGCCGTAGTCTCCCGAAGGCGTGCGCGAAAGCCCTTCGCGGGTCGGACCGACGCCGCGGCTGCCCACGTAGCCCCTGCACGAAACAATTGTCTTCCACTTGCCGGCTTTCTTGGTGCGCAGCACAACCTTTGCCCGACTACCTCCCTGATGCTTGACCTCGAGAATTTGACGTACATCCTTGTTGCCAAGATACTTGCGTTCGATAAGAGGCCAACGGGTTTTTGCGTAACGTTGCGCGGTGACGCCATTGAACTTGGCGCCCTTCTTCACGAGCTTCACCTGTACGGCAGTCGCGTAGCTGAACGAGCCTGTCGTGCCGGAGATCTGGCTGTTCTTTGCCCATCCCAGCCATCCGAAACCCTTGATGCGCGTGCGATAGTACACGTCGTAGTATTTGGAAACAGTTCCCTTTAGGCTGACACGCACCGCCGTGATGGCGCGCTTGTTCGAACCGCACGCTTTGTTGTTCTTGGCGAGTTTCGTCCAGCCCGAGCCCGGCACGTAAGCCTTGTAGCGGACCGCGCCCGACACACCGTTCAAACCGGTGAGCTTCACCCTGATCATTCGCAGTCCCTGCGAACCGGTTGAGCCGGCTGTTTTGCCGGATTTGGCAACGGGCTTCCAGCCGTCCTTTTGCAGTTTGGCGCGTACGTTCAGATTTACGTTTGCGAGCTTCTGCTCGACCGTTTGCGTGGCGGGCTGGGTTTCTGCGGCGCCCGCGTTGGCGGCGCCCGCGTCGGTTGCGCCCTGGCCCACCGCGAGCGCAGCGTCACCTGAAGGCGCCTCGGCATAGGCAACACCATCCGGACCCGCAGCCAGCACGAGCGACAGCGCAAACGCCATGAGGCCCGCGAACAACCCTGCCAGCAGGGTGCGTTTCAGCACTTCAGTCTTGCTGCCTCCGCATCGCTCTGCTAACGGAACACGTGCCGGCGCCTGCGCCTTGTGCCCAGCACAGCACCCTGCCATCTTTGAGTCGTTCATTACCGCCTCTTCTATTTACTTGCCCGCTTAATCACCTAGCATTGTAGCAAACGCACAAAACTCAATCGAAGCCCTCTGCACAAACCGGGAGTTAGCTTCGAACCGTCTTCCTGCGTGCAAAAGCGCCAGAGTGCAAAA
>DFIX01000009.1:4176-45302 GCA_002371495.1 Eggerthellaceae bacterium UBA3686
TTTTGCACTCTGGCGCTTTTGCACGTTGCGGTGTTGCGATAACTCGCCCAATCCCTTGCCGCATTTTGAAAAATGTGAAAAAAGGGTCAGACCCTTTTTCACATTAATGGGCGTCGGCCCAGGTGGGGCCGTGGGAAACATCGGCGATGAGCGGCACCTTCAGCTCGACCACGGTTTCCATCGCGTCCTTGACCAGGGCGCTTAAGGACTCGACCTCATCGGCGGGTACCGAGAAGTCCAGCTCGTCGTGTACCTGCAACAGCAACTTGGCCCGGTAGCCGCCCCCGAGCATGCGGCGGGCGACCTCGTTCATAGCCAGTTTGATGATGTCGGCGGCGCTGCCCTGCATGGGATGGTTCATGGCGGTACGCTCGCCGAAGCCGCGCTGCACGGCGTTGCGCGCCGCGAGCTCTGGGATGTAGCGGCGACGGCCAAACATGGTCTCTGCGTAGCCGAGCTCTTTGGCCCGGACCACCGCGTCGTCGAGGTAGGCACGCACGCCAGGGTACGCCTCGAAGTAGCGGTCAATCATCTGCTTAGCCTCATTCATGGGAATCTCGAGGCTCTGCGCCAGGCCGAACGCCTGCTGGCCGTACACGATGCCGAAGTTGACGGCCTTGGCGCGGCTGCGCATTTGGGGCGTGACCTCCTCGACCGGCACGTCGAACACGCGCGCGGCGGTGCTGGCATGGAAGTCGGCGCCCGAGTTGAACGCCGCCACCAGGTGCTCGTCACCCGACAGGTGCGCGAGCAGACGCAACTCGATCTGCGAATAGTCGGCCGACAGGAACACATCGCCCGCCGCCACATCAAACGGCCCGAAGCACGCGCGGATCTTGCGCCCGAAGTCGGTGCGCACGGGGATGTTCTGCAGGTTGGGGTCCGATGACGACAGGCGGCCCGTGGCCGTGACTGTCTCGTTGAACGACGTGTGCACGCGCCCGTCCTCGTACTTGCGCGCGATCTGCGGCAACGCGTCAATGTAGGTCGATTTGATCTTGGCGTACTCGCGGTAACGGATAACCGTGGCCGGCAGCTCATGTATTTCGGAAAGCTTCTTCAGCACCTTGGCATCGGTCGAATACCCGCTCTTGTTCTTCTTGCCATGCGGAAGCTCAAGCACCTCGAACAGGATATGACCGAGCTGCTTGGGTGAATCGACGTTGAATTCTTCGCCCGCCAGCTCGTAAATGCGCTCCTTCAGCCCATCAATCTCGGCCTGGGTCGATGCGCCCAGCTCGGCGAGTGCCGCCGTGTCGATGGGTGCGCCGTTGCGCTCCATGATGGCGAGCACGCCCACGAGCGGCAGGTCGATTTTGTCGTACACGCCGCCCTCGTCCTCGGCGTCGAGCTTCGGGCGCAGCGCATCGGCGAGCAACTTCACGGCCTGCGCCTGAACGGCAGACGTGCGGGCGTCGTCCTTTGCCTCGGGCAGGTCGCAGCCCAGATACTGCGAGCACAGCGCATCGAGCGGGTACTTGCCAGCAGAGGAGTTCAGCACGTAGGCCGCAAGCGCCACGTCGAAGGCGTCGGCGGCCATGACCTCGGCCTCGGTGACGGCGGCCGTCTCGGCCGAGTCGCGCGGCAGTACCTGGTGGATGACCGCCTTGACATCGTGAGCGGCGAAAGCGCCGTCGCGCACGATGCGGGCGACGAGCTCGAGCGCCCCTTCGCCCTCGAGCACGCCAGTCTGGATGGGCACCTGATCAGCGGCGTCGCCCGCCCATTCCCCAGCCTGTGCATTCGCGGCAAAGCCGAGCGTCACCTCACTGCCGAACAGCGACTCCTGAGCTGGCTGCACGACGGCAAGCGCGATACGCTGCCCCTCGGCAAGAGCGCGCTCGGCAAGCTCGCGAGCCTCCGAACCCACAAGGGGCTCCACCGGTTCGAACGTCGGCGCGACAGGCGCGGCGCCCTCTTGCCCAGCAAGGCGCAGCAGCTTTTCCAAATGAGCGCTGAAACGAATGGCGCCAAACGCCTCGGTCACGGCTTCAACATCGAAAGCAGGCCACGCGACCTCGTCGACGTCGAGCTCGAAATCGAGATCCGTCACGATCGTTGCGATCTTGCGCGAGAGAAACGCCAGGTCACGGTTGTCGCGAATGTTCTCGAGCTGCTTGCCCTTCAGCTTGTCGAGGTTGTCGTAGACGCCTTCCATGCTGCCGAACTGGCTGAGCAGCTTCTGGGCCGACTTGGGCCCGATGCCCGGCACGCCGGGGATATTGTCGGACGTATCGCCCATGAAGCCCAGGTAATCAGGGAACTGAGCCGGCGTGATGCCGTACTTCTCTTCCACGGTCGCAGGATCGTAGATGACGACGTCGGTGATGCCTTTCTTGGTGGTGACCACGTGCGTCAGGTCCGTGACCAGCTGGTTGACGTCTTTGTCACCCGACACGAGCAACGTCTGGTACCCGCGCGCCTCATCGCGCGCAGCCACCGTGCCCAGGATGTCGTCGCCTTCCCAACCTTGAACCTTTACGACCGGGATGTTCATGGACTCGAGCAGGCTCTCGATGACCGGGAACTGCACGCGCAGCTCGTCGTCCATGGGCGGGCGCTGGGCCTTGTACTGCTCCATGGCTTCGATGCGGAACTGCGGCTTGCCCGCGTCGAACGCGCACACGATGCCGTCGGGCGCGGCGATTTCGATGAACTTGAACAGCATCGAGCAGAAGCCGAACACTGCGTTGGTCGGCGTGCCGTCCGGCGCGTTCATGGTCGGCGGCACGGCATGGTAGGCCCGGTGCATCAGCGAATTTCCGTCGATGACGGCAATCTTCTTGGGCATAACTTCTCCCCTTTGCGTAGTTTTGTGAAAAAGGGGTCAGACCCCTTTTTCACATTTTCTTGGAGCAAGTATGACAGAAAACCAGAGTCGTACGCGCAGCGGCGGGACCGAATGCGCGAACAAACCGCTACCGTTCGCGCTCGATGGCAAAAGGGTGCCAGGCAGGAGTATCCCACCTGGCACCCTGCCGAATGAACACTTTGCCCCAGGGGCAAAGTGTTCGCACCTGCGGCCGGTTATTAGGTTCCAGACGGGAGTATCCCACCTGGAAGCTTGCGAACTTAGGCGTAGTCGGGGCGAAGAACGATCTGGATGGTGTCGCCCGCAGCCGGCGGCTCGATGCCCGGGCCGCTCAGCAGGGCGTAGTATGCGTCGGCGCTTTCGGCCTCGACAGGACCGGGACGGGCGGAATCCGTCGGGAAGGCTTCGATCGTCCCCTCGTCGTCTGCGACTAGCCGCACCTGCTTGATCCCGAAGAACTCGCCGGTCTCGCGCGGACGCGTCTCGCCCGCCGGCTTCGCATGGGCCGGCTTGCCAGCACCGGCACCGGGGTGCCCACCCTTCGGAAACGGCTTGGCGAGCCTGACTGCAATGCGCGCGGGCCATGGGTCCTGCCCCAAGAACTTCTGCATGGCCGGGCGCAGGTAGAAATCGGTCGTGAAGGCGGCACCGCCCGGAGGGCCCGAGATGCCGATGATGGGCGTGCCGTCGAGCACCGAGCACGAGCTGTGGTGCCCGGGGCCGTGATTGGTCTGGTGGTACAGCACCCGCCCGATGCGCTCGAGGATCTCGAGCGACCAGTCGTCCGAGCCCTTCGACGAGCCGGCGTTAAGCACCACGATATCAGCCTCGGCGGCCGCCTTGCGAAGCGCGGCCTCGATGGCCTGCGGATCGTCAGGCGTGATGGGGAAAAGAATGGCCTCGCCGCCCCATGCCTCGATCTTGCCCTTCATGAGCAGGCTGTTAGTCTCGATGTTCTTGCCCGTGGGAATGGCGCCGCCAACGGGCACGAGCTCGTTTCCGGTCGGAAGGAACGCCACCTTGGGCTTGGCAATCACCTTCGCAACGGCATTGTTTCCGCTGGCGATGTGCGCGGCCAGAAGCGGGGTTATGACCATGCCGGCCTCGACGAGCACGTCGCCCGCATGGAACTTGCTACCCGCCGGGCGCGTGCCCGCGAACTGCTTCGAAGGCCCCGCCAGCAGCGTCACGTGCTGCTCGTCGTCGCTTACCCGCACGTTCTCGATGACGATTGCGGTATCGAAACCTTCTGGCATGGCTACGCCCGTGTTGGCGAACTCCCAATCGCGCCCGCGCACCCATGCGCTCGTGTCGGGCAGGCAACCATCGAGGTCGACGAAATCGGCCCAGTGCACGGCAATCGAGTCCATGCTGCACGTTAGCGCATTGGGCATGTCGAGCTGCGCGGTGGCGTCCTCGGCCAGCACACGCCCGATCGCCTGGTCAATCGGCACTTCATCGACACCGGGCGCAAAGTCGCACGCCCCCAGTATCTCCTCGATCGCCTGCTCTTTACTCACCTGTATATGCCTAGAGTGGTCGCGCATGTGCGCCCCTTTCGCCTTCGGTTGATCCTTGGCTGCGCACCCAGTTGGTCCTTGGCTGCGTAGTCCAGTTAATCCTCAGGTGCGTATATTAGCAGAAGGTCGCCGACACAATGCATCCCTTACTTTACGGTCACCTTCACGGCTCGGCAGGTGCCGCTTTGCGTGTAGGCGTACACGTAGCACGAACCCTTCTTCTTCGCCTTGATCACGCCCTTTTTCGATACGGTGGCTATGCTTGCGTTGGACGACTCGTACATCAAAACCCTGTGCTTCTTCACCTTGAGTTTCTTGGATGCCTGCACCTGCTTGGCGCCAAGCTTGAACGACTTGCCCTTCTTCAAGGTTACGCGGTTCTTCTTGGCCTTGGTTGTCACGCTCTTGTAATTGCCAACCTTCCCGCCCGCAGTCGCCACATGAATGACCTTCGAGGTGGAAACGACGTTGTTGTTCTGGTCAAGGGCAACGACCATCAGCTTGTAATAGGTTCCCTTCTTCAGCTTCTTGCCTGCTAGCTTGGTGACCTTCAGGGAATTCTTGGCCAAAGTCTTAACCTTGACCATCTTCTTGCCCTTGCCGCATGCATTGCCGTAGACCACGAACTTCTTCGCGCCTTTCGCCTTCTTCCAGCTAATCGTGATGGATTTCGCCGTTTGCTTGGCCGACTTCAACTGGAGCACCGCGTACTTGCTGCCCGCCGGACCCTCTTCGGATGTCGAAGCGGTAATGGCCTTGTCCGCCGCCACCGCCGAAGCACCCTTGCCAACAGCGGAACCGTCCGCACCTAACTGTTTAGCCGGGTCAACGCTAGCAGGAGAAGTCGTCGTCGCTATCGAGCCGGCGGTGAGCTGCGCGCCGCTCGAGCTCCCCGAGGGCGTCTTGGAAGATCCGCCGACGCCAGTGCCGCCGGAAGTGCTATCGGAGCCGCCACCCGTCGGTTTCGTGCCAGATTGCTTCGACGCATTGAACGTATCCACAGCGGCGTTGAGCGCATCGAGCGCATCGGCGATCTCCTTCGAAGTGGCATACGGCTTTTCAGCAACAGCCTGGGCATCGGCGATTGCCTGGCTGAGCGCGTCTTTCGCAGCTTGCGTCGTCCAAGGCTTGCCGGCCTCCACGTCTTTGCCATCCGCCGAAACCGCAACATCATCGGCGAGCGCCTTGGCGGCTTGCACAGCCGACCCGAGCGCCTTGGCCTCTTCGCTTTGCGCAGGCGTATCGCCAGGCACGTACACCTCAACGAGCCCGAGGTAGCAGCTGATGACCGATTTATCGCCAACATGGTCTCCGCCTTCGGCGGTGTTTTGGGGCAGGAATGCCGCCATCGGGCCGCGGTAGTTGTAATTGTACGCGCCTACGCCGTACGTACCCGACGACCACACGAGCGGAAGACCGTTCTTGCCGTACAGCAGCAACGGCTTCACATTGGTCATCGTGCCCGACGTAGGACCAGATCCCGAATCTTCGGCATCGTTGTACGACATCGTGTTCCCAGAGTAATCGCCCACACCGGCCGCGCCGTTGCCCGCCAGGTAATCCAGGCTGACGTCGACCGTCTCGCGCGAATTGGCCAGGCCGTTCATGCCCGTCTGGTAGAACTGCACCTTCGCGCCGGGCACGGCGGGCACTCCTGCCGCCTGCAGGACCTTGTACAGATCGTACCCCTCGTAGTAGTCGGTGTACTTGCCAGTCGTCGCCGACGTGCGATCCTCGTAAAGGTAAGCTGCCAAATACCCGCGCCCGATGTTCGCGCGATCGGCGCTTGCCATGGACTCGATCTGGTCAAGCCCGATAACCTTCTCGCTCACAAGCGTACCTTTGTCCTGGCTACCGGTACCGCCTTGATATACGCGCACGGTCAGGTTGGTGTATCCGTTCTGGTCGTTGGCCTTTCCGCCGCAAATCCGATCGAAATCGTTGTAAGGCGCATACACGTGCTGCATCGAGCTCACGTCATCGCCCACGCAGATGCGCCGCACGCCCACGATTCTCTTGGAAGCGTTATCGTCTGCAGGGCTTTCCTGCCCGAACACGATGCCCATGGCGCCGCCTTCGTTGGGCACGCCGTCTACGCCGAAGTACAGTAATACGGGCAAGCCACGCACGAAAGGCTGTCCAGCCGCATCGTAACCGCTGTAAGCAAGCGACGTCAGCTGTCCGTACGTCGTGGAAAGCACGGTGCCGTCAGCCGCTTCGAAGCTGATCGGCGTATCGGCCGGGATTTCGGCATTGGAGCGACTTCGCAGCATCTTTGCCACGTCGATGCCCGTATACGCGTGCACGCCCTCGTCGGCGATGGAATACGTTTGCTGATACAGGCCCGGATTTTTCCATTGCTCGAGCTCATAGGTCATCCAGGGGTCGTCGGGCGTAAACATCGACCCCGAGAACACCACTGTTTGGTACAGCAAATCTGCCTTTGCGAAACGCTCGGGATCAGATGTCGCCACATGCGTCGCGGCGCCGTTCACTGACTCGCTTTCTGCCTGCGCAGCCGCCAATGACCCGGTATCTTCCAACTCCACCGTGCAAACGACGTCGGATGCGGGCATGGTAAACGTGTACTTCAGCCCGTCGACGCGCGAAGCCTGCACGGGAACGCCGTAAACGTCTGTGAAATCGACCTCCCGCACCTGGTAGCCGCTCGCAACGGCGATGAGGGCCGTAACCGAATCGCCCTCCTTGGCTACGGTGCCGACTTCGCCGCCCGAAGCTTCCGGCTCGGCGCTGGCGCGCTCGACCTCGAAGCTCACAGAGCCCGCTTCTGACGGGGCGGACTCGTCGTTGTAGAGCACCTCGGCGGAAAGCTTGTATTCGAAGCCCTCTACCTTATCGGCCTCGACGACGAACTCCACGTCGCCTTCGGGCATGTTGAATTCCACTCCGTCGACCTGCTCGGCAGCAGATCCGAGCTCATTCACGTCATCGGTGCCGACGATACGCCAGCCCACGCTCGTCACCGTGAAACCCGCTTTGCTCTCCCACGACACCTTCACCTTCTCGCCAGCTTGCGCATATGCAGCCGACGCCTTCACGACGGCAGAAGAGCTTGCCGTGTCGATCTTGTACAGCGGCGAGCTTGCGGGCGGGCGGACGAGGTGCACGCACGGATCCGCCTCATCCACTCCCTCGCGGAAGTAGTTGCTCCAGCGCTTAGAATGCGCTGCCGTGCCGTCGCAGGTATCGAGCGCCCAGGCAGTTTCCGGGCTGTCTGCCGAATCGATGCTCACACACATGCCGGCCTTATCGGGAACGGGATCGAAGCTGCCGCCGCCGAAGCCGGTTCCTGCTCCGCCATCGACCACGATGGACGCCGCACGGTAGTAGTTGTACTTCATGGTAGTCGCGCCAAGCGTGCCGTCACTGCCGCCCACGAGGGCGCCGATGCGGTAATCGCCATCGTAGAGTCCGCCTGTAACCGTGCCGTTGTTGAAGCAGTTGTAGACGCCCGCACCATCGGCGCTCGACCCTATGGTCATGTACCCGGCAATGCCTCCGACGTCGTAGCCGCCGTAGCTCGAGAAGCGCAGCTCGTCGTTCATGGTGACCGAGCCCACGTTCTCGCAATCCTTGATCTTGCAGGAAACGGCATAGCCCACGATGCCGCCCGTCTTCACGGCACCGACCACGTTTACGCGATTCACCACGTTTTCGATATAGCAGCCATAGGCGTAACCCGCGACGCCGCCCGTGCCGAACGCGCTCGCGCTGTCCATGCGCACCGAGCCCACGACTTCCAGATTCGAGATGCGCGCCATGCGAGCCTGGCCAAACAGGCCGTTGAAATCGTTGCGGCCGGTATTCTCGATGGAAAGACCGCTTACCGTGTGGCCAGCGCCGTCGAAGAAGCCCGCGAACACGCCCGCCGTCGGCTCGTACGTGGCCGTATTCGACCCGATGGGCTTCCAGCCGTCATATTCGGAGAGGTCGATGTCGGCCGCAAGCTCCACATACTGTCTTGCGAACGTGGGATCCCCGATAGGCCGGTACGATTCATCGCCGTTGACAATATCGGCGAAGAACTTCATCTTGGCCGGCGAATCGATAACCCAAGGATTGTCCTTGCTGTTCGCCGCAGCGGGATCGCGAAGCGCTATAACGCCCGATGCGTCTTTGACCGTGATGGAAATGGGCTGGATGTACATCGATTCCTCGAGTGGCTCGACCGTGGCGTCCGCGCGCTTGTTGAACACCTCGCACCGGTACTCGAACTCGCCCTGCTCCGAAACGTCCACGTTTAGCGGCGCCTGCCCGTTCTTCCCGTTCTCGTCGGGCGTCATGGCCCCTTCGGCCACCTTCACCCAGGCGTCATCGCCCTGCCCTGCCGCACGCTTGCTCCATTCGTAGCGCATGGCGCCGCCATCGGGCGTATCGGCCCACACGATTATGGGCTCAGGCGCAATGCCCTGGAAGAACGACGCCTTGCCCGTCGTTGCGATGTCGGGGAAATCCGCGCTCGTCATCTTGGTGATGTAGGGCTCTGCCGAGCAAATGCCGTCACCGGATACGTTATCGTCCTCCCAAACCAGGTGCGGCACCCCGTTGGCAGACATGCGGAACTGGTTGTAGCTGTAGTTGCCCGTTGCCGTGTTCAGCAAATTGTTGAAATAGGCGGTCTTCATGAACTGCACCGAGCGCACTTCGGCAGCGTCTTCGCCATCGGAGCTGTCGGTTCCACGCTCGTACGTGCCTTCCGCGTAGTAGAGGTTCACGCCGTTGCCGTACGTCAGGTAGCCTGCAACCGACCCGGCGTAGAGCACGCCGCGCTGGTACTGGCTCGAAGCCACGGTGCCCAGCTGAAGCGTGCCGGCGTTATAGCACGACGCCATGCCGGAATAGTAGCCCACATAGCCTGCCACGCCGCCGGCGCGGGTGGCGCACACGGTGCCGTCGGCCTCGCTCGGCGCGTCCACGGCGACATCACCCGTGTTGTAGCACCCCAATACGTTTCCGTTGTTCTGGTAGCCCACCAGACCGCCGACCGCGTACAGGCCATCGGTCGTAACGGCGCCCGAGCCGAGGTTGCCGGCATACGGGCGGGCATGCACGTCGGCATGGTTGGCGCAGTTCGACAACACGGCGCCGCTGTATCCCACCAGGCCGCCGATGGCGTAGGCGCCTTCGACGTTCGATCCTGCGAGCGTGCCGCAGTTCTCGACGCTTGCGGCAACCGTGCCATTCAGGGTAATCTGCCCCACGAGCAGGCCGGCGCATGCGTTTTTCGCGCCCGTAACGGTGCCGCCCACCTGCACGTCGCAGATGGTGCCGCCCACGACCACGCCGAACAGGCCCAGGTTGGCGTTGCCGTGAGCATCGCCGTTAACGTTCACGCCGGTAATCTTGTGCACGACCACGGTTTCAGGCTCGCTTCCCGCATAGCCCGTGCCGCCCATGAACGTGCCGCAGAACGGATGGCCATCCGTTCCGATGGGCGTCCAATCAACCCCGTCCGGCATGGCGATGTCGGACTGCAGGTACACGATCTGTCCTGCAAATGTGTTTCCGCTGTTCACCGCCGTGCGGAACGCAGCAAGTTCCTGGTAGCTGTCGATGGTGTAGGGATCGACCGTCACCTTCACCCAATCGGAAAGCGCCTTGGCCGTGTTGCCGGGGCCTGTGGTGTTGGTAATCTCCACATAGTAGTAGCCGGTACCGAGCTTGCTGGTGTCCACGCGGTACACCGCGTTCGTCGCGCCCGCAAGGGCCGTACCCGAACCAGATCCGCTTTCGCTGTAGTACCACTGGTACGTCAGCGCACCGCCGTCGCTTACCGTTGCGGTAACGGAAAGCTCCAGGTCGGTGCCTTGCTTGGCGTTCATGTTCAGGTTGGTATCGGATGTGCCGTTGGGGTTGAGCTGCGTGATGACCGGCACCTGCGCACGCTCGCCCGTGCGCACGTACACCGCCGCGCCGTGCGTGGCCGCCGACGCCTCGTTCACGTCGAAGTCGATGCCGAGCCGGCTCGTGAACACGCAGAAATAGTAGGCAAGGCCGACCTCTGCGGTGCTCGGCACATGGCTCGCCTTGAATCCCGTGCCCGTAGCGCCCGCAATCGGTTTGGCCGCCTTGAAGGAATCGGAATCCGATACGTACCACTGCCAGGTGACGCTGCCATCGTCGGCGGCGATTTCCTCTATTTCGGCTGAAAGCGCCTCGGCAGTTGCGCCCTGCACATAGGCATCGGCTTCGTCCATGCTCTTAGGATGCAGTTTCACCACTGGCGTAGCAGCCAGCTTCGCGCCGGCCCCCGTTTCCCACGAAAGCATCGGATAGTCGTTGCCCGCTGCGAAAGCCTGGCTTTCAACAGCCGGGTCAGACGACGTGTTGGTGTTCATCTGCTTCACGAATTCGGCTGTCCGATACATGTCGGCATGCGGCAGCATCGACACGTTGTTCGATTCGGACCTCGTGAACGAGCCCCAAAGCGCGTTCTGGTAGTTGTCGTCGCGCTTCATGCCGAACGAATCGGTGGCAGAGGTCTGCACGGTGCTTCCCGCCAGAAGGCCCGTCATGCCGCCATCGCCCGACGCATTGGAATGCTGATAGGCGCGCCCCGAGCTGTAGCTCGTCGCAATGCCCGAATAGGCCGCGTATCCCGCAATGCCGCCGACAACGCTACCCGCCTGCACCTCGCCTGCGTTGTAGCAGTTCTCTATGCCGATGTACTGCCCGCTGCCCACGATGCCGCCCACGCGCTTGCCCGCAGCCGTGGACCCCACGCCGGTTTCGCGCAGGTAGGAACCGTGCAGCATGCCCCTGATGTCGCCTTTGTTGAAGCAATCCTTCACGAATATGCTCCAATCGGTGGTCGTGCCTTCCGGATTGCCCGTGGAGGGGGAAGGACACAGCAACGAGCCCGCGATGCCGCCGACAGCGTAGCGGCCGGTAACATCGGCCAGGTTTCCGCAGCGCTCGATGGTAGTCGGTGCCACGTTGCCCGACGTGTACAGGGGATCGTTTGCGCTATAGGCGCCGCCCACGATACCGCCGACGTACTGGCCGCCCGACGATGCGTTCTTGCCGTCTACCTCGATATCGCCATCCACGACCAAATCGTGAATGTAGGCACCGCGCACGTAGCCGAAGAATCCCTGGTAATCGTATGTGCAATTGGATATGGACACGCCGGTTACCGTATGCCCGGCCCCGTCGAATTCTCCGCCGAATGCAACGTAGTTGTTCGTGTTCTCGCAATTGCCGATGGGCAACCATTGGCCTTGCGCGAGGCTTATATCGTCAACCAGTTTGTAGTGACCTTCGATCGTTTCCTTCTTGTTGGTAGAAGCGGACATGCTCGTGGCACGCACGATTTCGGTTAGCTGCGCCAAGTAGCGAAGCTGGTCTTCGTTGGCGATCAGGTACGGGTCATCCTCGGTGCCCGAACCTCCCGCAAAGCCCGCGCCTGCAGCCTGCGCCTGCAACTTCACGTTTACCGTCAGGTCCTCGCCTGCCACCGTGAAGTTGCCTTGCGCGATGCGGTAGCCTTCCTTGTGCACGGTATATGCGTAATCGCCCGGCGCCAACAGGTAGCTGTTGAGGGCATTCTGCTCGATGGCCCGCAAGCGATCGGCCAAGTTCACCTTCACCGTAGCGTCGGCCACGGCAGCGCCCGTGCCCTCGTCGGTAATAGTGAACGAAACCTTGCTCGGCACGCTTTCGAGCACGACCGTTATCGTGTAGCTGTCGAGCGCCACGCCGAAACTGCCCGTTTTCGATTCGTAGCCCGGTGCGCTCACCTCGTAGGTGTAGTCGCCTTCCACCAAGCCGAACTGAAGGCTGTTGGCGGGCATGGGGTCGACCGGCGCACCCGCGCCGTCAGCCACCTTGGCGGTGGCGGTGCCGATGGCTTTGCCCGCGTCGTCAACGACGTTGAAGGTTATCTTGTTGGAAGCGCGCCGCATGGAAAGCGATACGGTCTGCGTGGCTTCTGTTCCCACTGTGAACTGGGTAGACGAGCTCTCGAAACCGGCCTTGGAGGCGGTGGCGGTATAGGTTGCGCCCTTGGCGAGGCGATAGGCGCCGTCGCCCTGTGCAGATATGGTCACGCCCGACGCGTCTTCCACGGCAATCGAAGCGCCGTTTATCGCGCCGCCTTCGCCGTCTGCCACCGAGAAGCCGATTGTGGCCAGCTCGTTCGACTTGTAGAGCACCGCGTTTATGGACTTGTCGGCGCGTTGCACCGTGAACGTGCCAGACGCCGATTCGTAGCCGTCGGCGCTCGCCTCGTAAGAGTAGATGCCGCTCGCCAGGTCGTAAACGGCCGAAGATGCGCCGTCATCATGCGATTTCGGCGTTTCGGCGCGACCCTGCTGTGATGTTATGGCCTGCGCCGCACCTGTTACCGGCGCGCCTGCAGAATCCACGACGTTCAAGATGACGCCATATGCCGTGGAAAGCTTCACGGACACGAGCTGGTTTTCGGCGTAGGTCTTGAAAACGCCCTGCGCGGTGTACTTGCCGTCAGACACCACCGCAAAGGCGTAATTGCCGCGATGCAGCTTGTACGTACCGTTCGACTCGGGCTCTACCTTGGTTCCCTTCGTCCATTTGCCCGCATTCTCGATTCCGCTATCGGGATCTGCGTCCCATTCGATATCCTCGTCGGCAGTCACGGTAATCGCCGTGTCCGACGCCGTAATGGCTCGCCCGTCTTCGTCCGTCACCTCGAAGGCGACGTTGTACCACGGCAGTACCTGGCTTGCGAGCACGGCTTCGGCAACCTTCGAGAAGTCGACAAGGCCCCAACCGTAGAAATCGTCGTAGCCCTTGCCACCCAGGTCCTCCGAAGTGTCGATGAGGAACTTCTTGAAGGTGTCTTGGTCAATATCGGGATACACGCTCTTGCACATGGCGGCGAGGGCCGCAACCTCGGGACCCGAGAAGCTGGTACCCGATGCCGTCTTGTACGAATCGGGCGCGCCGGTAAACGTGGAGCGCACATTTTCACCCGGAGCAGTGACGAACACGCTTTTGCCGTACTGGCTCCAGGTAGAACGCGCCTTGGAGCTGTTCACGCTCGCAACGCCAACCACGCTGTCGTACGCAGCCGGGTAATTGGGGGTCGACACGCCGTCGTTACCTGCCGACGCCACCACGAGAACGCCTTTGCCCACAGCGTAATCGCAGGCAACTTCAAGAGTGCGATCGTTGTACTCGCCACCCAAGCTCATGTTTATGACGTCGCAGCTGTGCTCGTCGGTTGCCGCGTATATCGCTTCTATGATGTCAGACGTCTTGGCGCTGCCCGTATCGAACACCTTCTCGGAAAGCACCTCCACGCCCGGCATGGCGCCGACCACGCCAATGCCGTTGTTGGCTTTCGCCGCAATGAGGCCGGCCACGAACGTCCCGTGGCCATGCGCGTCAGGCGTGCCTTCGTCGTCGGTAACGTAGTTGGTGCCGCTGAACATCTTGCTGTAATCGAGGTCCTCGTGCTCGTCTTCGCTCGGACCCGTGCCGTATAGGCCGGTGTCGATGACCGCAACGCGCACGTTGTCTTCACGCAGCGCCTTACCGTTGTACGTGTACGGATCGCCATCCAGGCCGGCCGCCCACGCGCCCGGCACGTTGAGCATGTCCAGGTTCCACAGATCGCCGGATACGTAATCGGGGTCGGTTGGCGGCCAGTCAGGCGCGGGATTCTTGTCGGTGCCGCCGAGCGGGTAGGCTGCCGCAGCCGCGGTTGCAACCCCGCTTGCCGCCTGAGCGCTTTCCGCTGCCGAAGCGCCAACCGCCGAGTCGGAGGGAACCGAGGCTGCCGATGAAGCTGAGCTGGCCGGCACCGCGCCGCCTTGCGCCTTCGCGGCTTCGTCGGCCGACGACCGGGCATCGTCATCGATGCCCACTTCGCCGATGAGGTGCATGCGGTAGTCCGGCTCCACATATTCCAGCTGGTCGGCCGAGAACAGTTCGGCCAGGGTGTCGAGCGAATCGGCTGCGTACACATCACCATGCACTTGGCGGATCTTGCCAGCCGCAAGCGCGTTCGACACGACTTCATTCACACCGATGCCCACCGTATCGGCAGACGCGACCTTGAACATGAAGCCCTGGTATTCGCTTTCGGGAACGTCGGCCAACGACAGCTCTTCGCCTTCTCCCCCTACCACATGCAGAACACTGGAAAACTTCTCGAGGGAATCATCGGCGTAGGGCAAAGCCCGCTTTGCCGTATTGGCATCCTGCCCGAAAAGGGTGTCCGCCCATCCTGCGTTTTCGCTTTGCGCGTCGCTTTCCTCGGCCAGGCTTTGAGCTTTGGGAAGCGCGGGAGAAGCAGGGTCTGGGCCGTCTGTCCCGAACTGGCCAAAGCCGCCCTGCACGGCAAACACGACCACCGCGACCGCCAGCACGGCCGCTATCGCGCCCGGCATCGCGAAGCGCCGGCGAAAACCCGCACGCTTAGCTGAATAGCCTTCGGACGCCGTTTCTGTCAGCGCGCTTTCCTTGCGTTGCCCCTTCATGAAACCCCTCGCTTTCCTGCATTCGCATGCCCTTTCGCGCATGCAAGCTGGGGCCGCTTCGTACGTGCCCCAGCAAAGCGCCGTCTTATCGTGCATTCGGCTTTGGGACGGCCCCCTCGCCGAAAAACAGCAGGGAGGCCCCCTTTGCCCAGGAGCCTCCCTCTTCGCCTATTTCACGGTTACCTTAACTTTTGCGTATACGCCGTTTTGCGCAACGGCGTACACGTAGCAAGTGCCCGCCTTCCTGGCCTTTATGGTGCCCGCCTTGCTGACCGTCGCAATCGTCTTGTTCGAAGTCGCGTAGCGCAGCCCCACATGGTTCGAGAGCTTGAGGCTCGACTTCTCGCGTACCTGTTTGGCGCCGAGCTTGAACGACTTGCCGGCCTTCAGCGAAACGTTGCTCTTCTTGGCCTTGGTGGTGACCTTCTTTGCGTTGCAGTACTTGCCGCCGGTGGTAGCTACGTGCGTAAGCAGGGTCTTGCCGATTACTTTGCCATTGGAATCGTATGCGTACACCTGGAACTTGTAGTACGTGCCTTTCTTCAGCTTCTTGCCGGCCGCCTTGACCACTCTGTAGCTCGTGCCATTTACGGTCGCGATCTTTTTGATCTTGTTTTTGGTGCTGCACTTGTTGCCATAGAGCACGTACTTCGAAGCGCCGGCCACCTTACCCCAAACGAGCTTGATCGAGGTATTCGCCACCTTGCTCGCCTTCAGCGCCGGGGCGACGGTCGATACCTTTGCCGGCGCAGCGGTTGCGCTGGCCGTACTCTGCGCGGGCTCCGCTGTATCGGACTTCGGCGGCGTTGAAGAGCCGGCGTCGGCAGAAGGCTGCGAGGCAGGCGCCTCGGAAGGGCTCTGCTCCTTTTCCTTCCACACTGCCTTCAGCTCCGTGGCACCCGTGATCGCCGTAGCAAAGTCGAATGTCGAACCGTCCTTTTGCCATTCGACGAAATCGAAGCCGTCCTTTGTCGGGTCGGCCGGCTTGCTTGCCGTGCCGCCGTGCTCGACCGTCTGCGCGTCAACAGCGCTACCGCCGTCGGAGTCGAAAGTCACGTCGTAGGAGTTCTTTTTCCAAGTGGCCGTATAGGAACGGTTGCCGAGCGAACCCTTGGCAATGGTTACCTCTGGGACAGCCTCGCCAAGGTCAGTACCCGTCCAGCCCTCAAAGCTATGGCCTTCCTTCGAAGGAGCCAGCAAGGTGAAGTCATCGGTTTCGACGGTGTACGTTGACGGATTGGCCGGGTCGGATTGCTCGCCACCATCCAGATCGTAGGTGATGTCGTATTCCTTAGCGGTCTTGGCGTAACTTGCCTTGTACGTTGCGTCAGCGGCAACGTCGGCAACGCCGTTTTCGCCAGTGGCAGCGTTCACCCAGTCCGAGAAGGCGTAGCTGTAACCATCATCGGGATCAACCGTCTTGGTGGGATTGTCCGGCCTTTCAACGTCCGCCGCCTTGGTTCCCTCGACGTATTCTGCCGGAGCTTTAAGCTCCTTCGCGCCATCCTCGTCGACAAAGGTCACCTTGTACTTCACGGGCTCGGGAACCTCCCAGTAGAGGGTGGGACTGCTTTGCGCTGGGTCAAGAGCGCTGCCAGCAACCCATTTTTCTGCATAGGCATCGTTGGCAAGCAGCTTGAGCACGCCAGCATCGGATGATTCGTCCTTGAACTCCGCTTCTGTCTTGGAAATGAAGCCAGCTAGCTGATTTGCGCCAGCGCGCCCACGTGGATTGCTCGTGTCCAGGTAGAAGCAAACATCGTTTTCGCTTGGACCGGTCATCGTCGACGCATAACCGCTTAACGCGCCCGACTTCACGTTGCCGGAAGCCGCGTTCGGCGTCGAAACCGTTCCGGTGCTGTAACTGTTCTTCACGGTAGGAGCTGAACCGCCGCCATGCAGGCCGCCAACGCAATCGGGGTAAGCGTTCGACGAATACGATCCTGTCGAACTAATGCTTCCCGTGTTGTAGCACGATGATATGCTCGCTTTCGCCTGGCCTACAAGACCGCCTATTCCTCGCCCGCTTCCCGTGATATCGCCTTTGTTGTAGCAGTCTGTAAACGTGATCACAGGAGTCGTAAGGGGGGCATTGCCCAAGATGCCACCCGCATTGCTTGGGTTTGATCCGCTCGCAGCACCCGTAGACGAAATGCTCGCCTCGTTGCCGACGCGCTCGAAGCTCACGGCACCACCCGCGTAGCCCACAACACCTGCAACGCTCGTGCTGCTCGAAGCGATGGACCCCTTGACCACGATGTCATGGAACGAAGCACCCGCTCCTGCCGCTGCAACGATGCCGAAGTACTGAATGGAGGTATTCACATTGTTAAACGTTACCGTATGGCCCGCGCCGTCAAATTCACCTGCGAAGTAATGCGGCGGGTTCGTATACGTATTCGTGCTGTAGTCACCGGCCGGATTGTAGTCGCTTGCCACATCGATGTCGGCTGCAAGCGTTACGGTGCGCCCCGAGAAATCGTCGCCAGCATCCACTGCGGCGGCGAACTCCTTCAGCTTGTCGTAGGAATCGATCGTATAGCCTGCGACGGTTACGCTTACGACATTGCTGGTGGCGCTCGCGCTTGATTGCCGTTCGCGCGTGTTCGTTACGATTACGCGGTAATACGTCGTGCCGATTTCGCTCGTCGGAGCCGCATAGGAAGCTTCGGTCGCGCCCTCGACATCCGCGAAATCGCCTTCGGCGGAATCGGCCTTCTGCCATTGGTAGCTCAGCGCGCAGTTGTCCGCAGTCTCGTCGGCGCCCGCGAACTCGGCCGCCACGCTCAGCTCGTTACCGCTCGTAGACCCCTGGCCCACCGAGCTTATGTCAGCCGGTTGGGAGGTGATGGCAGGAGCCACGGCCGACGCCCCACTCCATACCTGAACATGCGCGACATCGGACTTCACGAGGAAAGGACCGCTGCCGTCGAGCGCCTTCACGTTGTTGTTCACTGCGCAGTAGTAGTAGAAATCGCCGATGGTGTCTGTGGGCGGCACATACGCTGCGCCTGTAGCTCCGCTTATAGCGGCTTCGTCAGAAAGGTCTTCGCTTGCAGCCTTATACCATTGGTAAGCAAGGTCCCCGTTTGCCGCATCGCCCCTAGCCACAACCGACAGCGCCGTTGCGGTGACGTCTTTCACATATGCCGCGCTTTCCGGCTGGCCTGTGATCTCGGGAATACCGTCGGGAGCTTCCCAGTAAAGCGCAGGGTAGGAAGATCCCGCTATATATTTGTCGCCAAGCGACGCAACGAATGCGGCGGACTTCATGCCCTCGGCGTTTTTTGCCCCACAATCATTGACCGTCGTGTACGTCTCGTAGGAATCGGGCCATCCGATCACGCTCTTGGCGGGACTGCCCAGCAAAGACCAGCAATTGGAAAGCACGGTTTTCGCCTTGTAATTAGAATTGCTGCCATCGTATCCGCCGATAATGCCGCCTAGCCTGCATTCGCGCGTGGCGCTCGAAGTCTCGCCGACGATGTTTCCCGCATTGAAGCAGTTCTGCACAGTCCGAACGTTCGTAGTCGATTGGGTTGCATTTCCGGCAATGCCGCCCGCGTCATACGTGCTCGTAATGGTTCCTGTGTTGTAGCAATTCGTGATATTTACAACGTTGCTGGTCAACCTTGACACAATACCGCCCGCAAAGCCACCGGCAGACGTCGTTTCGTATGCCGAGATTACCGAACCATGGTTGTAACAGCCGTCAACGTCGCTCGTCAGAAGGTTGCCTACCACGCCACCGACGCACTGGCCGGCAGAAGTCACCGAGGCGTTATTCCCGCAATTCGTTATTGTGGCGTACTGGCAATAGGCAGAGATTGCTCCCACATAGTTCGACGTGCCCGTACCCGTACCTGCAACCTTGCCTTCCACGACGATGCCGGAAAGCGTTGCCGGAGAGGCGGACGTGCCAATGACGTAGCCGAAAAGCCCGGCGTAGTTTGCCCGGTTGACGTTCAAACCGCTGATGACATTGCCGCCGCCATCGTAATGCCCGCCAAACGGATAGGTTTTGCTGTAGCTTTCGTACGTGCCGATAGGAATCCAGGAACTGTCGTTAAGATCTATATCGACCGTCTGCTTGAAGTAAGTATCTGTGTACTTAGTCCCCGCATTTACCTGGTCACGCAGATAGGCCAGGTTTTCTGCGGATTCAATCAGGTAGGGGTCTTCTGCCGTACCGCTGCCGTTGGTCCATTCGGTAGAGGTAGTGCCATCCCATGCAGCAAGGGACATATCGCCAATGCCGTTAGGGGTCACGGCTTGGAGCTGGATGGTCGCGCTCCCCGCATCACCTGCCGGCTGCGCAGCCGACCCCGCGGAATCCCCTTCGGCGAAGGCAAGCCCCGGAATCTGCAAGCTTACCGCCATGGCAATCGATACGACGATGCCGAACAATCGCCTCGATAACGTCATAACCACCCCTATCTCCCATTACCAATGAGCAAGGCCACGGCGCGTTCATCTTCAAATGAAAGCCGCGGCCCTCCACTTGACACTATTGTTATTTATTATTATGTTTTCCTAAGTATTATTTCAATTAACATATAAATCTACTGTGCTGCTTAGAGCACACAGATTTGAAATGTGTTCCCCTAAAGTCGGATCTCGGCGTCCAAGGCCTTTTCCAACTTCAGACAGACGGTATTTCGGCGCTTGCGTCCCGAAGCGCTTTTTAGCTCCCGGCAGCATAAAAACACGAAGCGTGCACCCGACTAGCCCGCGGACAAGTAGTCGAGCCTGGAATCGAAAAGGCTGCCGGGCATGAACCCGGCAGCCTTCGGTGAGCTAGGCTATCCGGCGAAGCGACGTAACGCTCGCCTGGCAGAATCGCCTTACTTCACGGTAACCTTCTTCGGCGACTTCAGGTTGCTCTTCGTGAACACCTTGCCGTAGGCCTTCTTCTTGGCCTTCGGAACCTTCACGGTAACGGTTTGCTTCACCTTCGAACCGGAAAGCGCACCCTTCACCGAGGACTTCTTGGTGAGCTTGGTAGACTTCACCGTGATGGTCTTGAGCTTGGGCGTCTTCTGGAAGGCCTTGGAGGCGATCTTGGTCACGCCCGCGCCGACGGTGACGCTCGCAAGCTTCGGAAGGTTGTTGAATGCCTTGGCCTTGACGGTCTTCACGTTCTTGCCGATGGTCACCTTCGTGAGCTTCTTCATGTTCTTGAAGGCGCCGGCTTCGACAGTGGTGACCTTGTAGGTCTTGCCGTCGGAAAGCTTCACGGTTGCGGGTACCGTGACCGATTTGGCGTTCTTGTTCTTGGGAGCCTTGTAGGAAACGGTCTTGGCATTTGCGTTGAGCACCTTGTAGGTACCCGCCGACGCGCCGGAACCGGCTGTTACGACCTTGCCGTTTGTAACGGCCTTCGCGGCGGCTGCGGCGGCTGCGGCTTCTTCGGTCGCTTTCTTGGCAGCAGCCTCTTGTGCGGCTTTTTCAGCTGCAGCTTTCTCTGCTGCAGCTTTCTCTGCAGCGGCCTTTTCGGCAGCGGCCTTGTCGGCTGCGGCCTTGTCAGCAGCGGCCTTGTCGGCGACCGCCTTGTCATAGGCGGTCTTCGCGTCCGTCAGAGCCTGCTTCGCATCGTCGGAAACGAGCGCCTTCTGCGTATCGGTCAGCCCATCGAGCTTGGCCTGAGCCGCATCGATGGCAGCCTTGCTGTTAACCGTCACAGTGCCGATTGCCGTAATGGCCTGCTCAACAGCGTTTACAGCCGAAACGTCGTCAGCTGTAATGGCCATACCGCCCTGCCATGCGAGCACCGGATAGCCGTTGTTGATGCCATCGGAGTCGTAGTTGAACGCACCGGCCGTGGTGTCAGCTTGCGCGGAGAGCGATTGGCCGCTTAACGTGTTTTCGGTATTCAAATCCACGACGAACTGACCGGATTTCATATACTCCGAGGTCTTCGCTGCACAGTTTTCCTTCGTTCCTCCTAAATTGTAAACCCCGTCTTCATCGGTAGCTACGGTGCTGTCGAGGCAGTAACACGAGGTAACCTTACCTTCGCTTTGCCCAATTATCGGGTTATATTGTCCAGATCCTGAAACACTGCCAGTTGCATAACAATTGTTCACGGTGGTAGCACCGTCCACGAAACCGGCGATTCCGCCTACCCATTTACCATTCGAATTTGAAATATCGCCCATGTTGTAACAGCGCGAAATACTGTTGGTGTAAGTCTTGTTCTTATCGCCACCCTGGCCAACTACACCGCCGATAGAATCTTTTCCGCCCTGGTTGCCGATGACCGATCCGAAATTCGCACAGCCTTCAACCACGCCGAAGCTACGCCCGACCACGCCACCGACGGCCTTGGAGCCCTCGATATCAGCATAGTTCAGGCAGCTCGCAACCTTGCCATTGGGCCCATTCTGACCGACAACGCCGCCAACTGCATAGATTGACTTGTCGTTATTATTGACGAGGACAGAAACGTTTCCGGTTACGCCCGACACTTCACCGTTGTTATAGCCAACGATGCCGCCAATATTGTCTGCGCCTGTCTTGATGGGCGCTTCTTGCGTGCCAATTGTTCCTTCTATCATTACGTTTTGTATCGTGCCGCTATTGTTGCCAAATAGTCCGCGATATCCGCCAGTCGCGCTTACGATGGTCAATCCCAATATTTCTTTTCCATCACCGTCAAAGGTACCCGCGAACGCATGGTCGGCAGTACCGATGGGCGTCCAGTCGGAAACGCCGGAAAGGTCGAAGTCGGCGCCGAGCGTAACTGTCTTGTCCTTGAACGTGGTGCCCGTGTTCACGAGTTCTGCGAAGCCGAGCATCTGGGAAAGCGTGGAAATCTCAAACGAGTTTTCGCTATCGCCGTACCACGACGTGTCAGCGCTGGTTACGAATGTCTCATTGGCTGCGTCCCACACTACGTTATACGTATCGCTGCCCACTTTCAGGGTGTGCGATGACTTGCTCAGATAGAGGTACAGGTTGTTATCGGGCGCGAACGTGGATTTCTGAGTATCGGTGGCCCACTTCTGATTGTTAGCGAGCCAGTTCGCCTGTGTGGACTTCGGACCTGCCTCGTTGGCGACCCAACCGTACAGCGGACCGTTGTAGAACGGCTCGGTGGCATTGTCTACGTATACCGAAACGCTATCCTGCGAAGCATATTTCGAAGCATCGAACGTCAGAAGGGCCGTGTCGTGATCCGATGTCACGGCCTTGTCAGTAACCGTGCTGCCAGCAGAACCCAGAGCGGTTACTTCGTCGGTCGTGAACCACGAACTGAAACCGTTGCTGCCCACTACTGGTTTGATAGAGCCGCCATTAACCGTAAGCGTGGCCTTGTTGGAAGACCCGACGCCCTTGCCGCCGCCGATAGACACTTTCTTATCGCCGCCATAGCCTATGGCGCTGCCGTTGAAATCCAGGTAAAGCTCGAGCTGGCCCCCATTCACAACCACATCAGGCGCCCAACCCTGAGGCGATGCGCCAATGCAGGCCCCTTGCGCTTTGCCCCATAAATACAGCGAACCGCCATCAATGGTAATGTCTCCGGGCTTTGCCGACGTGCCATCAGAGCCGATAATCGGCCCGGTCTTGGAACCCTTCAAAAACCAGGTGCCGCCTTTGAACGTCATGGCACCGCTCTTCTCGTTGGGATAAGCGGGGTCATTGTTTTGGGAGTCGTAGCCATTCGAACCAATGAAAGCTCCCATGGCGGACTTGTACCCGTACAGCACGCCATCGCCGTCAAATGTAACTGACGCTTCCGGCGCAACGCGGATGACCGCATAATAGCCAGCGTTGCTCTGCTCGAGCATATTCGTGCCCGCAATCTTTAGGGTTCCCGTGCCTTGGAAATCGAGAACCGGCTTGGAATCAGCCGAACTCGCTACGGCATACAAATCCTTGATAGTAACGGTTGCGCCATCGCTCACAACAATGTTCAAATCGCTGAACGTAACTGTCGACCCTGCGCCGTTCAGCGTAACAACAGCATTCTCCGCAATCGTAATCGTTCCCGTAGCAGGTTTCTTGGAGCTATCGCCGGGATCACCAGGGAACAGCGTATACTCTCCTGAAACCACAGGCTCGGTTTCCCCGCCGTAAAGATACTGCGTATCCGCTTGCGCAACCAACGTGGCTCCCTGACCTGCGATGAGATCGTCGGCATAGGCCTGCACTGGAGCGGCGTAACCGATAGATAAGGCGAGCGTAAGCGCAAAGAACGCCAACGCTATCCTTGGCATGACAACCCCCCTTCGCCAACTCTTCTCGTTACCCATGCTGGCCTCCTTCCCTCATTCGACAATCAATTACCCCGTAGGCAGCCGATTGCCTCCTGGGTAATCGGCTGCCTACGTTACTGCCCCCGACAGGGCGGCGCGCACGCTCGACGTTTACCAGCGAGCTGCTCGCCCGAAACCCCGGCGAAAATGAGGGACTAACCACAACGCTTGAGGCCCTGCGGCATAGGGCCCCACCGAGTTACGTCACGGTTAGTCACATTTGGTATGATTCTGCTTTGTTAATATTCCCATTTTCGTATAATCGGTGATATGAATCATACGTGAAGACGGATTATCGGTCAAGATTTTTTTGCTTTGACCTGCGGTTATACTAATGACGAAACGGGATGTAACGCAACGAACCGTGCAAAGGAGGGCAGCTTTGTAAGCCAAAACAAATCGCCCCGCGGGTACCGATTACCCGCGGGGCAATTACGTAAAAATGTGAAAAAGGGGTCTGACCCCTATTTCACATCTAGTTTGCAGTATTATCGCTTTGCGCCAAGCGCTTGGCGCAAAGCTCATATGACGAAAGGCGGCTCTATGGCACAAGCGGCAGAAGCACTCAAAGATCGCCCGTCCCCGCGCATTATCAAAATATCAAGCAAGCGGCAGCTCACCATACCCGCCGACATGCATGCTGCTTCGGGGTTTGCCGACTACGCCTTCATCACCTGGAACGATGACGGCACCATAAGCATCGAGCCCATCGACGTGCGCGACGAGTCCGCATCTGTAGCCATACTGCGTTCGCTGCTAGCGCAGGGCCTAAGCGCCGAGCAGCTCGTCGACGAGTACGAGAAGATAGTGCACCCCACCATAGACTACCGCGCTGAAGTCGAGCGGGGCCTGAAAGACATCGAGGCTAAACGCGTGCACCCTTTTTCCGATATGCAGCAACGCCTGAAGGAAAAACATGGCTTATAGCGTCAGGCAGACAGACGCCTTCGAAGATAGCTACGATCGAGCGCTCGGGTACTTAGCTGTAAACCTCGCCTCCCCCAATGCGGCCAAGCGATTGATGCGCGAGGTCCAGCAAGTTGCTGAGACCCTTCAGAACACCCCTTATATCAAGGCCGTTTCTTCAAAGCCCTTCTTGGCAGAAAATGACCTTCGGGAATACTATCTTGCAAGCTACGTCATCGTATACCAGATCGAAGGCAACGTCGTAACGCTGGTAAACCTGTTCCACCAAACCCAAGATTACGAATCACCCTCGCATTGGGAACACACGTAACCTTCAGGGTTAAAGAGCGCTTTTGCCTGCAGCACAACGCTGTCAAATGCCCCGATTGATTACCTTTGGAGACGACTGGTTGATTCGCCGCCCTAGGTCGCCGCGCGGGTAACCGATTACCTGCGCGGCAATTAAGGAAAAATGTGAAAAAGGGGTCTGACCCCTTTTTCACATTTTATTTCACGACGACTTTGAAGGAGACGGTCTTGTAGCCGGAATTGTAGTTGGCGTTGCCGGCGGCGGTGACGCGCAGCTTCACGATGTAGGTGCCCTTCTTGGTTTTCTTGGGCACGGTGAGCTTGCCGGTTTTGGAGTTGACCTTCCACTTCTTCACGGCCTTCTTGGCGCTGACGTTCTTGTACGTCAACCTGCCTTGCGCCTTCGACGCCTTGATGTTGCAGGCAAGCACCTGCGCCTTCTTCTTGACCTTGGAAAGCTTGACCCGCACCTTCGCCTTCTTGGCTTTAGCTGCAAGCGTCTGCTTGGCTTTGGCTATGGTGAACGTCGCGGATTTGGCGCCTGAGTAGTTGCCCTTGCCCGTGGCCGTGACGGTCGCGGTGCCCGCGTTCACGTTGTTTGCGTACGACAGCTCGTAGTCGGCGCCGCGCACGAGCGTGCGCCCGCCTGCCGCGAACGCAGGTGCCGGAGCAAAAGCCGCGCCGTTGTACGTATAGGCCGCGATACCCGCAAAGCTGCCGCCTGCGATGCTGGCAGGCGAAATCCTAAAGGTGCCCCTGGCCGTACCGGCGTAGTTGCCCTTGCCCGTAACGGTTACCGTCGCGGTGCCGGCGTTAACATTGCCGCTGTAGGCAGCCGTGTAATCGGCGCCTGCTTTAAGCACCGTACCGCCCAGCCTGACCGTCGGCGCAGGCGAGAGCGCCCTTGCCGCATACGTCTGGTTAGGCGCCGTCACCTGGGCGCCCGCAAGCGAGGCGGCGTTGACCTTGACGGTGACCGCAACGTCGACGCTACCGACCTCGTGCTCGTCATCGCCGGCAGCCGAAACTGCGATCGTAACCGGGTAGCTGCCAGCAGCAAGGCCGGCTCCTGCAGTCAGAGTGCCGTTGGACGCAACCGAAATGCCCGAAGCGCCCGACTTCTTTGCATACGACACCGCACCCGCAGCGCCCGACACGGCTACGACCTTGGATGCCGCAAGCGTCTGCGCCGCAGTGCTGTACGTAAGCGCCACCGGCGAGGCGGCTGCGCGGGCATTCAGCGGGTTCGCCACCTTTTCGACCTGGGCAGGCATGATCGAGAAATCACCTCGGTAGGTCCCATAGAAATACTCGCCCATGCCGGTCACCGTGAAGCTCGCGATGCCCGCTTCGGTATTGTCCGCATAGGTTATGGAATAGTCCTCGCCCTCGGTTAGCGCGTCGCCCGAACCGGTGGTCGTGCCCACAATCGGCGTCTTGGGCGTGCCGTCGTAGGTGCACGTACCGCCGTCGACCGCCCACCGGACCGTGCTCACGTCCGCGGGCTTCACGTACATGAACTCGTCGGTGGTCAAGCAGCCCGTAGCGCCGTTCTTCGCCCCACCCGTACCGGTGCGGAAATGAACTTGCGCCCGGTATATGCCGGAATCCAGAACGACCGCACCATCATCGCTGGGCGCAAGCGCCTTCTTGGGCGTCGCAATAACCGCCTTGTTGGCATCGAGGTAGTTCCCGCCATTGCCGTTGACTTCGCACGCCCCCTCGCTCTTCAGCATGCCAAGGGCATCGAAGCTCGTCGCCGTGTAGTACCGCGCGGGGTAGCGGTTGACCAGGCCGCCGTTATTGTTGTCATTCTTCGCAGTCATGGGAATGGGCGAGCCGTAACAGGCATCGCTGTCGCCCGCATCGTAGGCTTGCCAATCCACGACGGGGTACGCATACACGGCAAAGACCGGATAGTTTTGCCCAACGTTGCCGATCGCATCCGAGCCGTCAGCCGACGCGGGCACGCCCCACGTGCCGTAAGGCAGGTCCTGCACGATGGCGCGCAACTGGTTGGTGGCGTTGGCAGTGGCATCGTAGGGCACGATGTGGAAATCGACCGTCTTCGTGCCGGTATAGGCGCCTTTGCCGGTGATCGTCGCCGTGCAGGGTGCGATCGAATCGCTATCGGACCATTTGGTCACGTTCTTGGTCGAATATGTAACCTCGTAATCGTGGCCTTGCACGAGCTCGACCGCCTGCCCTTCGCCATCGCTGAACGTCAGTGTCGGATGCACGTCGTAGCCCCAGTTGAACTGGGCCTCGCTCGCCTCGACCGTATACGAGCCCAAGTCGACGCCGTCCACGATCTGGAAGTGCCCCACGACCGGACCAGTCTTGCCGCCCATAAGGTTGGCGCGCGGCGTCACGGTGTAGGTGGCCTCGCCTTTCTGCATGTTGTTCGAGAATTCGATGTCGTAGTCCACGCCCGCGACCAGCTGAACGCCGTTCAGCGTCACCTTGACGTCGGGCTCCACGGGCTCGCCCGTATAGGCCCACTGCTCGGTCGCCAGCGACACTTGGCAATCCTCGAAGCGCGCGGGCACGATGTCGAAGTACGCGATGATGTAGTTGCTGAGGTTGTTCTTGTTGACCGGCAAAATGGTCACGGCCGCCCGCGCCGCGCCTACGGCCCCCGTTACGTTGCGGTTGGCATCTTTTTGGTCAACGACCACATCTGCCTCGGAAGGATTGGGATCGCCGCAGGCCAGGCGATAATCCTTCCCTTCCACGAGCGTGTAGGAACCATGAGTCACGACCACGCTCGGCGCGATGGTCTGCCCCGTGAACGTCGCCTGCGCACCGTATTCGCGCTGGCCATCGGCCCCTTCGCGGTAGAGCTTCGCGAGGTCGGCGTCCCACGCCCAGCTCTCGGCGTCCGCACCCGTGCCGAAGGTGGCGCTTGCGAACGTGCAGTCCTGGTACAGGTTGACGGGCTCGATGGTGTAGTAGCCGATGGTGCTGCCCGAAAGCGACGTCGACCCGCTGCGTGGCTCGACCTTCACCACGTAGCCCGCCGGCGTGCCGGACTTCATGTTCACGCAGCTGGTCTGCGCGCCGTACACCGTACCGCTCGGATAATAGGTGTTTCCCGCGCTATCCGAAATGAGCCTGCCATCGCGGTCGTAGAGCCACCATTCGCGGTCCTCGGCATTAAGCGCGCTCGGCCCACCTTCGAGCTCTGAAACCAGCTTTTTCACCGAGCCAGTCGCATCGAACGAGACGTACCCGCGCGAATCGTACGCCGCGAACGCCGTGGTGCCGCCGGTCACGGCGCCCGTCGAGGTCTGCGACCCGTAGATGACATAGTCGTACTCGGCCGGGTCTATGGTTGCACCCGCGATGCTGACCTGCACCGTTTCGGGGAAAACAACTTTCCCGAACTGGTACTTCATAGATTTGACCAGCACGTTTGCCATGCCGAGGTCGGCGGCGGCTATGTCGTAGCGGGCGCAGTTGGCCACCGTGCCCTTGTAGTAGCCGATGCCCTCTATTCCCGCCGTGTAGGCAAGGCCGCTCGACATCTCGTAGGCACCCGGTTGCGGGATGACGCGGAAGTCGGCGTTCTGCACGAGCACGGCGCCGTTCTTGAGCGTCACCTTCAGCGTGGGGATGGTCTCGCCCGACGGCCCCACATAGGGCGCCGGCGCAATCTGCTCGACCGAGGCGATGTTGCTCGCGCTCAGCGTGACGGAACCGCCCTCGGCCCAGGCGTTCAGCACCGGGTAGCCCTGCCCGTTGATAAACCAGTATGTGCGCCAGTCCTGCGATTGCGCAGCCACGGCGTTGAGCTTCGCCGCGCTCTGCGAGGTCTCGAGGTCGTTGGCGCTCACGACATAGAGGTTCGCATAGGCGCCCCAGTCCATGTTGCCGATGGCCTGGTCGCTATGGTAGGGCACCGAACCTTCCATGACGATGCAGTCGTGCACGTAGCCCTCGTTGTCGCCGCATATGCCGGCCTCGCGGTACTCCACGGCAGTTGACTCGTTTATGGTGTAGATGCCGCCCGAGTTGAAGCAGGCATAGATCTCGCCCGTGACGCCGGGGTAATCGTCCGACGTGAAGATGCAGCCCGCGATGCCGGCCATGTAGTAGCCGGTTTGGATGTTGCGCACCTCGGCATAGTTAGCGCAATAGCTGATGACGCCGCTGCGCGTCTGGCCGCAGACGCCGCCCGAAAGCGGCTTGTTCCAACGGGTCGTGACGACCTTGCCTGCTATCTGGTTGCGCGTCCAGTCGGAAAGATCGCTGATCGTGCCGTTGTAGCAACGCGTGACCGTGCAGTACACGCCCGTCTGCCCCACGATGCCGCCCGTAGCGTTAAGGCCTGTGATCTGGGCTTCGTTATAGCAGTTGTCGATGAGCATCGGGTCGTCGGGGTCACCGTCGTTGTACTTGTCGGGATTTTCGGATTCGCCGCGCAGGCTGCCGACGATACCGCCCACCTGGTCTCCGCCGCGGTTGTTGGCAAGCTGGCCGCTTTCGTCGTACGCGCCTGTGAACACCTTGCCCGTAACCACCCGGGTATCGACGTTGTAGGCACCGTTATGGCAGTCGAGGATGCTGCCGTTGCTGTAACCGGCCACACCGCCGACGAAAAACGAAACGGCGTGCGTGATCGTGCCGAAGCGGTCCTTTGCACCGGCGCCGCTCGTCTGCACCATGACGTCACCGAGGTTGAAGGAGTTTTGCAGGGTGCCGTGCTTGTCGGGGTCGCCGAAGCGCCCGACCACGCCGCCGAAGCTGTCGGCCACGCGCAGCGAATCGCTCGAGCTGTCGGCCGAGAGCGCGTCGGCACCGACCGAGACGTCGAGCGTGCCCGTATACGAGCACCCGTCGATGTTGCCGCGCGCGTAACCCGCCAAGCCACCAACGCGCTGCACGATGTAAGGATGTTCCTGCGAGGTGGGCGCGGTGCTGACGACCTCGACGATGCCATCGGATGAACAGTTGGAAAGCGTGCCATCGGACATGCCCACAAGCGAACCCACGTTGGCGACGTAGGCACTCGCAGTCTGAATGCGCACAGTCTTGGCGGTTTCGTCATCGGCGCCATCGGCGCCATCGGTGCCATCGGCGAGCGTCGCACTGCCGTTCGAAATCGCCACATTACGGATAACCGAGCCCTCGGCCGCATAGCCGAACAAACCCGCATACTCGTTCACATCGACGATGCGCAGGTTGGCTATGGAATACCCCTTGCCTCTTTGGCCGTCAAAAGTGCCCGCGAACGGGTGTTCCGACGTGCCGATGGGCGTAAAAGCGTCGGAGATATCGGCGCCTGCCGCGGCTGACAGGTTGATGCTGGCACCGAGGTAAATCGTCTTCCCAGCGAAATCGACCGCCGCGACGACTGCGCCCGTGCTGTCAACCGCCGTGCCATTCACGAGTTCCGAGAGCCCACGCAACTGATCCGCTTTCTTAATCTCATACTCTGGGCTGTCGGGGTCAGACTCGTACCAGCTGATATCGTACGCCGGCTCAGCCTGCGCCGTCATGCCTGCCACAAGCGTCGTAGGCTGCTCCTCGACCGCAACCGCCTGCCCGGCGCCCAAGCCCAGCAAGCACACGACCAGCGCAACGTGCAAAAGGGTCAGGCCCTTTTGCGCTATGGCACTTTTGCACCTCGACATTGTTGCCATGATCCTACCCTTTCGCTCGTTACGACGTTTTCTGCTTGGCTCCTATGCGAAGGCCGTCTGCGCGATCCAGCGCATAGCGGCGTCCGCTGAACATGCCGCCGAAGAACAGCGCGAACAACGCGCCCATGGCCACGATGGTCCACCACACGGCGCTGATCTCGGCCGGCGGCAGCACGGGCCGGGGATTCTTCTGCAGCTCGCGGATCAGCGGGTTACCCGATTGGTCGGTCTCGCCCTTCACGACCTCGGCGTCCTGCGACGACTCGCCATGCTGGCTGCCCTTGTCGTCGGCATGATCGTTGCTCGCGTCCTTCTCGCCCGCTTCAGCTGCCTCGCCGTCGGCCTTCTTGTCGGTAACGGCAACGTTGCCGCCCTTCTTGGCATCGGTACCCACGCCCGCATCGGAGCCGCCCACGAACGGGTTGGAGGAATCGCCGCTCTCCGCGTTGGGGTCGCCCTGCACGCCGGGCGTGCCCTTCTGCTCCTCGGCAGGCGGGGCTTCCTCGCTCTTGGGCTCGGGCTCGGGCTCCTCCTCCTTCTCGGGCGGGAAGGTGTTGTCTTCGACGATGATCTCGATCTGGCCGACATTGCTGACCGAAAGGTTGGCGTTGCGCACGCCAGCGCCCGTCATGCCGAAGATGATGCGGAACGTGGAGTCGCTGGTCATGTACCCAAAACCGGCCGAGCCCGCATTCGCCTTGTCGGTCGCATCCTCGTAGCCGGCGTTGTTCTTCATGTAATACGACAGCGCGAACATGGGCGAGACCGACTGGGCGCCCATGAGCCCCGGCAGGTCCTTGTGGTAGTAGTAGTTGGTGTAGCGGTACTGAGTGCCCAGTATGAAACTCGCGCTATGGCGCTGGGCGAAGTAGCCATCGGAGCCCATAAACGCCATGCTGATCAGGCGCTCAGGGTCCACGCCGCAAAGCGCCAGAAGCGTGCGCATCGTCAGGCCCCGGGCATACACCGTCGAGAACGCGTCGCCGCGCCGTTGGAAGGTGTACCAGGTCGTGTAATCAGCCGCGCCCGAAAGCTGCCCGCGCGTAAACGTCACTTCCTTGGCCGGCTTGGCCTCGGCGCCATGGTTCATGTAGTCGGAATAGTGGTACATCTTCACATCGACGCTGTCGGTATGGCCCAGGCGCTCGATGCTGTCCTCTGCGATGACGGTCACGCCCACGCCGATGTCTTTGCCCGTGAACGACCCACGCGGAACGTTAGCATACACGTAAGCGCGCGCGAATCCCGACTGCGCCCGGAAACTGCCGTCCTCGCGAATCTGCGAGTACAGCTCTTCCTGCGAGCGCTCTTCGGTGCGGTAGACCTTCCACTCGAGCCCTTCTATCTTGTCGGGCTCCTTGCGGGTGTTCACCTCGAACTCGTTCACGGCATGCGTCTGAGCGTCATAGCCTACATAGGTCACAAGCGCCCCGAAGTTGTAGGTGTTCTTGCCCGAAGCGAGCTTTATGGAAGAGGTCTTTATGGGACTGCCCTTCTCGTCGAGCAGCACGATCTTCTTCACGTAACCTTGCGAAGCGTATACGCCGACCTTGTAGTCGGTCGCCAACTGCATGGTCGTCTTGTTGCCGGCGGCATCGAAGGTGGGCAAGTCGACCGTACAGCGCACGGTCACGTAACCGCTGCCGCCGCCCGTGGGCCTGACCGTGCCGTCGCTGCCGACCGAAGCCAGCGCGCCGTTGGCCTTGCCGTCGCTGCTGGTCGATTTGACGATGCTCCAATGCCGCACGCCGCCGTCCTCGTCCTGCGAAGAAGTAACGGTCGAGTTGTTCCAGCGGACCTGCGCCGAAAGCTTGCAGGTCGAATACGCCTCGAGCGTTGCGACCGCAAGCGGCACCGAATAACCGCCGGTGCCCGCCGTGGGCACGGCGCGCCAATACCAATCGCGGGTCGCGTCGTCGGGGCGCTGCGAGGCGCCGATCCAGTAGTTAGACATCGCCTGCACGACGAGGCCGTCCGACAGCGGCTTCACGCTTGCATCGTTGTTCTTGATGCGCACGTAGGCCGACGTGCCGGCAACGCCCTGCCCGTTTACGGTTGCGCTCGCGATGCGCACGGTTCCGTCTTTGGTGTGCGTGGCCGAAAGCGTGCCGTCAGGCGCCATCTTGGCGATGATCTGGCCCGCGCTGACGTTGCCGGCCAGCAAGTAGTCCACGGCCAGGCCCCGCTGCGAGGCCAAGGCGGTCGACCCGTCGGCAAAGGTCAGCAGCGCGTCGAAACCGACGCTTCCGCCCGGTGTGTTTATGACCGTGGGCGTGTTGGCGATGTTTCCCGAGTACGGCTTGTATGTTTTGGTCGCGGGATCCTCGTAGGCAAGGGCCGCGCCCGTAAACGTGTTGGCCGCGACCGCGGCATCGCTCGAGGCGATGTTGCCTGCTATGCGGACCAGGATCTCTTGCCCCGCAAAATCGGGGAAAGCGTTCGAGGCGCAGCGCAGCACGACCCAGCCGTCGCCCGCCTGCGTGGCGGTCAGGCGAGCCGTCTGGTCCTGCTGACTGACGGTGGCGATGATGGTGTTGGTGCGCTCGTGCATCTGGTTGTACAGCGCGACGATCTGCCAGGCCAGCTGCGCGTCGGCCAAGCTGCCCGAACTGGTGGTGCGGTTGCCGGCCGCGTCCACGAACGTCACCGACGCCGAGAACAGGAGCGATCCGCCCGCCACCGTGATGGAGGGCACGGGCTCTTCGGCCACGCCGTCGTCATCGGCCGTGGACTCGCGGTCGTTGCCCGCATCGGCTGCCGGCTTGGCGGTCCCGCTCCCGGCGCCTTCGCCCGATCCGCTGTACGACACGGCAATGGAATCGACCGTCTTGTCGGTGCTGGGCTTTACGGTATCGCTGACCAGGTTGATGTAGGCGGGCGAGCCCTGCACCTTCACGTCGCCGCCCGAAAGAGTCGCCTTCAGCTGCACGAGCTTCGACGAGACGCCGCTGATGGTCAGCTTGCCCGACTTGTCAATGCTCGCAACCTGCTTGCCGGCTTGCACGTTGTTGTCGAGCTTCCAGCTTACGGTCACGCCCGCCTGGCTCGCGCGCTTGGTCGAGCCGTCGGAATAGGTCAGCTGCACGTCGAAGTTGGCCGCATCGCGCACGGCGGCAACGGTCTGCGGCTTTCCCTCGGACGTCGTCTTCTTGAACGGCTCGTACTTCTTGGTCTTGCTGTTGTATATGAGCAGGCGTGCCGATTTGAGCGTGGGCTCGCCGTCCTTCTTGTCGTCGTCGGCCTGCGCAGCAACCGCAGCTGCCGCCGAGGAGTTTGCCAGCAGTGCCTGATCACCTGCCGTTTGCGCTTGCGCGGTCAACGTGGGCGCCTCCTGGGCCTGGCCGGCAAGCGATTCCGCCGACGCTACCGGGTCGGCGGAAGCGGGCGAAGCGGCCGTGCCCGAGGCGTTCTGCGAATCGGCGCCTTCCGCCTGCTGTGCCCCTTCCTTCTGCTCCCCCGAATCGCCCTCGGCGGTCTGCGCCGAGTCGCCCGAGTCGGCCGCGCTCTCCGCGCCATCCGAGGCAGCGGGGTCCTTGGATTGCGAGCCGCCTTGGTCTTCCTTGCCCTGCTGCGTGCCTTCCGCCTTCCCGTCGCTCGAAGCCGAAGAGCTACCGCCCGAAGCCGAATCGCCGCCCGAAGGCTGGCTAGCCTGGCTCTTCTCGGCGGAATCCCCGCTACTGGCAGAGTCGCCCTGAGCAGGCTGCTTGGCTTTCGACCCCGAGCCGTCCTTCGACTGGCCCGAAGCAGCGTGCTTCGCAGCGGCGGTCGACGACGCGGGCTCGGCCGCCCACGCGTCTTCCCCACCCGCGAATGATACGGGCGAAAGCAGCATGAGCGCCAGCGTGCAGGCGAGCACCACCCTAAACGCGCTCGCTAGCGCGCCCATGCAATCGATCTGTCGTCTCTCGTTCTTCAAAACCTAATCCTCATTACGCGGGCTCCCGGCTTGCCCGCATGCAACGCAACCGCGCTGCCCGTCCTTTTGCTACTCGTCCTCCAAGATGTAGTAGGTTCCCGTTTCGGGGTCCTGGTACACGCGGCCGACGTCAACATAGGTGGTGCCGCCCGATTCGAAATCGCCGTCCATGTTCTCGACGTCGGTCAACTCGGTCTTGTTCTCGGTCATCTGCACCTCGGTCACGGTCTGGATGTCGATGTTCCAGGCCACGACCAGCGCAACCATGAGCCCGCAAGCCAAAACCAGCATGCAGTCGGCCAGGTTCGAGAGACCCGATGTCGGGTCCTCGTCCTCGAGCGTGCGGCGCCGGCGCAGGCTGCCCGAACCCAAGTTGCTGAACTTTCCGCCCATTACGCAGCACCGCCTCGCGAGGCGACGTGCGATTCGCTCATTGCCAGCTCGGGCCCGCAGACCTCGCCCCGATCGCCTGCGCCCGCATGCTCGACATCGGAATCCGCATTAGGCGTTGCGCCGCCGCGCTGGCGTTTGCCGAACTTGCCGAAAGCCGTGCGCCCCGCCTTCCCCTTTTGCGCGCCGAGTTCCGCGTCGAGCTCGGCTAGGTAATGGGTCGGGCGCTGCACGTCGAGCTCGCCGGCCTCGCGCAGGGCGTCGACCTTCTCGAGCAGGGCGGTGCTGGCGGCTTCGAGCGCCGACATGTAGTTGTCGTACCAGCGCTGTCGCACCTTGGTGATGACGTAGGTCACAAGTGCGATGACCAGGCCCGCGACCGTCGTGTCGAAAGCGACCAGCAGCGACGCCGAAAGCGTCAGCGTGTCGCCCTGACCAAGCGAGATGAGCCCCGGCCCCAGCGGGATCAGCGTGCCCATGAGGCCCAGCATCGGGGCGATCTTGCTGACGGTCTGCGTGCGCTGCAGGATCTTCATGTGGTAATCCTCGTGCTCTTCGATCATCCGCTTGGCCAGGGCCACATGCGAGTCGACGGGCAAACAGCGGTAATCCCACAGCGTAATCAGCGTGCGCTTCTGGCGCCCCAGAAGCCCCGACTGCGCTATGACGGACGGCAGCGCATCGGGCTCCGCAGCGTCGATGTCGTCGAGGAACCCCGGCATGCTCACCTTGAAGTGCGCGCGCTCGGTGCGCCATTCCACCACGACGCTGCCGAGGCACCACAGCGCATACAGCACCAACACGATCAGCGCGATGACCGCCGGCAGCAGCAGCGACTGCGCAATCGCGTGCAGGATGTCGCTGAAATACGTTTGTTGCAGTAACTCCATTTACTCATCCCTTCCAAAATGTGAAAAAAGGGTCAGACCCCTTTTACACATTTTTGTACGGCGGGTAACTCGCACCGAGGAAGCCCTTCATCTCGTCGTCGGTCACGTCGCAGCCGAAGAACAGCTTGTAGTACTCCTTGCCGACCTCGACCATGTTTACGTCGAAGCGGTCGGGATAGAACATGTTGGCCAGCCATTGCACGCCGAGGAAACGGTTGCAGGCCATGGGACGGTCGACCCAGGCCACAGGAATGTTGGGCATCGCGTACACGCGCCCGTTTCGCACGGCTTTTATGACGGCCCAATCCTTGCTCGTGCGGATGATGTCTTCGGCGCCGCCGCGGATTTCGGAATCCCACGTGACGATTACCTCGGGATCCCAACCGATAACGGATTCGAGCGAAACATCCGACATGCCGGTGGCGTCATACCAATCGACCTCGGCCACCACCTTGCCGCCCGCCGCCACGAACGACCAGGCGTGCTGGCTCGATGCCGGCTCGGTCTGCAAGCCCTGCGGCCCTTCGGCGTAGTACACGCTGACGCGCTCGTCTTCCGGAATGTCGGCCACGGCGTCCGTCACGCGCGCCACGGCGTCTTCGCAGTACGCCGCAAGCTTGGCCGCACGCTCCTCGCAGCCCAGGATGTCGCCGAGCTTGCGATAGGCCTCGCTGATGCGCTCGGTCGAGCCGTCGATCAAGATGACGGGAATGCCCGAGAGCTTCTGGATGTTGTCGGCCTCGTCGATGTTCGCCTCGACGAGCTCGATCGACGAGATCGAGAAGATGAGCTGGATGCCCGCCTGCATGACGGCCTCGACGTCCATCTGGCCCGTCTCGACCGCGCCCAGGTACTCGAGCCCCTGCATGTTGGGCAGGTACTTCAGGTCCTCGGCCGAGAACTGCGAGCACGTCGCGCCCATGGCCTCAGGCTTAAGGGTCATGACGAACAGCTGCGCCAAGCCCGACGTAAAGTACACGCTTGTCAGCTTATCGGGCGTGGGAATGGTATGCTCGCGCCCCGCGTCGTCGGTAAACGAGCGCTGCCCCTTAATCAGCACGTCGCCCGCTTCTGACCGGCAGCTGAAAAGCGCCGGGGTCGTGGCCAGCGCCACAGCTGCCGCGCTGAGCGCCGCGAAGAACCGCCTGCGCGTTATGGGCACTTGGGCCTTAAGCGCGCACCCATCGCGCTCGTCCTTCCCGTATGTCTTACTTATCGCCATTCATCTTCCTTCGCTCTGAAGCTTGACGCGACAGGGGGCTTAGAACTGTCGCATGTCGTCAATTACCCGCGGGGCGCGCCTTTCGCCTGGCTTCCCTACTGGTTACCCGACCGTTCACCCTGCAGGCACTTGCCCCTGGCCCGGGCGATCGCTTTCCTCCTCGTTATGTGCAAAAGTGTCAGAGTGCAAAAGGGTCTGACCCTTTTGCACCATCAAGGGCACGCAGACTTTCACTTGCAAACCGGGCTCGAGCTCGACGGGCACGATGCGGGCGGCGGTGCCGTATATCGTGTGCAGGCACTCGTCGGTCATGACGTCGTCGGGCGCTCCCTCGGCGATGACGCGGCCCTCGTGCATGACCACGACCTTGTCGGCGCAGAACAGCGCGTGGTCGGGGTCGTGCGTGACCATGATCACGCTCGTGCCCGAACGCGTGAGCTTCTTCATCTGCGAAAGCACCATCTGCTGGTTCCCGAAGTCGAGCGAAGCCGTAGGCTCGTCCATGACCAGCACGTCGGTCTGCTGCGCGAGCGCCCGAGCGATGAGCACCAGCTGCTGCTGCCCGCCCGAGAGCTCGGTGTAGATGCGCCCCGCCAGCCCCTCGATACCCAGCAGCGCCATCGCCTCGTAGGCGATGCGCTTGTCTTCGCGCGTCACGCGCGCCAGGCTGTTCACATAAGGCGTACGGCCCAAAATGACCACGTCGGCCACCGAGAACGGAAACGGCGGCGTATGAGCCTGCGGAATGTAGGCGAAATGCCGCGCACGTTCCTTCTCGGCCATGCGCAGCGTATCGCGTCCCGCTACCGTGACGCTTCCCGACGTATGCGGAAGAAGCCCCAGCATGCACTTGAGCGTGGTTGTCTTGCCGCACCCGTTGGCCCCGATGATGCAAACGAACTCGCCCCGGCTCGCCGTAAAGCTAGCCCCATGCACGATCTCGACATCGCCGTACCCAACGTGCAGGTCCTTCACCTGCAACAACGCCTCGCCGCCACATCTTTCCCTGCGCTCACCCCGACTGCTCGGATGGGATGTTTCGGCCCGATGGGCCGGCCGGGCGGGCGGATGGGTTGAGCCGCTTCCGCAGGCGGCAGAAGATGATGGGAAGGGAAAACGTTTATCCGCCGAGGAGCTGTAGGCGAAACCCGTCCGCCCGCCCGGCCGGCCCATCGGGCCGAAACATCCCATCCGAGCAGTCATTTCCATTACTTCCACCCCCTCATCTGATTCCGGAAAATCACGACGAAGAACGGCACGCCCACGATGGCCGTGAGGATGCCGATGGGGATTTCCACCGCAAATGCAACGCGCGCGATGTTGTCGATTACCAGCAAAAACGCCGCCCCGACGAACATCGACGCCGGAAGGAGCACCTTGTAGTTTGGCCCCACGATGGCGCGCGCCAGATGTGGCACGACCAGGCCCACGTAGCCGATGACGCCCGCCACGGCAACCGAAACCGACGCGAGCATGGTCGAGGCGAAGATGACGAACAGGCGTGTGGCGCGCGTGTTGACGCCCATGGCGCGCGCCTCGTCATCGCCGAACGACAACACGTTCAGCCTCCACGACATGATCATGAGGATGACGAAACCCACCACGAGCGGCACTACGGCCAGCATCAGGTCGTCGCCGTCGACGCGGTTGAAGCTGCCCATGAGCCAGAACTGGATGGTGGGAAGCTGGTCCTGCGAGTCGGCCACGAGCTTTATGAACGAAGTGCCCGACGAGAACAGGCTCGACACCAAGATGCCGCCCAGCACCAGGCCCAGCGTAGGGTCGTACTTGACCAGGCGGTTCAGCAGCACCGCCAGCGACACCGCTGCCAAGCCGCCGACGAACGCGAACACCTGAATATAGAAGCCGGGAAGGTTCAGCAGCATAGCCAGGCACGCGCCCATGCTCGCGCCGGCCGACGAGCCCAGAATGTCGGGCGAGACGAGCGGGTTCTTGAACATGCCCTGGTAGCTGGCACCCGCACAGGCAAGCGCCGCCCCCACCAGGCACACGAGCACGATGCGCGGCCCGCGAATGTTGAAGATGACGCGGTCGATGCGCCCCGCCTCGACCGAATACGCGGGGTTTGCAGGGTCGATGAGCCCGGGGTTTGCGAAATGCACGAACACGCCGTTCACAAGCTCGCCGACAGGCACGGCGTAGCGCCCGATGGCGTACGAGACGGCGATGAGCGCAAGCAGCGCCACGACGAGCACCACTGCCACCCACACGGGCACTTTGCGCCCGAACGCCTCTTCGGCAGCCGCGTCGAGAGACGAAGCCCCCTGAAGCCATGCTTGCGCCGGCTCCGGCAGAACTGCGCCGTCACCAACATGGCCGATGCGCGCATCGGTGCGATTTTCGCTCTTTTCAGATGCCACTCGGGCACCTTCCCCTCTTCGGGCCCAGGCCCGTCTTCCTCGCCAAAGGAACCTCGCGCCCGTCTTCTTCCGACTATCGCGCACAGTTCCCCATAACTAGTTCATTTTATTCTTGTTTGTTTCTATTTGCCTAATTAAATAATTTTAACCTGCAGTTATATTACCTATTGTGATGTATTGTGATGAATCGGTCTGTAGCTTGCAGGCCGCACCTCCCAGCTGCGGTACCCTTCGGGGCGCACGCATCCTGGCGGGTTTCGGTTGGTGTGGTTTCAGCCCGCATGTACTTGTTAATGCCGATTGAACTCGGCTCGTTTCAGAATAGTTCGCTACAATTATTCCGTCAAGAGAATGATTGCTCCTTTGTTTTGCCTATACCTAGTCTGGAATAATTGACAACCGGTTGCCCCTGGGGCAACCGGTCGGGCGAAGGGCTACCCCACCCGAACTTTTACCTCACCCGGACTTTCAACGTCACGGTCTTTGATTTGGCCTTGTAGCCGGCATTGCCGGCGGCGGTAACCTTCACCTTGAGCTTGTAAGTGCCCTTCTTCAAACCCTTCTTGACCGTGACCTTTCCGGACTTGCTGACCGCGATCTTCTTCTTGGCCTTCTTGTCGTACTTCACCACGCGATACGTTACGCGCCCCTTGGCTTTCTTTACCGAAAACGCCTTGGCAGCCTTGACCGACTGGGCCTTTTTCTTCAATTTGGAAAACTTGACCGTCACGACCTTTGCCTTGACCGTCATGGTGTTGGCCCTTTTAGCCTTGGATACAGTGGGCGCAGCGGACTTGGCCACGGGTTTGGAAGCCGAGTCCGCATCCTGCGCGCTGTCCGACGAATCGGATTTGCCCGCAGATGCACCCGGCTGAGCAGGCGCGACAGGTGTGGCGGGCTGGGCTGGCTGACCGGATGCCCCAGGCGTGCTCGGCGAGCGCGAATCGTCTTGGCCTTGGCCGCCCTGACCTTCGCTACCCTGGCCCTGACCTTGGCCCTGGCTCGAATCGTCCTGCTCCCGATGCGCCCTAAGCTCGAAAGCCTGCGCATTCACATCCCAAACAGCATCGAAGACGTCGCTGCCGACCGAAACTACGTGATTGCATTTCGCAAGCTGCAAGTACAGCGCCCGGTCGCCGGCGTTGGCATTGCCGTCGGCATTCGGGTAACAGCCCCCGTAGCCAGACGGACGCGACGCCTCGCTATTGAGCAGCCAATTTGCCATGGCGTCATGGGCTCCAACGGGGCTTTTTGCCTCGTTGGCGATATAGGCGTAATACGGCGCACCCGCATAGAAGGGCTTGCCGTCGACCAGCACTTCGACACGCTCCTGCGTAGCGTATGCCGCCGTCGGCAGCACCAGCTGAGCGGTGTCGTGCGCTGCCGTTATCGGCGCGTCGGTGATGACGGAGCCCACATGTGCCGAAGCGTCGACTCCCCATATGTTGGGGGCGTCCTCAGATGCGTAGGTGTTCATTCCCGCCATGACCATGAGCGAGCCGCCCGTCACGTGCAGGGCTCCCGCGCCCGCTCGGCTCCCGCCGCTGCCGATGGCCGAGCCCGAAAAATCAGAAAGAACTTGCACCATACCGCCTTCCAGATACACATCGGGCGCGCTGCCCGTATTCGAAGCGCCAATAGCTGCGCCCTTGCTGACGGTTTTCAGGTACAAAGAGCCGCCCTGTATGCGAATATCGCCCCCACCTGCGCTGTTGGTGCCAACGATAGCGCTGAGTTTCGTCCCTTTCACAAACCAGCTTCCGCCCGTAAACGTGATCGCGCCGCTGGCCTCGTCTTTGTTCGCTCCGATGAATGCGCCTTCGGTCGATTTGCAACCATACAGCGCGCCCGTTCCGCCAAGCGTCGCCTGCGCGTCGGGACCAACGTGGATAGTGGCGAAATCCGTATAGCCGCCAGGCCGCTCTACGATGTTCGTGCCTTCGACCAGCAACGTGCCAGCTCCCTCGAAATCGATTGCGGGAACCGAACTGCTCATGTGCTGGATCCATACATCGCGAAGCGTCGCGCTGGCGCCATCCTGGATGACTACCTCGAGATTCACGTAGGGCTTGCCGTCGATGCCTTGCCCCACGAGCTCGGCGCTCACGCCTTCGCCCACAACGATCGTGCCCGTCGCGTCGTCTGCCAGCCGATACGTCCCATTCGAATCAATCTTTTCTTTGCCGTGCAGTTCGGTTGCAGCCGCGTCGGCCGGGGCCGACGACACCGAAGCCGCCTCGATCGAGCCCGCCGTTATCGGCTGGACCTGCTCTTGCGCCTGTGCTGCGAATGCACAAGCCGGCGCATGGGCGAGCCCGATCGCCAACGCCGGCGCTAACAGCACCTTGGCCAACCTTGTTCCAAATCTCATTCTTTCCCCTAAATGCAAT
>DFIX01000009.1:45395-45536 GCA_002371495.1 Eggerthellaceae bacterium UBA3686
GGGGACCCGACCGATCGGTCTCGCGCCGCTTCGCGGTTAGCGGACCTTCAACGTAACGGTTACGGTCTTGGACTTGGCCTTGTAGCCGGCGTTACCGGCGGCTGTGACTTTGACCCTCACTTTGTAGGTGCCCTTCTTCAG
>DFIX01000007.1 GCA_002371495.1 Eggerthellaceae bacterium UBA3686
TGAGGCCGATTCAAACTGTAATGGGCGCTAAATCAAACCCCGCCCCTCCCAACTCGCCCTTGCCCCTGACTCATTGCGCAGCGACGCGAATGAGCCCGATCATGTAGTCGAGCATTTCCATGTAACGTAGGAGCCCTTCTTCGGCCTTGCCGGGCTCGCGACAACAATCGCGATACTCCATCATCAGGCCGTGGAAGCTGCAGATCTCGATATCGTTGATCATCTCTATAGTCGAAGGATTCATCTTGTATTCAGCCATGCAGCGATTGAGCGTAAGAAGATTGCGCTCTTTCAGGCTAGAGCTGAAAAACACCATGACCTGGAAACCGCTGAGCTTGCGCCAGCTTTCGGGGAATTCCTGGTAGTACTGAAAAATTGCATCGTTTAGCGCATCTTCCGACACTTGCCAGAACATCATCTCGAACACGTCGACGTTAGCAAACGCCTGCCGACCGAACGAGCGCCACATTTCGACATGCTGATAGAGCGGGTCGTCGTTCTTCAGCAAAAGATCGTTCAGATCAGCCATATAGTCTTCGAGGAATTTAACCGAAGCAACGAGTAGCAAATGCTCGACGTTGTCGAAATGCCGGTACACAGCCCCCGTCGTACAGCCAGCCGCCGCTGCTATAGCGCGGATCGATAGGTCTTCAGGCCGTGTTTCGGCGAGGAGAGTGTATGCCGCCTCGATGAGGTCAGCTTTCTTGCTTCGAGCCAATTTCTTCCGTTCCCTTAAGCGCGGTATATCCAGCATGGTCGAAGCCGCTGGCTTCGCAATGCGCGCGATGGCGTATTCCATGGTAATCCCATTCTAATTTTTTTTCCCGTTTGTGACAGCGCAGAGAAAAGTTCACCTGATTATTACTATTCAGAATTGCGGCAATTGTCGGCTCTGCCGGGCTCGAACGAATGAAGCGGCAATCAGGCAAAAAGACCAATACACCCCTACAGAATATCGACGTTTCAGAATAAAAGGCGCGCCGATCGGATTCGACGCGCCCTCGACAATTTGGTAATCGGGTTCTGGTTTAGCCGTTGTACTTCTTCACATAGGCGGCCATTTCGGCATCGAGAGCCGCATCGATGCAGGGATCGGGGTTATCGGCCAGGATCTTCTTCCAAATCTTGTTAGCGCGAACATCGGCCGGCTGCGAACCTTGCTCGACCCAACGGTCATAAGCTGCGCGCTCGGAAAGCGTAGGTGCATAGAACTCGTCGCGGAAGTGCTCGAACGTATGGTCCTCTGCCAAGAAGGTGCCCTGCGGACCGACTTCCTCGATGACGTCAAAGGCCAGTGCCTCTTCGTCGAACGCCACGCCGCGGTCGATGCGGCGCAGGTAGCCGAGCAGCTCGTTGTCCATGATGATCTTCTCGTAGGACGTGCAGTTGTATGTATCGATGATGCCGGCGGAATGTAGGATGAAGTTGCCGCCGGACATCTGGGCCGCAACGATGGTCATGGCCGACTCGTAAGCCGCTTGGATGTCGAGCATCTTGGAATCGCTCAGGGCGCCGGAAATACGGCACGGAATCTGGTACTTCTTGGTGAGCTGGCCATTGATGAGCGAAACGACACAGTCTTCGGGCGAGCCGATGGAAAGCAATCCGGAACCCATGTCTCCGTTAGAGCCGGAAGCCGAGTACACGACCGGGCAGCCAGGATTGACGAGCTGCGCATATGTAATGCCCGCCAAAACTTCGGCGTTCTGGACCGAAACCAGGCCGGCGAGCGTGCACGGTGTGGTCATACCAGCAATCGACAGCGAGTTGATGAGCTGCACCTGGCCGGTCTCGGCATAGGCGCGGATGGCACCGAGCTGTGCCGGATCGTAGGACAACGGGGTCAGCGTGCAGGGAATGGACGCGACGATGGGCTTGTCCTTGATGGCTTCGAGGCCGCCGAACGGAATGGAGGCAAGCTCGATGGTGCGCATCGCGTTCTCGTAACCGTAAATGCTAGCCATGAGCGGTTTCGCGGAATTGCGCATGGTCTGGTAAACCATTTCGAGCGGACGCTTTTTCTCCTCGACGTCGCCCGGCTCGCAAGAGATGTGGCTCTGGATGTCGATGTAGTCGCACTTGTCGACAATCTTTACGATGTTGATGAAGTCCTGCATGGTAGAACGACGCCAGCCGTTATCAAGGTCGAGCACGAACGGCGAACCATACGGGCCGGCATATGCACTGCGCTCGCAGCTGATAGGCACGTTCTTGGCCTCGTCGCGACCATGGAGCATGTATGAACTCGGAGCGCTCTGAATGGCCGCCTCTACGACCTCGCGCGGAAATTTGACCAGATCGCCTTCGACCGTGCATCCGGCAGCGGCGAGGGTTTCCTTGGCGTGGTCGTAGGGCATGATGACGCCAATTTCCTTCATGATGCGCATCGTGTTCTCGTGAATGGCCTCGATACCTTCCTCCGGCATGATCTTGTAGCGCTCCATTGCTGCTCCTTTCATAGGAAATTTTTTAACTTTTCCCGCTTTGGTACTTGATAACTTTGTTTCGCTATGCGATAACAGTGTTATCTTGAACACGGCATCAAAGTAAACGTTGCGGACCATAACTGTCAAGACCCAATTTGAAAATTTTTTAGACGGACCGCAACAAAGCTCGATTCGGCGCGGAATATCCCGCCCGCAACGAATCGAGGACACAGAAGCAGCTACGAAAAGGAGGGTTTTAGCAATGACTAAAGGTAAGCGCTACCTTATCTTGGTGATCCTGAGCCTCATCGCGGGCATGGTGTACCTCACCCCGTTTTTGCGCTTCACGTTCTATGATCAGATGTTGGTTGCGCTCAGCATCGACGATGCCCAACTGGGCGTTATCGGCGCAACGTATGGCCTGTTCAACGTTATCGGTTATATTCCGTCGGGCTTCTTCGCGAACAAGTTCCGCACAAAGACCATGCTGCTGGTATCGCTCGCGGGCATGGCTGCGTGCACTGTCTGGTACGCAATGTTCCCGCCGTTCGAGCACTTGGTAGTCATACATGCGCTCTATGGCATCTTCAGCGTCGGCACGTTCTGGTCGAGCTACCTGAAATCCGTGCGCGGCCTAGGCACCGACGAGGAATCCGGGCGCATGTTCGGCATGAGCGAAGGCTTCCGCGGTCTTGGTAACTTTGTTATCTCTTTTGGCTGCCTCGGCCTCATGGGTGCGTTCGCTGAGGGCGTCATGGGCTTCCGCGCGCTGCTGTGGCTCAACGTCGCCGTCTTCGTGCTGCTGGCCGTCCTCGTCGTTATCTTCATCCCAAAGAGCCTAGGCGAGACCGGAGAGGCGCACGAAAGCACCGGCGCCATCATCAAAGGCATGTTCAAGCTGCTCGGCAACCCGGGCACGTGGATCTGCATCCTGCTGATCGCCTGCGGTTACACCCTGTGGAATACCTGCAACGGTTACTTGGGCACTTACACGACACGCATACTGAACCTCGACCCGTCGATTTCGTCGAGCCTCGCCATCGTGCGCAGCTACCTGATCGTCTTCATCGCCGGCGTCTCGGGCGGCATCATCATGGACAAGTTCAAGACCAAGGGTCAGGGCTTTATCTTCGCCTATGCGTTCAACGCCATCGTAGCCGCGCTCGTATTCGTCACAAGCGGATTCCAAATTGTCTGCGTCATCATCACCTTGTTCGTCGCGTACGCCGTGAACGTGCTCAAGTCCACGTACTGGTCCATCTTGGGCGATGCGGGTTTCACGCTCGAGCAGACTGGCACTGCAACGGCCATCATCTCACTCATCGGACTGACGCCCGACATCTTCACGCCTGCCATCATCGGCCAGGTCATCGACACCTACGAGAAAGCCGGCAACGTCGAAATGGGCTTTAACATCATGCTCGCCTGGATGGTCGCCTGGGCCCTGCTCGGTATCGTCGCCGGTTTCCTGCTGAAAAAGCGCAAGCAGAAGCTCGACCGTCTGGCTACGGCTCAGGGCAATTCGGAAGTCACGATCAGCGAACCCGCCACCACTGCAGAGGCCGCTTCCAGCACTGCCGAGGTCACTGCAAACGGCATCCCCGAATAGCCCCACCTTTGTCGGACCTGTCGCCCCTGACAGGCCCGACGCCATGCGCATCCGATAAAAACCCCTAGCTCAACAACTAACGTTCAACCTAGTTGCAATGTGCGTTATGCAACTCCTAAAAGGAGCATGCAAACATGAACGACTCCGAAAACAAAGAAGGTATCCTGCACAAAGCCCACAAGAACCTGGTATTCGTCATATCGGTTGCCCTCACCATGGCGCTCGTCGTTTGGTGCCTTGCTGCAGGCAACACATTCATAGCCGCCGCAAATACCGCCATGGAGGCGCTGACATCCAACTTCGACTGGCTCTACATATTCGGCATGTCCCTGTTCGTCATCTTCGCCTTAGGCCTTGCTATAAGTCCCTACGGCAAGACGAAACTCGGCGCCGACAACGAGAAGCCTACGCAGAGCACGCTCGGCTGGTTCGCCATGCTGTTCTCCGCCGGCATGGGCGTGGGATTGGTGTTCTGGGGAACGGCCGAGCCGCTTTCGCATTACGTGGCTCCCATGTCTGGCATCGAGCCCATGACCGACGAAGCCCTCACGTTCTCGCTTCGCTCGTGCTTCATGCACTGGGGCCTGCATCCATGGGGCAGCTACGCCATCGTGGGCCTGGCGCTTGGCTACTTCGCCTTCCGGCATCATAAGAAGTCGCTCGTCAGCAGCACGCTCGAGCCGGTAATCAAAAAGCAGGCTCACGGTACCACGGGAATCATCATCGACATCTACGCTGCCATGCTCACCGTCTTGGGCGTGGCCACCTCGTTCGGCATGGGCTGCCTGCAGATATCGAGCGGACTGGACTACCTGTTCGGCATCCCCAGCCAGGTGTATACGTGGGCCACAATAATCGGCCTCACCTGTATCGTCTATACCTGGAGCGTCGTCAGCGGCATCGAGCGAGGCATGCAGGCCCTTTCCAACGCGACGCTCGTGCTGTGCGTCGTGCTGTTGGTGGGGGCCTTTGTCATCGGTCCGAGCATCGACATCGTGCACGATTTTATGGGCGGCGTTGGCGCCTGGCTTGCGAACTTCATCCAAGACAGCTTCCGCTTAGCCGCCAAAAACGGCGATACGAGCTGGATTCGTGGCTGGCGCGTATTCTACTGGGCCTGGTGGCTCTCGTGGGCACCGTTCGTGGGCATCTTCCTCGCGCGCATCTCGCGCGGCCGCACTATCCGCGAGTTCGTCCTGGGCTGCATGGTGGCCCCCACCGTAGTCAGCCTCATCTGGTTCTCGATTCTGGGCGGCACTGCGTTCGGCGCAGCAGAAGGCCTCGGCATCGAGCAGCTGAACGCCATCGTGGGTTCGCCCGAGACGGCCCCCTTCTTCGTATTCGGCCAATACGAATTCGGGTTCGCGCTCTCGATCATCGCGCTCGTGCTGCTGTTCGGGTTCTTCGTGACATCGGCCAACTCGGCCACCTACGTGGTGTCGATGCTCACGTCGTTCGGTAACACGAATCCACCTACATTCAAGAAAATCTTCTGGGGCGTGCTCATGGCGCTCGTGGCTTTCGCGTTCACCGTGTCGGGCGGAGTAAAGGGCATGCAAACCGTAGCCATCATCATCTCGTTCCCATTCTTCTTCATCATGGTGCTCATGTGCATAAGCATGGTGATCGCAATTCATAGGGAGCATCACGCGGTTCCAATTGCAGAAAAGATCGATTCAACGCCTGAAAGCTAGAATGCGTCAAAAGGAGGACGGGGCTTGATTCACTCGGCCGCTGAGCAACCGGGCATCAAGCCCCGTCACCTGGCCCAAACAATTTCGCCCCCTTTGACTCATTCGGTAGGCACCTGCCACAATATGACCCTATGGAAAACGAGGCCCCCCAATCGACTGCTCCGAATCGCACGCACGAGTTGCAAGGCGTTGTGCTCTCGTGCCTCGGCGCGAGCTGCTGGGGGTTTTCGGGGACCTGCGTCAGCTACCTGGTAGGGCACAACGACGTCGACATTCCCTGGCTCGCCTGCACACGGCTGTTCGTGGCGGGCCTGCTGTTCTTGGGCCTTGCATTCCTGCGCGACCGCGACAAATTCTCGGTTCTCTTCCGGGACAAAAACCTCGTCTTGCACACGCTTGCCTATACGTTGCTCGCCGTCGTGCTCATGCAGATCAGCTACATGACATCTATCAAGTACACGAACGCTGGAACAACGTTACTGCTCCTGGAAACGAGCATCCCCATCGTTCTTGTCATAGAGTGCATACGCAAACGCCGCCTACCGCGACCTATCGAGGCGCTCGCGCTCGTAATGGCGTTGGCCGGCGTCGTATGCATAGCAACACAAGGCAATTTGGGCTCCATCGGCATAAATCCGGAAGGACTCGTTTGGGGGCTGCTTTCGGCCGTGGCAAATGCAAGCTACATTCTGCTGTCGGTAAAAGTCGTCGAAAGGTGCGGCTCGCTCGTTCTCAACGGCGTGGGCATGACGCTTGGCGCGATCATACTCGCGCCGCTCGGCCACCCTTGGGATTCGACCGTCGTGCTCGACGTCAGCGGTTGTTTGGTATTTTGGGCCATCGTGCTCGTTGGCACCATGTTCGCCTACGCCATATATCTGCGTGGCGTAGCGCTCTGCGGCCCCGTTAAAGCAAGCCTCGTAGGCGTAGCCGAACCCATTTCGGGCACAATCATCTCAGCTTTATGGCTCGGTACGGTGTTTTCGTCTTGGGACTTTCTCGGCGGCGCGCTCATCATCGCCATGATGATTATCGTGGCACTTAAGAAATGAGCCGAATAACGTACCTTAAAAACCCGTTTACAACTCGTGTACCCTTTGAAAACGGTTTGCTACGCGAGCAAACACAATGAGCCGCGAGAACAGTTCTCCCGGCTCATTTCCAATGGACAACAATCGGTTCCCTAGGCGAGCTTCGCGGATTTGGAATGTACGTGCAACTCACTCACCACCGCACCGGCGATTATGCAAGCTGCGCCCACTAGCTGCAGGGGCGTGAGCGTTTCGCCAAGCACGAGCGCGCCAAGCGCTACCGCAGAAAGCGGTTCGACATACCCGAGCACGGCAACGCTTTGCGCGGAAAGCGCTCCCATCGCCTTCAAGTAAAGGTAATTCGACAAAGCGGTCGATACGCCGAGCAAAGCGAGCGGCAACACATCGGTTCTGCGTACGGCAAACACGATGTCGAACGTAATGCCCTTGCAGAACACCGCATACACGAGCACGACTAAGGCAGCGGCGGCGATTTCGATAAAGACCTTCTCGATGCCGTACACATGCGAAACCTTTTTGCTGAGCATCATCATGGCCGCAAAGCATACCGCCGATGCCAAGCCGCATGTCACGCCATACGCAGATACGCCGCCCTGGACGGCAGACGCGTTCACGAGCACGGCGCCCGCAACGACCACGGAAAAACCCACTGACTTCGCCGCCGTGAACTTCTCGCGAAACACTACAGGAGATAGGACCATGACGATGACGGGAGCACAGTAGCACAGAATGGTCGACAGACCTACGCCGGCGTAAGCATACGCCTCAAACAAGAACAGCCAATCAAGCCCGAGAGCCGCACCTGCACCGGCCAGCATCAAAGCTTCGCCCTTATGGGCAAGCGCCGCGAGCGGCCTGCGAGACACCACCAGCAGAGCGCCCAATATGAGCGCGCCGAGCATCGCTCTAATGAGCACAATCTGATAGCTCGGAAGCGACACCCCGCTTGCCAGGATGCCGTTGCATCCACCCATGGCAAGCGAGATGACCAGCACGACCGTAGCGGCCGTTTCTATCGAGACAGGCATCGTTTTAGTACTTTTCGCAATTTGCATGACGCTCATAAAGTGCAGTCCGTTCTTCCATCCTCGTTTTTAGCGGATGATAGTATGCTCCTCATATCAGGATTCGAAAATATGATTTTTTTCATATGTACCATGAGCATTATTCATGCATAAATCATGCATATACAAAAGGCCCTTCCTGCGGATAGCAGGAAGGGCCTCGGAAAGAACGTCAACGAGCAATTACAGAGATACTGTTACGGGCTTCGTCGATTCAAGGCGTGCCGAACGGACAAAAAGATGCTTGATTGCCGTTACAAGGATATCAACCGAAGTGGTTGCCTGACCGCTCTCGTCAAAGGTAACTGCGCATGCGCCGCATGCCATAACTTGGTGTTTCCGGCTCATATGCCCACCCCTTTCTTTTGATTGACAACGAAAGTATGTCATACTCCATAAAATAGTAAAAGCGCATCTTTTTCATGTTTATCATGAGCACATTGCATGTAACGGACGCAGAAAGAGGGACTCGTATGGACAGCGCGCTTGTGAAGTACCGTGCTTTTTTGACCGCAGCTCGCTTGGGCAGTTTCACCCGCGCCGGCGAGGCACTCGGCTATTCTCAATCAGGTATTAGCCGCATGATCGCCGACCTCGAGCGCGAATGGGGCGTCAAGCTGCTCGAACGAGACCGGGGCGGAGTTCGGCTAACGTCAGAGGGCCATGAACTCGCGCCGGCTGTTCAGGCGGTTTGCGACGAACATGGCCGTTTGCAGGCGCGCATCGACTCTATGAGCGGCCTCGAGAGCGGACTCATCCGCATCGGCACGGTGACGAGCGTCGCCACGCATTGGCTGCCAAACATCATCAAGCATTTCAGGGAAGACTACCCCAACATCGATTACGAGATAACGACGCGCGGATACAGCGAAGTCGAGCGCATGATAGCAGAGGGAAAGGTCGATTGCGGCTTCGTACGCTTGCCGACCTGGCCAAATTTCGACACTATCTACCTCGGCCGCGACGAGCTGAAGGTCGTGATGGCAACAGATCACCCCATGGCCAGCGTCGACCGATTCCCCATCAGGGCTCTTGGCGACTACCCCTTCATGACTATCGACAAGCAAGGCGATTCCGACATCGCCACGATGCTCGAAAAGTACGGCATCCATATTCAGTCGAGCATGACGACCTGGGACGACTACGCCGTTTTCGCCATGGTCGAAAAGGGACTCGGCATCAGCGTGCAGCCCGCCCTCATTCTGCAGCGCCTTCCGTTCAACATTGTCATAAAGAGCTTCGACGAGCCGCAGTACCGCGAGCTCGCGCTGGCCATGCGCAACCGCGAAACCGTCCCGCTCGCAACCAAACGCTTCATCGATTATCTGGGATACCGTAAAGGCGAATAACTTTAATACAAAACCGTTCCTTTTAGCATTAATACAGCATGACCTCGTAAAAGCCCTCGTACGCGACGCCATACTGACTAATGCCGCGTAACAAATCCTCTTTTTGGCTTGCCTCGACGCACCACGCCAGACCGCACCCAGAGTCAATCTGCGATGGAACTGGGATAATCCTGCCAGGAACCCCACCCGTGCGCCCCAACGACTCCATCGCCAGGGCGTCCGCGGTCGTCGCAAACGTCACGACCAGCTTCAGCGTCTTTTCGCGCACCGCAAACCTCCCAATCGCTCATGCAAACGCTGCGAACGCGATGCAATGCCCCGCAAAACGCGCGATAGTCGCCAGCCGCAAACGCTACACGGACCTCATACCAGATAAACAGCGATTTCGCTCATCGCAGAAATGGCGGCTTCTACTTCATCTTCTGTGTTGAAGTGCGAAAAGCTAAATCGTACCGCCCCTTGCCGTGACGTGCCCAGCGCCTCATGCATAAGTGGCGCGCAATGGGCGCCCGCCCTCGTGCAAATCCCGAAATCAACGTTCAGCATATCAGCCACGAGGGCCGAATCAGCGTCGGCCACATTAAGCGCCACAATGGCAGTGCGCCCCGTTCCCGCGCCACCATACACGCGCACACCAGGCAGATTTCGCATGGCATTCTCGAACTTCGACGCAAGCCCTTGCGCCGTTTCGCGTATAGCATCAATGCCGATACGTTCTATATATTCCACACCTGCGAGCAAACCCGCTATTCCATGTGCGTTCAGCGTGCCCGCTTCCAGGCGCTCGGGCATAAACGAAGGATGGGAACGATCGTAGCTATGGGTTCCGGATCCTCCCACTTTGAAGGGTTCGACTTCCGTACCTTCCGCTACAATCAACCCACCCGTGCCCTGGGGTCCATACAGGCTCTTATGCCCCGTGAAACATACGACATCGACGTCCTGCGTCCCCATATCTATCGGAACAACCCCTGCAGTTTGCGCCGCGTCTACAACCATAACCGCTCCATGAGCATGAGCGATTTGTGCCATTTTCGCTATATCGTACACATTTCCCGTCAGGTTTGATGCATGCGTAACCACCACGAGCCGCGTCTTCGGACCAAAAGCCGTCTCGAACTCATCGTAGTCGAGCGAGCCGTCAGGTTTTATCGGCACGATATCCACACTGATCATGCCGGCATCCTCTGCACGAAACAACGGCCGCAATACCGAATTATGCGATGCCGCCGTGGTTATTGCGCAATCGCCCGAACGCACGAGCCCGCATATGGCGACATTAAGCGCTTCGGTTGCGTTCGATGTAAACGCGACTCGTTTCGCCCCAGGGCCGCCAAACAAATCCGAAAGCTTTTGACGAGCCTCGAATACCGTCATACCTGCATCGAGCGATGCCTCGTGCACTCCACGCCCCACCCCGCCAAACGAGCCCATTGCGCGCGTAACAGCCTGCACTACCTCTGGCGGCTTCGTCCGTGTCGTCGCAGCGTTATCGAAGTAAATCATCGAACCCCTTCGCGTGGCAAAAGATGGGGTTGCCCATCACATTCGAACGACAACCCCTGCCTGGAGCTGTTTCTCGACGATAACGTACATGTTTGTCACTTCGCCGACCGCCAACTTGTCTTCAATGCCGTAATGTTTCAAGCACGTGCCGCACGAGAAAATCTCGACACCGGCGCACGCAAGCTTATTTAAATCCTCGAGAACGGGCGACCCTTCACAGGTTAGCTTAACGCCCCCGTTGTAGAACAGAATGCAGTCCGGCAGATCATCCTGCTGAGTCAACGCGAACACAAACGCCTTGACCAGCACGGCTCCCAACTCGTCATCGCCATGGCCCATAACGCTTGCTGGGATGACGACCACGCGAGGCCCGATGCCGGCACCGTCAGCTACTGGCGCGTCTGCAGCGCTCAACTCGGTTTTAACGATCTTGACCGAGTATTTCTCTTCGCCAATCTGCTCGCTCGAAACTTCGCACTTCTGGGACTGGGCGAAACTCGTCAGATTCTTTACCGACGTCTCGTTGTCGACGAGCATTTCGAGAGTTCCCTCGTCGATGGTAGCAAGCGCCTTCTTTGCCTTCACCACTGGTACCGGGCACTTGTCCCCCAATGCATCTACGGTCAGATTCATGTCTGCTCCTCCAATTTTCAGCCATTAATGAAAACTTGCATAATGCCAGGAAACACCACGCAGGGCGATGCGCAGAACCAAGCGTGCTTTCCGCCCGCAGAATGCGGCAAGCAAACGATTTCAACTCGCCCATTATAACCGTATTCGCACAAGCTCAATCAAGCGCCCTAAAGAGGCGCGAATCATCTGCGGATTACGTCTATGCTCTTCCCACCCATTGTTATAATTTGTGCAAAAAAACAATCGCTTGAGTCATAAAATTGTTTTATATTTGCTCTTGGTACGCTGATTTAGGAGGTTCTTTATGGATGAGCTCGAAAACAAGCGGCAGCCCCTCGAGGAGGCAATTTACGACTATCGTAAAAAGCATCCGGGCCCGCTTCCTGACTACGACGCCAAGTTCGTGCTCGACATCCTGCATCACGCAAACGATTCCAGCAAGATCCGTATTGCCATAAACCCAGTTATCGACGGACTCTGGGTTAAGGATGCTAAAATCTTCGGAATTACCGGCTGTTATGTTTCCGATGACCATAAGCTCATCTTTCAGGTTCATCGCGACAAGAAGACCTTCACGGCAGACGAACTAACCGAGCGGATCAACAAGGCTATGAAGTCTCGTCCATACAAGCACATTCCGGTAGCTTTCGAATACAAGGACGAGATCCATAAGCTTACCGACATGTTCGGACACTCACTCGTAAACGAAATGTGGGCGGGCCTTCCGTTCGACATCATCATGGCCGAGACTACACCGGACGTCTCGAAAACTCATGTGACCACCCCGGCTGAAGAGAACTAGTCAATTCCCAGCAACCATCAGGCCCTCTCCTCATAGGCGCGCTCCCGTTTCCCCAGCGGCGATAGCGCGCCTCTTCTATTGTCCGTACGCCAGCTGCGTAGCGCGCCTATAATTATGCGAGCGCATGTGGTAATGGAGTGCGCTTGGATTCAGTGATGCAGCGCATTCTTCAGGAACATCGGAGGGGCTGTGGACGCAGGCAATCGCGAAAAAGTCATCGTACGAACGAGCATCATCGGCATCGCTGCAAACATCTTGCTGGTCGCATTCAAGGCCGCTGTCGGACTCGCGGCGAATTCGATCGCCATTGTGCTCGATGCGGTAAACAACCTGACCGACGCGCTATCGTCGGTCATCACCATTTTGGGAGCCAAGCTTGCGGGCAAGAACCCCGATCGCGAGCACCCCCTCGGCCATGGCCGTTACGAATACTTATCCGCTATGGTCATCGTTGCAATCGTCCTATACGCAGGCATTACTTCGTTCATCGAATCGGTAAAGAAAATCATCGAGCCGGAAGTTGCCGATTACTCGATTGTCACGCTCGTGATCGTAGCCGCTGCCGTCATCGTGAAAATCATCCTCGGTCGCTACGTCAGCGCAAAGGGTCGCGAGGTTGATTCCGGCTCGCTCGTCGCATCGGGCAAAGACGCACTGTTCGACGCTGCCATCAGCGCTTCGGTACTTGCTGCAGCACTCATGTACTTGGCAACCGGCATCAGCCTCGAAGCATACGTGGGCGTCATCATCTCGATCGTCATCGTCAAGGCCGGGATCGACATGCTGCGCGAAACGCTCGACGACATTTTGGGCCATAGGCCCGACGCGGAGTTGGCCAAAGGAATCAAGGCCACCGTCCGCGAAGACCCCGACGTGCTCGGCGCTTACGATTTGCTCCTTGAAAGCTACGGGCCCGATCTGACCATCGGCGCAATCCATGTTGAGGTAGCCGACACCATGACAGCTGCCCAAATCGACGCTATGACGCGCCGGCTGCAAGCCGCGGTACTCGAACGACACCGCATAGCGCTTGCCACAGTGGGCATCTACTCGCGCAATACGACCGACGATGAGGTTGCGGGCATGCGCTCCGCAATAACGCGCATCGCCATGAGCCACGATGGCGTTTTACAGATGCACGGATTCTACGTCGACCTCGAACGCAAGCATATTTCATTCGACCTGATCATCGATTTCGCCACGCCCAACCGCGACGAGCTGTACGCGCATATCGTCAACGACGTGAAGGGTGTTTACCCCGATTTCGATTTCCAGATAACCCTTGACCGGGACCTGAGCGACTAGCGCTCTTGGGATGAGCCGCGAAGGCAAAGCAGAACGAGCAACGGGACTACTGCCCTGCGACTCGTCCCCCGGCGAATCAAGAATCGCCTATGATGGCTAGCCCCTTTTGGCAGCGAGGCATGCTGCTATGCCGCCCAGGATGAAGCGATCGATAACGGCGCGGACTTCTTCCCACTCGTCAGCCGAGACCTTCAATTGCCGGGCAGCGTTGAAGCACCCGGACATCTGGAACAAGCACAGCGCACGAGCTTGCGATTCGGTGTATCCCGCCTCGGTCATCAGGTCGAACAGGTCATGCTCGTCGTAGGCGCCACGTTGATCGAGTACGGCATCCATAAATCGGCCCTCGGTGACGACCGGCGCACGCTCGCCCGCATCGCGCACGAGCGAACAGAAGGGCCTACCTACCGGCCTGAACCCATCTGAGCAAGCCACCTGGCTCATCAACGGCGACAATTCTGCCGATATCTCGGCGGTTAGCTCGTCGTACACGTCGCCGGGGTTGCCATAGTGCTCATAGAACGTCGAGCGGCTGACGCCAGCTACCCGAGCGAGCTCCGCAACGGATATATCAGCAAGGGGCTTCACCGCAAGAAGCTTCACCAGCGCGTCTTTGACAGCAGAGTCGGTTCGCGTCTTGTACTTGAGCTGCTTTCGCATTCGGACCCCCTTGCGATTCGCGCCTTCCCACTAATCCAGAACATTATCGAACATACTGTACGAATTTCAAGCCTGATCCCAAACGAACAATTTTCCCTTTGCTACGATGACGCCATCACAAGCAAGCGAACTGGAGGCATCATGCGAATCAATCAGCAATCGCTCTTAGACCTGATGGGCGCACCTGATGTGCGTTTCTCCATCCCGAAATTCCAACGGGCCTATTCGTGGGACGCCCTGCAATGCGACGAGCTGTGGCGGGACCTCATGAGGGCGGCGCGCGCCCACCGCACGCACTTCATGGGTACACTTATCTACTTTGAAGAACCGCACGGCGCTCTGCGGGAGCTCTCGGTCGTCGATGGCCAGCAGCGCCTGACCACCGCAACGCTTATCCTCTCGGCGTTCGCGCGGCACCTGCGCGAAACCGGTGAGCAGCTCTTCGGAATCGATGCGGACTATCTGACGCAAACGTTTCTCGGCGACTCGGCGGGAGCCAAACTGCTGCTCTCGCCCGCCGACCGGACGACACTCGAAGCAGTCGTCGCCAACGGCGAGCTTCCCGAACAACCTTCCGAGCGCATCGTCAGCAACCTGCAGAACTTTGCGGAAAAGATGGCTCAAGACGACTTCGACCCCCTCATGCTCTGGCAAGGTCTGACCTCGCTGTTCGTTATTTCAGCGGAACTCGACAACCGAAAGCAGGCCCCCGTCATCTTCGAAAGCTTCAACTCGAAGGGCGTACCGCTGGTCACAGCGGACCTCGTGCGCAATTATCTGCTGATATCCGAAAGCCACGCCGAACAGAAACGCCTGTTCCAGAAGTACTGGGAGCCCATCAGCGGCGTATTCGGCGACGATCCTGGCTCTATTAGGCTCAACAACGCCATTCTGGGTTGGCTGGCAGTACGTCTGACCAAAGTCCGCAAATTCGGCGACGAACAGGCATTCAGCATATTCAAGAGCTTCTGCGAAGACGAATACGAAGGTACGATTGACGATTTGCTCGAGGAGCTGTACGCATTCTGCATGGTATGGGCCGAGAACTACCGTTACCACGCGGTGAAGAAATACAAGACTGCCGACTGGGCCAGCCTCGGGCACAAAACTCGTGTTTCGGGCCGCAAGCGCGCCAAGCTCGACAACCCCGAAAGCTATGAGTACTACAAAAAGCATTTCGGCGTCGACCCGCAATGGTAAAGGAAAGGAAGGTCCTTCATGCAGATTAAACAGGAACGATTCCTCGATGTGCTGGGCACCGACAATACCTGCTTCACGATTCCGGTGTTTCAGCGCGTGTACTCATGGGACGCGCGCCAATGCAACGAGCTCTGGGACGACATCATGGCAGCGGGCATTGCGGACGAAACCGAAGACCCACATTTCATGGGCATGCTGCTGTATTCGGCCGACGCCGATGCAAAAAACGGCGCCGCGCAACTCGACATCATCGACGGTCAGCAACGCACGACCACGATGACCCTGCTTATCTGCGCCCTTGCACGTTACCTCGACGAAAAGGGCCTGCAGGTAGACGGCCTTTGTGCAAAAGACCTGTTCGAACGCTATTTACGCATCGGCGCAGGGACAAGGGCTACCGGAAAGCTCACGCTTTCGTTCATGGATCGCGAAACCCTGTATGCGCTTGTGGGCGTAGGAATCATGCCCCAAGAACCGGCAGGGCGGCTCATCGATAACCTTGAGTTGTTCTTTGCTAAGATGCAGGAGCCGGGCTTCGATGTTGAGCGCCTCTGGCGCGGCTTGGCGCGGCTCGAGGTGGCCAGCGTCCTACTCGCACACGACGACAGCCCCCAGCTCGTCTTCGAGAGCCTGAATTCCAAGGGCATGGCGCTTTCGACCGCCGATCGCATTCGAAATTTCGTTGTGGTGACCGACGAAGCCGAGGGTCGCGTTGCCGACGGCATATTCGAGACATGCTGGCGTCCGCTCGAAGAGCTGGCGGCTAATGCGGAGTGTGGACTTGACGTCACGACCATCGTGCAAGCATGGTTGGCGGGCAAGTACCGCGATACGCGCATATTCGACAAGAGCGAAGTCTACGGCCTGTTCAAGAACTGCTTGCGCGATGAGTTCGAAGGCGGGCTCGCGGCCTTGTTCGAAGCGCTGAGCGCCTATGCGCACAAGCTTATCGAAGACGAGGAGCTCAGAACCGAGGACCTGGAAGACGCCGAGCGCTGGGTCGCCGGCAAACCAAAAGAGCTCATAAGCGAGTACAAGATGTTCGGAGATTAACGACCAAGGGAATCCTGTCGAGAAGCTCCGCCGCGCTTAGGCAAATTACCATTCGAAGATGAACCTGACGTATCAATACACAGCATCGCGCACCCTTGTGCACGTGGCGAAAATCAACAATGCGACCCATGTTGTTTATTGATGCCGGGCATCGTCAGCGTTTAGTCTAGCGTTACAGGAAAACAACACGATGGGAGTCTTTATGGCTGCTTATATGAACCGACGAGCTTTTCTTGGCACTGTGGGCGCTGCGGGGTTGGCTCTGTTAGCGGGCTGCTCTAACGCGACGGGCTCGTCTTCGGCATCTTCCGGCTCGGCTGCAGCAGACAATCCGGCATCGCAAGCTGCAAGCGCACCCTCCAGCGCGGCAACTTCGACCAGCATGACGGGCCGCACATTGACCGTAGGAACTTTGGCAACCGAAGACATTCTGCCGCTCTGGGTTGCCCAAACCGAAGGGCTGCTTCAGAAGCACGACCTCGATGTCCAGATCGTACCATTCCAATCGGCCACCGAACTCATTTCCGGTGTGTCGTCGGGCGAAGTCGATCTCGCGATGACCGATATTATGGTCACGGCCAGCATGGTCGCGAGCGGCGTAGATGTGCAGATGCAATGGGTCACGCTCGGCGTCGACGCATCGCAAGGTCGTTTCGGCATCATGGCCGGCCCCGACAGCAACATCCAGAAAATAGAGGATCTAACTGGCGTGCCCATCGGCGTCGGCAGCAACACCATTCTCGAATACGTGATGGATAAACTGCTCGAAGGCGCCGGGGTTCCCGACGACCAGATCATCGTCGAAGAGCTGCAAAAACTGCCCGTACGCTACCAGGCTATGGCTTCGGGCGAAGTTGCGGCTGCCGCGCTCCCGGGAACCCTTCTTGCACTCGGGGAGGCCAACGGCTGCAAGCTGATTGCAGACGACACGCAGGGGCAAAACCTCTCGCAATCGGTCATGATAGTGCAGGGCGAACTGCTTTCAGACGAACAGGCAGTTCGGCAAATCGAAGCGCTCGAAGACGTTTGGGACGAAGCAGCGGGCTTTGTTAACGCAAACCCCGAGTCGTATCGCGCCGTACTCGTCTCCAACGCCAACCTTCCCGAGGAAATCGCCGAAACCTACCCTATTAGCACCTACCCCACCGTCCAGCTTCCCACCGCTGCAATGGTCGAGCCCGTGCTGGAGTGGATGCAGAAGAAGGGCTACCTTTCCAAGCCCCTCGCCTACGACGAGAAGACCGGCACGTTCTCTGCCTAATAGCAGCTGCAATGAGGCGCTTACCTAGGGTAAACGCCTCATTTAGCTAGTCAGTTCGCGTGCGCACGTCCTTGATCGAGAGGTCGTATACGAGGTGCGCGAGCTGTGGTGCCGAGACGCCGGCGGGATTCGAGAGCCAGCGCGAAATCATGAACAGCGTGCCTGCCAGGGCATATTCCAGCAGCAAGTCTATCTCGGCTTCGGAAAGCCCTGCGTCCACATTGACGACGTACTCGCGCCAGAGCGGCTTGAGGTTGTCCTTGAGCCTACCGACAAACGAGGGGTCGCCGTTATCGCCAAGCAGAACCGATATGTGGGCCTTGTTCCGCTCGTAGAAAAGCACAACATCCTTGCAGGCAGCGACGCAGCTGAGCTTGCTCGAATCGCGCCTGAGCCGTTGCATGCAATCTTCAACGCAGCTGGTCATGCCCGCCAAAAGCGTTTGCTCGATACTCGCTAAAAGCGCATATATATCATCGAAGTGCAGATAGAACGTCCCCCGATTGTAGCCAGCGAGCTCGCACACCTGCCCAACGGTAATGCGTTCGATCGGCGTGCTCGAATAGAGCCGCCAAAAGGCCTCCTTCAAATCGGCCTTCGTTCGCTCGGTCCTGTCGGTGCGTTTCCTCATGTGCCCAGCATAGCACGCTGGACCAAAGGGGACATACACTTCCGGTTCGCGCGGTCAAAAGGACCGCGCGAACCGGAAGTGTATGTCCCCTTTGGTCCAGCACGGGATTGTTAACTTGTTCGTTATAAACCGCCCAGAACGACGCAGCTATAATTCTCGCCAGATATCAGCGTTCGCGAGCGAAAGGACAAGCATGGGCGCAATACGTTTGGGAATCCTCGGGTATGGCAACCTCGGCAAAGGCGTCGAGCTGGCCGTTCGACAGAACGACGACATCGAGCTCGTGGCGGTGTACTCGCGCCGCAATCCTTCCAGCGTGAAAATCGCAACCGAAGGCGTGCCCGTTAAGTCGGCCGAGACCCTGGAATCGGGCGAAGAGCCCCTCGACGTGCTGGTTATTTGCGGCGGCAGCGCCACCGACCTGCCCAAGCAAACGCCGCATTACGCTGCGCTCTACAACGTGGTCGACAGCTTCGACACGCACGCCCATATCCCCGAGCATTTCGCTGCAGTTGACGAAGCCGCCCAGGCCGCTGGCAACACGGCACTCATCTCGTGCGGCTGGGATCCGGGCTTATTCTCGCTCAACCGCCTGATGGGCAACTGCATCCTGCCGCAGGGCGCCGACTACACGTTCTGGGGCAAGGGCATTAGCCAAGGCCATTCCGACGCCGTGCGCCGCATCCCGGGCGTCGCCGACGCCAAGCAGTACACTATCCCGGTCGAAAGTGCGCTTGAAGAAGTGCGCGCGGGCAACAACCCCGAGCTGACGACGCGCCAGAAGCACCTGCGCGAGTGCTTCGTCGTGCTCGAAGACGGCGCCGATGCCGCCGAAGTCGAGCGCCAGATCGTCACCATGCCCAACTACTTCGACGAATACGACACCACGGTACACTTCATCTCGCAGGAAGAGCTCGACCGCGACCACTCCGCCATGCCACACGGCGGATTCGTGCTGCGTAGCGGCGAGTCGGCCGCCGGCTCGAAAATGATCATCGAGTACTCGCTGAAGCTCGACTCCAACCCCGAGTTCACGGCCTGCGTGCTCGTAGCCTACGCACGTGCCGTCGCGCGCTTCGCCGCAGAAGGCAAATCCGGTGCGATTACCGTCTTCGACGTGCCGCCCGCGTACCTCTCGGCCCTCGACGGCGCCGAGCTGCGCGCCCACATGCTGTAGAGTCATCCAGCTAGCCAGCAGAAAGAAAGCCTAACCTTGCTCGCGCATCTCGCGAGCGGCTTTCGGGCATACGTTTACGCACTTACCGCAACCGGTGCATTTTTCGGCGATTACCTTTTTTGGGTTGATGGGTCCTGCTGCACCAACGGGACAGGCCATGATGCAGTAGCAGCAACCGTTGCAATCGCCTACGACTACGGGGATCTTCATCGGAAGTTCCTCTCGATGCAAAACGGGCCGCTGGAAAACACCCGCGGCCCGTTATCATGCTCAGCGCCGTTTGCTTACGCGATCTGCTCGCCGGCGGACGGACCAGGTGCGGAGCTGTAAACAGCCTCGACGTCGACGTACACGCCGCCCTTCGACTTTATCGGCATGCCCATCTTCTCGAACGCGGCATTGACCCAAGCAGCCTGCTCTTCGAACTCGGGGCCCTCGTTGACGTAGCGGGCGGTGCCGTACAGCTCGTACGCGCCCTCGTCGCCCCACCAGATGACCGAAACCTTCGGATTTTCCTGGATGTTGGCAAGCGTCTTCTTGAAGAACTGGTCCGAGAGGTAGACCGTCTCATCGCCGATGACCTTCTTCATGGCCACGATGCAGCCATTGGGCTGTGCATCCGCACGTGCCGTGGCGAACACGACTGCGTCAACCTTTGCGAACAGCTCCTGCGCTTCCTGGGGGATCTTTGCCATTGCCGGGCCTCCTTTTGCCCTTGGTGCGAATAACGTGCTTCCATTGTAGCCAGCTCCCGCGTCCGCGGCAATTGGATGAACAAAGGACGGAAACCTGTTCGTTGGCTTCTATTACATCAGCCCGCCGAAGCCGCCGGTCAGCGAGAGCAAGGCAAACCAGAGGGGCGGCACGAAGAGCGCGGGCAGCAAGTTCATCGTCGATATCTCCTTGATCTGCAGAATCGAGAGGCCCGATGCGAAGATCAGAAATCCGCCCACGATCGATATCTCGCACATGAGGCCCCCGCTGAGCAAGGGAGAAAGGAAGCTGGCCAAGAGGAAGATCGACCCCTGCCAGCAAAAGAGGACGCCTGCGGCGATGGCGATGCCGTACCCGAACGTCGAGGCCAGCACCATCGAAGTAACCAGGTCGAGCATGGCGTTGGTGAACAGGAAGGTCTCGTCGCCATATAAGGCGCTGTTGATCGGCCCCAAAATCGAGAGCGTCCCCACGCAGAACAGCATGATGGCAGTCGACAAGCCCCGCCCCAGATTAGGCGCGGAATCCGCATCGTCTGAGGCGCCTTCGCCCTTCTTTCGCCGATTAACCAAATTGTTGAAACGGCGATCCAAATCGAGCCCCGTGCCCAGCACGCCGCCGATGGCCAAGCTGGCGATGAACAGCACCGGGTACGTGCTGTTGGGCATGTTCTGCACGACCGCGTTGATGCCCAGCCCCGTGGCGGCAAGCCCCATGGCGGTGAACAGCACCTGCTGGTACTTGTCCTTCAGGCCATGGCGCACGGTCCCGCCGACCGCGCTACCCACCAAGATGGTTATGGTATTAGCGATTGTGCCAATCATGCCGCTTTCCCCTGCGCTTGCTCTTTTCGAATCGAAGCATTAAGTCTACCCCAAAAAGAATGGATTGCAGGGCAGCGCAGGGCCGTTTCACCTCATCGCCTCGTATATACTGGATTCGGGGCTTTAACACTGAGAGAAGGGGCCAACGATGCTCGACGTTTCCAAGATCAGCAAGCTCGGGTTCGGATGCATGCGTTTTACAGGCCGCGAAGACGACACTATCGACATCGACTACACGGCCCAAATGATAGACCGCTATCTGGCCGCAGGCGGCAACTACTTCGACACGGCATGGGCCTACCCCAACAGCGAAGCCGCGCTCGGCAAGGCGCTCGTCGCACGCCATCCGCGCGACTCGTACTACATCGCCTCGAAATGCGTTGCATGGACCCATTGTCAAAGCGAGGACGACCTCGAAAAGCAGCTGCAGGAGACCCTCGCCAACCTCGGGGTCGAATACGTCGACATCTACCTCATGCATAACCTGGGAGGCAAGCGCACGGCGGCTTTCAAGAAGTTCAACGTTTGGGAATTCGTGAAAGGCGTAAAAGAGCGCGGGCTCGCCAAGCGCATCGGATTCTCGGCGCATTGCACGCCCGAGGAACTCGAGCAGTTCATCGCCGACTACCCCGAAGCCGAGCTCGTGCAGCTGCAGGTAAACTACCTCGATTGGGACAGCCCCTCGTTCCGCGAACGCGAATGTGTCGAAATCGCCCACAAACATGGTTTGCCCATCGTGGTCATGGAGCCGGTCAAGGGCGGGCTTCTGGCCGACCCCCCGCAAGCCGTGAAGGACGTCCTCGACGAAGGCATGCCCGACGACTCGTACGCTACGGCAGCGCTGCGCTTCGCAGCAAGCGCACCTGGCGTCATGACGACGCTCTCGGGCATGAGCACGATCGAACAGGTCGAAGACAACTGCCAAGCGTTCTTCCCGTTTAGGCCCCTAAACGATTCGGAACGCTACGCAATCGAACGGGCGCAGGATGCCATGACGAAAAGCGGCATCGTGCCCTGCACCGGCTGCGACTACTGCGCCAAGGTGTGCCCGCAGGGCATCGGCATCTCGGGAGCCATGACGGCGCTCAACTACTACATCAACTTCAACGATGCGAAAGCCGCCTGTTACCAGCTGGGCTTCGTCGTGCGCTTCAACGGCGGCAAGCAGATGCCCAGCGAATGCATCCAGTGCGGCGCCTGCGAGGCGGCCTGCCCGCAGAACATTCCCATCTTGGAATGCTTCGAGCGCATCCAAAACGAAATTGTCCCCTTCGGCGAGCGCATCGTGCTGATGAAGCCGTAAACAACCTTGAGCGTTTGTGCTCCACGGCAAGCCGCAGGATACCCCTACGGCTTGCCATTCTATGAATGAGACCAAAAGTTTTACCTTGTACTCGGCCAATTCCGCTCCTATACTTACCTTTACCATGTTCGGTGAATGCCATGCACATATCGCGATGGACGGCGCCAACTACGCGCAAGCGATGGCACGTCATACCCAAGCGCCTGACGAAGCGCATATTCGTGCCTGTTTCGAAGCGTACTGCGGTGCCGGCGTTACTTTCGTGCGAGATGGCGGCGACAAGTACGGCGTATCGGCGTTGGCCGCGCGCATCGCGCCCGAATACGGCATCGATTATCGCACGCCTATATTCGCCATCCACAAGCGCGGGCGTTACGGGTCGATTGTCGGGCGGGCCTTCGACGACCTTCGTGGTTACGCGCATCTGGTCAAAGAAGCCGCTGGCCAAGGTGCTGATTTCATAAAGATCATGACCACGGGCATCATGGACTTCACCGTTTTCGGGCGCATCACGCACGAGGACCTGGATGCCGAAGAGGTGCGCCAGATGGCCCGCATCGCCCACGATGCGGGCCTTGCCGTCATGTCGCATACGAACGGCAAGAGCGCCGTCCTTGCCGCCATCGAAGCCGGGGTCGACAGCATCGAACATGGCAATTACATCGACGATGAGTGCATCGCAACTCTCGCCGAATCGCAGACCTGCCTCGTTCCTACCGCCACCGTCGCGCGCAACCTCATAGGGCGCGAGCTTTTCGACGAGGCCGTGTTGCAGCGAATTTGGGAAGCCTCGCATCAGGTCATCGCAAAGGCCGTTGCCGCCGGCTGCCTGATTGCACTCGGCAGCGACGCCGGTGCCGTCGGCGTGCCCCATGCCCAGGGAGCGCAAGACGAGTACGCCTGCTTCGAAGCGGCCGTCCCCGATGAGGCGGCTCGCAATGCCGCCCTCGAGCGCGGCGAAGCCTTCATTCGCGCCACGTTCGCCAAACGCTAGCGCAATCAGGGCTTACAGGCCCCGGCACGCGAGCGACAACGCCAAATACAGGCGCTCTTCGGGACTGTCGAGGTCGATGCCGGTCAGCTCGTTAATGCGATCGAGCCGGTTGAGAAGCGTCGAACGCGCAACGAAGAGGGCCTTTGACGCGTCGGTGGCGTTGTATCTGCACCGCATGAACGTCTTCAGCGTGTCGAGCAGGCCGGCGCCATGTTCCGAATCGTAAGCGATCAGAGCCTCGATAGCCGGATGGCACGCGCTCGCATACCGATTGTCGCAGCTAATGCGCGAGACCAACCATGGCAGGGCGTATTCCTCGAATCGGTAATACCAGTTTTGCGGATGGGCTTCCTTGCCTTGCTCGAGAGCGATGCCGGCCTGATCGATTGCCTGAGCCGTCTTGCGCAGATCGGTGAACGTCTTGCTGACACCCACTTTTGTCAGGTTGTCGCGCGCCACGGGAAGCAGATCGTGCAAGAACTCCGTGCCCACCGAAAACGGGCCTTCCCCAATATCGGCAAGCATGAAGAGGTCCTCGCCCGACGGGAAACAGTAAGCATTTGGCCAGACCAGCTCGAATCGGCGCGCCAAGTAATCGAGCGCCTCGGCTCCCTCATGGGTAAAGCTCCGCTCGATTTTCAGGACAACATAGGGGCTTTGCGGTTCGTGCCCCGCTTCGGCAAGCGCGACCTCAAGCATCGCCCCACCCGCTTCGCCTCGAACCTGCACGTCGGCCAATGCCGCCTTGACGCGCTCGGGCACAGTGGGCGATTGGCCGAACGATCCCATGAGCGTATACATTGCCTCGACGTAAGCTCCCAGGTAGCGAAGCAAGTACATCACGTACCTGGCGCTTATCGCCGTACCGTCATACCGCGCCGCGAGCGTGCCGACGAGCCGCCCATCCGAAAAAATGTTCTTCATAAGCAAATCCGTCGACCCCGGCACGGCAAACACTTGGCGGCTCGCCCGCATATGCCGATAACGCTGCGAGGACATAAACAAATCGATGATTTCGGACTCAAGCAGGTCAAACACGTCATCTGCTGTAGAGGAACCCGCATGCTCGGCATTCCCGACCGCCTGCGCAACGGGACGAAATTGGCTGTCGACGAGCGAAAACGAACAGCCCATGGCAATCGCGCAAGCTTTCAGCAACGGCTGAAATCCGGCATAGGTGCTGACGTACGCCTGCAAACGGGCATCGAGCCGCTCGTTTCGCACGAACACGTCCTGCATAAAGTTGTACAAGCTCCGAAACTCGATGGGCTCCTGAACTTGCAGGTACGCCAGCCCCGCGTCATCCGCAAAACGGGCAGACGCCTCTCCCAGGCAGATATAAAGCGCTTGCGGCGATCCCGTTTGCGCAGAAGGGCGTTCGTGCTGGGGCAGAAGCACCACATGATTGCCCATTTCTGCTGTATCGTCGTAGAGGATGGGGTAATCGTAGACGAGCCTGCGCGACAAATTGCCGCTTGAAACCGGACCGAATTCCTTGGTGAGCAAATACTCTACGGTGCCGCTGTCGACCTTCACGGGCGCTCCTCAAACTCGGGCATGGCAACACTACAATTTGTAGCGTTGTATGCAGTATTCTAATTAATACTGTCTCTACTATTCTATGATTCCAGCAATTACCATTCAAATAACGGGGCATTGTTCAGCGCAATTTGCTGAACGTTAATCAAGTTAAAACTGTATTGAAAACGGGCAAATCGTCTATGCCCCCTACTTACGTGCGCCCACGGATTGGAGGCACCATGCTTACAGCCAAGGAAAACCTGCGCCAAACCATTATCGACGGCGGCAAACCCGACCGCTTCGTCAACAACTACGAGGGCATCTACCTCATGATGCACCCCTGGATCATTCACTCCGGTGCGCTGCTGAACCCGGGCGACAAGGGCAAGGTCAACGCATGGGGCGTCACGATGGATTTCCCCGCGCACACTCCGGGTGCCTTCCCCGTGCATACGCCCGATAAGATCGTCATCAAAGACATCGAAGACTGGAAAGACTACGTCAAGGCCCCGCCGACCAAGTTCGCCGAAGCCGAATGGGAAGAATTCCAAAAGCAGTACGAAGAGGTCCAGAACAGCGGCAAGGCCTATGCGGCGCCGCTCTACGTCACCGGCCTGTTCGAGATGACGCATTACCTTTGCGCCATCGACGACGCGCTCGTGTACTACATCACCAATCCCGACGAGATGAACGACCTGCTTAAGTATCTGACCGAGTTCGAACTGCAAATCGCCGAGGGAATCTGCGACCATCTGCATCCCGAGGCTCTCTTCCATCATGACGACTGGGGCACCGAGAAGAACTCGTTCCTGCGCCCCGAGATGTTCGCCGATTACTTCGTCGAGCCCTACAAAGAGATTTACGGTTACTACCATGACCACGGCGTGGAATACATCTTCCACCACAACGACAGCTACTCGGCCAACCTCGTTCCCTACATGATCGAAATGGGCATCGATGTATGGCAGGGCAACATGGAGTCCAACGACACCAAGGCCATGCTCGAGAAGTACAAGGGTCAGATTGCCTTCATGGGCAACATCGACAACAAAGACGTCGACTTCCCCGGCTGGACGCCCGAAGATTGCAAGCGCGTCGCCTTCGAGCACTTGGAGGGCTACGACTTCCAAAGCTACATCCCCTGCATCACGCAGGGCGGTCCGGGTTCGACGTTCAGCGGCACGTACGTCGAGCTCTGCAAGTACATCGACCAGTACAACTGCGAGAAGTTCGGCTTCACGCAGCAAGAAATCGAAGACGCGCGCCTGCCGCTTCAGGTCATCTTCGGCTAAACCGCGTCCCCCAAAACTTGATGGCTATATAAGAGCGGGTCGCTTACCCAGGTAAGCGACCCGCTTCTGCAACAGCGCTGCCGTCTACACTAGTTGATGCCGGGCGTCGCCACGGCGATGTCGATCATACGCTTGATGCGACCGAGCGATGCGTTGGCGGGATGGAAGCAGCCAGGCGCCAAGATGAACCCGGGGCCACCGAGCTCGTCGATGACCTGCTTGCATTCGGTATCCCACTCGACATCGGTGCCCATGATGCTGTTCCAGGGCGTGACCGCGCCCATAAGCGCGACGGCATCTCCGTACTTCTGCCGCGTCTCGGCCAGGCTCTCGCAACCGTCGGCCGGATGGAAGAACGAGATAACCTCGGGCTTCATGGATTCGATAATCAGGTCGAAATAGGGATTGCCCTGGCAGGTATGCGTCATGTTCATGCCGCCCTTGTTGCGCACGCGCTGCGCAAGCTCGGCTGCGCACTCGTACTCGGTTGCGCGCCACTGCTCGCGCGTAAATTGATTCGATGTGGCAAAGTACTCGTCCCACAGGATGCCGTCGATGCCGGTATCCATGAGCATGTCGGCAAATTGCCCGAGCGTCTGGGCCACGTTCTCGGCAGCAGCGCGGATGTCCTCGGCATGCTCGGCGGCATCGCGCACCAAGCGCTTCTGGCCGCGCATCATCGACAAGGTGGAAAGCGGCCCCATGATGTAGGCGAACACGGGCTTGTCTGCGCCAAGCTCGTCAACGACCATCTTGCAGGCATCGCGCAGAAGCGTCATGCGCTCGCAGCCGGTAGCGTCTACGGGTTTCACGGTGGCGTAGTCATCGACCGATTTCAGCAGCATGTTCGCGTAATCGGAACGTCCCGGGTTGTTCCTCTTGAACAAGACGGGCTGACCCCAAGCGCTCGCTTCGAGGGTGAAGTCGATCGCCATGACGATGCAGTCCTCTTCGGGGAACAGCTTGGCCATCTCGATGTAGCTTCGAGCGACGAGCTCCGCGTCATGAGACCACTCCGGGAACGTCGCCCCGACAAGGACGCGATTCGAGCCCGCAACGAACGGATGCACCGGCACACGGTCGACAGGCGCATGCTCGACGGCCGCGAAGAAGCGCTCGCGCGAGGTCATATTCGATACCGGCAGCTCCTTTGCAGCCTGCGCAGCTGCCGTTGCTTGCTCGTCGACGGCGTCGTCGTAGAAGTGGCTGACCGCCGAGAAGAACGCGTCGATGTTTTCCCAAGGACTGAGCTGCGGGATGTCGCAACCGCTCGAAATGATGAAATTGGGGTACTTCGAGCACGCTTCGAGCAATTCGACCGTGGCGCCGTACACGGCTTCGGGGGTACCATGGCAGAACAGCGCAGCGGGATCGATGTTGCCGAAGCACAGTCGGTCGGCCGGAATATGCGGCATCATCTCGGCCATATCGATCGCGTTGCCCAAATGGAAGCCGGCTGCGCCCGTCTGAACGATGCTGTCGATCGTATGAGAAACGCTCGAGCCGCAATTGTGCAGGATTACGATGAAGTTGTCGTCCTGCGTTTCGTCGACGATACGCTTAACATAAGGGTTCGAGAACTCTTCAGTAAGATCAGGGGAAAGCAAGCCCGCCAAAGGCTCCGCCATCAAAATGCCGTCAGCTCCGGCCGCCTTGAACTCCTTCGTGTATTCGATGATGTAATCGGTTACCTTGTCGAGCACCGCATGTACAAGTTCCGGCTCGTCATAGCATAGAAACATCACTTCGTTCACGTCCATGAGCCTGCCGGCGAGCGAAAACGGTCCGATGTTGCCCGCGATGACCGGCTTGTCGTTTACGCGCTGCGCGATGCGGCGCACGCCCTCGATGCAAATGCCCGTACGGCCCTCGCACGGGTTGGGCACCACGAGGTCGTCGATGTTGCTATCTTCGTCGACAATGGATCCGATGACCGTGGGAACCTCGTCATCGCTGTAACGGATCGTGCTTCCGAATGCCTCGGCTTCGACCGACAGGTCCATGAACGCAAGAACTGCCGGCATATCAACGTGCTCGTAGATGTAATACATTGCGTCCGATTGCAGCTCGGGCGAGTAGATAAGCTCTTTGGTGGTCACTCCCATTTTCTCGGCAGCAGGAAACGTCAAGACGGGCATTGCCTTCTTTTCCTTGGCAGCAATCTGGTCCGCGACCCATTTCTTCATATCCATCTGGAGTCCCCCTCTCGTGCTTGCCGCACAACCCTGACGGCAAAGTGGTCTCAGCTTCATCGCGCCGTGCGCGATTACCTGCCCAAGAGGTTACCCGCTCAGCCGCAACGGGTCACGGTAGCTTGTGCATCCAATCGAAATTCCCCTGTTATGCAATTTGCATAATTCACCAGGTAGAGCGCTCGTCAAACCACAACGCGCAATGTGGGCGGCATCATGCGCCCAACGCTGCTTCGCGAATGCGGAAACCGAGCAAAAGCGCAAAGCGCAAATCGGGGTCAGACGTATCCACGCCGAATCGCGATTCGATGCGATCGATTCGGTATTTCACATTGTTGCGGTGCATATGCAGCGCCTCGGCTACTTCGGACGTGCGACGCTCGTGAAGCAAATACTCGTTCAGGAACCAGTAATTATCGGTGTTGAACTGCTCGTCATAAGCGGCCAACGCCTCTATGATAGAGCTCGCGTAGGCAGCGCCGACCAGCTCTTTGGCCGACTGCGGCAACGCAGCCGTCAGGTATTCGATCGCGCAGTCATCGAACGGCATAATCTGCCTCCAACGGCGTCGTCCGCGGGGAATCGAGCGAGCACGACCCGACAAGAGCATATTCAGCGCCTCCTTCGCCTGGGCGAAAGCCACACCTGCACCCGAAAGCTTCGAGAACATGGAGCTGCGACCGCACATAATGCCGTAGCGGGCAAGCATCTCGTCGAGGCGAGACGAAAGGGACCTGGCGCCAAGCGGGCATAAATCTTGCGCGCAATGATAGGCGCAATCCCCGTTTCGGCAGTTGAAGCACAAGATTGCGACCGCTCCATCAACAAGGACCGTCTTGGCCGGCGCCACCAAACGGGACACGTCCGATAGCAATCGCGATGCGGGCACCGATTCTTCTTCGGGTTTCAGGTAGAAAACGCAGAAGTGCGCTTCGAACGGAATTCCAACGAGCTTGCAGCGCTCTTCGACCACGGACGGTTCGTCCAGCCCGTTTGCAAACAGGTCCTTCAAGAACGTGTCGGCCGCATCGCCCGAGGGCTTGTCTTCGGGATAGTCCCGTTTCGCAAAGTACTCGACGTACGACGCAAAGACCTCGTATATGTCGAGGAGCCATGCTTGCGGTTCCACAACGTTGCACATCATTACGATAATCAGCGAAAACGAGGATCGCGTCTTGAACGATCGGACAACGGTCACGTACTTGCAGATCTCGAATGTATCGTTGATTACGAACCCGTCCTGCGACGACCACGGCTCGAAGCGTTTATGCAGTTTGAACTTGCTGATGTTTTCTTCGGTATGGTACCCGTGGTTGATGAGCTCGACGGTAACCTGGTCGTCGCACGGTACGTCTTTGGAATACGCCAGCAGCTTCAGGGCCGCATCCACCATCACCACGTTGTTGCAGAGGAAAGGAGAGCTTACGTCGAGCAAATCCTGCAAGCTGCCGCCCTCAAAGCGAATGGCGTCCATCGCGCGCGTCCATCGTTCGAACTTAGCATCCAGGTCAAGAAGCGCATTCAGCACGGCAAGGAGCGATCCGCCTTCGAGCACCGAAAGCAGCGCGCCTTCGGCCGGCCGCGAATCATCTGGGTTTACATAAGCTGCCGCAAGGCCCGCTTTGCACGCAAGGGTAACATCGGCGCGGCTTCCGCAGAGATACAGGATTGACGCTTCCTGTTCTGCAGCCGTGTTGTCAGACGAAACGCTCTCGCTCGCTTCGTCGCCGACATATAGCCTGAAGCCCGAAAACTGCGATCTTCCGTCGTCTGCCCGCACTATGCGGCCAAACGTCTGAAGCTCGTGCTCGATTATGTTCAACGTTAGATTCATGCGATGCCCACCACCTTGCTCACCTGCTATTATACCCTCAGAATTATGCAATATGCACAGACCGCCACGGTTTCGATCGTGGCTATGTAAAAAGCAGTGCGCTTGTCGCGTCGCCGAGGTTTACGCTCGCTCTTTTCGCTAAAACCCGGGCATCGAAAAGCCCGCCCGAACGATTTGTCCGGGCGGGCTTGCAAAGGAGACGACTCAAGTCGGGAGGGAGCGCGTCCCGTATTGCCTTTCAGAGCGTCTCGCGGCCCGGCATCTTGGTACTGCCGAGCTTGCGAACACTATTTACAGGTTGTGCTCAGCGAAGTAGATCTTCGAGTACTTCTCGATCTCTTCCTGCGTGGTGTCGTAGACGCCCGGGAAGGTGGAGATGGGCAAGCCCTGCGACAGGCACGGAATGAAGTGCAGCGGACCGTTCTCGTCGCACGTGCGCTTGACTTCCTCGGCAATCTTCTCGCGGGTCCAACCCTCGTAGTCGACGGAAGCAGAGTCGATGCCGCCCATGAACGTGATGTCCTTGCCGTACTGCTCGATCATGGCCGGGATGTCGTTGGTGTTCATGACGCCCTGCCACACGTCGATACCCATCTCGATCATGTACGGCACGATGGTCTGGCCGTAGGAGTCGGAGTGGTGCGCGACGATCTCGACGCCGCGGCTCTTCCAGTACCCGTAGATCTCCTTGTAGGGGTCGAGGAAGAACTCGGCGAACATCTCGGGGTCGGTGAAGGTGTTGATCTGGGTGCCCCAGTCGTCGTGGTGGAACAGCGCGTCGGGGTGCAGGTGGTCGCAGATGACCTCGGCCGCCTTGAGCTCGAACTCGGTGATGTACTTGATGAGCTCCTTCAGCTCGTCCGGGCACTCGTAGAACGCGATGAGCACGTTCTGAATCTCGCAAAGGTAGTGGCACTGCTCGAAAACGCCGGGGGCAAAGAACGCCGTGGCGTACTGCTGCGTGCGGTCAATCTTCTCCCAGACCTCGAGGTCCTCCTCCCACATGGATTCGGGAATCGTGTAGGGATCGGGCGCGGTCACGTAGTCTTTCCACTCCTCGATGTCCTTGCACACGATCTTGTCGGGGGTGTGCACGGGGAAGGCGCCCGGCTGGCCCTCGGCCCACGACACCGTGACGCCCCAGTTGTTCACCTTGTTGATCTCGCCCGGGCGCGGGAAGTTGCGCCAGCGGTACGTGGCGGTGTTTCTGAACGGGATGTTGAACGCCTCGTACTGCTTGACGAAGTGCTCAGGCTTGCCGCCCTTCAAGACCTCATTAAAGTTTTCGCGGGGTGTGAGCATATGCTTCCTTTCTCTCACGCCGCCCAAAATGTACAGTGCGGCTAATTTAGCAGCATTATAGTTTTAAGTTGCCTTGATTGCTTCATGAGCGCTGCCCAGCAAATCGTTGCCGCCATTATGCAAAATGCATAAATGACCGTCTAACGAAAACCTGCGTTATAACCCCCTCCGAATCCCAGGGGATAGCTCGCAGCTATAGCGCAACGTTTATCAACGGACAACTACTTGCCGGCGGCCTTACGCTGCTTGGCAAGCCCTTCCTGCAGAATGGGCTCCGCTTTTTTGAGGTAGTTGTCGTAATCGTAATGGTCGCGCCCCTTTAAGTCGAGCTCGGCCACCTGATACAGCACCTTCAATGCGGTTTCGTACTTTCCGTTGTCCTGCAGGATTCCAATTATCTTCTCGGCAAAATGCATGCGCGTGTAATTGCTGTGCTCGCCTTCCCACCACTCGTTGTAGTCGCGCATCAATTTTTTGACATCGCGCTTCTGGTTGTAACGATCGAGGATGGGCATGCAGGTCTCGTGCTCGTCTTGAACGTCGGCCTTGTTCCTGGAGTTGTTGCGCACCGTATGAACGGTGAACAGGATTCCGATAATCAGGATTGGGAACAGCAAGATAAGGAGCTGATCTGGATTGAACTGCTTGATCAGCAGCACGCAGATGACGATTGCCACGATCAGGCCGCCAGTCCGAAGGCCGGTCTCGAGCGGCGAGCGCTTGCGCCGGTTGGCATACGCCTGGGAGATTGCGTCCCCTATTCCTGCCATTTTCACACCCCCTATTATCTGCAGCTCTAAGAAAAGAACATGGACAAAATGAGCTTACTAACTATAACACGCCGTTAGGTTAAACGGTGCGCGGCCTCTTTAGAAGACCGCGCACCTATCGCCAGTCAATTACTCAGTTTCGTTTTGCTGACGCTCAGCAATCTCCTTCTGAGCCTTGGCCAGGACATCGTTGTTGATCCTGTAACCGAAGATGAGGATCAGCATCGAGATGACGCACAGAATCGCGGGAAGCACGAACCAGCCGTTAACAATGCCCTCCTGCAGAGCAGGCGTGGACTGATCGGCGGTCATGCCGGCGACGAAACCAGCGGCACCCAGGATAGCAGGGATGACAACGCCACGTGCGAAGAAGCCAATCTTGAGGGGCAGAACCTGCAGACCGGAAATCCAACCAGCGGAGTTCTTGCCGGTCTTCCACTCGGAGTAGACGACGCAGTCGCCGTACATCGCGGGGATAACCGCGTAGATCAGGCCGTAACCAGCCTGGGCAATGGTCATGCAGACCACGACGACCATCATGTTCGTGTACATGAAGCGGGCAATGAGCAGCATCGCGATCATGACGAGGAAGGCCGCGATGACAGCGTTCTTGGAGCCCTTGAGGGCCTTGGAGATCGGGCCGCCGAGGTAAGCGCCGACGACAGTACCGACGTTGGTCGCGAAGATGTAGTTAGCCAGCATCGCAGGGTCGAATGCGACGTAGGTAAAGTAGTACACAGCAGTGCCGCCGACGACGAAGTTGAAGATCCACTTCGCAACATCGCCGAGCATCAGGAAGATGACGTTGGGGTTCTGAGCAATGGAGCGCCCCAGGTCGCCAGCGCTGTTGTTCGTCTTGTCTTCCTTCTTGGCTGCCTTCCAATTGGCGAGTTCTTCCTTGGTGTACTCCTTCTCATAACCCTTGGTGATGAAGAAGTGTACGTTGTAGAGCGCGGCCATGCAGCAGCCAAACACGAATGCGGCGAACGCGTAGTTGGCAGGTGCGGCAGCCGGATCGGTGTTCTGGTTGCCAAGGATCATCGCGCCGACCATGGCGACGGGCGGGAAGATGTAGGCGAACAGAATCTTGGAAGCGTTCGACCACATGCCGCGGGTCGAGGCGAGGTGCGCGCGATCTTCGGGCGTCTTGCCGACGACGGCGATCATCGAAACGTTCGCAACATACGGGAAGTCCCAGCAGCAGTGCGATGCGATGTAGAAGACCGTGATCAGCACTGCAGTGATGATCGGGTCATCAGAGAACTTGACGTAATCGAGGGCGAACAGAATCGGCACGACCCAAGGCATGACGAACAGGAAGGAGCGGTAACGGCCCCAGCGCATGGGCTTGATCGTGTTGATGATCGCACCCCACAGCCAGCCGACGATTGCGTCGACGACCGAGCCGACCGTCGACACGATGCCGGCGAGCACCGGGTCGAGCATGGCGCAGTTGGTGAGGAAGAACACAAAATAGTAATTCTCCACCGAGTTCATGATGTTGAAGCCGAAGTCGCCAACGCCGTAGAAGAACCTCAGTGCCGTCGACAAGGGCTTGTAGTCCGCGGGCAACGCGGGCGCGGCAGATTTTTCCTGCGAAATATCCGCCTGTGCGACTTTAGTCTCGTCACTCATGCTAAATCCCCTTTCTTTATGAGTAGACGCTTACCGAGTTGCCGCCCATGCGGGGCCCCTATGCACAATCGACAACTCTTACCCACCTTGTATTGCATGTTAAAAAATGCCGCTCGCGTTCTCAAGTGCACCAGATACCACACTTTGCCCAATTGATTGTGCACTTGTGCACAATTTTGAATTCACTTATTATTACTCAAATGAACAAGTCTTCTTCACATATTATTTTCAGGCCACTTTTCATGCCAAATAGTGTCATATACCAATTGGAAACAGAAACGGCGATTGCTATGAAAACAGATCGCAGCGAACGCCAATCCTTGCCAACGACATCTTGGTCGACATCTCGGTGTAAGGGCATCGCTTCACTTTTCAAACATCCTCAATCAGGCTATGAGGTTCGATTATGGATTTGACACTACGCTACATGTTCACAAAGGCGCTTTCTCTCGAGCCGCAAGCCCGTATAGCCGACGAGCACGTTGGACCTCTGAAAATCCAATGGGTCGGTATCGCCTCGACGCGATTTGCCAGCCATGCGGGATTTCTGTATTTCGTTACCGGCGAAGCCGAGGTGCCTTCGCCCGCGCTCGATCCAGCCGACACATTTGGCTGTGTTGTATCGGAATCCTTAGCAGCGCGCTGCAGTGGCATACCGCGTATCATCGTACCCGATACGAGCGACCTTGATCACTTGTTCGATTACCTGGTAAAAGAGATGGAGCGTTACCGCAACTGGCACGAGCTAATAAACGACCTGCTCCTTTCCGACGCGCCTTACCAAGACCTCGTAAATGCAACGGCCGAATTCGTTCCTCGCCCTCAATACATCGCCGATGCAGGCTGGCGCATGATTTCGCGAGTAGATTTTGAAATGGGCGAGATAAGCGCCACATGGCATTATCAGATATTGCACGATGGTTTATACCCCTTGAACATCGTCGAGGCGCTCAATCGCACGGGAGATTACTACCGTATTTCAAATCTTCCGCGGGCTTCGCTTATTGACTCAGAAGTGTACACAATGCGCATCTTGGCCAAGCCCATCCGTTACCGCGGCAAGCTTGCAGGATATTACTTCATGATCGACACATGGGGAGATCTGGGCTATTGCGAGGTTGAAATTGCACAGGAATTCGGCAAGCTGATTGCACCCATCATGGCATCGCGCGGAGCCCAACAAGGCTATATCGCTGGCTTTCAGAACAGCTACATCGTGCATATGCTCGACGGCATGCTCACGAGCAAGCGCGACATCGCTCAGCAGCTCAAACGCGAGACGCGCTGGGACATCGAGTCAGACTTCCGCATGGCAACTGTACATTTCGAACCCGACGAGTATAACAACCATCTTCTTCACATGCGCACGATGGGCCAGCTTTCGGCGAATTTCGATAGCCACGCTTATATATATAAAGATACAGCCATCATGCTGTATCGCATCGAAGCAGACGAAGTTGACGACTTTATGTTGCACCTGCGCAAGAGCAGCCAGGCGCTAAAACGCATCATTGTGCTGAGCAACCGTTTCAATGATTTTACCCAGTTGCCGTTTTACTACGAGCAGAACATGCATATTCATGAAACGCTGGATGCGCATTCCGACCTCGAACCGCGCGTCATCTCATGCGACAGCACTTTTCCCAAGCAACTGGCTGACCATTGCCGCAACGTGTTGCCCATCTGCTACGAAGCCGAAGTGCTGTTCGCTTACGACAAAACCCACAGCACAAAATATTGCAACACCTTGCTTGCTTACCTACAATTCGAGCGTAACTCGGTTCTTACAGCCAAAACGCTTTACCTGCACCGCAACACATTACGCAATCATTTGACCAAGATTGCTGAAATAGTCGACCTGGACTTGGAGGACTCGAATTTTCGTTTTTATCTGATGGTTTCGCTTAACACATTGCTTAACACCGACTAGCTGGGAGATACCGCAATCGCAACAATCTTCAAGGAAAAGGGTTTACGCACTTGGCGCACAAAAAAGAGCCGCCCTAAGGCGGCTCTCTTCATAATGCGGTATTAGCCGTGCTGGCTTAGAAGAACTCAGCAATCTTCTCGGCAGCAGCGCCAGCGTCGGGCGTGTAAGCATCGGCGCCGATTTCATCAGCAAACTCCTGGGTAACAGGAGCGCCACCGACCATGATCTTGACCTGGTCGCGCAGACCAGCGTCAACGATAGCCTTGATGGTCTCGTCCAGAGCCGGCATCGTGGTGGTCAGCAGTGCGGACAAGCACACGACCTTGCAGTTGGGATGGTTGTTGAGGTAATCAACGAAAGCCTCGGGAGCAACGTCGACGCCCAGGTCGTCGATCTCGACGCCCTTGCCCTCGATCATCATGCGAACGAGGTTCTTGCCGATGTCGTGCATGTCGCCCTTGACGGTGCCGATAACGGCGTAGCCCAGCGGCTCGGTGCCGCCAGCAGCCATAGCCGGCTTCAGAACGTCGGTACCAGCGGTCATCGCGCGGGCAGCAACCAGCATCTCGGGAACGAAGCACTCGCCCTTCGAGAAGCGCTCGCCGATGATGCCCATGGCGTCGATCATGGCATCCAGGATTTCCTGGGGATCCAGACCCTCGTCCAGAGCCTGCTGTACCAGCGGACCGGTCTCCTTGCGCTTGCCCTTCATTGTCTTTTCGCGAAGATCGTCAAGAATAGCCATGATGCTCCCCTTTCTTGTTAGCCGACATGAGCCACATGGATTTCTTACTGGTCATAAAATATCTTTATTACCCCATGGCGTCAAGTGGAGAATTTCGGCTTTCACCTTTATGCATAAAAGATTCTTATTGCATGTATTTGCGACATGTTCCACACGCAACGTCCTGCCCTAAGCGCCAGAACTGATTCGAAAACCCAAACTATCCCCTATGCCAGCAGGCCTAGCACCAGAATCCTTAGAAATTGCTCGAGAAACCGCACACATAATGACTTCTCTCTTCAGCCTGACCTCAATAACATATAGGGAGGATTTCGCACAAAAAAGGGCACGTGTAAGCGCCCTTGAAACCCGAACATTGTGCAAAACGCCGAAATGAGCAATTCTACGCCGGGCACAACTCCTATCTATGTATATACCAGTCCAGGACCTTTTACTGAACGAAAGCGGTAACGGTCCAGTCGCGCACGAGCTCCATTATGCCAGCGGAATCGTAAACGTTACGATCCTCGCGCACTTCGCACGAAAGATCGCCCGTCGCCCCGCGACGCCGCGCTTCGGCCATGGCCTGATCGCGCGCGACCCTGCGTGCAGCCTCGAGCGCTTGGGGCTGTTTGTCGTAGGTTTCAACGACATCAGCGCCACGCACCTGATACCCGTAGACTACGCCATCGGGCCCGCGCAACGGACCTATCGTCACGCGTTCTTCTACCGTTACGCGCGAAGCAGCCGCGCCCACGGCGTTGGCAACCTCGGCGTGATCGGGCACGTCGAAGGGCATGTCCAAGACCTTGGCAGCCTCTCCGAGGAACACATGGGTCGGGGCGCCCACGCCCACGAGCGTGGCGGTACCGCCGAATTTCACGCCAAATGACGGCTCTCCTTCGTCGTGGCGGCTTTGCCAAGTCTTGCGCACCAGAAGCTTCATCTGATCATCCAGCTCGCCCGGCCGATTGGGCCAGTACATATCTTGAGAAAAGGCGCTGATAATTTGCCCGTAGAGCCGCTCTTGGGCAAGAGCGTATATTTCTTCGGCAAGCCGAGTCACCTCGGCGTCGTCTTCGGAAGCATCTTGCCCTCGGTACGACTTGAGCACGCACCGCGCTCCAAGCCGCGACGCTTCTGCATCGAATTCGTCGAAGCCGCCCAGTATGTGCATGGCGTCAGTCGGCGTCATGCCGCAACGCATGACGATGCCCTCGTCTTCTAGCCGCTGCGTTTTCAACCCGACTATCTGGCCGACACGCTCGTCGCAGCGTTGTATGGGTCCTTCGCGCAGAAGCTCCAAGAGCTGCTGCTCAGGCCGCCTGAAACGCGATACATCACCGGGATCGCGCAAAAGGTAGAGCAGCTCGTAGCGCGCATGGAAATCCATCGGGTAAGTCCCGTAATAGTACTTCAGGGCCGCTTTGACCTTGGGCCAACGCGACGAAGCGATGCACAGGGGCGTGACCTTGCGCGTCCCAAGCTCTAAACGGCTGTTCTTCGTGTAGCGGACCACCGTGTCGCCGCCAAGAGCGATGGTGTCGATGTACACGCCCGCCACCTGGGTCTTCCATCCGCCGATGGAGATGCCGTCCGTGCGGTTCGCGCGATTGTTGTGCACTATCGAAATATCCGAAGTCGTGCCGCCAATGTCGACGATAAGGCTTTCGGGGGCACCTGCAAGTGCCTGCGCACCGGTGACGGATGCCGCAGGACCCGAAAGAATGGTTTCGACCGGACGTATGCGCGCAAGTTCTTCGGACATGAGCGTCCCGTCGCTTCGTACGATAGAGACGGGAACATTCAGACCGCGCTTTTCGAACGCGGCGTCGATCGCATCCAAGAACTCGCTGATTACGGGCACGAGCCGCGCATTCAAAAGCGCCGTAGCACCGCGACCGATGACGTTGGGCTCGGCCGCCACCGTCGTGGCCTCCACGACAATTTTGCCGAAGCGCTCCCTCAGGAAATCCGCGCCGCTTTTCTCGACGATGGCACCGTTATTCAACGAATACAGGCTTGCGATGCCAAATGAGTCGGCTTCTTCGAAGAATCCGCGATTGCTCTGGTACAGGGCTTCCCAATCGGGAAACGTCACATCGCTGCCGTCATACGATCCCACGAATGGAGTGGTGATGACATCGGCATAGGGAATGCCGAACTTGCCCTGCGCGTCTACGCGCCGCAGCACTTCATCGGTTGAGCCGACGATGATCAGCTTGGCGCGTCCGCCCTTGCCCTCGACGCATGCGTTGGTTGCGAGCGTCGTGGATATCGCCGCCTGCTCGACAAGCTTTAGCATGTCAGACGGCAACGCATCCACCGCATTGCCGATGCCGCGTGTAAGGTCGCCCTTGGTCGTAAGTGCCTTCGCCTTGGCCAGAACATGCGGCGCACCATCGCGCATATCGACGATAACCGCATCGGTATACGTACCACCCGTGTCGATTCCTATACGTATCACGTTATTGCCTCGCTCTGTTTCCAAATGTGTAAAAAGGGTAAGACCCCTTTTACACATTTTCTAGTTGTACAGCACACAACCCGAATAGCACATTGTCTGCGGGCCATGGTTGTAGGGAATGTCGGCCTGCATACACACCTCCGACACGACAAGGCCCGCCGCCTCCATCGAGACGAGGCGCTTGTCAGGGAAACGGCATGGCGCGTCCGGGTACGTGCAAGTCTTGCACAGCGTGCACGTTCCTGCCGACAGCACCATGGTCTCAGCGCTGAGACCCGCTTCGTCAATAGCCTCGACCAGATCAAGCACGCGCTGCTTCTGACGCTCGCCAGCTTCCTCCATCGTCTCGAAATCGAAATCGTCTTCCATTTCGGCAACCGTCTGAACAACGAGGCAGTGCTCGTACTCGTTCATCTGGCGCTGGAAATCGGCAATTTCACCGCACGCCGGCGGGCACGCCCAACTGTGCTCGTACATCTGACAGGTGTTGGCGGCGCACATTGCGCGGACCTCGTCTCGTGCCACCAGATTCTTTGCACTGCACGTACCCATGCTCTCAAATCCTTGCTTCTGGGCAAGTTCTTCGATAACGCTCATATACCCCCCTGTAGCACTTGCTCGCTACTAACAATCCGTTTACACTGCTGTCTCATTTTACGACTAAACATCCATTCGTTTTATTGACAAGACGGGTACAGCACCTCCCCGCAAAATCACAATACGATTCGCGGCGTCACAAGCAGCAGCTTGTCACAATTAGAACTCCATCATCTCGATATAGAAGTTGTTGAAATCCATCGAGGTAGAGAGTTCGAGGTAATCGCATTTCTCGACGATTTCGAGCTCGCGTTTGCGTGCTGCGGACGAAATCATCAAAGCCGTCGCGCCCTCGCCGGACGTATTGCCCACGCTTGAAGCCAGAGGCAGCAGTTCCTTAGGAAACAAACCAATATAAGCAGCGGACTCCAGATTTAGGTATGCGCCAAACCCACCCGCTATTTGAAGCGATTGGATGTCGCCCACTTCGACTCCGGCAAACTCCATCATGGTATGGATACCCGCGCACACGGCTGCTTTTGCGAGCTGCAGATTGCGCACATCGGCCTGCGTGATGTAAATCGAATGGTCAGGAACCAAGTAAAACACGTTGCCGCTGTCCTCTTCGCCAACCAGCTTGGCAAGCGGCCCGTCAAGCTCGTCAGGGCCGTTGAGGTAGCCCGTCTCGCTGATGATGCCCAATCGCGACATCAGGGCGACGGCATCGATGATGCCAGTCCCGCAAATACCGATAGGCGCAGCATCTCCTACAACCGAAACGAGAACAGCATCGTCTGCAAATGACACTTTTGAAATAGCCCCTGGTGAAGCAGGCATACCGAAATGCACGTTAGCGCCCTCGAACACAGGGCCGGCAGCCGTCGCGCAACTAACGATACGGTCCCCATAAGCCAAGGCCATTTCGCCATTGGTGCCCAAGTCCAAGAACAAACGGGTTCCGCCCTGGTCAAGTTCGGTGGCCAACATGCCTGCCGTTATATCACCGCCCACATAACCGGCAATGCAACGGGTGAAGTAGCAACTGCCCAATCCTTCGATCTCCCATTCGTCTCCGAAGAGGGATAAAGGCGTAAAGGGGTTCACCCCGATGCTGTCGGGAGCTAGCCCCACTGCTATGTGCTGCATGACGGTATTGCCGGCGATGGCGACACGAATTACCTGTTCAGGCTCTATTCTTGCAATTTTGCACAACTTGGCCTTCATCTCGCGCAGAGCATCTTGGATAATGCTGGTCATAAGGTCCAGCTTGCCGTCGACACTCGCCGAGATACGGCTGATAACATCGCTGCCGAATGCAATTTGAGGATTCGACCGCCCCACTGCTGCCAAACGTTCGCCCGTGGCCAAGTCATGCAGATAAGCCACCACGGTCGTAGTGCCGATGTCTACCGACATCCCGTAACCAACCGCTCCTTCGTCAGGTGGAAACGTGCTGGTCGTCCCGCTTTGCAGAACCTCCATGGTGCCGGCATGCTCGACAACGACTTCCATACCTTCGCTCACAGGCGTTGTGCAGGCAAGCCGATAGTTCAGCCCTTCGTTATCGCGAACCAGCACCTGGCAACGACCACATTTACCTACGCCGCCGCACGTGGCGCGTATATCGATGCGTTCGCGCTGCAGTACATCCAAAACGGTCTGTCCCTCAGCTGCTTCGGCTTGGATGTGCCGCCCGGCATCATCGATGAAGATCTTCATGGGTCAGCCACTCCTTATCCAATGAACAAGATTCGCTAGCTGCATACAAAAAAGCGGCGAGCATACGCCCGCCGCCTTAGAGTCGCAAAGGATTAGTCGCGATTCAGAGGACCGAACAGGTTGTCACGATACGCCTCGATGTAATCCAGGCAGAAATCGTCGATGCCGAGCAGAGCCTCGGTGCCATGCAGCACGCCGTTCATGTCGCGGCTGGTCGGGTCCATGATGGCGCCGTCCATACCGGCAGCCATGCACAGGGTCATGAACGGGATGTTGATGTACTTGCGGCCCGGCAGACCAAAGGAGATGTTGGAAAGGGCGCCCGCCACGTGGATGGTCGGATACTCTTCCTTGATGCGCTTGGTGCATTCGCAGACGGTCTCGAGAGCATCGGGATTGGCGCCAAGCGTCTCTACCAGCGGGTCGATGAACATGCGATTGGGGGCGATGCCAAACTCTTCGGCACGCTTCATGATGTTGTGGAAGACCCTCATGCGGCCATCAACGTCGGCCGGGATTCCCGTATCATCGGAAAGCAGCGCGAAAACGCTCCATTTGGTGTCGGCGATTGCGGGGAAGACGATGTCGATCTTGTCGCCTTCGCCGGAAACGGAGTTGATCATGCCGATGCGATCGCCGCAGAACGGCATAGCGTCAACGAGCACCTGGGGATCAGGAGAGTCCAGGGCGATGGGCAGGTCAGTCTCCTGCATGATCAGATCGACCATCCACTTCATGGTCTCGAGCTCGTTCTCGTTAACCGATGCACAGCAGTCGATGTAGGTCGCGCCGTACTGATCCTGGATACGAGTCATCTCGCGGATGTACTCTTCATCCCGCGCAGCAATAGCCGCACCGCATTTGGGGATGGAGCCGTTGATCTTCTCGCCGATGATAATCACGTTGTGCCTCCTTGGTTCTTTCAAAAAGTATGCCAAAAACCCAGCGACCTGAATTGTAGCAGCACAAGCATGCTGTTGTCGTGCCACTATAAAGAGAATTTATGGAGGTGTCGATATTATCGGCAAAGTGCACAAAATAAAGGAACTCGCTAGCGTACAGACACTTTGCGCACGTTATTTCCTTGCTAATCGCCTTCTTCGATAGCGTCTGAAGCCAGAAGCGTTTTCACGAATTCGCGCCATTGCGGATACATGAACTTGTGGCCTTCGCTGTTGGGATGAACGCCGTTTTCATCGACTCTTCCGTCGTGCTTGTAGAACAGCTCGCGAACCCGTTCGTTGTCGGGATCGAGTCCGTATGTTTCATACAAATCCAACACGGGAAGCCGGTGCCGTTTCGCAACGTCTTTAAGAAGTTCAACATACGCATCGCAATCCCATCGCGTTACCGTGCCGAACGAGTCCGTCCCATCCGAATTGATGCTAAAGTTCGTACGCCAGGGCGTGGGAGTGACAATTCCGATTTTTAGGGACGGATTTTTGGCTACGAGCTTTTCGATGGTGACGTTCATGCATCCGCCGATCGAATACTCTCCATCGTCGTATGCGGTCCCCAGCGCATAGCCCTTTCCCAAGTCGTTGAAGCTTCCGAATACGGTAAGGCAGTCGACGTCGGACACGTCCAAATTATCCACGCGATCGCAAAATGAATCTCCGCCCTGCGCAGGATCCATGTAGCCAGTGCCCTTCCTGCCGTAATTGACAACGGTACAGCCGAGATCTCGGGCTACGTAGTCGTAATACTTCTTCTTAGGTTTGTATGTTTCATCGGTCAGGCTATCGCCGAGCACGACCCAGGTTTTCGAGCGTGCCGTAAAGGCGTAACCTTCTTCTTGCGGCTCCTGCTCGAATGACTGTTGCGACGAAGCCCGACCCGATGAGGTGCCGAAAGTACTTTCCAACGAGCATGCGCAGAGCAACGTCGATGCGGCAACAACTGTCAACATAATAATCAGCCTTGCGCGCTTCACGCCGATTCTCCTGTATCGAGAGCGATCGCAGTATCCTTGGCTTTCTGGGCATCGGGCATTTTTCTGGCAGCAAGTTCCGCAAGCTCGCTAAAGCGCGACTTTACGAGCCGCACGCCCGAATCTCCATTATGCGGCATCGCGCAAGCCTTGCAGTTCTTGGTCCCCTTGGCTGTATACGAGAAATGTCCACCGCATGCTTCGCCGAGCGCATACAGCGGGCAATAGCACAGCAGGCAATTGAAGCGCTCGGTAGGCACGCCTTCGTGGCACGGAAAGTAATCGCACTCCACATGCTGGAAGAACATGTTCTTGTCTATGCCGTCGGGCACCATGTTGACCCCCCTGTAGCGCTCGTTTCGAACGCCACCAATAATAGCAAAACAGCATTCGCCCAAGACGTCCAACAATATAGCCATGTCATAACAAGGGACAGTCCCTTGTTATGACATGGCTACGGTGCGCGACCGTCTCAGTTCGCCTTCAAGTAGCTCAGCCCAGCGGCAGGATGCGTAGCCGCTTGCGCAGCTACTGACTCAAAATACATTAAACGCGAGCAGCTGTAGGCCAAGCGCCCTGCCACTGGGCTGAGCGGACAATCTAGTCATAACAAGGGACAGTCCCTTTTTATGACATGGCTACTTATCTGGGCAGACGATCAAAAGGCCCGTACGGAAAGCATCGTACGGGCCTCTGGATGTAGCATGATATAGATGCTGACGCTACAGCGTGCGCAAGCTCACTTCCTTCAGCTGGCGCGCGGTGACCTGCGACGGAGCGCCAGTCATGGGATCGCTTGCGCTCGACGTCTTGGGGAAGGCGATGACGTCGCGGATCGAATCCTTGCCGGCAAGGAGCATGACCAGGCGGTCGAGGCCCAGCGCGATGCCACCATGCGGGGGCGCGCCAAGCTCCAGCGCGTGAATCAGATGGCCGAATTTCTCGTCAATCTGCTCGTCAGTCAGGCCGCAACGACGCAGCACGCGGCGCTGCAGTTCGGGCTCGTGGATACGAATCGTGCCACCGCCGGCCTCGAAACCATCCATGACCAGGTCGTAGCTGTAGCTACCGCACTCGAGCGGAGCATCTTCGATCTTGTCGAGGTCCTCTTCGCGAATCATCGTGAAGGGATGGTGCTCGGCAGAGTACTTCTTCTCGTCCTCGTCGTACTTGAACATCGGGAAGTTGACGACCCACAGAAGCGCGTGGCCCTCGCGGGGGATGTCGAGCGCATCGGCCATGTGCAGGCGCAGGGCGCTCAACACTGCGTTGGCGATTTCGGCCTTGTCGGCAGCGAACAGCAGCAGATCGCCCGGCTCAACGCCCATGGCCTCCTTCAGCTTCGCGTACACGTCATCTTCGAAGAACTTGATGATGGGGCTTTTGCCCTTAAGCTCCTCGTCGGTATCGGTGAAGGCAATCCAGGCCATACCCTTGGCGCCGTTCTCGGCAGCCAGGTCGCCCAGCTTCTCGACTTCGCCGCGGCTCCAGTTGCCCGCACCCTTGCAATTGATGGCCTTGACCACACCGCCGGCCTCGACGGCCTTGGCGAACACGCCGAAACCGCAACCGCGCACAATCTCGGTCAGGTTCACGAGCTCCATGCCGAAGCGGATGTCGGGGCGGTCGCAGCCGAAGCGCTCCATGGCTTCGGAATACTGCATGCGCTGCAGCGGGAAGGGATGCTCGACACCCACAGCCTCGAGGGTCTCTTTCATGACATCTTCCATCATGTCGATGACGTCATCGCCTTGGACGAACGACATCTCGATGTCGACCTGCGTAAATTCGGGCTGGCGGTCAGCACGAAGGTCCTCGTCGCGGAAGCAGCGGGCAATCTGGTAATAGCGCTCGACGCCGCCGATCATGAGCATCTGCTTGAACTGCTGCGGCGACTGAGGCAGGGCGTAGAACTTGCCGGGGTTGGGGCGGCTCGGCACGATGTAGTCGCGCGCGCCCTCGGGCGTAGAGTTTGCCAGAATGGGCGTTTCGATCTCGAGAAAATCACGCTTGTTGAGCGCCGCGCGCATAGCCGTAACCACCTTATGGCGAAGCTTCAGGTTGGCGAGCATCTCGGGACGGCGGATGTCGAGGTAGCGCCACTTCATGCGCGTCGTCTCGTCGGTCTCGATGCCGTCTTCGATGCTGAACGGCGGCGTGACCGACTTGTTCAGCGTCTGAATGGAGCTGGCCAGAACCTCGATTTCGCCGGTGACCATGTTGGGGTTGACGGCCTCGGGACCACGCTCGCGCACTTTGCCCGTAATCATCAGCACGTCTTCGCGGCTGAAGTGCTCGGCAACCGAGAATTCCTCGGGCGTAACGCAGTCGGGGTCAACGACCACCTGCGTGTAACCCGCGCGATCACGCAGGTCGACGAAAATAAGTCCACCATGGTCGCGATTATGCCAAGCCCAGCCCGTAAGCGTGACCTCGCGGCCACAATCTTCCTTGCGCAGCTCGCCACACGTGGCGGTATGCATGCAATATTCGTTCGTATAGTCCGTCATTGGCTTCCCAACTCCTCGTTCTGCGGCATAGGTCCAACCCTCGCCACCGCTTTTCTTCGCAAACTTGGTAATTGTAACTCACTGGGCAGGCACAAAGCGCACAAGCTCGCACGGCCCATCTTCATTTCACAGAGGGCGCCGCCATGCGGCAAAATACGCCTGGCGGCCCAACGATTGACGTAGTTAACGGTTGAAGTCCTGCTGGGTGCGTTCGAGGCCATGGTCGAGCAACGAAAGCGTTGCCTGGGCAGCTCGGTCAACGGTATAGGCGAAATCGTCGGCAGCCTCTTTTTTGGGCGCGCTCAAAACGTAGTCAGCTACGTCCATCCGTCCCGGCGGCCTGCCGATGCCGCAACGCACACGGTACCAATCGCGCGTCCCCAATTTGTCGCAGATGGAGCGCAGTCCGTTATGGCCCGCATGCCCGCCGCCGAATTTCACGCGCACCGTAGCCGGGTCGATGTCGATCTCGTCGTGAACAACAATCAGATGGTCAGGTTCGATACCGTACGCATCGCAAAGCTTCTTGACCGGCCCGCCCGAGGTGTTCATGAAACTCTGGGGCTTGGCCAGCACGACATCAATGTCGTGATACGCACCTTTTGCAGTAAGGGCTCCGCATTCGCTTTTCCAATAACGGGCCCGCATTTCGTCTGCGAGGATGTCGACGGTGCGAAAACCGGCGTTATGCCTGGTTTCGGCATACTCTTCGCCCGGATTGCCCAGGCCAACTATCAAGAATTGCGTCACGTGCTACCCTCTTTCGAACAACTACGGACAGGCATGATACCAGATGACGCACGTTCGCACACAACTAAGCGACCTTAGATGCACACGTAGCGAAACTGGCAAATGGATTGCCCGACCGCTTTCCTCGCACGGCAAAGCCCTGGTAGAACGCGCCCAATCATCCCTCCGCCCGTGGTCGGGCCTGGTGCGGCGCGGGTTCCGCTCGACGCGTCGTCGTCGCGAACTAACTTTTCCGCCAAGAGCAGGCGGAAAAGTGGATTTCGCTCCTCCTTTGGCTTGACCTCGCTTCACCCACACCGCACCAGGCCCGACCACGGGCTGCAATCTCTCGATCACTTGCCATGCCTCTCGATACGCAAAGAAAGGCAGGCGGGCCCAGTTCGGTGCAACTCGAACCTAAACATGTGATAATACCAGGTACCGATACTTGTTTACGAAAGAGGACATATGGCGGCACCAATTGCGAGTCACGGCCCAGGTGCGCGGTACCTGACCGAGGAAGAAAAGGCCAACGCGCCTAAAGTGACCAAGGCCCTGCTCGTGCGCATCTTGTCGTACCTCAAGCCGTATTGGCTTCAGTTCCTAGGCGTATTCGTGGCAATCGTCTTCGCGGCTATAGTCGGTTTGTTCCCCTCGATCATCACGGGACGCATCGTCGATGAGGCGCTCGTGGGCGAGGACCTGTCGTTCTTGGTGCAACTGCTGCTCATCGCATTGGCTGCCATGGTGGTAAGCCAGCTCATCGGCGTCATCGAGAACTACATCAACGCCTGGATCTCGCAGCGCATCATCTTCGACATGCGCAACCAAATGTACCAACACCTGCAACATATGCCCCACTCGTTCTTCACCACCGAAAAACAAGGCGACATCATCACGCGCATGGACACCGACATATCGGGGGTCAGCTCGGTCGTCAGCGGCACGTTGTCGAAAGTCGTCAGCAACGTGGCCACCATAATCACCACCCTCGTAGCGCTCTTCACCATGAGCTGGAAGCTGGCGCTCGTCGGTTTAGCCGTTCTGCCGCTGCTCATAGCGCCAACGCGCAGCGCCGGCAAACAACGCCTGAAATACGCCACCCAGACACAGGCCAAAACAGACGAAATGAACCAAGCGATCAACGAAACGCTTTCAGCGAGCGGGTCTTTGCTGGTCAAGATGTTCACGCGCGAAGACACAGAGTTCGCAAAGTTTCGACGCATTAACGAAGAAGTGACCAACCTCAGTATGAAAGAAACCCGTTCGGGGTCGATGTTCAGCGTTGCTATGGGCATGTTCACGCAGCTCGGACCCCTACTCATTTACTTCGCTGGCGGCCTGCTGATCATCCAGAAATACGACCCGGCCCTCACCGTCGGCACGGTCACCGCCATGGTCGCGCTCGTCAACCGCCTATATCGTCCAGTCGAATCGCTCTTGAACCTGCAGGTTACGTTTACGCGCTCGCTCGCCCTGTTCGTGCGAATTTTCGACTACCTCGACCGCGAGAACACGATCGTGTCGCCCGATAACGGTGCGCGACCCGACGTCGAGCGCGAGCCCATTCGTTACGAACAAGTTGCATTCGGATACGAACCAGACCGTTTGGTGCTTACCGATGTGAGCTTCGAGGTTCCAGGTGGCAAGATGTATGCCATCGTAGGACCGAGCGGTTCCGGTAAATCGACGGTCGTCAACCTGATACCGCGCCTTTACGACGTCAACGCCGGGTCGGTCACAATCGCAGGCGTTGACGTACGCGATTTTGACCTGCCGTACCTACGTCAGCAGATCGGCGTAGTTACCCAGGAAGCCTACTTGTTCAACGGCACAATCCGCGAGAACTTGCTGTATGCACGCGAGGACGCGACAGACGAAGATCTCGTAGCAGCTTGCACAGCAGCCAACATCCACGATTACATCGCTTCGCAACCCGAAAGGTACGATGCCCAAGTGGGCAATCGGGGGCTGAAGCTCTCGGGCGGTGAAAAGCAGCGCCTGTCGCTTGCACGCGTAATCCTGAAAGACCCGAAGATTCTGATACTCGACGAGGCGACAAGCGCGCTGGACTCCATTTCGGAGCGTTCGATCCAGCAGGCCCTCGAGCAGCTCATGGTCGGCCGTACGAGCATCGTCATCGCGCACCGTCTTTCCACGATCCTCAAAGCCGACTGCATCCTGGTCGTAAAAGACGGGCACATCGCCGAACAGGGGACTCATGACGAGCTGCTCGCGCGCAACGGCGTATACAAAGAGCTCTTCGACACCCAATTCGACCTGGTGCTCGAGCAGAACGCAAGCGGCACAGGCGGCTCAGCGGCAGCGGCCAGCTCAACCGCGACCCTCGACGTACAGACGCTCGGCATCGGTTATGACGTAAGACGACTTACCGGCGCCGATATAACAGACGTGTTCCAGTTGGCAAAGGGAAATCGCAAGTTCTACCGAGCCATCGGGGTGCGTCCCTCGCGCTCGAAGCTGACCGAGATGATCAGCGATGTCCCCGAGGGAGTCAAGGAAGAAGACAAGCATTTCGTCGGATTCTATGACGACGAGGGCGATCTGGTGGCTGTCCTTGACCTGATAACAGGTTATCCGAAGGACGATAACGCATTCATCGGTTGGTTCATGGTCGACGCCGCCCAACAACGGCAGGGTATCGGCTCTCAGATATTCGCCGACGTGCGCGCCTCGATGCAGGCGCAGGGCTTCAGCCGACTGGAAGTCGCCTGCCCCGAAGCCAGCCAAAGCGGCATGAGCTTCTGGGCCGAACAGGGCTTCGAAACCACAGGGCACCGATTCAACAACGGCGATTACGACGTCGTGCACCTAGAGCGTAGCATCTAGGAACCGCAGCGGCTCTGCGCTACACTTTGGGAATTCGAATACTGCAACCGGCAGAGCGGCAGACAGGAGATGCTCATGAACGACTTTACCTATTACTCCCCTACGAAATTCGTCTTCGGCCGCGGAGTTACCGACGAAGTCGGCGCCCAAATGGCCTCGCTTGGGTTCGGCAAAGTCCTGCTGGTGTATGGAAAAGGCTCGGTTGTGCGCAATGGCACCCTCGACCGTGTAAGAACGTCTCTTGACGAAGCGGGCATCGCTTATGTCGAAGCGGGCGACGTGCGGCCGAACCCCGAGGTCAATTGGGTGCGCAACGCCATCGGGACCGCACGTGCCGCAAACGTGACGGGCGTGCTCGCCGTCGGCGGCGGCTCGGCGATCGACGCCTCGAAAGCCGTAGCTTTCGGCGCGTCCTACGAGGGCGACGTCTGGGATTTCTTTACCAAGAAGCTGCCGATAACGCAGGCTTTGCCCATTGCCGTCGTGCTGACCATCCCTGCCGCCGGATCAGAAGGATCCGCGTCATGCGTTATTAGCAACGACGCGGAAAACCGCAAGCTCGGTGTTTCGGGCGATGTATTCCGGCCAAAACTCGCCATCATGGATCCAGAGCTCACCTTCACGCTGCCTGCATTCCAAACGGCCGCCGGCGTCACCGACATGATCGCTCATGTTTGCGAGCGATTCTTCAGCGGCGTCGGGGCCGTACCCGTAACCGACAACATCGCCTGCGGCATAATCCGCGCGCTCATCGACGCCGCTCCGCAAGCCATCGAGCAGCCCGACGACTACGATGCTCGCGCGACAATCATGTGGTCGGGAATGCTGGCCCATAACGATTTAGCGGGCTGCGGACGCAGCCTAAACCCCATTGCGCGTGCTGGTGGCTGGGAAAGCCACGGGCTCGAGCACGAGCTCTCGGCACATCGGCCCGAAATCACGCACGGCGCCGGCCTCGCCGTAATCATGCCGGCCTGGATGCGTCATGTTTGGCGCACCAACCCAGAGCGATTCCTCGATTTCGGAGCAGACGTGTTTGGCATCGAGCCTGTCGAAGAGGAATTCTGCCCACGCGACGAAGCGGTCGAAGATGCGGTAACGGCGATCATCGACGAACTGCAGGCGTTTTTCGTGCAGCTCGGGATGCCCAGGACGCTCGGCGATTTCGGTCTTACGTCCGATGACGTAGAACCAATGGTGCAGACACTTCGCGAGAACAAAGGCGATCCGTTCGGGGCCTTCCAGAAGCTGACCATGGACGACGCCCGCGCCATTTACCTGAGCGCATTCTAATTGCGCCCACAATAGCCTGTAAGGACCAAACGGAAGCCTCCATCGCCCTCCAGCCATCACCCATCCCACCGCGAATGCGCAGGTAGGGGCGCGCATTCGCTTGGCTTCGGCTAACATTGGAATATATGAGAGTGGTGCTCCTTTGTGCGTGCCGAGCCGCGAAACCCCCGATGGCAGCGCGCATCGGCTTGGCTTCGCCTAATCTATGTATATAACAGGAAGTGTGGCTGCAGAATCGCCGATGTCACGCCGCCATCGGGGGTTTCGCTGCCGCCCTTTCTTGGCAGCAGCGACCGTATCGGCTATAGAGGCGCCTCCCAATGTGGCGAAGGTGTGGCGCCGTGCTGCGTGCGCTATTCGAACAGTTTGGCAACCGATCCGTTCGAGTAAACGCACTGGATAGTCTTGGCAACAAGCGGAGCGATCGAAAGCACCTTGATCTTGCCGTTCTGGCGCTCGGGCGGAACGGGGACTGCATCGGTTACGACGACTTCCTCGATGTTGGAGTTCTCGATGCGCTCGAATGCAGGGCCGCTGAACAAGCCATGTGTAGCGCACACGTACACCTTTTCGGCGCCGCGGGCCAGCAATGTATCAGCTGCGGCGCATAGCGTTCCGCCGGTGTCGATCATGTCGTCGTTGATGATGCAGATCTTGCCCGTCACATCGCCGATCAGAGCCGTAATCTCGGACTGGTTGTGGCGGGGACGATCTTTGTGCATGATGGCGATGTCACTGTCGAGCAGCGTCTGGAACTTCTTCGCCGCCTTGGCGCGCCCGACGTCAGGCGATACGACGCAGAGCTTTTCGGGGTCGAAGCCCATGTTCTTGTAATAGTCGACGAACAGCGGCATGGCAGTCATATGGTTAACCGGCACGTCGAAGAAACCCTGGATGGCGTCCTGATGCAAATCGATTGCGATAACGCGGTCGACGCCCGCCGCCGAGATGAGGTCGGCGACTAAACGTGCGGTAATGGGCTCGCGCGGTGCAGCCTTGCGCTCCTGGCGCGCGTAACCATAATGCGAAATGACCGCGCAAATCGATCGCGCAGAAGCGCGCTTGGCAGCATCAGCCATGATCAACAGCTCCATCAAGGCGTCGTTCACATCGTAGCCCGAACCAGCGCACACGGATTGCACAAGGAAGACGTCAGCACCACGAACGCTCTCGATATAGCGGGCGTAGATTTCGCCGTTCGCGAACTTCTCGAGCTTGACGTTGCCGAGCGGCTGCCCCAGCTCGCTGGCTATCCCATCGGCCAACGAGGGGTTTACCGACCCCGCAAATACCGCCATCGTCTTCTGCATCTCCGTCATAAAAAGCTCCTTGCATCGCAAAAATCCCTCAAGCGTATTAAACCATGTATGAAGGCGCCGACGCAGAAGAACAACGGTGTTCACAGAAGATTCCGCAGCTCATTTGCTAAGTTTGACAGTCGTATATGAACGCTGGCTACCCCTCTTGGGCAAACTTTTGGCGCTGAAGGGCGGCCCACCCTTCTTTCACGACCTGTTCGGGGCGCGTGAGCGCCAAAGCGTCATCTGGAACATCGCGGGCAATGACCGACCCCGCGCCGATGACGACCCCGTTGCCGATACTGACCGGCGCCACCAGCATAGTCGAGCTTCCGATGAACGCCCCATCGCCGATGGTCGTAGCGGATTTATGCTTTCCATCGTAATTGCAGGTTATCGTGCCGGCTCCGAGGTTTGCGCCCTCGCCGATAACGGTATCGCCCACATAGCTTAGATGCGGCACCTTCGAGCCGCGCCCAACCGTCGATTTTTTGATCTCGACATGCGTGCCGGCCTTTGCCCCCTCGCACAAATGCGCGCCTGGGCGCAGATACGCACGCGGGCCGCACGTCGCGCCGTCGTCGACACGTGCTTGCAGAGCAACCGTCTCGTCGACGATGCACCCACGCCCCACGACCGTGTCGACCAGACGCGAATTGGGGCCGATGACGCTATCTTCCCCCACCTCGGTTTTACCGTAGAGGAAAACTTGCGGCAGCAATTCGACGTCTGCGGAGATCTTCACGTCGGGGCCAATCCATACCTGATCGGGATCGAGCATGGTCACGCCTGCAGCCATAAAGCTTTCGTTGATGCGTCTCTGAGCGATCTTGGTCGCCTGTGCCAGCTGTATGCGCGAGTTGATGCCCAGGCACTCGGCGTCGTCGGATGCGGGCAACGCGATTACAGCGCGCCCGGCTTCACGGCTAATCTCGATGACGTCGGTAAGGTAGAACTCGCCTTGGGCATTGTCGCTGCCCACTTGCTCAAGGGCTTCGAAGAGGGCCTTCGCATCGAAGCAGTAGAAGCCCGAGTTGCACTCGCGGACAGCCGCCTGCTCGGGACTCGCATCCTTCTGCTCGACGATGCGCTCGACTTGGCCGATTTCGTCGCGAATTATGCGGCCGTAGCCGAACGGATCTTCTGGCTGCATGGTCAGCACCACGACTGCGGCATCGGCCGCTTCGCGAGCTGTTGCCAGCGCACGCATGGTGTCGGCGGTAACGAGTGGGCAATCGCCCGATAGGACCAGCAAGGACCCATCGAACCCGTCAAGCGCATCTGCGCAAGACAGGACGGCATCGGCCGTTCCCCGTTGAGTTTCCTGCACCACGACCTGCGTACGGCTTGCCACAAGAGGCTCTACTTGCTCGCGCATATGCCCAACGACAGTCACGATTTTGTCGACACCCGCCTCTTCGGCGGCGTCCACGACCCAGCTCACCAGGGGCTTCCCAAGCATCTCGTGAGCCACTTTAGGCTTCTTCGACTTCATGCGCGTACCAGCGCCTGCGGCAAGGATAATCGCTGCTGTCTGCATAGTTCCTCCGGTGCAACGTGAATTGACATTGGGAAAAGTATAGGGCATCGCCAAAGGTTGTTCGTTTCGACCAAAGAGATACCATCACCTTCCCAGGGCATGCGAAGCACTCGACTTACGAGAGGTTCTCGGTTCGCAAACAGTTTCAGGTTCTGGCTTTGTATCTGCGCGTTTTGCGCTATCCTATGAATGTCAGCTCAAGGTCAGGAGCGTCAAGATGCAAGGACAGCGATAAGCAGCGGTTTTTTCCTGTCCATAGCGTTTTGAACGCCAATGTCCGAGGCTGTTTTTTATTCGCCCACGACAGAAGAGGTAGTCATGGCAATCACAGTAGCCGGGCGCAAAATGACCGTATCCGATGCACTGCGCCAATACGCCGAAGAAAAGATCGGCAACTCCATGAAGGTCATGGACATCGATCCGCTCGACGCAGAAGTCGTCCTCAGCGTGAAGAAGAACCCCTCGATCGCTCTACCTTGCAAATGCGAGGTCACCATCCGAACAAAGGGCAACGTTGTGCGCGTCGAAGAAGACGAGCAGGACATGTACGCGGCCATCGATGTCGCGGCAGCCAAAGTGCTACGCCAGCTGCGCAAATACAAGACGCGCGTCATCGACCGCAAAGTCCGCGCAGGCGCATCCGAGGGCGGCACGATCAGAGGCGGAGAAGGCACGGGCGACCTTGATCTCGACGCACTGATGGCCGATCTTTCCGATGACGAAGTCGTGCGCGTGAAGGAAATCGACTTCGAGCCCATGACCGAGGAAGAGGCCCTGATTCAAATCGATTTGCTGGGCCACGACTTCTTCGCTTACACCGACCGGGACAGCTCGGCTGTTTGCGTGCTGTATCGCCGCTCCGACGGCGGCTACGGTCTGCTGAAACAGAAGTAATAACGCAGTTCAGGCATCGCCCGCGCCAACGCGCGGGCGATTTCTTTACAAGGAGGCCACATGGCAACGATCGACACAATAAAAGAAATCCTCGCCGAAAATCTCGACATCGATCCGCAAAACGTTAACGAAGAGTCGACCTTCGAATCGCTCAACATCGATTCGCTCGATATGGTCCAGCTCATCTGCGATTTGGAAGACAAACTCGATATTGACTTCGGAGAACCTGAAGGCCTTGCGAACGTCGGCGATGTCGTGAAGCACATCGAATCACTGTAGACCGAAGAGAGACAACGATGAAGACCGCATCTTTGTTCAAACCCATCATTGTCGCAGCTCTAGCGCTGGCCCTGACTCCGCTCGCCCTGACCGGGTGCGGTGGAAGTTCGCAGGCCTCGCCATCGAGCAGCGCCGTATCGGAATCAGCCAGCAGCGCCAGCGTCGAGAGCGCCTCTTCCGAAGCGCCTGCAAGCTCCGAAGCCCCGTCTGCCGCTTCCTCGAGCGAAACGTCGAGCAGCGCCGGATCAGCTGCACTGCAAAGCAGCGCCAGCGCACAGACAACAACGCAGTCCATTGGTGATCAGACGAAAACCGGTACTATGCAGATTCCTGCCTCGTGGGCTGATACGAGCAGTCTCCTTGACCCCAAAACGGTGAGCGATTACAACGTCGTGCAGTTCGCCGACCTGGATTCGCGCTATACGTCAAAGGCGCTGAAAGGCGATGCGTATTCTTCGACCATCCGCATGCAGCAGTTTGCCAACCCGCGCGAAGGCGTAGTCAAGGGCGTCACCGACGCTTACAAGGCAAACTCGATGTACGGCGACGTGACCACCGAGGAAACCGAATTCAACGGGCATAAGGCTACGGTGGTCAGCACAAAGCTTATCGAAGACAACCTGACAATCACCGACATCGCCATCGATCGAAACGGCGACGAAAAGGCGTGCGTGCTGATTACGCTGCAAGCCATGCCCAACGACGTCGAAACCGTTCTGAGCTACATTTCGACCTGGAATCTTCCCGATCAAGCCTAAAAATGAGTCGCAGGTACACCTGCGACTCATTCACATGGCATCCAATTAGAGCACGCGCTTGATTTCGCTTACCGAGTAGAGACTTCCAAAAGCGCAGATCGGATTATCAGGGCCCGCGATATCGCGGGCCTTTTCCATGGCACTCGCAAAGCTGTCGCAAGCCACGACTGCAGTATCGGGCGAGCCCGCACCCTCGGCGACGAGCGCGCGAATGCAATCAGCCAAATCGGAAGACGACAGCGCACGCGGATTCGGAGGCGTCGCGCAGACGAAAGCCTTAGCCAAAGGCGCAACCTCACGAATCATGGCGGGATAATCTTTGTCGGCAAGCACGCTCATCAGAAAGACGATTCGCTTGTTGGGGAAAACGTCGCGCAGACTTTCGGCAAGCACGACTGCACCCTGCGGATTGTGGCCGCCGTCAACGATGACCGCCGGCGGACCCGGATTCACGACCTCGAACCGCGCAGGCCAAGATGTCGCGGCGATGCCTTCGCAAATCGCCTCGTCCGTAATCTCCCAACCGCGCTCACGCAACGCAAAAAGCACCTCGATTGCCAATGCCGCGTTGAAAGGCTGATAGCTACCCAAAAGCTTGGTCGTATACGATGTGCCGCGGTACTCGAACGACCTCGTCGCATTCTTGATGCCCCCTATATGCAGGGTTCCGAAGTCGGGGATTCTCAATTGCATATCCTGCCCCGATTTCGCCGCAGCATCGCTTACGGCTTGCCGTATTGCTTGCTGCGCTCCTGGATCGTCTTGCGGCCACGAGACAACCGCCGAGCCGGGCTTCACAATGCCCGCCTTCTCGCGCGCGATGGCCGAAGGGGTATCGCCCAAAAGCTCCGTATGGTCCAAGCCGATGCGGACAATGACGCATGCCTCGGGAGGGTCGATGATGTTCGTCGAATCAAGCCTGCCGCCCAACCCGACTTCGGCGACCACGATATCGCATCCGCAACGAGCAAAGTGCTCGAAAGCAACAGCGGTCATCAGCTCGAACTCGGTCGGATGCTCGCCGGTGCTCTCGGCAACAGCCTTGGCATGCTCACGCACGAACAACGTCACATCGCGCAAATCATCAAGCGAGATGTTCTGACCGTTTACGCGGATGCGCTCCTCGAACGTGATGATATAAGGACTCGTGAACAAACCTGTCTTGTAGCCTGCCCGCCTGAGCGCCGATTCGATGTAGGCACAGGTCGAACCCTTACCGTTCGTACCCGCAACATGCACGAACTTCAGCCGGTCCTGCGGACGGCCCATGCGGTCAAGAAGCTCGCTCGTGCGCTCGAGGCCCATCCGCACTTCCTGCCAACGAGGCTCGTTAATATAGGCAATCGGGTCAAACTCGTTCATAGCATACTCCAATCAGATTTAGAAATAACCATTTGCGGACAGTCATCAAATGGTTATTTCTTTCGCAAAAGCTCGCCCAACGTGGCAAAGTCGTTTTCTAGGGCCTCCCATTTGGTACGGTCGTAAATTGCAGCCGCAGGGTGATAGATGGGAAATACCTTGAAGCGTCCTGCCTGCTGCAACGTACCATGTAGGCGCGTTATTCCAACTTCCGTCTTCAGTATGAACTTCGTCGCGAAATTGCCGAGCGTCACGATGTACTCGGGGTTGATCGTGCGCGTCTGTTCGCGCAAAAACGGCGTGCACACCTCGATCTCTTCGGGACGCGGATCGCGGTTTCCAGGAGGCCGGCATTTCAGCACGTTGGCAATGAAAACGTCCTCGCGTGCAAGACCAGCTATCTCGAGCAAGGTGTTCAGATTTTGGCCTGCCTTTCCCACGAAGGGGATTCCCTGCAGATCCTCGTTCTTGCCGGGAGCCTCGCCGACGATCAGCACGCGCGCATCGGGATTGCCATCGCCGAACACGGTTTGCGTGCGCCCGTCGGCAAGCGGACAGGCATGGCATGCTGCCACCTGCTGTCGCAGCTCATCAAGTGGAATATGCGGTTTCGGCATCGGTCCCCCTATACGTAGATGCGCGGCAAGCGTTGGCCAAATCCCATGGCCACCTCGTAATTCGTTGTGCGTAGGCGCTCAGCCATCTCGTCGAGCGTCGCCTCGGCAATGCCCTGGCTACCCACGACGATCACTTCGTCGCCAACCTGCATGTTCACCTGCTCGCGAGCAGGCGTGCGACGAAGGTCGACCTCGAACATGCAGTGACTCAGGCAAATCTCGCCGACTTGGCGGAAATAACGCCCCTGCACTATAAAGTCCACGTTATCGGACAGCCCGAAACGCAAGCCATCCGCATATCCCAGGGGAATCGTGCACACCTTCACAGCGCCGGGGCTGCGATACCGTAGCCCATGCGATACGCCTTCGCTCACGCCAACCGTTCGCATGTCGACGATTCGAGCATGAACGCTCATGGCGGGTCGCAGGTCGACGAGCGAGCGCGTCTGGGCACAAGGATGCAAGCCGCAGAGTGAAATGCCCATGCGCGCCATGTCGAAATGCACATCCGGGAATCGATACAGCGCCGCGGTGTTAGCGCAATGCACGATACCCGGATCAAACCCTGCCGCATGCATCGCCTCTATTGCCTCAACAAACCGCTTAGCTTGTATATGAAAGTCCAACGTTTCGGGGCAATCCGCCGTCGCGAAATGGGTGAGCGTGCCCTCGAGTTCGAGTGCGCGATGGAAGCTCACCTGGTGCAGAAACTCCACCGCATCGTAATAGGCCACCCCAAGGTGGTTCATGCCCGTATTCAACAATAGATGGTACGGCGCCTTCATTCCGTGGCGATCAGCTACCTCGGCATAGGCGATGGCGAAATCGGGCTCGTACGCAGACGGCACGATCTTGTGCGCCAGCAGCAACGGAGCACTTGCTGCAGTTGGTTGGGCGAGCAAGACGATAGGAGCTGTAATGCCCGCATCGCGCAACTCGAGCGCTTCGGTGAGCGTGGTAACACCCAAATGGTCGGCGCCCGCGCCCAAAGCTGCCTTTGCGACCTCAACCGCACCGTGGCCGTATGCATCGGCCTCGACAACGGCCATAAGCCTGCAGCGAGGCTGCAACAACCGCCGAGTCTGCGCCACGTTGTAACGCACGGCGGCAAGGTCAATCTGAATCCACGCCCCTCGCGCCTCGGCAGTCGATACTCTAGCGAGCTCCGCATCGGCGAATGGCACAGCCTTGGCAGGCGGCTCGGTACTTACTGCAGCCGCAGCTTCACGAACATGGTGAGGAATAGGGCTGGCTGAAGGCCGCGCTGTGGCGACTCCGCGGCTGATGCGCGAAGCCTCGCCGGCCGACACGAAGCCTTCTTTGCGATGCGCAAAACCCGTAAACCCGTTGGGTAGATCTTCCATTGCGGATCCTTTTCCAAAACTGCGATGCTACGAGGATACAGCGGTTTTCGCCAGATGCCAAACGCAAAATGAAAGACTTGTCCCAGACCACCAACTTGAAGTAGCGCGCAAGACCGTTCCGCAGTCCATCCCACCGCGATTTCAGATGAAATGGCTACACAAGACCTTCTCGCACCAGCTTCTGTTCCTGGAAGCTCGCTAATGACCGCCGCCAGCCATCATCTTGGCAGCATGCGGTAGCGCTGCAACAACGCCGTCCCAGTTCTCGCGAGCAGCTTTCTCGCTGCCGGGGAAATTGATGACGATATGGCGCCCTCGCTGCATGCACAGCGCGCGCGAAAGCATGGCAAACGGCGTGATGGCCAGACTATGTGCGCGCATGGCTTCGGCGATGCCGGGAACATTGCGCTCGCAGACGTCCTGCGTTGCTTCAGGCGTCACGTCGCGTAGCGAAAGCCCGCTCCCGCCACACGTCAGCACGATATCGGCGCCGATCGTATCGCACGCCTCAACGATCGCGGCGGCAATATCGGCGCGTTCGTCTTTGACGATAACGCGGCTCGCGCATTCCCATCCGTTTTCGGCAATGAGCGACTCGAGCGCCGCCCCCGCCGTATCCTCCTCGATCGAACGCGTATCCGAGCAGGTCACAATCGCAAACTTCAATTCCGCCATACAACCCTCCTTTAAAATGTGTAAAAGGGGTCAGACCCCTTTTACACATTCTTGATGTTACAAGCAAACTTCTTCGGGAATGTCGAGCAATACGCAATCGACGAAATCGCCCGCCTGGAACTTACCGGGGCCTTCAGGCAACACGATGAAGCAGTTCGAACGCTGAATCGGCCCGAACAGACCCGAGCTCTGGTTCTTCGCCAGCGTCACTTCATACACCCCGTCGGCACCCTTGGTCAGCGTACCGCGGTTGAAGATTCGGCGAGGGTCCTTCTTCTTGGCGTCGCCCGTCAGGCGCGCACGCACATGCGGACGCTCGAAATGCGAATAGCCTTGCATCTTGCGCAGCGCCGGACGGATAATCATTTCGAAGCCCAAATATGCTGCTGCAGGATTCCCGGGCAAGCCAAACACCGGCGTATCGTTGACGATGCCAAACGTTTGGGCCTTACCTGGGCGCATGTTCACAGTAGTCATCAACAATTCACCTGCTGCGTCGACGACTTTTTTGATGAAGTCGTAGTCACCGTTGGCAGCGCCGCCGCTCGTGATGACGAAATCATAATCGGCTGTAGCGGCAAGAACCTCGGCCTTTAGCCCCTCGAAATCATCAGGCGAAATCGCAAGGATGGTTGGAACAGCGCCTGCGTCGATTGCGCAGGCAGCAAGGGCGTAACTGTTGGAATTGCGGATCTTGCCCTTCGTCGGCGTTTCCGTGGGTTCAACAAGCTCGCTGCCCGTTGCAATGATGGCAACCTTGGGACGCCGATACGTCTTGGCGCGCGTCACACCGCAGCCGGCCAAGAAGCCGACGCCAGCGGAATGGACGACTTCGCCTACATGCACTATAACCTCGCCCGCCTTGGCTTCTTCACCTGCGCGCCTGATCTGATCGCCCGGCTTGACCGGCGCCGTGAACGACACGCGGCTGCCCTCGCGGCCATCGCCGCTCACTATGCCGACGGACTCGTATTTGACCATGCAATCAGCAGCGCTTGGCAACGGCGCGCCGGTCATGATGCGAACGCACTGCCCCTCGGCAATTTCGCCTTCGAAATAGCTGCCTGCCGGAACCTCGGCAATGACGTCGAGCTCTACGGGATGCTCCCCGCTTGCTTCGGCCAACTGCTCGGCCCGCATAGCGAATCCATCCATAGCGGAATGGTCAAATGGCGCAATATCGATGTCGCTCGACAAATCAACCGCCGCAACGCGACCGATCATATCGAGAATGTCGACTTCCTCCACGCCCATTGCCGACACATGCGAAAGCACGAGTTCGCGCGCGTCTTCAAGCGAAATCATCTCGGGTATAGCCACGGTTTCTCCCCTTCCAAAACTCATAAAGCCCCGCAGAAGCGAAGCTCACCTATCATACTATTAATTGTCCGCCACAAGGATATATTCACGAAAGGGGTTTATTAAGGACGATTCAACTAAAAGCCCCAACGCTGGAAACAAAAATGTGTAAAAGGGGTCAGACCCCTTTTACACATTTTTTCGACCAGATAACAAGAAGTGCCGAATTCCAGAAAAGAGTTCGGCGCTGTTTTTGCTGCTCGAGGGCATACGCTTTGGGCGGAATGTGAAAAAGGGGTCTGACCCCTTTTTCACATTCCGCCGCCTCGAGGTACGCGAGGCGGGGCTTGAACGCCTAATGGGCGTGCATCAGGGCCGCGCAGCGTGCAGTAGTTGCGCCGTTCGTAGAACGGCGCAACCCCTATTAGCGCTTGATGTTGTAGAAGGCGGACATGCCGGCGTAAACAGCCTGGGTCTCGAGCTCTTCTTCGATGCGCAGCAGCTGGTTGTACTTGGCGACGCGGTCAGAACGGCACGGTGCGCCGGTCTTGATCTGGCCAGTGTTGCAGGCAACAGACAGGTCGGCAATCGTCGTGTCTTCGGTCTCGCCGGAGCGGTGGCTCATAACGCAAGCGTAACCATGGGTCTTGGCCAGCTCGATGGCCTCGAGGGTCTCGGTCAGGCTGCCGATCTGGTTGACCTTGATGAGAATGGCGTTAGCGCAACCGAGCTCGATGCCCTTAGCCAAGCGGGCGGAATTGGTAACGAACAGGTCGTCGCCGACGAGCTGGACCTTGCCGCCAATGCGATCGGTCAGCTTCTTCCAACCATCCCAGTCTTCCTCGGCCATGCCATCCTCGATGCTGATGATGGGGAATTCCTCGACGAGCGCGGCCCAATACTCGACCATCTCGTCGCTCGTGAGCTCGCGGCCCTCGCCCGCCAGCACGTATTTGCCAGTCTCGGCGTTGTAGAACTCGGTGGAAGCCGGATCCATGGCGAACATGATGTCGACACCGGGCTTGTAGCCGGCAGCTTCGCATGCCTTGACGATGTACTCGAGCGGCTCTTTGTTGGTCTTGAAGTTGGGAGCGAAACCGCCCTCGTCGCCGACGCCACCGCCCAGACCGGCATCATGCAGGACCTTCTTCAGGGTATGGTAAATCTCGGCGCACCAACGCAGGGCCTCCTTGAACGTGGGGGCACCTACCGGCATGATCATGAATTCCTGGAAGTCGACGTTGTTGTCGGCGTGGACACCACCGTTGAGGATGTTCATCATCGGCGTCGGCAGCAGATGGGCATTCGGGCCGCCCACATACTTGTACAGCGGCAGCGCAGCTTCTTCCGCCGATGCCTTAGCGCATGCCAAGGACACGCCCAGGATCGCGTTGGCGCCGAAAACGCCCTTGTTGTCGGACCCGTCGAGCGCGATCATCGCATCGTCGATTGCGCGCTGGTCATCGGACTCGAAACCGACGAGCTCGTCGGCAATCTCGCCATTCACATGGTCGACAGCGTTCTGGACACCCTTGCCCAGATAACGGTCCTTGTCGCCGTCGCGCAGCTCAACAGCCTCGAAAGCGCCAGTCGAAGCACCCGAAGGCACCATCGCGCGCCCCATGGCGCCGCTCTCCAGCGTTACCTCAACCTCGACGGTGGGGTTGCCGCGCGAGTCCAGAACCTCGCGGCCGAATACATCGATGATCATGCTCATAGGGCGCCTCCTTAGCGCAACGGAAAACGTGACCAATCGATAATAGCACGCTTGACCATTTCGCGGCAGACTTGCCCGAGAGCGGCCCATTTTAACCGGGTTCGGAACAATGATGCCGTCCCGATGAACGGGGGACGGAGGTCTGTTCATTTTCTCGGGGAGCTATTACCATGCCGTCTCGTATGCCCCGAAAACGAACAGACCTCCGTCCCTCGCTCATTGGGCAAACGCGTACGGGAAGCTGCGGCCCCGTAGCAACGCGCATCCATGGCTGCGGACAGCTGGTCGGCATGCCGGAACAGCCCCACGAACAATGACGCGAATGCGCTTCCCCATATTTTGAAATCCCGCACAGCCGATCCCGTGGACTCGCCACCACGCGCTATCTGAGCTGCACGTATCCGACCGAACTCTTGCTGGATAACAGGAATGAAACGCACCGAAAGCGCCAGAGTGAACGCGATATCGTCAACTGGCACGCGAAACCTTCGAAGGGGTGCGATGAAGCTGCGAAACGCATCGAGCAGCTGGGACGACGTAGTGGTCAGGCACACGATGAAGCTGCCGACAACCAAGACGATCATGCGCACGGCTACGAAGAGTCCGGTACTCAGCCCTTCTATACCGGGCGACGACACGACGTTGAAGAGAACCGAAAATCCCGCAAGTAGGTAAATGGGTGCCAAAAAGCGGTTAATCAGGCCAAGCGGTATGCGGGCGGCAACGACGAACGCGACGGCTGCGAACGCGAACAAACCCAAAGCCCACCACATCTGCACAGCGAAGATACCGATCGAGAACAGCAAGAGCATCACAATCTTGGCTCGTGCATCGCAGCGATGCACGGAGCTCACGCCTTCCACGTATGTCATACCACCTGAGAACATACTTTGCCAGTATAGTTGCTCGGCGCAACTTTCTTACAGGGCGGGCCCGCTATTTCGCCGACTTGCTATAGTACGTATATGGCTCAAACCTCGCAAAAGACCGTCATTCGCCTCGTGGCCGCACTTGCGCTGGCGCTTGCGTGCATCTGCGCCGATACGCAGCCCGCTTCGGCAGTTGAATCGCAAGACACCCCGCTGCTTATGATCGTAGTCGGCTTCGGGGGAGGCAGCGACGGCCAGCCAGTGCCATACAACGAGAGTTACGACTGGAGCGCAGCGCTGTTTGGCGGCGACTCCCTTAATTCGTTCTATTCCGACATGTCCGGTGGCGCTTTCACGTTTGCGCCAGCCCTAGAAACATGTTCTGCCGACAGCCGAAACGTTAACAACAGGGCCGATGCTGCGAACGACGGCATCGTGCACGTAAGCATCGATGAGGCATACAGACCCTGGGGGCTGGTCAACGAAGACACCGCGGTTGCAGATGATTTCGCGAAAATCGTACAGGCAGCGTTCGACGCGGCGGAAACGTACGTTGATTTCGACTCCTACGATAGCAACCACGACCGCACGATAACGCCAAACGAGCTTGCCATCATCATTTGCATCCCCGGCTATGACGCCTCTGCGCTCGAAAACCAAGACCGCACGGACATTCCCGTAATGTGGCCGCATTCGGGAAAGATATCCCGCGACCAAGAAATCCCGGCAGATTACGAAGGCTTCGTAATCGATTCGTACATCGCCATAACCGAAAACCTCTGGTACGAGACCGAAGACCTCAGCAGCGCCGAGCAAGAACCCATGGGCATCGTGTACCACGAACTCGGCCATTACCTCGGATTGCCGGACCTGTACCCGCTCGATATAGACCCACAAGCAGGAGCCTGGAAAGATTACGAAGTCGGAGACCTGAGCCTCATGAACTCAGGAGGGTGGGCGCAAGCGCGCGACAGCGAAGGCGACATGCGCTCGGCGCCGACGGCATTTGACGGATGGAGCCGCTACATGTTGGGTTGGAAACTTCCCCAAATTGTTACCGAATCAGGCGATTACGTCGTATCGAGCCAGCAATCTGCAACAGGCTACCGCTCTCTGCTGATTCCCACAGCTGACCCTGACCAGTATTTCCTTTTAGAAAACCGCGAACCCGAAGCCCACGATGTAGCTTTTCGCACGAGCTTCGAAAACAACGAAGTGCAGGGCGGCATCGTAATCTGGCACATCGACAAGGCAATGTTTCGCGAATACGGCGAGCAAAACGAATTGAACAACACCGAGCATCGGCCAGGCGTCATGCCCGTGTACTTCGAAGCCGATGGTGCAGGCCAATATTCCACCGACTGGAGAATCACCGTACCGGACAAGATGCAGCCCTTCTTCTGCTCCAAATCGATTGAAAGCAACCTCGCGAGCGAATCGGGATCCGTGGAGCTTCCGCTGTACAGCACCGACCCATCCCGCGATCGCCCAGAAAACAGAGGGCCATCGGGAGTAACGCTGACGTTTCCCGATGACGCCGCGCGAAACATGACCGTCCACGTCGAACTAGGCACCGAAATAGCGGGATCAAGCAGCAAGGCGTATCCGCTCGACCAGAAGGAGGCCGAAAACCTCAGGCTCTCGGAAGCGGATTTGGGCCGTATTGCCTGCGTTGCCCTACTTGAGGAAACTGACGCCGATATCGCCCTGGTCGACGCTGCAAGCCTGAGCGGTGGACTTTCGTCTGGAAGCATTTCGTTCAACGAAGCTTGTTCTGTTTTGCCTGACGATTCTGTTATCCAGGTTTTCGACGTTACAGGAACGAGGCTTCGCGCGCTCATCGAACGCTCGCTCGATATTAACCACGCATGCCACGAGGCCCTGAAAGCCGGTGCGACACTTCCGCAAATTGCCGACGAAGCGCTTTGTATAGGCGGGATGGATCTTACCGTCGATTGGGAAGCGCCTTCGGGAAGCCGCTTGCAAAGTGCGCAGCTGCACGGCGAAAGCCTCAAAAACACGGCAACATACCGCATTGCGACCACGCTCAACGTCGCAGCGGACCACGGCTTGCTCGACGCCTGGGGGCGCAACACGCTCGTGCTGTACGGGTCGCCCGCAAGCGCCCTGATCTCGCTGGTCCAGCACGACGATTGGGAGTCCACGGTCCAAAAGCGCATAGGAACGCACACTTACCTCGAGCCCCAAGAGCACAAGCAATCAGATTCCACCACGAGCGAAGCGCCTGCCCACGAGCAATCGCATGCGGAAGCCTCTGAATCATCGAACAACCCTAGCGCACAGCTGCTTGTATCAATTGCCGCGATCTGCGTCGCGGGCTTCGTCGTTACCCTTGCCGCCCTCGTGGTGTTGGGCCGTAAACGTAGGTGATTCAAGCTGGCGCGCCCAGCGGAACATCAATTCGCCTACCAAAGAGCAGCCAAGCCCACGATTCGATGCTCTGGGGCACGGCGTCTTCAAATAAAGGAGGGCTGCCAAAGTGTGGCAGCCCTCCTTACGCAAACTTTGTCTGAAGCAGCGGTTATTCGGCCTTCTCAGCCTCGGCCTCGGCCTCCTCGGCAACCTCTTCGGTTTCTTCGGCGGCTTCCTCGACGACCTCGGCAGCTTCCTCGGCCTCTTCGGCGGCTTCCTCGGCCTCTTCGGCGGCTTCCTCGGCCTCGACGTCGATGATTTCCTCGACAGCCTCTTCGGCCTTGGCCTCGACCTTCTCGGCCTTCTTGAGCTCGGCAACCTTCTTGGCCTTCTTCTTCACCGGCTCGGTGCACAGCTCGATGATGACCATGGGGGCGCCGTCGCCCTTGCGGGGACCGAGCTTCATGATGCGGGTGTAACCGCCGTTACGGTCGGCGAACAGACCCTGCTCGACCTTCTCGAAAACCTCGCGGACGAGCTCCTTGTCGCCGCCCAGGCGAGCGATGGCCAGACGACGGGAATGCAGGTCGCCCTTCTTGGCCCAGGTGATGATGCGATCGACTTCGGGGCGAATCTCCTTCGCGCGAGACTCGATCGTCTTAATACGGTCGTTGTAGAGCAGCGCGGCCGTCAACGAGCGCTTCATCGCCTTGGTGTGCGAAGCGTCGGTGCCGAGCTTGCGACCCTTGTAATTGTGTCTCATAGTCCTTGTCTCCTACAGCTTTAAATTCAAGCCCATCGAGATGAGCTTGTCTTTTACCTCTTCGATGGACTTGGCACCGAAGTTCCTGATGTTGAGCAGGTCGTTCTCGGAGAATTCGACCAGCTGGCGCACGGAATGGATGCCCGCGCGCTTCAGGCAGTTGTACGAACGAACCGACAGGTCAAGATCCTCGATCTGCTTGTCGAGCTCGGCGTTGGTCTCTTGGCCCTCGGGGGCGAAAATCGAGATGACCTCGACTTCCTCCTCGCCCTCGACCTCAGCCAGCGCCATGAAGGCACCCATGTACTGATTGATGATATTCACAGCTGCCAGCACCGCGTCGGTCGGCGAAATGGAACCGTCGGTTTCGACCTCGAGCACCAGCTTGTCGTAGTCAGTGCGCTGGCCAACACGCGTGTTGGTGACGTTCATCGTGCAGCGACGCACCGGCGAGAACAGCGAGTCGACATGGATAATGCCGATCGGATCCTCGGTGCGCTTGTTGCGGTCGGCGTCGACGTAGCCGCGCCCAACGCCGATGCGAATCGACATCTCGAGCTGGCCGCCGTCGGCAACCGTCGCAATAACATGTTCCGGGTTGATGAGCGTGAACTCAGTCGGAACTTGCAGGTCCGCGCCGGTGACCACGCACGGGCCCTCGGCGGAAACGTGAGCAACTGCTTCCTCGATATCGCCGTTCAGAGCCTGGAACACCAAGCCCTTAACGTTCAAGACGATGTCGGTAATATCCTCGATTACGCCCTCGGCCGTGGTGAACTCGTGCTGTACGCCCTCGATCTGAATGGCGGTCGCCTTCGCGCCGTCAAGGGACGAGAGCAATACGCGACGCAGCGAGTTGCCCAGCGTGTTTCCGTAGCCACGCTCGAGCGGTTCCACGATGAAACGCGCGACGGTGTCGTTCACTTCTTCCGTTGTAACTGTCGGCCTCATGAACTCTGTCATGTGTGATAAGCCTCCTTAACTTCGGGCGCGATTACTTCGAGTAGAGTTCGACGATCAGCTGCTCGTTAATGTCGAGGTCAATCTGATCGCGAGTGGGAAGCGAGAGCACCGAGCCCTGCAGCTTCTCGATGTCGACTTCCAGCCAAGCCGGAACCGACACGCGCTCGTTGGAGACAAGGGCGCTCTTGATGACGAGCAGCTCCTTGGCCTTGGGAGCAACGGCGACAAGGTCGCCGGGACGCACGCGGTACGACGGGATGTCGACGCGGCGACCGTTGACGGTGATATGACCATGGGTGACCGTCTGGCGCGCTTCCTTGCGCGTGCGGGCAAAGCCCAGACGGAACACGACATTGTCGAGACGCGACTCGAGGATTGACATCAGGTTCTCGCCCGTAACGCCTTCCTGAGCAAGCGCGTGCTTGAAGTAACGGCGGAACTGCTTCTCGAGCACGCCGTAGATGAACTTGGCCTTCTGCTTCTCGCGCAGCTGCATGCCGTATTCGCTTTCCTTGCGACGGCGTGCCGGCTGACGCTTCGATTCCTTAGTGGTATAGCCCAGCACCACCGGGTCGATGCCCAGCTGGCGGCAGCGCTTCAGAACCGGAGTCCTGTCAATTGCCATAATCTAAATCCTCCTAAATGCGAGCTAGACGCGACGACGCTTGCGCGGACGGCAACCGTTGTGCGGAATGGGCGTGCAATCCTGGATGCTGGAAACCTCGAGGCCAGCAGCCTGCAGGGAGCGGACGGCGGTCTCGCGGCCAGAGCCGGGACCCTTCACGTACACGGCAACCTTGTGCAGGCCATGCTCCATTGCCGTCTTGGCAGCGGCCTCGGCGGCCATCTGCGCGGCGAACGGCGTGGATTTGCGGGAGCCCTTGAAGCCGACCGTGCCGGCGGACTGCCAAGAGATGACGTTGCCCTGGGGGTCGGTGATAGAAACGATGGTGTTGTTGAACGTAGACTTGATATGAGCAGCGCCAACGGCGATGTTCTTACGCTCAGAGCGCTTCACGCGCGTGGTGACTTTTTTCTTCTGTGCCATATGTGACTACCTTACTTCTTCTTGCCGCCGATTTGCTTACGGGGACCCTTGCGCGTGCGAGCGTTGGTATGCGTACGCTGGCCGCGGACGGGCAGGCCACGACGATGGCGCAGGCCGCGATAGCAGCCAATCTCCATCAGGCGCTTGACGTTTTGGGAAACCTCGCGATGCAGGTCGCCCTCGACGGTGAGGTTATTCTGGATGTAGTCACGCAGCTTGGCGAGCTCACCCTCGGTCAGATCGTCGGTGCGGGTATCGGGGTTGATGCCGGTTTCCGCGAGGATCTTCTTCGAAGTGGTGAGGCCGATGCCGTAGATATAGGTCAAGCCGATCTCGATGCGCTTGTTACGCGGGAGGTCGACACCAACAAGACGAGCCATATACCTTTATCCCTTCCTTTAACCTTGACGCTGCTTATGGCGCGGGTTCTCGCAGATTACGAAAACCTTGCCATGGCGACGAATGATCTTGCATTTGTCGCACATCTTCTTGACCGAAGGACGTACCTTCATAATTGCTTCCTTTCGGTTTTCCTACACGTTACTCGTATCTATCACGGCCAGCCGCTGCCGATGATTTTCATGCCGGACGAAATGGCGCAGACGGAAGCCCCACCTCGCTTTGCCCGCCCGACCGCGGACCCGGGTTAAACATAAGTTGCAAGGCTCACCCGAACGACCTTGCAACTTGCTGCCGCTCGCTATTTGAAGCGGTAGGTGATGCGACCGCGGTTCAGGTCGTAGACCGATAGTTCGACCGTAACCTTGTCGCCCGGGAGGATCTTGATGTAATGCATGCGCATCTTTCCCGATATGTGGGCCAAAATCTTGTGCCCGTTCTCGAGCTCTACCCTAAACATTGCGTTGGGCAATGCCTCCAGCACGGTACCCTCGAGTTCGATTACATCTTGTTTAGCCAACACAGCTCCTTCGCCTAAAATTGCCAGTAAGCAGCAACGATAGATACTACCGCAGAAGAAGGCCTGGTTTCAAGAAGATTTTAAGAGCGCACAAAGCCTTCAAACCGTCCCCTGTGAGCATTCTCACGACGGCTCGTCGGTGCCTGCATGTCAGGCGTGCGACTCGAAGATCGCGCCGTCCTCGGCTGCGGGTTGGGTTCCGCGATTGCCGGGACTGCCAGGTATTGTTCGCGCCTTTGGGGCGCCGCCGCCTTGTCGGCAAAAAGGCATGGTAGCAGAAACTCGCACACGTGGCAAATCGCACAGAATCTGAAACGATCAATCGTATTCCATCCCCATCGCGGTCCCGCGGGCTGGGCATGGGTTACGCTCGACGCGTCGTCGTCGCGAACTAACTTTTCCGCCAAAAACGGGCGGAAAAGTGGATTTCGCTCCTCCTTTGGCTTGACCTCGCTCCACCCATGCCCAGCCCGCGGGACCGCTGCGTTACCTTGACTGAAAGGCTGATGCCAGATGCCCCTATTTCATTGGAGGCGTAAACCAACTGCTCGCCCCTAAGACCACAGGAACAGCAAGACGGACACCGGCGCTTCACGGATAACGAAACGCTCGGCTGGGCGGAGCGCGGTGGGATAGGGTAGATATAACGTTAGCCACAATGTGCTAGAGCACGCGGTGGGTCAGTTCTTGGCCGGTTACGTAGCGGCGGAGGTTTTCGCACGTTATTTCGGCGATCAGGTCCTCAGTCTTATCGCTCTTGCCGAAGGCGCCGCCTGCTGCGTGCGGCGTGATCAGGCAGCGTTCGTTGCGCCACAGGGCATGCTTGACCGGCAGGGGCTCGGGATCGGTGACGTCGAGGGCCGCACCGCGCAGATGCCCGGCGTCTAGTACGCGCGCAAGGGCTTCGCAGTCGACGAAGTTGCCGCGGCCGACATTCACCAGAATGCCGCCCTCCTTGATCAAGAGCAGACGACGCTCGCCGAAGTAGCGCACGGTCTTGCCCGTGTCGGGCATGCAGCAGACAACTACATCGGTCTGGGGAAGCAGGAATTCTGCGCGCGAAAGCGTCACCAGCTCGTCAAAGCCTTCGCGCGGAGTATCGGTATTGCGGCACACCCCCGTAATGGACGCAACGTCGAAACCGACCAAGCGCTTGGCAACCTGGCGACCGATATCGCCGGCCCCGTAGATCATCACGCGGGCGCCTTCGAGCGACATGACGGGACCCAAACTGCGCCAGCCAACGGTTGCCTGATTCTTGGCGTAAATGCCCGTATTCTGGGCGATTGCAAGAATCTGGCCGACAACGAACTGGCTAATGGTATGACCGTAGGCACCGGCTGCGTTCGTCAGCATGATGCCTTCGGGAAACTTGACACGCGCAGACGTGTACGCATCCACACCCGACCATGTTGATTGAACCCATTTCGTCGGGCTATCTTCTCCGCCGAGCAGCCTAACTGGCGGCTCGCCGATAATGACTTCGGCAACGTCGATGGCCTCGCGCAGCTTCTTGAAGCCAACTGGGATTGTCATGTCTGCTTCGAGCTGCACGACGTGGGCGCCTTCGCCGGCCGCCTGGCGGATTAGGTCCATGTGACGCTCCTTGAAGGGCGCCAATACGAGAATTTCCATAACATTCACCTCTTCTGTAAGTTTTCCCTATGGTACCAAGAGAAAACGAGGCGCACCCTCTGTATAGGTTGATTCTGGATAATCCTTTCGGGTAGCGCGCAGTTCAGGTTTTGTTCATAGGCGCATGCTATACTTTTCGGCCGTGTAATCCCCATTCAGTTGCTGAAAAGCTCGAAAGACAATAAGGAGAGCTCATGGCTGGTCGCGATATCAACATTCCCTTCGGCCCCGACAGAACAGGCGAATTCAACCTGTCTTCGCTCGTGCCCGAAGTCGAGCCTGCTCAACCCGCAGATGCCGAAGGCGCTTCATCTGCCGAGCAGCCGCAAGCTGAACCCGACCTGGGCAGCACGATCGGTTTCCAGCGAGTATCGGACCAGAGCCTTCCCGATTCTGCGTTCGAGGCCGCGCCAGCGCAAGCCTACGGAGCACCCGAAGAGGAGCAGCTCGCCACGGAAGCTGAAGAATCGGCACACGCCGACACCGAAAAACCCCTCGACAACCAGGCCGACGAGGTTGCCGCCGATGAATCGGACGAGGGTTCGCCTGCGAGCAACGCGCTCGGCGGCATGCAGGCAAGCCTTGTGGCGTTGAAGGATTCAATCGGCCAAGGACGCGAACTGAAAGCGCGGGAGCGCGAACGCCAAGAATTCGGCGAAAAGCTCGATGCCGACCGCGAGGAGCTGGCCGACCGCGAGGATATCCTTGCAAATTACTTCGCACTTGCCGCCGAACAAGATGAAATAATCAACCAGAACACGATTCAGCGCGATGCCCGGAAAGCAGAGCTTTCGCAAGTCATGGCCGACCAAGAGGCGACTTCCGAAGCGCTCGAGCGCATGCGCGACGAGCACGACTTGCAGCTACAGCCCTACGAAACCGCCCTCGGGCGTGCAAAAGCGGCAGCCGAACAGGCCAAAAACGACGAACGGAGCCGCAAGTCCGAGCTGAGCGCTGCCGAAACCGAAAAACGTCGCGCAGAAGGCGGCGACGATGAGGGCATGGCCGCGGCTCGGCTCGAAGTCGTGCAGCAGTCTTACGACGAGGCGCTCGCGCGAAGCGAACAGGCCAAGGAAGCGCTCGACAAGGCTCAGAAGCAATATGACGAGCTGCGCGAGCAGGTCGAGCAGGCGGAAGCGCCCCTCGAGCGGACGCTCGAGGATCTCGGTCAACAAGCCGAGGAGCTCAAAGAGAGCGTCAACCGCCTTGCCGACGCCATCTCTGCTGCACGCAAACGGCGCCAGTATTGCGACACCGTCTACCAGTACCCCGACGAAACCGCAAAACTGCGTGAAGCGGTTGCCGCTGACGAAGAGACCGCCCGAAGGATGGACGAAGAGAACGAGGAGCTCCGTGAGCTCCTGGCTGACAGCAAACAGCGCTCCCGCGTGGCAAAGTTCGGCATCATCGGCATCGTCGTAATAATCATCATTATCATCATCGCCGTGTTCGCGCTCGGCGGGCGCTAATCCCCAGCCCGCTGCGACACCATGAATCTCGTCGAGCTCGAAGATCTGAGCGATCGTCGATTGCGCCCGTATTCGGGCATGACCGACGGCCAGCTCAAGCGCGGAGAAGGTTTCAGGCGCGATAATCCCCGAGGACTGTTCATCGGGGAATCAGCGCGCGTCATCGAGCGCGCGCTCGATGCTGGCATACGACCCGTTTCGGCCCTCGTTGACGAGCGTTGGCTCGAACACGACAGGGCCATCGTCGAACGCATTCAGCAGGCGAACCCTGATGCGCCGGTGTTTTTTGCAACAGCTTCGCAACATAAGAGTCTGACGGGTTACGAGGTAGTGCGCGGAACGCTCGCCTGCTTCGACCGCCCCGTACCCCTGACACCTCAGGATGCAATCGAAGGCGCGCGCCGCATAGCCATTTTGGAAGATGTGACGAATTACGCGAACATGGGCGCGATTTTCCGCTCCGCCGCGGCGCTCGGCATAGATGCCGTGCTCGTTTCGCCTTCGTGCCATGACCCCTACTACCGGCGCTGCGCGCGCGTCAGCATGGGCGCCGTGTTCCAGGTCCCCTGGGCCCGCATCGATGGTCCCGCCGACTGGGCTCCGGAATTCATGCCGAGTCTGCATGCCCTCGGGTTCCAGAGCGCGGCCATGGCGCTGAAAGACGACTCCATCGGCTTGCGTGACCCGCGATTGGCGCGCGCCAATCGCCTCGCGATCGTGTTGGGAACGGAAGGTGATGGTCTGAGGGAATCCACGATTGCCCGGTGCGACCACACGGTGCTCATTCCCATGGCTCACCAGGTCGACTCGCTCAACGTAGCCGCAGCGGCGGCCATCGCGTTTTGGGAGCTCACCCAATAGGCAGCCAGAATGAGTCGGAAGAGCGGTTCTTCCGACTCATTCGAAGAGGCTTCACTTAACTGCATGGCATTGATTAAGACCACAGCAGCCCTGGTCGGCGACAGGGTGCGTAGCCGCTTCCGCAGCTACTGACTTAAACTATACAAAACGCGAGGAGCTGTAGGCCTAGCGCCCTGCCGCCGACCAGGGCGGACGGTCGAGGGGCCAGCGTGAACAGCAACCATTCCGGCAAGCTCAGGCGGCGTCGGCGTGCTTGACCCAAAGAACGATTGCGACCACGGCAAAGGCGGCGGCGATCACGGGGTAAGCGTAAACGTAAGGCGAAGCGGTGCCCGCAATCTGGAAGATTCCCACAAGACAGCTTCCGATGGTAAGGGCCGCCAAGGAAATCGCCCATGCTTGGCGGGTCTGCCGCGGGGCCGGCCGCACCTTGGCGGCGTACAGCGCCAAGGCCAGGCACGCTCCCCCGATAAGGGGCACAGCGAACATGAACGACATGAACGGACTGTAAACCCCGTGGCTGAACTGCGCGTAGATTACCGCGAACGCCACGCATGCCAACGATGCCACCAGATAACGCCGCGCAGCGCGCGCATGCTCCAAGCTTCGAGAGCCCGATTCGCTAACCGAAGTAGACAATGTCGCTCACCTTCCTCTCACCCGAGCTGTTGCCGCTCGTCGGGTTGTTCAGCACCTCGCCTTTGAAATACAGTGTGGTCGACCCGCCGCCGTCGAGGTTGTAGGCATACGTGGCCCCGTTGTCGCGCAACACCTGCGCGAGCTGGTAAAGCGAGAGCCCCTCGCTCTGGTCCGTACGGCCGTCCGAAACCACCACGACATAGTGCAGGGGCTCGACCATGCCAATCGCCGTGCGAGGATTGCTGTTCCTCGACTGATCGACCTCGTCGTCCGCATCTACTGCGAGTTGCCCATCGTTGACCAGGGTCGGCCCGAACGACAGCACCTGCCAAGCACCCGAGTCCACAAGGCTTTGAGCCGATGCCTCATCTTGCGAAACCGAGGCCATCGTGCCGTCGGCGTACACTACGAGCGCATCAGTTCCATCTGCGGCTTCGTCGCGGTACAGCACCCCGTTTCGCACTACGTACCCGTAATCGCGGAACCCGTAGTAGTCGCCGTTTATCGCCAGAATCGCGCTGGCATCTTCGGCCATGTTCGAAGTCGTGTCCTTCAAATTGCGCCCGAACGCGCCTTGGGCCAGGGCGGTCTTCAGGTATTCGGCGCTTGATACCTGTATATCGGCAACGTAGATGTCGGTATCATACGCACGTACCTGCGACACGCTGATCTGCATGTTCTCATCAGAGTAGCTCCCAACCTGCGTTCCCAGCGACGCGCTTGCCGAACCGGCAACGATGCTCGTAGGCTGCGTCGCAGATTCGCTCGAACCTGATCCGCTATCAGAAGAGGCCTTCCCCTTGCCTCGCGCGCTTGCTTTGCCATGCCCACGCGAACGCTTCGAGCTGCTGTTTGACGAAGAATCGCTCGCCTCTTCGGATTGGCTGGCCTGACCTGTTTCATCGGACTGATCGGTCCCCTGACCTGTCGCGGTTGATCCAACGGCAAGCTCGCCAGAATCAGATTCAGCTGCCTCTTGGGCAGCAACAGCGCTCGCGAAGTCTGCCGCTTGGGCCTGCTGCTGAACGCGCCCAATGGCAAACGTGTCGAGCAGCACGAAAACGGTGAGAGCAGCGACGAGCAGCGACGACGCCCATACCCATACGTCACGCTTCCTTCGCACCTCTGCGCCCGCAGCTCGCAAAGGCGCCGTGCGAGCTGCGTCGCTAGGCTGCAAGGTATCTGCCGGCCAATCCGTACGAAACATCGCCGTGACCCCCTTCCAAAGACGGGGCCTTCGGTTTCGCGCCCTTCGTGAAGACCCAATTTCGTTGCACGAAATAGCTGATGACGAATAGGACACTATCGACCAGCACTTTTATGGCAACGAGCGGGGCACCCGTAGCGGAAAGAGCCGCCACGAGCCCTGCGCTCGAGAGCATTTGGGCCACGAACAGGGCAAAGTAGCGCCACGCCTGCTCGCGGGCATCGCCCTTGGAGCTTTCCGAATCGCGGAAGCTCCAGTACCTGTTCAGCGAGAAATTCGCGACGCCCGACACCACGCGCGCCGCAACGGTGGCAACAAATGCGATTAGCGCGACATCAAGGTCAACGAAAGCCGCGATGCAGGCGAAAAGGCCCAAATCGATAGTCGCGCAGGCAAGCGAGCTTGCGCCGAAACGGGCCAGCTGCCGGTATATCCTCAGCGAATCGCGCACGGTCGAGAAGTGCGAGCCCGCGTTGTTGGCGTGATACACCGTCGCGATGGGGACCATCTGGATCGGCATTCCACGCTTCGCCGCGTCGGTTAGGAAGTTCATCTCGTATTCGTAACGCTCCCCCGGAACCGACAGCGCATACGGAATCAGGTCCACGGGAATGGCGCGCAGTCCCGTTTGCGTATCGGGACATTCGAGCCCGGTATCGAACCTGAAATAGGCCGAGCTAAACGCATTGCCCAACCTGCTGCGCAGCGGCACGCTTTTGGCACCCAGGTCTCTCACCCCAATGGTCACATGGTCGTGTCGCCCGTCTGCGCGCTCGACCACCCGCACGATGTCGCGGGCAAGGTGCTGTCCGTCGTCGTCAGCCGTAACGACATGGGTCGCTTCGGGAAAGAACTCGCCGACGGATGCAAACCCGGTCTTGAGCGCCGAACCTTTCCCGAGGTTTTTCTCGTGATGGATCACGCGCACGCCATCCTGCTCGAGCCTGCCGAACAGCTCGTCGCACGACGGCTTGCTTCCATCGTCGACGACGATGAAGCGCGAAAGTCCATAAAACCGCAAATCGTCGATGAGCTTCGCGAGGCGCTCGTCGGGGTCGATAGTAGGAATAACCACTACGGTCTTCATGCTTGCCTCCTTCTGCTTTCTTGCAATTGCGGATGCGGGGACCATCCCCGATTGCAAGCCCATTGTGGCAAGCGCACCTTTAATCGCCCTGAAAGCGGAATGAGGTGCAAAAGGGTCAGACCCTTTTGCACTATGGCACTTTTGCACCTTGTAGGTAATCGGCCACTCCAGGGGTAAGTGATCGAGAGCTAGAGCAGCCCCATCCACTGCCAATACGGAATCGATACGGCAAGACCAATAAGGCTGATCAGCGTGTACAGAAGGCAGTACTTGGCCATGTCGGCATGGCGCACCATCTGGCCATCAACCGAATAGAACGCTGCCAGATACGTCGCGGTTTGGTACAGGGCGAACCACGGGCTTATAACCGCGTACATCGCGAAGCCGACCACCCAGGGGTTTATGCCGATGCCCGCGCAAAGAGGGACGATGAAGACCATGACGATGTTGAGGTAAGCGATCTCGGAGACGATGACGAACCTCAAGATGACGGTCACGACCGCCGCGCCGAGTACGAACGCGTACGGATTTCCCGCTAGGGCTTCAAATGCCGGCCCAGCCGCGACAACGACCCACTGCTGGATGCCCGCCGCGTCGAAGACGTTTGCGAGTCCCATGGCAATGCCCACAAAGACCAGCGACTCCCAGCTGATGTCCTCGCGGAAACCGGATTTTCCCATGATGCCGCAGGCGACGGTCGCGGCGAACGCCACAAGGGCCACCACATGGGCCGCCACATGGTGCAACGGCTCGGTTACCCAGAGCAACACGGTGATCACGATGATGGCAGCCATGCGCTTTTCGTGCGCCGACATAGGCGAGCTGGGCGCACCGGGGGCATCGGATGCGTCGAGCGCATCCGACGATCCCGAGGAGTTGGGCAATCTGGACGCGTGGGGCGCATCGAGGACGCCAGACAAGCCGCCATCGGGGTCGGCCGCTTCACCCGCATCATAAGCGACGGCATTCCGCTTGGTAGACGAGTTTCCGTCCGGGCGGTAAATCACAATGATCGCAACAAGGTTCAGCACCGCCACCAGCACGAACCACGGCAATGCCGCCAAAAACCAGTGGAGCATGTCGAATTGCGCCCTGACCCCTTCGGGCAGAAGGCCCAGCAGGGCGTAGCCGATGATCGAGGCGCTCAGCACCGCCGGCGCTACGCTGCGGATGCTGCAGAACGTGGCCAGGAACAGCCCCTGCATGGGCTTGCCGAAACGCTCGTAGCCCAGCGCATCGCCAACCCCTTGCGCAAGCGGGGTCAGCATCGAAGCCTTGGCGGCCATGCTCGGCACGAGCGGGCCGACGATAGTCCCCGCCGCAAAAAGCCCCGTGACCTGCGCGACGAATGTATTAGGAAACATCCTCACGATGGCAAGCGCCATACGCTTGAGCAGCCCCGAGCGCTTCATGCCCGCGCCAAGCCCAAAAGCCGCCACCAGCAGCCACCACGTGCTCGCCGAAAACGCCGAAAGGGCGACCGACGAATCGATGCCCGCGACCATGGCGAAAAGCGCCACCATGACGACGCCGGTTGCATAGGTGGGCAGCACCCCCGCCACCCACCACACAATGGCGCCGAGTAGTATTGCAAGGCAGCGCACGCCCTGCTCCGAAAGACCGATATCGGGACAGAGCAGCCCAAATGTAAGCCCGAGCACGACGCCCCCAACGGCGCCGATGGCCTTCTTCTTGCCCAGTATTCCCGACCCTGATCCCATAAGGCCGATTGTAGTACGGAATGCAACAAGAGACCAATCCCCTGCTATGTTCAGAATGACGTGAACAGGGGACGGTAAGTTACTCGTCGACCACCCAACCCGACGTGTCGCCGGAATGGAAGGCACTCGCCACCAGCCGTGCGAACGAGGTTGCCTGCTCGTTTTGCGCAGCGCCCGCGAGCAGCTCCAAGATCTGGTCCTCGCTCGAGGTGCCAGCGTAGTCGGAGTCGCGCGCCATCATGCCGAACTCGATGACCGCAGCGGCCAGGTTCCAGTTGGCGTCCGGCGAAGAGGTCGACTGCGAGGGCCCGACCTCGAGCTGCTGTTCGCGCATCTCGTCGCCATCGAAGGCGTGGTAGCGCATCGAGCAGGTCAGCCATTCGCCGCTCGCAGACGAGCTCGCAACGCTTTGCGTACCGTACTTCAGCTCGGGCTCGTCGACCTGCATCTTGGAATCGGCGAGCACCACCTCGTAGGCTACCGTGAACTGCGAGCCGGGCCCCACATCGCCCGCGTCGACCGCATCGTTGCGGAAGTCCTCGTCGGCAAGCTCACGGTTCTCGTAGCCGATCAGCCTGTACGCCTTGACCTGTGCGGGGTTGAACTCGACCTGCACCTTCACATTGTCTGCAAACGGCACGAGGTTGGCGGTGAGCTTCTGCTTGAGCACGCGCTCGGCTTCCTCGATGCTGTCGATGTAGTGGTACGAGCCGTTGCCGTGGTCGGCCAACGTCTCCATCTTGTTGTCCTTGTAGTTGCCCCAACCGAACCCCAGCACCGACAGGTAGATGCCGGTATCGCGCTTGCCGTCGACGAAGTCGTACAGCTCGGATTCGCTCGACATACCGACATTCAGGTCGCCGTCTGAAGCCATGATGATGCGGTTCACGCCACCCTCGATGAAGTTTCGCTGCGCAACCTCGTATGCCTGCTGAAGCCCCGCTTCGCCGTTTGTGGAACCGGATGCATGCAGCTTGTATATGGCCTTCAGAATGGCCTTGTCGTCATCGCCCGACGCGCCTTCCAAAACGACCTCTTCCCCGCTCGCGTACGTCACGATCGAGACGCGGTCGTTGGGCCCCAGGCTCTCGAGGAGCGTGGCGAACGAGTCCTGCAGCAAATCAAGCTTATCCGGGCTGTCCATCGAACCCGATACGTCGATGAGGAAGACCAGGTTCGAGCCCTTGCTCGCGGCTTGGCTTTCGGGCGCGGTCGCAAATCCCAGCACGAGCAGCTGGGTGTCTTCGTTCCAGGGGCACTGCGCGCTTTGCGCCTGAATGCTGAACAGGTCGTTGCCCTGCGGTTTCGCATAGTCGTAATCGAAGTAGTTGAGCATCTCCTCGATGCGCACCGCCCCGCTCGGGATCTCCTTGAGCGAAGAGCCGTCGTTGATCATCCTGCGCAGGTTGCAGTACGACGCCGTATCCACGTCGGCCGAAACCGTCGAAAGCGGATTGGCCTTCGTCGATACGAATCCGCCTTCCTTGAGCGCGTTGTATTCCTCGGTGTTGAACTCGCCATACGCCGAATCGCCGGGGTATGGGTAACCTTCATCGATTAAAGCTGTCTCCGCAGCTCCATCGGCAGTCGCCATCAGGCCGAGGGTGTCATCGCCGGCAAGCTCCTCGGTTTCGAGGGTTCGGTTTTCGGCCTTGGTCGATGCTGTTGGCTGGGCGTCGTTGGTCACCTTGGCATCTTGCTGTACCGCAGTTTCGCTCACCGCCGCCGAAGACTCCAAAACCGGCGCAGAAGCGGTCCGCGCGTTGCCGGCCACGCCGATTATCACGGCTCCTACCGCCAGGCAGGCTGCAAGCGGAAGCGCCACCTTCCAAACCTTGAAGCCCTTTGCGCGGTTTGGTGCCGGACTGGTTTCAGGCTTGGCAACCTCGTCTTCAGCGGATTGCGAGGCTTCGGCCGCTTGCGCCTCGACGAGGGAGGCAAGAATCCTCTCTTCCTGCTCGGGAGTCGGGTTCGCGCCGTCGTAGGCGCCCTTGAGCATCTCCTCGAATTTCTGGTCAGTCATGGTTTTCTCCGTTTCGTGCGTGAACGGCTGGGTGTAGCTTGGATTCGGGGCGGCTAGTCGGCCTCGAGCGCGGCCCTGAGCAGCGCCCGGGCATCACGAAGCCGGTTCCTAACCGTGGAAGGCGGGGTCTCGGTCATCTGCGCGATCTCGTCGGTCTTATACCCCTCGTAGTAGTGAAGGTACACGCAGTCCTTGTACTGCACGGGAAGCGCCAGCACCGCGCGCATGACGTCGCTTGCGCCAACGCTCACATCGGGGTCCGCAACATCGTCGGGCATCTCGGCAGCACGCGCCCTCGCCGCGCTTTTCAGCTCATCTTTGCAATGGTTGGCGGCAACGACCAAAAGCCAGGCCTTCTCGTGCTCCTCGCTGTCGAATTCGCGCGGCTTCGTCACGAGCTTCATGAACACCGCCTGCGTTGCGTCCTCCGCGTCTTGCGGCGAGCCCATATACGAGTAGCACAGCCGGTAGACGGTCTTCACATGCCGCCTGAACACAGCTTCGATGTCGCAACGCTTCCGACCTGCGTTTACCTTTTCCTTCGTAGCATCCAAGGAGCGCCCCCTTTCCGCCTTCACTACATAATACGATTGGGGTCCCAAAATTGTCGGCGTTGAATGCAAACAAGACAACGGGGATGTAGCCCGCTGTCTTGCTTCAAACGTGTGAGCGAGATTTGAGGTTGCTGAATCTTTCGGGAAAGAGAACCGGCAACCCCATAGGCAACGGGCCACCCCGTAGGTAACCGGTTTTTCACGCGTCTTGGAATAACGAAGCGAAACCGCAGGTGGCAGCGTGACCTGAGCGATTCTGCAGGCACTGTTCCTGAAATACACTTAGGTTAGCCGAAGCCAAGCGAAGGCGCGCTGTCACCTGCGGTTTCGCGGTGGAATACAGAAAAGCCAAGCCGGAGCGCACCCCGTCCGTCCGGACACGTTGGGGCAGAACAAGCTGATTCCTGCAATGGATATACGGTTTCGCCCTATTTCACAACCCGGCCGTTCTTATAGGTCTGGTACACCAGGTCGGTCTGAATCTTGTTGCCCAAGACGTCGGTGATCTCGTAGCGGAACGCGAAGTTGCCGTCGCCAAGGCCCTCGTAGACCACAGGCGCATCCTCGTGCCATTGCATGGTCTCGAGCGGAATCATGTCGCTGATGCCCGTCTTGGCGTTCTCGGCAGGGAACAGGAACTGGATCTTATCGCCTTCCTCGAGCAGACGGCCCGTCTTTCCTGCCATGCCGGTGGACTGATTTGCCTCATCCCAAGCGCACAGCACGTTGTACTCGTTCGTCGCAAACTCGTATTCGACGATGAGCCCCGTCTTCTCGTCGTTCAGCAAGATGGGAATGTAGTACAGGTTGTATCCATCGCCCACCTCGCACAGCGACGCGCTGACGTAGTGGCCGTCGATCGTCAGCCAGTCATCCTGGAAGTTGTCAACGAACGCGCCCGTTTCGTACGAACCGTTCAGATCGTTGTCCGAACCCAAGTAGCACAGGATGCCGAGCTGGTCGAGGTACACATACATCTCGAATGCGACGTTGGCCACTTGGTCGGCACCCTGGGTGACGTTGAGGTGAACATGACCGGTATTGCTCACGGTCTGCGTATACTTGATCTTCAGATCCTTTTCGGCCACCGGCTCGCCGTGGAGCGAAACGTAGTTGTCGAACTTGTTCCATTGATAGTTGTCGTACACGCCGAACATGACTGCCAAAAACTGCAGGTATGGCGTATTGTCGGTGACCTCGGCATAGCGCGCGAAGTCTTTGCGGTCCGTGATCTGCAGCGGGTAGTAGACCGACAAGCCCGAAGCGCTTGCTCGATTGCGCCCATGCACCTCGTATATAACCGCCTCGTCGATTGCCGACACGACCGCCTTGGCATCGTTTCCGATGACGCCGCTTGTCTTGTTCATGAGGTCGGATAAATCGACCATGTTCATCGAGAAGAAGCCGCTGTCGCCATAGCTCTCGGCCGACTTCGCGCCCTGCTGCAGACGCCGTAAGCTCATCGGATCGATGGTGGCAAACGCGATATCGTCGGAGGCTTCTTGGAACGCCTGCGAAACCTTCCCAATCTCTTTCAGGTCAATCACCGAAAGCGTGGCCATGCCCTGCTGGCGGTATGACGCGCATTTGTTGTAGTACGTTTGGCAGATGACAGTGCCCAAATCAGCCCCAGACGTGCCGGTATGCGCAGCCAGCCAACCGGGCCATGACGTGTAGTCCCAGCCCGCCCCTGGTTCGGACTCTTCCGAAGCAACCATGTACTTGGCATAGGGCGACAGAATCTGTGCGGTTTCGACTGTCGCCATGAGGCACGTATCGAAACCGACGACGTCAAATGTCACACCTGCCTGCTTTATGGCATCGCGCATCTCGGGCAATGTCAGCGAATCGGCATTGCCCCTTGCATCATAGGGGTACAGGTCGTCTTGGCACACGCCCGTGATGGATCCTCCGCCATGATCCCAAATGACAACCATGTAATGGTCTGCCGGATAATTCGACACACCCCATTTCAGGAAGTCCGCGAACGTCGCGCCCGATGCCATTGACGCCGAAGGCTGGCGGTCCTGCAGGGCCATCTTTCCGCCTTCGATGGTGTAGCGACTGAGATAACGCGGGCTGATAACGTCGTTTTGCCAAGCTTTGGCACCACCCGCCTCCACGACGAAGCGGACATTCTGCCCGAGGTTCGCTTTGGTCAGTTCGACGAGGTTGCTCGTCGCTTGTCCCCCACCACGGCGAGTCGGCGTGCTCTCGAGATCCGAGCCGCACAGGTACATGAGCACCGTCCACGTTTCGTTCGCGTTGCCCTGCCCGAGATTCGGGTCAATCTGATACGCCGATGTGTACTGCGACGAATCATACATGCCGGAATACCCAGATCCCGAATCAAAACCAAAAAGAAAGTCGAGAAGGCTCATCCCGCGTTGCATGACCGGCGCGTCGGCATCAACCGAAGCACCGTCGCCCTTCAGGTCAGACAGGGTTACCACGTTTTCGCCCGAAGGCGCATCGGCCGAATCGGAAGCGCTATTAGCCTGGCCGCCTGACGGTTGGGCCCCGTTCTGGGCAGCGCAGCCCGCCCCGAAGAACAAGAGCAGCAAAACAACTATGGCAACGACGATGGCCGACAAGCCGAACGAAGGCCGGGAGCCGCCTTGCTGGCCGCCAGATCCGTCGGCACCAGAACCGGGCTGCTGAATAGGGGGGAAACCGGAAGCGGCAAAAGGCTGTTGGCCGCCCGCTTGACCATTTGGGTCCACCGCGCTTGCGGGGGCATCGGCAAAAGCCGCGCTGCCCGCCGACGACCCGCCCTGGCCCGCATGCTGGTGCGAGCCTGAATGAGTCTGAGCCTGGGCCTGGGAAGACACGCCCAACTGCACATGCGGTTGCCCCTCAGGGCGCGCGTGCACGTGTGAGCCTTGCGGGCGAATTTGCTCAGACGACGTTGCAGGCTGCTCCTCGGCAAGTGCTTGCGTTAGCATATCGGCAATCGAATGGCCAGAACCGCCCGCAGTCGAACTGGACTGGACATGAGGGCGCTCCTGCCCTAACGCTTGGGATTGTATGGTCCCCGACGCGGAGCTGGCCTTTGCCTTGGGTACTTGCCGCTCGTGCATAACTCCCCCGATTCCCGATTTTTATTTATGCCCACTATACCCGATATTCGAAACTTCGCCTAAAGGCGCAGACTTTAGGCTAGTGCTTGATTTCGGGCGTAGGAGGCTTCGCGACCTCGTATTCGTCTTTGTAGGGCAATATGACGTTCAGCAAGATGCCGACAACGGACCCTACGGCCAAGCCGGAAAGCGAAATCGTCACACCCTCGAGCGGAATGACGATGGCGCCCGCGGAACTGTAGGCGATACCGATCGAAAGCACCAGAATCAACGCGGCGATAATGATGTTTCGGCTCTTCAAGAAGTCGACTCGATTCTCGATCAAGTTGCGCACGCCCACAGCCGATATCATGCCGTACAAAATCAGAGAAACGCCGCCGATGACGCTTGCGGGCATGGCGCCAATCACCGCAGCGAATTTGGGGCAGAACGAGAAGACTATGGCGAAACAGGCAGCAATGCGCACCACACGCGGGTCGAAAACGCGGGTCAGCGCCAACACGCCCGTGTTCTCGCCATACGTCGTGTTGGCAGGAGCGCCGAAGAGCGAAGCCAGAATCGTGGCCAGACCATCGCCGAGCAGCGTGCGGTGCAAGCCGGGCTCGGCAATGTAGTTTCGATTGCAGGTGGAGCTGATAGCCGAAACGTCGCCAATATGCTCGATCATCGTGGCAAAGGCAAGGGGCATGATCGTGATGATGGCGGTGAGCGCCAACCCGGAATCGAAACCGGAGCCGAACAAGCTGAACACGGTGTTGTCCCAAATTACAGGCAAGCCGACCCACGCCGCATCGACGACGCCGGAAAAGTCGACCTCGCCAAACGCAATTGCGGACGCATACGAGACGATAACGCCCATGAGGATGGGCACGACCTTGATCATGCCGCGGCCCCAAACGTTGCACACGACTATCGTGACGATGGCGATAAGGGCCACAGGCCAATTTGTCGAGCAATTCTCGATTGCCGAGCTCGACAAGATCAACCCGATGGCAATGACGATAGGCCCGGTAACCACCGGCGGGAAATAGCGCATGACGCGGTTGGCTCCGAACGCCTTGAACAAGCCCGCGAGAACGGGGTACATAAGCCCCGCGCAAGCCACGCCAAGGCAGGCGTAAGGCAGCAATTCCGGTTCGCCGTTAGGGGCGATGGCGGCATAGCCCGCAATGAACGCGAACGACGATCCCAGAAACGCCGGGACCTTGCCGCGCGATAAGAAGTGGAACAGCAACGTGCCCAACCCGGCGAACAGAAGAGTCGCCTGCACCGAAAGCCCCGTGAGCACGGGCACCAGGATAGTCGCCCCGAACATGGCGAACATGTGCTGAAAACCGAAGAGCACCATCTTGGGCGCTCCGAGCGTCCGCGCGTCGTAAACGGCGCCCCTTTGATCTTCAGCACCCATGGTGGGGACATCGCGTTTTGACATAAAGCGTCCTTTCGAAAACCACGCCGTTGGAAACTAAGACCGGCGTCTTGCCGTCGAAGATTATAATGGACGCAACGCACCCGTTAGAAAGGTTTTGCTCATGAGCGACGTGCACGTCCTGGATCATCCGCTAATTCTAGACAAGCTGGCGCGAATGCGTCGAATCGACACCCCATCGAAAGAATTCAGGCTGCTGCTCAAAGAGATATCGTTGCTGATGGGCTACGAAGTCACCCGTAACTTCACGACCAAGCCGGTAACGATTGAAACGCCCATCTGCACGGGAGAATTCCCCATGCTGGAAAACGATTTCTTCACCATCGTGCCGATTCTGCGCGCAGGCCTGGGCATGGTCGACGGCCTGGTCGAGCTCATGCCCACAGTGCATGTCGGCCACATCGGCTTATGCCGCGACGAAGAGACCCACGAACCCATCGAGTACTACTACAAGATGCCCGAAGGCGTCGAAAACTCCACCATCATCGTAGTGGACCCGATGCTTGCCACGGGGGGCAGCGCGTCAGACGCAATCGACTCGCTAAAAGCGCGCAAATGCACCAACATTCGCCTGATGAACCTGGTGGCAGCTCCAGAAGGCATCAAAACCATACAAGAGCGCCATCCCGACGTCGACATCTACGTCGCCGCCATCGACGAATGCCTGAACGAAAATGCCTACATCGTGCCAGGCCTGGGCGACGCCGGTGACCGCATTTTCGGCACCAAGTAATTTCCAAAGCGCAGCGTGTAGTAGTTGCGCCTGTTGCAATCAGAATCGGCTAGTCTAATAGCCAACGAAACAAAAAGCGCCGAGGCGCCCCATTTTGGGAGATGCCTCGGCGCTTCGCAGCGTGCAGTAGTTGCGCTGCTCGTAGAACAGCGCAACCCTATATGCCCAACGTCTTTTTAAGCAGGGACACGCGACGGCGCGAAACCGGAATCTTGTCCTCGACGCCGTTGAGCGTAAGCAGCAACGTGCCGCCGGAAACCGGCTCAACTTCTTCGACCATGGCCAGGTTCACAAGGTAGCCGCGGTGCACGCGGAAGAACCCGTGCCCCTCGAGGCGCTTCTCGAGCTGGGCAAGGCTGACCGTCGAAAAGTAGCGGTCGGTATCGGTTTGCAGATACGCGTAATCATCACGCGCCATAACGAAACGAATCTTATCGATGCTGATGAGAATCTTCTTGCCACCTTTTTCGACCGAGATGCGCTCGGATTTCTGCGCCTGCATATGCAGCGCCACGTTGTCGCGCACGCGCGCGATAGCCTGCGCCAGGCGCTCGGTCTCGACAGGCTTCACCAGGTAGTCGATGGCGTTAACCTTGAAAGCTTCGAGCGCAAACTCGCTGTATGCGGTTACGAATACGATGGCAGGTGGGAACTTCAGGGTCTGCAGGGCTTCCGCCAGCTTCAGCCCGTTCGCTTCGGGCATGTTGACGTCGAGGAACATGACGTCGCACGGATAATCCTTGAGCTTCTCGATTGCTTCGCGAGCGCTTGCGGCCTCGGCTACCACCTCGACCTGACCAAGCTCTTCGAGCAGGAACCTAAGTTCCGACCTCGCCGGAGCCTCATCGTCGACGATCATTGCCTTAAGCACAGCCAACCCCTCCTAGAAAACCCACTTAACCGCTTCCTTACCAAATACCGTTGGCGGTTAAATAGAAACCGTTAACAAGCGAAAAGATACCGCTTATCCCAGAATCGCGCAAGTGACGGTATGCGTCAAATAACACCCAACATCATCCTGAAACCGCCGCTTCAACTGCAGCGAGACGTTATTTCAAAGTGATTTAAAAAGATTATAAATTCAGCGGACGCCTGTGCGGTTACAGATTCAACTGCATCAGATGACCGATGGTGCGAACGTATATGGCGAAAGCCTGCTTCAGCAAGTCCTCGCGAATGCCTTCGTCGGGACCGTGCATTCCGCCGACCCAATCGGGCTTTGGCTCCCACTGCTTCTCGGGCCCGAAACTCACGCCCGTCGAAAACACGCGCGCATAGGTGCCGCCCTTCATCGTGAACGGTTCGGCATTCTCGCCAGTCGCCTCGTTGTATGCAAGCAGCAGCGCCTGGATGGCATCTGACGACGGATCCATCAGAAACGGCTTCTTATCGTGCTGCATCGCAAAGGTTGCATCACGCTCTGCAGCGACTTTCGATACACGGTCCTCGATTTCGGCCGCGGAGATGGTGGTGGGATACCTGAAGTCGATGCTCAAGTTCATGCGGTTTCCGTCGAGCCAGATCATTCCGCCTACAGCGGTCAAATCACCGAAATGGGCATCGGTCGCCTGAACGCCGAGGCCAGAACCATCCGTACAGGACGTCACCTTTCTTGCAAGTTCGAGGAACTGCCGCTCTTCGGAGGACACAACATCTTCTTCGAGCAGGTACGATACCAACAAATCGATTGCGTTCAAGCCTCGTTCGGGCGTGGAGGCATGAGCAGATTTTCCCTGCGCACGAATCGTCGCAACGCGCCCGTCCACATTTGCGGTAATACCTTGGCGCAAACCCAGAGAGTCCTTAGGGCCCTCGAAATCCAGCTGCGCCTGCGCCTCGCCGGGCACCGCGTTGACCGCCACGCCGCCTTGGATGTCGCGTATTCGCCCCGCCCTGATAGGAGCGCTGATCAGTGTCCCGCTGCAAATGCCCGCCTCGCCGTAGCACACGGGAAACTCCGCATCGGGCGTGAAAAGGAATGCTGGATCATCGTTATGCTCGCGGTAGTACGCGGCATCTTTCATGTTGGTCTCTTCGTTGGCGCCGAACAAGACCCTGATGGTGTACGGCAACACCGCGCCTTTATCGAGCCAGAACTTTACGGCATGTAGCGCCGTTACAATTGGCCCCTTGTCGTCCATGACGCCCCTGCCAAGCAGAAAGCCATCCTTGCGCGTTACCGAATAGGGCTCGAAATGCCACCCGGGGCCTGCCGGAACGACGTCGACGTGACCGATGATGCCAACCTGCTTCGAACTGCTTCCGGGCAAGTCAGCGTACCCTATGCGCCCCTCGCAATCGTGCACCTCGAAACCCATACGCCTCGCGATGGCAAGAGCCTGGTCGAGCGCCGCGCGCGGGCCCGGACCGTAGGGCGCCGTCGGCTCAGCCGACGCAAGATCCTCAACGCTCGCGATGCGCACGAGCGATTCGATGTCGGCAACGACATCATTCCAATGTTCGTCCAGGTAGGCTTGTATCTCGCCCCGCAATTCGTCCGCCATGTGAACCTCCGAGTTATTGCGCCGATTTCGTTCGATTCCGAATGGTAGCACTCCCAAAGCGCTACAATGCCCTGCATGCAAATTGTTGGGAGTATACGTAAGGGTTTCAGCCAAGCCGAAACGCGCCGGCCCGTCGAGGCGCGCTTCTACCACTTGGTGTGGATCTTCCTGCTCTGCAGCTTCATCGGACTCGTCGGCGAAACGCTTGTCAGCTACATTGTTGACGGACGGTGGGAATCGCGCGCCGGCTTCGTCGTGGGACCGCTCTCGCCCATTTACGGAGCAGGGGCGCTGCTGTTCACCGCATTCGTCAATCCGTTGCGCTCCAAACCCCTTGCAATCCAATACGGTGCGGCTGCGCTCATCGGAGGATTGTTCGAATACCTGGCCGGCTGGTTCTTCGAAACACGGTACGGAATCGTGGCTTGGAGTTACATCGACCAGCCCTTCAACCTCCACGGGCATACCTGTTTGGCAATTGCGCTTGTATGGGGCGCCATCGGGCTGGCCTGGACCTTATGGGCCCTGCCCAAAGCTGTCGCGCTTGTCGAGCGGATTCCCGACAATGTGCGCAAGCCGCTCACCATGTTGGCTTTCGCGTTCCTAATCGCAGATGCGGCCTGCACCCTCGTTGCGTTCGATTGCTGGTTCCTGCGAACATCGGGCGCAGCGCCGTCAGACGCTGCGCAGCTATTCTTCGCAACGTATTTCAACGATTCGTTCATGCAGGCGCGGTTTGAGACCATGAGCATGTGGCCCGCCCTGGCAGCTCGCTGACGTTTGGGCAATTGTACCTAATCGCTTCCGGCCTGCGCGCATTAGTCCCGATGACGGCACTGCAGCACCCACACCGCGACAGCCCTAAGGCTCTATCTGCTCCGATTTACCAGGTCTCGAAGAAACCGACCCTGTAGTTCATGAAAATCGCCTCGCCCTCGTCCTGGCTTGCATCCAAATCCAGATCCGCATCGATGCGAAAATCGAGATCGGCATCGGAGTCAAGAAATATCTGCCTCACGTGCCACATATGGTTGGATTTTTCAGGCGCCTCGTCTATTTCGAAATAGGCCGAGCTCCGCGCGCTCGCGTCGATAAGGATTTCGGCGTGTTCGGCGTAAAACTCGTCGAGGACCTGCCGCCAGCGCGCTTCCGACCATCCCCACTCGATATCGAGCGCGCCAAGCTCCTCTACCTTGCCCAAAGAGGCCAGGCGCACACGTGCGAACAGCGCGTTGCGCACGAGCAGGGTCATGCCTCGACGATCCGCAACGACAACGTCCTCGGGCACCGGGGCGGCGGCATCGGCAAAGCCCGATGCGCCCTCGTCGCCCGACCATTCGTCGAACAGGCTCGAATCGATGCTGCTCACAAGCCAGCCCAGCCAACATACGATGTCATCGAGCCGCTCGTCGAACGCATCGGGCGGAACCGTGCGGTCCAGCACGTGGTAGGCGTCGGACAAATACCGCAGCAAAATGCCCTCGCACCGCGAAAGCCCGTAGCGCTGCACGTACGTCTTGAAGTCGCTGGCCGTCTCGACCATGTCGCGCAGCACCGACTTCGGCGCCAACTCGTAGTCAAGCGCCCAGGGCATGGCTCTGCAGTATTCGGCGAACGCAGCCTCCAAGAGCTCGGCAAGCGGCATCGGATACGTGACTTCCTCGAGGCGCTCCATACGCTCCTCGTACTCTACGCCATCCGCCTTCATGGCGGCAATAGCCTGACTGCGCGCCTCCTTCTCTTGCGCACGCAGAACTTGGCGCGGTTGCTCGAGCGTCGCTTCTACAAGCGAGATGACATCTAGGGCATAGGTATCGTCTTCGGGGTCTAGTAGCTCGAGCGCTGCAAGCAAAAATGGCGAAAGCGGCTGATCGAGGGCAAACCCCTCTGGAACATCGCCCGTTACGTACCAGTCCTGGTATTGCGCGCCATCCTCGCCCTCGACCGTTTCATGCGTTATGAGCCCGGCCGCTTCCAAGGTCGCAAACACTTCGTCCGCGCGATGATGAAGCGCCTCTTTCTGCTCGTCGGTTTGAAGCGAGACGTCCACCAGATCGTGGGTGCGCTGCCAGGCATCGCCCCCCTGCATAACTTCGGCAAGCGCTATGGCATGCGTCATCTCCATTCGCGGACGCAACGTCTCGGGCACAGCGTCTACAAGGCGCCGGAACGTATCCTCGTTCCATCCCACAAAACCCTCAGGGGGCTTCGACGTTTTGATCTTGCGCGCTTTCTTCGGGTCGCCACCCGCTTTTGCCAGCGCCCTTTTGCGCTCGATATCGTATTTAGTTGCCTGGGCAATAACCGTCCCTTGGGTATCAAACCCGCTACGGCCCGCCCGACCGGCGATTTGGTGGAATTCACGCGCATTCAGCCGCCTGATACGCGAACCGTCGAACTTGGCAAGCGACGTCATGAGGACCGTTCTGATGGGAACGTTGATGCCCATGCCGAGCGTGTCGGTGCCGCAGATGACCGGCAGCAATCCCTGCTGGGCGAGCTGCTCGACCGTACGCCGATACCGCGGCAGCATGCCCGCGTGATGAACGCCGACCCCCATGAGCAGCAGCCGCTTGAGCGTCTTGCCGAACGCCGTAGTAAACCGGCCGTCAACAAGGGCCTCTTTGATCAGCTGCCGCTGCTCTTTGGTCGAAATGCCATAGCTCGCGAGCGCCTGGGCGCTCTTCAGGGCTTCGTCCTGCGAGAAATGCACGATGTATATGGGTGCTTCATCGCGCCTCATGGCCAACTCGACCGTGCCCTCGAGCGCCGTGTCGTCGGCGAACTGGTAATCGAGGGGAACGGGCCGGGGGGCGTCGGCTACGAGTGTGACTCCACGCCGCGTTTGCTCCTCGAGCTTGGCGGAAATGGCCGACGTATCACCAAGAGTGGCGCTCATCAACAAGAACTGGGTGTAGGGAAGCGTCAACAGGGGCACTTGCCACGCCCAGCCGCGCTCTCGGTCGCCGAAGAAATGGAATTCATCGAGCGCCGCGTACGCCACGTTCGCCCCATCGCCATAACGCAACGCCTCATTCGCCAGAATCTCGGCGGTGCAGCAGATGATGGGCGCGGCACCGTTGATCGAAACATCGCCCGTAATCATGCCGACATTGTCACGCCCGAACTGGTCGGTGAAATCGAAGAACTTCTCGCTTACCAGGGCTTTGATTGGCGCCGTATAGAACATCCGCTGCCCTGTCGAAAGCGCTAGGAAGGCGAGCCACAGCGCTACGGTCGACTTGCCGCTGCCTGTTGGCGTGCCCAAAATCACATGGTCGCCTAACGCAAGGGCCATGCACGCTTCTTCCTGATGCGGCCACAGCTCGATTTCGCGCTCGAGCTCGTAATCGAGAAAGCGCATGAACGCCTCGTCGGCGTTTGCCCCGGCGCGATAAGCGTCATCGGCAAGACGTGCAAGCTCTGGAATTGTCATAAGCGGCCATCCTGGGGTTCAGTGTTTTCGTTCGCAAACTTGGTTGAGCACATTCTAGCGTTACCGCACGCGTTCAAGCAGCATCGGTTCAGACCCAGCAGACCAGTTCAAGGTTGCTGCTCAGACCACAGCAGCCCAGGCCGGCGGCAGGGTGCGTAGCCGCTTCCGCAGCTACCGACTTCTAATTTACACAAAACGCGAGGAGCTGTAGGCCTAGCGCCCTGCCGCCGGCCTGGGCGGACGGGCAAACCATCGTCACAAAACAGCCAACAGCCATCCCGAATGACCAACATGAGAGCATATAGGATATACCCCTTTTCACGAATGGCCAGGTTCGGGTATACTTATGGTTCCGCGCCCGAGTGGCGGAATGGCAGACGCGGCGGTCTCAAAAACCGTTGGGAAACCGTGAGAGTTCGAATCTCTCCTCGGGCACCAGACATGTCTCAGGCCAGGGGTTTCCTGGCCTGTTTGTTAGACGGCAAAGCGGGGCGCATGGCACACCTTCCGATGACAATACGCGAAATGCGGAGGCGCGGATGGAACGAACTCGACTTCGTCTACGTGTGCGGCGATGCCTACGTTGACCACCCGTCGTTCGGATGCGCCCTCATAACGCGGCTCCTTGAAGCAAACGGTTACAAGGTGGGCATCATCTCGCAACCAGACTGGCGAAACCCCGAAAGCATCGCGGTCCTCGGCGAACCTCGTTTGGCGTTTTTGGTATCGGCCGGCAATATGGATTCGATGGTCAACCATTACACGGTAGCTAAAAAACGGCGCAAAACCGACGCCTACTCGCCGGGCGGTAAAGTCGGGCTTCGCCCCGACCACGCTTGCGTCGTGTACGGAAACCTCATACGGCGCACGTTCAAGCACACCCCTATCGTCCTCGGCGGCATCGAGGCCAGCTTGAGACGACTTGCCCATTACGACTATTGGTCAGATTCGCTCAAGCGCTCGATCCTGCTCGATTCGGGCGCCGACCTGATTTCATACGGCATGGGCGAGAAGTCCATTGTCCAGATTGCCGATGCCCTGGCTGCAGGGCTATCGATAAGCGACCTTACGTTCATCCCCGGCACCGTATACCGATGCCGCTCCATCGAGCACGTGTACAAGCCGGTCGCTCTTCCTTCGTTTGAGAGCATGCAGGCAGATAAACTCGATTACGCTCGGAGCTTCAAGCTCCAGACCGACAACCTCAACCCTTATGACGGCCACCCGCTCATCGAGGAATATCCGCACGGGGTGTTCGTCGTGCAGAACCCGCCGAGCGAACCGCTGACTACCGAAGAATTCGACGCTGTGTACGAGCTATCTTTCGAGCGCACGTGGCATCCGCGCTATGACAAAGCGGGCGGGGTGCCCGCTCTTGCCGAGGTGAAGTTCTCGCTGACGAGCAACAGGGGCTGCCTCGGCGACTGCGCGTTTTGCGCTCTCAACTACCATCAGGGACGCATCATCCAAGCTCGCAGCCACAAATCGCTGATAGCAGAAGCGCGGTCAATGATCGACGATCCCGAATTTAAGGGCTACATACACGATGTCGGGGGCCCCACTGCAAACTTCCGCATACCAGCCTGCGAAAAGCAGCTGCATCACGGCCCGTGCCCTAACAAGCGTTGCCTCTCACCGACCCCCTGCCGATCGCTACGCGTCACCCACAAAGACTACGTGAAGCTGCTGCGTAAGCTACGCGCATTACCCGGAGTCAAGAAGGTCTTCGTCCGAAGCGGCATACGCTTCGACTACGCCCTGCTCGACCCCGACCCTACTTTCATGCGCGAATTGGTCGAGCATCACGTAAGCGGCCAACTGCGCGTGGCGCCTGAGCATATCTCGGACGAAGTGCTGCGAGTCATGGGAAAACCGGGTCGAGCCGTGTATGATCGCTTCGTCGATGAGTTCAAGCGACTCTGCAAAGAAGTCGGAAAAGAGCAGTACGTCTTGCCCTATTTGATGTCATCCCACCCGGGATCGACCCTTAAAGAGGCCGTCGAGCTTGCAGAGTACTGCCGCGACCTTGGATTCAACCCCGAACAGGTCCAAGATTTCTACCCTACGCCCGCCACCGTCTCGACCTGCATCTACTACACAGGCGTCGACCCGCGCACCATGCAGCCGGTTTACGTGCCCAAGTCGCCCCACGAAAAGGCGCTTCAACGCGCGCTCATCCAGTACCGCAACCCCAAGAATCGCGACCTCGTTCGCGAAGCCCTGCAACGCGCCGGCCGCGAAGACCTCATCGGCTACGACAAACACTGCCTCGTCCGCCCCAAATAGCCGTTTCCAAAGGCATATGCCATCCCGCCGCGGTTCCGTCGGCGGGGGCGCGGCGGGAGCAAAGCCAGCCACAGAAAAGCGCCCGCAATCGAATAGCGATTGCGGGCGCTTAGCCGTTGGGTCAGGACGGGATGGATTACTTGGCAGCTTGGCCGGGCTCGACAACGAGGGTTTCCTCGTAATCAGCGCCGTACACGTCAAGCAGAGTCTTCTCGTAGTCGGAATGGAAGAACTTCTCGGCACCAAGCTTGGCCATATCCTCGTTGATCCACTCGAGCAGGGTCGTATTGCCCTTCGAGACTGCCGGAGCGATGGTGTCGAGCGAGCCGAGCTCCTCGATGCCGACCGTATAGCCTTCGGCACCGTTAGCGAACGCGATAACCTCGGTGTTGTCGTTCGCCCAAGCAACGCCTTCTTTGTTCTCAAACGCGGTCTTGGCATTAGCGTAGGTCTCGAATTTCTTCAACTTGATTTCGGGGTTATTCTCCGTCAGGTACGTTTCTGCCGTCGTGCCGGTAATGACGATGACTTCGCCATCGCCAACCTGAGAAAGGTCGGTAATTACGTTGTCTTTGTGCGACACAACGCCGAGCGCCACATTCATGTACGGATTGGCGAAGTCGACCTTCTGGGCGCGTTCGTCGGTCACGGTGAAGTTGGCCAGCACCACATCGACCTTGCCCGTCTCGAGATACTCAACGCGGTTAGCGGCCTCGGTCGAAACATACTCGACCTCGACGCCCAGGTCCTGAGCCAAACGGTTGGCGAGCTCAACATCGTAACCAGCGTACTCGCCACCCTCGTCGACGTAGCCGAACGGATGCTTGTCGCTGAACACGCCGATGACAATCTTGCCACTATCCTTGATTTCATCAAGGGTGCGGAACACGCCGGCACCGCTGCCGGCTTCGGCGCCTGCCGCGCTCCCCGACGCAGCGGCAGATGCGCTGCTGCTTGCAGACCCGCCACAACCCGTAAGCACAAACGCCGCCAAAGCAAGCGCAGCGGCAACGGCTGCAATTCCCAAAAGCTTCTTCCTCATTCTCGTCTCCTTATTCCTCATATCGCTTTCGATACTTGACCCCTTCGAGGCGCATGCCGATATCGAAATCTCGTATATCGGCAAGATGGTGCAATGATACCCTTACTGGGCACACCAGCGATATGGGGATTTCGGAAAGCCCGCGTTCGGTTCGGCCGAATGCGGGAGCGGAGCGCCGAATTGGTTTCCTATACGTGCGAGCGCACGGCGTCGAATTCGAAGGTGCGGAGGAACGCGCGGGCGCGATCGGTTTTGGGGTTGGTGAAGAACTGCTCGGGAATGCCCTCTTCGACAATATGGCCACCTTCGAGGAAGATGACCCGGTCGGCAACGGCGCGCGCAAAGCTCATCTCGTGGGTGACGATGATCATGGTCTTGCCCTCGCGCGCCAAATCCAAGATAACGTCGAGCACCTCGTGCACCATCTCGGGATCGAGTGCCGCCGTGATCTCGTCGAGCAGCATGATTTCGGGCTTCATGGCAAGGGCGCGCGCAATGGCCACGCGCTGCTTCTGACCGCCCGATAGCTGACGGGGATAATCATCGCGCTTGTCGAGCAGGCCTACTCGGTCGAGTAGCGCCTCGCCTTCCGCAACGACCTCGGCCTTCGGGCGCTTCTGGACGATGATGGGCGAAAGCGTGACATTGTCGATAATCGTCTTATGCGGAAACAAGTCGTAACTTTGAAACACCATGCCGAGCTTCTGCCGAATCTGGGCTATGTTCTTCGACCGCCCGTCGACTTCCGCGTCGTCGAGCATGATGCGCCCGCCCTGAATCTCCTCGAGGCCGTTTATGCAGCGCAGCAGCGTAGACTTGCCGCACCCCGAAGGGCCGATGACGACCACGACCTCGCCTGGCTGGACCGTCAGGTCAAGCCCGTCGATGACCACATTGTCGCCGTAGGCCTTGCGCAGGCCTTCTATGCGCAGCACGCCTTCGTTTGCCATGCCAATCTCTCCATCTCATCCATAATGTGTAAAAGGGGTCTGACCCCTTTTACACATTTTTCATTAGTTGCTCCACTTCTTTTCGAGGTGTCGCGCCAGCATGCTAATGGGCCAACACACCAGGAAGTACAACAGCAGAATCGTCCCGTAAATGCCGAAAACCGCATTCGGGCTGGCCATGCGATTTGCCTCGATGATCTGCTGGCCGACCTTCATGACCTCGACCACGCCGATCATCAGAATTAGGCTCGTCGTTTTAATCATGCGCGTGACGAGGTTAATCGACATCGGAATGAGCCTACGCACCGCCTGCGGAATGACGATATGGTAGTAAATCTGGGCCTTGTTCATGCCAAGCGCCGCCGCGCTTTCGTACTGATGCTTGGGAATGCTCTCGAGAGACCCGCGCACCAGGTCGCCCATTTCGCCGACGCCCCAGAAACTGAACACGATTATCGAACTGAGCTCGGCAGATATGTTCAGGCCCATGACGCGGGTGGCGCCGAAGAACACGATGAACAGCAACACGAGCTGCGGCATGATTCGCACGATCTCGAGGTAGATGCGGCTGATGACGCGTGCAACCGGATTCTTCCACGTCATGAAGACGCCGAAGAGCATACCCAGCACCAAGCTGATAATTACCGAAATGACGCTAATTTCGACCGCAACGCCAAGGCCCTGAAGTAGCCGCATGGCGTTGCTGCCCTTGAACAGGACATCAAGACCCAAAAGCTCCATAGCGAAGCTTCCTTTCGACTACGGTTCCCAATATTGACACTGGCAAAATGATGATCAGATAGAAAATAACAAGCATGACCAGGCACTCGGTTGTCTTGTAATACAAGCCGATGAGGTCTTTTGCCACGAACATAAGATCCATCAGGCTGATTGCAGAGAAGACGCTCGTCTCCTTGAGCAGAAAGATTACATTGGCCACGAACGACTGAATCGAAAGCGTCACCGCTTGCGGAAGCACGATATAGCGCATAACCTGCCATTTCGTCATACCGAGCGACAGCGCGCTTTCGGTTTGTATGGGCTCGACCGCATCCAAGCCGCTTCGGAACGACTCGGCCATATAGGCGCCGCCCAAAAGCGCGAGCCCCAGCATGCCGCACATTTCTGCGTCTATGCCGAAGCCGAACACGCGCGGCAGCGCAAAATACATGAAAAACAACTGGATGAGCAGCGGCGTATTCCGATAAAGCTCGATGTAGAAGAGCGAAATCTGGTACAGCACCGGTACTTTGTAATGGGTGATCATGGCCACGATCAGACCGATGACCAACGAGCCCAAAATGCCCACCCAGCCTATGCGCAGGGTAAGCCACATGGCCTGCTCGAACAACGGCAAGTATTCTGCCATTGCGCCGAAGTCCATTTGTCCCCTCTCCCCTGCACGAACAGGGCATTGTTATGCCTATGCCTATGATTTGATATACGCACGGAATGCAACGTAGTCAAACCTGCGAAGCCTGGCCTCGCACCTGTGAATCGAACGTATTCTAGCAGGGATTAGCCCGCGCGCAATAAAGGACAAGGTATTTCCACCTGAAGCCCCCATCGGCTCGTCAGCAGCCTGGTAACAGAAACGCGTTTTTTAGGGCATTTGCCACCCAGCATCAATTGAGTCCGAATATCTGACACTTCTGCCATTTCGTAAACAAAGCTTCGAAGTGCCTTATTATTCGATAAAATCAGAAATCGGCAGTTTTTCAGCGCGAATGGACAATAATTATGCAACAACGCACTTTCATACTCGGCGACGAAGATAGCTTCGAGAACGTGCTTGCGGGAATCTCTGATGAACCGTCGTACAAAAACGCCAGCGGACGCCTGCTCGTGGTTTTCGAGCCAAACTGCAGCCCAGAGCACTGCGCCCCGAAAATCGGGCAGATGGTCGCCGCCCTGCCCGACGCGCAGATGGTCGGCATGACCACCCTCGGCCCTAACAGCGACGGCCTTGACATGCCCAAAAATACCATGTGCTCGCTTCTCACGTTCGAAACGAGCGAAGTGAAGGTCTTCTCGTATGACTGCCACAAGATAACCCCGCTGCGTGCGGGTCAGCAATTCGTCGGCGAGCTCACGAAGATCAACGACATAGCCGGCATCCTGTTCATGTCATCGTCTATCGATCTACTGCCCGCTCCCTTTATCGACGCGGTCTCGAAAGACTATCCCGAAGTACCGATTTTCGGCGCGCAAGCCGGCACAAAGGATTTTGCGTTCGACCAATCGATGATCATGGGCAACGGCCAGTTCTTCGACCGCGGCATAAACGCCATAGTGTTTTCGGGCAAGGACCTGCACGTACAAGTCGACTACAACATGGGCTTCAGGCCGCTTGGCCGCGAATTCACCATCACAGAATGCGGGGAAAACGGCATCGTCTTGACAATCGACGACCTGCCTGCTGCATCGATTTACGAGCGCTATTTGAACGTTACCCCTGACCAGTACTTTTACGACAACGTCTGCGCATTTCCCTTGCTTTCTGTAAACAACAATCTGCTGATCCCGCGCGTACCGCTCAGCTGCACTGAAGACGGGGCGTTGAAGTTCTCGATGAACCTCCCCGTGGACGAGCGGGTTTCGCTTGGCTATTCAAAGCCGGAGTACTTGTTGCGCGAAACGCTGACGTCTGCGAACGCTATGGCCAAATTCAAACCAGACGCACTATTGCTGTTTGCCTGCATGAACCGACGCATATTCATGGGAAACGAAAAGGCTGACCGTGAATTTGCGTATTACGCCAATGCAAATCCTAACGTTTGCTGGACCTACGGATTTGGCGAAGTGTACAAGACCTGGGAGGGCGGAGGCATCCTCAACAGCTCCCTCGTAGCGGTCGGCATGCGCGAAGGAGCCCCATCGGACGCCCCGATTCCTGAATACGTCGACATAGAACTGCAGAATACGGAGGAGAAAACACACGCGAATATCCCCCTCTCGGACAGGATGATTACGTTCCTCGAGGCTACGTCTGCCGATTTGCGCGCAATGATCGACAATCTGTCGCTGCTCGCGCAACGCGACACGCTGACCGGGTTGTATAACCGCCGTTACATGAACGAGCATCTGGGCTATGAGCTCTCTCGCCTAAAAGAAGGCGATCGGCTCGTCCTGCTCATGTACGACATCGATCATTTCAAACGCATCAACGACACATACGGTCACGATGTTGGCGACGGCATACTACGCGAACTGACCGCGCGCGTAGAAGAAGCCATCCGCACCAACGACGTTCTGAGCCGTTGGGGTGGAGAGGAATTCCTGCTGCTGTTCACGCGCGCAGACCCGTCGTTGGCGATGGAGCTTGCAGAGCGCGTGCGCCGTCATGTTGAAGAACGAGATTTCAAGCCTGTTGGACGCGTGACCATCAGCGTCGGCGTAACCTTGGGTACACCCGAAGATACTGTCGACACGTTGTTCAAGCGCGTCGACGAAGCCCTCTATGAGGCTAAGAACACTGGTAGAAACCGCGTCTGCATGAAATAGGGGAATAGAGGAATAGGGGCAGGTTTTCAGCCGCGCCCGTACCGCATCAGTTGCATTTGACTAATCGCCCAGGGCAACGAGGACCTTGCGCAGAATCCGGACGAGGTCCTCGGCGTCTCTCGGATCAATCTTCAGGCATTGCCCCATCGAAATCGGGACCTTCCGGGCTTCCTGTTTCATGGCCTTGCCCGCCTCGGTCAGAACGACATCGACGCGCCGCCCGTCGTCCTCGCTCCGCTCGCGCGTCAGCAAACCCCGTGCCTCGAGCTTCTTCAGGAGCGGGGTCAACGTCCCGGAATCAAGATACAGACGCTCGCCGAGCTTTGTAACCGACGTGGGTCCGTACTCCCAAAGCGCCATCATAACCAAATACTGTGTATACGTAAGCCCCAACTCGTCGAGATATGGCGAATAGCGGCGCACCACCTCTTTCGAGCATGCGTACAGGGGGAAGCACAGCTGGTTTTCGAGCTTCAGCAATTCTTCGGTTGGTATTTCGTCGATAAGCACAGCAGTAGTATCCATGGTTGCTTAATTGTACACGAACGTTTTAATTTCAAGTCCGAACCGCCAATCATAGCCATCGCCGGGCCCCGTTCTCGCAAAGGGCCCGGCTGGTCCTCGACGGGCCTACAGAACTGACGCTGTTACAGAGCAGCCGCAACAGCCTTCTTCACATCTTCCATTTCGACCGTTGGCTCAAAACGCGCCACGACGTTGCCCTGGCGGTCCACAAGGAACTTGGTAAAGTTCCACTTGATGTAGGCCTTTTCGCCGAACTTGGAGTTGTTCATGTTCGCGAACTTCTCGAGAGCCTTGTTCTTGATGCCCTTGCCAAAACCTTCGAACGGCTTTTCGGTGGCCAAGTAGGCAAACAGCGGGTCAGCCCCCTCGCCGTTCACTTCAATCTTCTTGAACTGGGGGAACTCCGTGCCGAATTTCACCTGGCAGAATTCATGAATCTCGTCATCGCTTTCGGGAGCCTGGTCGGCAAACTGATTGCAGGGGAAATCGAGTATCTCGAACCCCTGATCGCGATATTCCTTGTACATTGCCTCGAGAGGCTCGTAATGCGGGGTGAACCCGCAGCCCGTAGCCGTATTGACGACAAGCAACACTTTCCCTTCGTATTCCCCGAGAGAAACTTCGCTACCGTCAAGTGCCGTTGCCTTGAAATCGTAAACGCTCATGTTCGATCCTTTCTCATAAAAATTTTAAACAATTATATTGTATACAATTTATTTATTTGCGCAAGTGGCTCTGAAGCTACGCCACTACGATATGTTCAACTTTTTTGTTAATTCGTATTATTTGAACAAATCCGCTATACTGACACAGTTTACTAACATGAAAGGCTTGTTTATGGAACTCATCGGAACCATAGTCGTATACATCATGATGGCCTGCATGGCCGCAGGCGCCATCGCGTCCATCGTCAAACCCGAGAGCGAGTTGGGCAACCAATTCATCGAAGGCCTGTACTCCATCGGCCCGATCTTCTTGTCGGTCGGCGGCATCTTCGCCTCGATCCCGTACATCACCTGGTTCGTCGAAACCGTCTTTGGGCCAGCATTCGGCCTGGTAGGCGCAGATCCTGCGCTTGCTTCGACCACCATCGTTGCTACCGACATGGGCGGCTACCAAACCGCCGACGCCATTGCAGCCACGCGCGAGAGCTGGATCATGGCCATGTTCACCGGATTCATGGCCGGCGCCACCATCGTATACTCACTGCCCATTGGCCTGCGCATGGTCGATAAGAAAGACCATAAGTACCTGGCGCTCGGCATGATGTGCGGTTTCGTTTCCATTCCGTTCGGCGTCCTCGTGGGCTCTTTGGTCATCATGCTGTCGAACCCGATGATTCGCGCGACCATCTCGAACAACGCTGAGGCGACTTACCAGATGGCGCTCACTGCGGGCGAGATGATGCCGAACCTGATCCCCATCACCATCATCTGCGTGCTGATCGCCCTCGGCCTGAAGTTTATTCCGAACGGCATGATCAAGGGCTTTACCGTCTTCGGGCGCTTCATCGACTACGCTGCGCGCATCGTGCTCATGCTGTCGATCATCGAATACTTCACCGGCTGCTTCTCGACTATCTTCGGTGGCTGGGGCTTCGAGCCGCTGGCAGCGTACGGTGTGCTCGACCCCGAGACCGGCACCTACACCGACGCCTACATCTCGCAATCGGTCGAGGTCGTCAGCTCCATCGGTATGATGCTGGCAGGCGCCTTCCCCATGGTGTATCTGATCAAAACCTACCTGGCTAAGCCGCTCGGCAAAATCGGCAACTTCTTCGGTCTTTCGGACCTAGCTGTTTCAGGCATCCTAGCCACGTCGGCCAATGCGTTGGCGCTGTTCCCCATGATTCGCGACATGGAGCCGCTCGACAAGGTCAAGGTGCTTGCGTACTGCGTATGCGGTTCGTTCATCATCGGCGACCATCTGTCGTTCTGCGCGACCTACCAGCCCACGCTCATCGCGCCGCTGATGATCGGCAAGTTCGTGGCTGCAATTCTTGCCATCGTGTTCGTGCGCTGGCTCGCCAAAAAGAAGACCCTCGAGCTCGCCGCCGCCGACGAAGCCGCCGAAGCCGCTGCTGCAGCCTAGCCATCCTGCGTCGCCCAGCTTATCCCACCGCGTTTCCGCAGGCAGGAGCGCGCTCCGGCTTGGCTTCGCCTAACCTATGTGAATTACAGGAACAGTGGCTGCAGAATCGCCGGAGTCACGCCCCTGCCTGCGGAAACGCTACCGCACCATGGGTCCGAATGCGCAGTTGCACCCGAGGTAACAGAGCGCTTCCGCATGCGAAGTCGTGACTCCGGCGATTCTGCAGCCACATTATTCCAAAATACATATAGGTTTAGGCGAAGCCAAGCCGGAGTGCGACTCCGCATGCGGAAGCGCGGTGGGATAAGCAAGATGCCAAAACCGAATGCGGATTGTTTATACTATCCACCATGAAAAAACTCATCGAACAGTTCATGAAATTCGGCGTGGTTGGTTTCATAGCCTTCTTCATCGACTACGGATTGCTGGCTTTCTGCACCGAAATCCTGCACATCAACTATCTCGTCAGCGCAACAATCGGCTTTACGGTTTCGGTCATCTTCAACTACCTTGCCTCGATGCGTTACGTCTTTACGCACAAAGAAGGCATGAGCAGACGAAGGGAATTCGTGATCTTCGTCGTTTTATCCGTGATCGGACTTATTATTAACAACGCTATTATGTGGGCGGGGGTCGAGCTTCTGCACGTTCATTACCTCATCGTGAAGATCGCAGCTACCGCCATCGTGATGGTTTGGAATTTTGTAACGAGAAAAGTATTCCTAGACGCTGGAGAATAACATGCCTGCAACCGACTATCTGATCATGAACGCAGCAAAATACCCCGATGATATCGCCCTTGTCGAGGTCAATCCTGCCATTCGCGAAAGCCGCGGCAAGACGTGGCGCGACTACGAGCTCGTCGAAGCCCCCGCGTCCGAGCGCTATCGCCGTGAAATCACCTGGAAGGTATTCAACGCCGAAGCCAATCGTTTTGCCCATCTGCTCATCGAGACCGGTGTCACGGACCGCAGCACTAAAGTTGGAATCTTGCTGATGAACTGCCTGGAATGGCTGCCCATCTATTTCGGCGTGCTGAAAGCCGGCGCCGTTGCCGTTCCGCTGAACTACCGCTACACCGCCGACGAGATCAAGTATTGCCTCGAGCTCGCCGACTGTGAAGTCCTCGTGTTTGGCCCAGAATTCATTGGGCGCGTCGAGCAGATCGTCGACCGCATGCCGCAAATCAAGCGCATGTACTTCGTCGGCGAGGAGTGCCCCTCGTTCGCACGCAGCTACAACAAGCGCGTGGTCCACTTCTCGGCGGAAGAGCCCAACGTCGTCATCTCGGACCAGGACGATGCGGCCATCTACTTCAGCAGCGGCACGACGGGCTTCCCGAAGGCGATTCTGCATAATCACCTGAGCCTCATGCAAGCCGGCCAATGCGAACAGCACCATCACGGCCAAACGCGCGACGACTGTTTCCTGTGCATTCCGCCGCTGTATCACACGGGCGCCAAGATTCACTGGTTCGGCAGCTTGGTCAGCGGCAGCAAGGGAGTCATCTTGCGCGGCGTGCGCCCTGACTGGATCCTGCAGACGGTTTCCGAAGAGCACTGCACGCTGGTATGGCTGCTCGTGCCCTGGGCCCAGGACATCCTTGATGCCATCGACGATGGCAAGGTAAATCTGGATGACTACCGCCTAGACCAATGGCGGCTCATGCATATCGGCGCGCAACCGGTACCCCCGAGCCTCGTGCGCCGCTGGAAGAAACGTTTCCCCAACCACGACTACGACAATAACTACGGCCTATCCGAAGGCATGGGCCCCGGAAGCATCCACCTGGGCGTCGAGAACTTCGAGCACCTCGAGACCAACGGCATTCCCGGCTGGGGCTGGGAAGCCGAAATCCGCCGCGAAGACGGCTCGGTCGTCGAGCCCGGCAGCGAAGACGTGGGCGAGCTGTGCCTTAAGGGCAACTGCGTCATGGTCGAGTACTACAACAATCCCGAGGCGACGGCCGAATCGCTGCGCGACGGCTGGCTCTACACCGGCGATGTAGCCAAGATCGACGCCGATGGCTTCATCACGCTCGTCGACCGCGCGAAGGACGTCATCATCACGGGCGGCGAGAACCTTTACCCCGTGCAAATCGAGGCCTTCATCCGCAGCAACGACGCTGTAAAGGACGTCGCCGTCATCGGAATGCCCGACGAGCGTCTCGGCGAAATCGCTTGCGCCATCATCGAGCTGAAGGAAGGCCGCGAATGCTCCGAAGAGCAGATGGCCGATTTCTGCCTGGACCTGCCGCGCTACAAGCGCCCGCGCCGCTACATTTTCGCGGAAGTGCCGCGCAACTCGACCGGCAAGATCGACAAGCCCGGCCTGCGCGAACGCTACGGCGCCGCCCACCTCGTCGCCGAGGAAACCACCAACTAAACTGAGTCTCGCTTATTTATCCCGCCGCGCTCCTGCGGGCGGGGCTGCGCTCCGGCTTGGCTTCGGCTAAACCTATATGGGGTTTAGAATACAGTGCCTGCAGAATCGCCGGAGTCACAGCCCCGCCCGCAGGAGCGCTTCGTAAACCAGGGAGCTTGTAGCCATACGTTATAACGAAGCGCCTCTATGGGCGGAGGCGTGACTCCGGCGATTCTGCAGGCACAAACTTCTTTATTTCACTTAGGTTTAGCCGAAGCCAAGCCAGAGCGCGCCTCCGCCCATAGAGGCGCGGCGGGAAGGAGCAACTCGCAAAAAGGCGCCCGAATCCACTATCGGATTCGGGCGCAGAATTCAGTACGCGATTGCGATTACTTAACGATGTGGAGCTTGCCGATGAGGGGGAGTTCTTTCATGTCGCCGTGGTAAGCGCTGATGATACCCATGATGGCCATGACGAGCAGGTAAATCAGCAGAATGAAACCAATCCCGATGACGCTGAGGAAGCTGCCGATGAAGGCGCCGATGAGGATGACCACGTTGTTGTTCAGGTGATGCGTGATGAACTCATCGTTCTGATCGCGTACCACCAGGGCGAAAATCAGCCCCAGCAGGCCCGAAACGTAGAGCACCATCGCAAACGCGCGATTCGTCGCCGACTGCTGCGGCCACACCTGCTGAGGAGCCTGATACCCGGCGGGCTGGCCGTACGACGGTTGCTGATAGCCGCCCGGTTGCCCGGTATCTTGGCCATAGGCGTTCTGCTCGTATGAGCGCTGGCTGCTGTAGTGGGCGTTGGGCGATGCGTCTGCCTGGTAGAACGGAGCCGCTACTACGGCAGGCTGAGCGCCCTGCGGCGATTCGGGCTGATTGTAGCTCGGGGGCTGATAGCCAGCAGGTGCCTGAGGGGCGCCAGACGGGAACTGCGCGTCATTCATCGCCTCGGCCTCCGCTTCGGCCCAGCGCGCCGCCGCCTCGTCCGCAATCTCGGCATGGGCCTCGACCGAATCGACGACTCCCTGGTTTGCCTTTACGGCCGATTCGAGCGAAGCGCCCAGCTCGGTAGCCTCGCCGGCTGCGTGCGCAACCGGAGCCCCGCAGTTTGTGCAGAAAGAAACGCCTTCTCCGAGCGTCGCTCCGCAGTTAGTGCAATTCATATCCGCTTCCTTTCCTTGCTCTTGCCACAACCGCCAAACCGCGAGCCTTCTTCCGGGCCCGAAGGTTTTCGACTATCGCGATTCCGCTTTCAAACGCAATTCTATTACAGCGCGTCGGTTAAATCGATGTTCATGTCGACAGCAGTTGGTATACCGTCAACTATTCCGCCGTTCGAATACTGCCACATGACGATGTCGATATTCGGATTTGGATACCAGACGTCGTATTCGGCCCACCAGATCGCCTTGCTCTGCAAGCTCTTGTAGTGATACATGTCCAAGTCGTAGTAATTGCCGTAAATCATAGCCTTGTAGCCGGCCTTCTCGATGCGTTCGCAAAACGCCTCGCCGATCTTGGTCATCTGGTCCTTGTCCAGATTGTACGCACGCGGAAGATCCACGCCGGCTACGGCGCTCTCGAAATCGAACGCCACAGGATACTCGAGCTCAGCACCGTCAAGCTGGTCGATTATGAATTCCGCTTCCTCTTTGGCCTCTTTCTCGTTAACGGCCTGCGAAAAGAAGTACACGCCGCAACCCACTCCGGCGGCTTTCGCGCCCTTCAGGTTCGCCTCGAATTGCGCGTCAGTGTACAGCGTTCCTTCGGTTGCGCCCCGGTACCCGAGGCGAATCATGGCGAAATCGATACCGTCGTCTGCGACAGCCTGCCAATCGATCTCGAGCTGGTTTTCGGATACGTCGATGCCCGAATGCGAACGCACCTTTCCGTTATCGATATAGGCATAGCGCCCATCATCGCCCATCTGGAGGTTCGACCAATCAAATGGACTCTCGTAATAGAAATCGAGCTCACCGTCGAAATCGTACGTCTCGGTTGGGACGCACGAGCGAATGGCGACGAGCATCACGCAGACGAGCGCCACCACAGCGGCAACGCCGACGATGTACACGGCGTTTTGGGCAGCGAATTGGATTAGGGTCAGCCGCTCGGGTTCTCGCGGGCTCCGACGCGTCCCTCTGTTCGATGGCACCGAGACCTTTGGCGCTTCGCCCCTTTTGCGTGTTGTTGAACCAGAACGCGCAGCTCCAGATGCGCTGCTACGAGAAGCCTTATGAGCGCCGAGCAACGACGAGGCATCTGATGCCGCCCGCTTCAGGTCGTCGTTATCTCGCGAATGTTGCGCCAATGTACTCCTCCGGGCTCCGGTAAAACGACGGTCGCCGAACGAGCGCCCGCCCAGTTCCGCTGCGGCGCTCCGCGTTTAGTGTAGATTAGCCGCTGCCGCCTTGGGTCCTTTGCCTAGCCGTTTCGGTAGATTCCAGTCTGCTGAAGCGACTATACCTGAGTTATGATAGCGCAAGTTCTTATGCAACTAGCAAGCGGAGGGCGACCATGGCAAAGCACGACAATCTCACCATTCTCGGCGCAAAGGTCGCCGGACCCACTGATTACGATCCGTCGGTTCTGGAAGCGTTCGACAACGCCCACCAGGACCGCGATTATCTGGTTACGTTGCGCTGCCCAGAATTCACCACACTTTGCCCCATCACCGGCCAACCTGATTTCGGGACGCTGCTCATAAACTACATCCCCAACGTTCGCATGGTCGAAAGCAAGTCGCTGAAACTCTACTTGTTCGGGTTCCGCAACCACGGCGACTTCCACGAAGATGTGACCAACATAATCATGAACGACCTCATAGAGCTTATGGATCCTAAGTACATCGAGATCAAAGGGCTGTTTGTCCCGCGCGGCGGCATCGCCATTCATCCCTTCGCCAATTGGGCAAACCCAAAATTCGGCTACGGGCAGAAAGCGGCGGAGCGTCTGTTCGACCAGCTCGGAGACCTCGGAAGCGCCGACAACATGCGCTAGCAGGGCAAGCCCGCCGCGCAGGCGGCGACCGCTGCAGGAAAGCGCAACAGCGAAAAAGCAAGTGGGCCCGCGCAAAGCGGGCCCACTTTGTTCACGACATGTTACGCGACGGCGTTACAGGTACTCTGAGTTGCGATCGTTCTCGATATCGAGCATGAGGGCGGCGTTATCGGCCTCGATGTCGCTAATCGACTGGCTCGCATCCCATTCGGCAGGCGAGTACTGGCGGGTGTACCACGTCTTGTTGTTGAAGTATTCCTGCAGCTGCGGATCGTCGAATCCACGGCCGTGGCGGGCAAAGATCTCGTTGCGCGCGATCCACAGATCGTAGGAGCTCATGCCCTCGAGCTCGCTCCTCGAATACCGGTACGTCGAAGAGTCAGGGAGCTTGTAGCTGCTATCGGTTCCCGTGGGAGCCGGCGCAGGAGCGGGCTCCGGCGCGGGCTGGGCCTGCTGTTGTTGCTGCTGCTGAGCCTGTTGCTGGGCCTGCTGCTGCGCTTGCTGGGCCTGCTGTTGCTGCTGCTGTTGTTGCTGCGCAGCCGTGGTGCCCTGGCTAGCAGCCTTGCTCGATGCCGTGCCGGTAGCGGTCCGCGAAGCGGACGAAGCAGACGTCGAGGAAGACGATGCCGAGCTCGAGCTGCTCGATGCGGAAGACGAAGAAGACGAGCTCGAGCTACTCGATGACGACTCGCTAGATGCAACCGAGGCCTCCGAACTAGAGTTACCGCCCGACGAACCGGGGTTAAGCGCAAACATCGCCAAGGCGACGATGGCCGCCAGAACAGCGATGGCCGCGATAATGAAAACGACGATTCCGCCGCCACCACGCTTGGGTGTCGGCTCGAAATTCTTCACATTGCGTGGAGCCGTAGCCGGGCCGCTTGCCGACCGCACCGTCTGACCTTGCTGAGCGCTCTTGTTCGATACCTGCATTGCACCGCACCTGATGCAAAAAACAGCGCCATCCTTAATTTCGTGTCCACATTCGACGCACCGCATTCGTTCCTCCTTAAGACGAAAGATATCGACAGTATACTTGTAAATCCCCTGATGTAATGTGTTTTTTGCAAGATACGAGCACAACGGGCGCGCAGGAGGGGTGACGGCAAATCAGCCCCCTTTGTACCCGAACGACCATTGGATGTGGGGCATAGCTTGCAACCCTACAGCATTTTGTGTGCGGCTGCGCTGTACCATTGCCCAGCATCAGCACTTGTGAAGGCCTCGCGCTTTTCGGGATTTCTTGTGAGGAAAGGGAAAATGGCACATCGAAGGCAGCTAGCGTGCACACGCACAGTCACCGATTAGCCTTTAAGGCGACGAGCGCCCTATCATAGGAAGGTGCGCCCTTAGGGCGCGCCTTCCGAATCTTTTGCTCGCGTTGATTGCTAACGCTATTTTTCGTCTGAGCTCTCAGCCGGCTCGGAATCCTTGTTCTTTCCGAACAGCCCAAAAAGACCCTTGCCCTTCTTGGCTGCTTTTTCGGCTTCAGCCGTCTTAGCCGCCTCGTATTTCTCGGCTGCCTCTTTCTCTTGCTCTCGCATTTCCGCGCGCATTTTCTTTTGCTCTTTGCGGGCTTCTTTTGACTTGTTGCTCGAAAACGCAGCATCGTAAAGCTTACGCTCTTTGCGAATCTTGCCGAGGTCAATCCAGAACGCGACGATGATCATGACGTATGCCAAAATCATGCAGGCCATCGATACGCTGTTCAGGTCAGAATTCCGCTGCAACACGAACGATAGCGCAGTAAGCGCGATGGCGCTGCCGAGCGCCGCCCACCAAAACTTGCGCAACCGCTTGTAGGTGGGCGTTTCCTCGAAACGCGCACGTGTCATGCTCGCCTTTTTTGCGGCCTTCTCTTCACGCTCGCGTGCTTCTTCCTTCTTTTGCTTCTTGCTCTTGGGGGCAGGGTCGCGCACAGTCGCAGCACGCTGCGCCTTGGGCTTTGCTGACGCAGAGCTTTTGCGGGTCTTGCCCATGCGCTTCTCGTCAGCATTGTTGTAACGGTCGTTGAGCGGATTGCGTTGTGACATCTTAGAATTTCCGTCCGGTAATCTTCTCGTAAGCCTGAATGTACTTCTGGCTCGTCTTCTGAATAACTTCTTCGGGGAGATGCGGCGGGTTGCCGGTCTTGTCCCAGTTCGCGGTCAGCCAATCGCGCACGAACTGCTTGTCAAAACTCGGTTGATCCGCACCTGGAGCATAGGTATCGCCAGGCCAGAAGCGCGACGAATCGGGCGTCAAAACCTCGTCGGCAAGGATGATCTTGCCGTTCAGCCGACCGAACTCAAACTTGGTATCGGCAATGATGATTCCCTGCTTCTCGGCATGGTCGCGTGCAGTCGTGTACACCTTGAGCGAAAGGTCGCGCAATGCTGCCGCGTCTTCTTCGCCAATAATCTGGGCGCAGCGTTCGAAGCTGATGTTCTCGTCGTGGTCGCCGATTTCGGCCTTCGTGGAAGGAGTGAAGATGGGTTCAGGAAGCTTAGAGGAGTTGACCAGGCCTTCTGGCAGCTCTATGCCGCACACGGTGCCGGCGCGATTGTATTCCTTCAACCCGCTTCCCGCCAGATATCCGCGTACGATGCACTCGACCGGAAACATTTCGGCCTTGTTCACCAGCATGAAGCGCCCGTTCAGATAATCCGAATAGGGCTTGAACTGCTCGGGAAGATCAGACACATCGGTCGAAACAAGATGGTTCTCGACGACGCCGTCGAGCAATTCGAACCAGAAACACGAAATCCTCGTTAGCACCTCGCCCTTGTACGGGATCTCGTCTTCAAGAATGTAATCGAATGCAGAAATGCGGTCAGTTGCCACAAGCAGCAGCTTGTCGCCTAAATCGTACAGGTCGCGCACTTTGCCCTGCGCATCGGGCTTGATATCGATTCCGGCCATGGCCTTGCCTCCTGTCGTTCTTCAACCTGCCTATTGTAACGGCGGGAGGACCCGCAAGGCACACTGGCCCGCAAATCTGCATCGGGGTTGCATATTGAAGCACCGACCAACCTCCCCACTCCCCTGCAAAAGCCGCAAGGGCACATTCCGTCCCGCCCTGTCCAATCCCACCGCGAAACCGCAGGCGGGCGCGCGCATCGGTTTGTCCGCTTTACTCGTCCCGCTGCGCTCGCGCTGGCGGGGGCGTGACTCCGGCGATTCTGCAGCCACTGTTCCTGTTTATCCATATAGGTTAGGCGAAGCCAAGCCGGAGCGCGCCCCCGCCAGCGCAAACGCGGTGGGATGAAACGAAACTGGCGAACACTCCCACCCGCCAGCGCGAGCGCAGCGGAAGGACACTGTTATCGGGATATCTTGGACATGCGGCCGGTTTGGCGGCCGGTCTTCCGACGCTGCTCGCGCTCGACGTAGAGCGGAATGTGGATGGTGAAGCAGGCGCCTTCGCCCTTGCGGCCCTCGACCTGCACCCATCCGTTGTGGCGCTCGACAATTTCCTTGACGACCGTCAGGCCAACGCCGAGGCCGCCGCTCTCGCGATCGCGCCCCGAATCGGCGCGCCAGAACCGCTGGAACACCATGCGCGCCTCATCCGGCGTGAGACCGATACCGGTATCTTGCACGGCAATCGAGGCCATCGACTCGCCGCGCTTCACGCGCACGTAGATATGCCCGCCTTCGTCGGTATAGCGCACCGCATTCGAAATGAGGTTGGCTGTTGCCTGACGAATGAGGTCGGGGTCACCCATGATGTAAACGTTTTGATCCGTCTTGTAATGCAAGGTCAGACCCGACTCCGATACGTAAGCCTCGTGGGTGGCGATGATGCCCGAGACGACCTCGCCCACATCTATGAGCTCTTGTTTGTTGGGATTGGCACGATTCTCGAGGCGCGAGAGCTTCAGCAGGGAATCGACCAGACGCGACAAGCGCATAACTTCTGAATCAACCGTTATCAGGCGCTCCTCGTCGACCGGTAGGACCCCGTCAACCATAGCCTCGACCGTTGCCTGTATTGCCATGAGCGGCGTGCGGAGCTCGTGCGCGACGTCGGTTGTCAAGCGGCGCTCGAGCTTGCGATCGCGCTCGACCGAAGCAGCCATGGCGTCGAACGTCTGCCCGAGCTGAGAAATCTCATCATCGCCCTGCATGTTGGTGCGGGCGGTCAAGTCGCCTTCCTTGATGGCAACCGCGGTCTCGGTCAGGGAGCGAATGGGACGCACGAGCGTGCGCGCAAAGAAGAAGCCGCATATCGAAGCCAAGGCAATCGCCGCGATTGCCGCAAGGATCATGGCCTGGTAGGAACGATCCCGGAATTCCTGGTCGGCTGCACGTAGCAGCTGATCGGAGCCGTATACCCACACCCGAACCGAACCAACTGCCTGGTTGTTTACAACGATTGGCGCGTAGGCCATGTTGTCGCGCCCTTGAACAGGAGCAATCGAAGGCGGGATGATGCCGAGCTCGCCTTGAGCCTGCGTTGTCGAATCGAACAGAACGTCATCGTCTTTGGAGCCCGCGACCTGCATGCCAACGCCCCGATAAACCGCAACGGCATTGCTGGCGGGCTGCAAGACAAACTCGGTGAATGACCCCACGTCTTCGTAGCGAGATGCAATTTGCTCGGCCGTCGTTTCCGCCACGGCTTTCATATTATCTTGCGTATACTCGTGAAAATGTTGTTCCCACACGATAGACACGACGCCGATGGCTACAAGCGCGGTCATGGCAGCGATAAGCGAGAACGATATGGTGACGCGCGCCGTATACGACAAGCTGCGCCAGCCGACGCCCCTTCCTCGACGGGGTGATTCCTCCTCGTCGTCGTAATCGGAGGAATCGTCGAGGTCGGCGCCCGCTTGCGCAGCTTCTTTGAAATCCTTAACCACGAGCCCGCGCGTTATGCAGAAGTCGTCTTAGTGGGATCTTCGAAGCGATAGCCCACACCATGAACCGTATGCAGCCACGTGGGGTTGCGCGGGTTGTCGCCAATCTTTGCGCGCAGATTCTTAACGTGCGAATCGATCGTGCGCTCGTAACCTTCGAAATCGTAACCCAAGACCTTCTCGACAAGCTCCATTCGGGAATACACGCGACCCGGATACCGCGAGAGCGTGGTCAGCAGCTTAAATTCGGAAGCCGTGAGGTCGACTTCCTTGCCGGAAACGAGAACCTTATGACCCGACACATCGATGGTCAGTTCGCCGAACTCGAGCACCTCGCGCTGGGGCTCGGAATCGGCATGCACGCGGCGCAAGAGCGCACGCACGCGGGCTACGAGCTCGCGAGGGCTGAACGGCTTGATCAAGTAGTCGTCGGCGCCGAGCTCGAGGCCGATGATGCGGTCTTCGACTTCGCCCTTTGCCGTCAGCATGATAATGGGCACATCGGAATTGTCGCGAATCGCACGGCAAACGCGCTCGCCCGGTACGCGTGGGAGCATAAGATCCAGGATAATCAGGTCGAAATGATGTTTTGCAAATTCGTCGAGAGCATCCTGGCCATCGCCAATGGCCGTAACCCAGTAATTCTCGCGCTCGAGATACGCCGTCACCGCATCGCGGATAGCTTTCTCGTCTTCGACCAACATGATGCGCCGCGTTTCGTTGCTCATTGCATCTCCTAACTTACCTCGTTCAACGTTCAAGCTAACTGTAGCATCCCTAGCAGGATGCCTATTCGTATTTGGGTTTAATTATATCTTTTGTGGCCAAGCGGTAATCGAGCCGCCTGCCAAATGACATAATTCGTCTTCATGAGCGAGCAAAGGCCACAACATACCCAGCAAGAAACCTACACGGTCACCGACCGCTCGGGCAATCAGACGATTCTGAGCAGGCGCGGGTTCCTATACGGAGCTGTCGGCGTCGGCGCTCTCGCCGCGGTGGGCATCGGAGCAACCATCGCAAATTCGCTTCCCGACGCGGGCGATCCGAGCGTCGAGCACCTCAACGTCCCCGAAAACGCGCTCACCAGCCTCGGAGAGCTCGACGTCATCGAGGACCCCGACGATGCCGTGCAGCTGCTACGGCGGTTCGAGCTTCCCTACGGAAGTCTGGTGTGGGTAAACGACGACGACGTAGCCGCCTGTCTACTGCCCACCGAAACCGGATCGCCTCTGGCGATGATTGGAATTCTGCAGTTGGGCAACGGCACGCTCAACACGGTTCTGCAGAAAGCGGTCGGCGCCGACGAACGTTTCGAAATCTACGACGTGCGCGCCACCGCCGAAGGCATGATTTGGACCGAGGCGAATGTGCTCGAGGGGGCATGGCGAATATATGCAGCTCCGCTGTCGGGTGCCACGCCCGGCGCAGCGACCCTCCTCGAAGAAGGGGGCGAATCCTACGAGACGCCGACGCTCGCAGCAATCGGCAATCGGGCGTTTTGGCAGGTCTTGCCCAAGTTGCCAAATGACCAAGGCCTACCTTCGCGGCTCATGGCCGCAACATTTGGCAAAAACGACACCGCTTGCATCCTCGAATCGCAGCGCCGCATGGGAACACCGCCCTACGCGGCCCAAGATTCTATCGTCGTCACGCCTCGTGCAGACAGCTCTTCAATTTACTATCAGCTGACGAACATCTCTGCCGAAACCGGAGAGGTGCTCGACCAGCTCACGCTTCCCCATGCGATGCTGCCCCTCGAGGCGGGGTATGGGCGCAACGGGTTCATGTTCTCGTTCCCCGATATTTACGATTACGGCGGCGGCATCTCGAACTTGGGGACCTACACTCCTCTTTCGAAGCCCGATGACGGCAACTACGATTCCGCTCGGTGGTTCGGATTCAACCGCACTCCCACGGCACCTCCCGCCTGGTGCGGAAACCTGCTCATCGTCAAATCAAGCTACTCGGTATGCGGTGTCGACCTCGACGCCAATTCGTACTTTGCCATCGACGTAGACGACGGAGCCGACACCTACGGCGATTATCTGGCCTCTTCGGGTACCCACGATACGTTCGTCACCTACGCGAACATCGACCATACCCCCGTTGAAGGTGACGCCAAACATGTTTGCCGCGTGAAAGTATGGAAGCCGCTCACCGACGAAGAGCGCAAGCAACGGGCCGAAGAGGAGCAGCAAAGCTCCCCGACCGTCGATGCCTAGCATGGGCAGCAGGTTGTTCCCGCGACTCATGCTACAGCTCATCCGCTACTCGCCCCTGCAGCGCCCCATGCCGTCTGCCCAACTGTATTGAAACCGCGTTTTAGCTGGAAAATGGTATCCTAAAGCAATCAACTACAAGCAGGGAGGAGCACTTTCATGATTAGCCGCTACACGCGTCCCGAAATGGGCCGTATCTGGGAAATGCAAAACAAATTCGAAATCTGGAAAGAGATCGAAATCCTCGCCTGCGAAGCACAAGCCGAGCTTGGGAAGGCCGGGATCACGAAAGAAGAAGCTGCGTGGATTCGCGAGCATGCCGACTTCACCGTCGAGCGTATCGACGAAATCGAGCGTACGACCAACCATGACGTCATTTCGTTCTTGACCAACATGGCCGAATACATCGATGCCGACCTCCCCGAAGGCATGGAGCCCCCGAGCCGCTGGGTGCATTACGGCATGACGAGCAGCGACCTGGGCGACATGGCGCTTTGCTACCAGATAACCCAGGCGTGCGACATCATCATCGAGGATATCAAACGACTGGGCGAAACGTGCAAAGCCCGCGCGTTCGAGTTCGAGGACACCTTGTGCGTAGGCCGCACACATGGCATTTCTGCCGAGCCCATGACCTTTGGCATGAAGTTCGGAAGCTGGACCTGGATGCTCAAACGTGACCTTATCCGCATGCAGCAGGCGCGCGACATGATTGCGACAGGAGCCATTTCCGGCGCAGTCGGTTCCTATTCGAGCATTGACCCCTTTGTCGAGGAATATGTCTGCGAAAAGCTCGGCCTCACTCCCGACCCGCTATCTACGCAAGTCATCGCACGCGACCGTCATGCGCAAGTCATGTGCGCGCTCGCAACTGTTGCCGCAACGCTCGAAGCTATCGCCATGCAGGTTCGACTTCTTCAGCAAACCGACGTCATCGAAGCCGAAGAGCCGTTCAAGAAGGGCCAGAAGGGCTCTTCGGCCATGCCCCACAAGCGCAATCCCATTACCGTCGAACGCGTTTGCGGACTCTCGCGCAACGTCAAAGCCAATGCCCAAGTTGCCCTCGACAACGTGGCGCTTTGGTACGAACGCGACATCAGCCATTCAGGGACCGAGCGCACGGCCCTTGCCGACAGCTTCATCGCCCTCGACTACATGTTCGGGAAAATGCAGCCGCTGCTCGAAGGCCTGTTCACCTACCCCGCAAAGATGGAGCACAACCTTTGGCGCACCCGCGGGCTGATCTTCAGCTCGAAGGTGCTGCTTGCGCTCGTGCAGACCGGCATCACCCGCGAAGACGCCTATCTTATCGTGCAACGCAACGCGATGCAGGTATGGGAAGACATCCAGAACGCTGTCGACGGGCCAACGTACCGCGAGCGCCTCGAAGCCGACCCCGACGCAAATCTCACCACCGAGCAGCTCGATGAAATCTTCGACCCGTGGGCATTCCTCACCCGAAAGGATGCGATCTTTGCACGCTTGAAAGACGTCGAGTTTTAGCGCCGATGTACGAAGGCCCCCGAACGGGGGCCTTTTCTATTGCCTGCAAAGCGTTAGCTTCTGCTAATCGCTCGGACCGATGCACCTATTCCCGATGGTCGGGTTCTTGCAGACGGCCCCTGAACGTACGGTAAGTGAACACGTGGTAAACCAGGACAAGGGGAACGCCTATGCAGGCGATGCCCGTCATCCAGCCAAGAGCCGTGTCGGACGAAGCCGCCGTGGCAATCGTGATCGAAGGGCCGATGCTGCCGGCAGATGCGACGACCAAATTGGGGAACATCGAGGTCGCAAGCAGGAAGACAAGCGAAAACGCCGCTATCGCCTGGGCGATGAACACGTGCAAGTCGCGTTCACCATTGCGGCCGTAGGCAATCGAGCCGACCATTGCCGCCAGGAACACGATAGCGCATGCGAACCGCGCGCCGCTCAACTCGGAAACCATGTCAGGCTGAATGAGAAAATGGCCGTACACCGACAAGAGTAGGAACAAAACAACGGCCATGAGCTGCGCCACGAAGCGGATTTTAATCGCACGGGCCCGCAAATCGGAATCGTGGGGCGCCTTTAGGGCAATCCAAGCCCCTCCGGCGACGATGAACATGGCAAGGCCCAAAAGCCCGCACAGCAGTGTGAATGGCGTAATGAGCCCGAGAAGCGGGATGCCACTGTAATTGCCAGCTGCATCCATGGGAATGCCAGCATAGATATTGCCGACCGCGACGCCGAAGAGCACCGCGGGAAGCAACGATCCGACGAAGAAGCAGGCGTTCCAGACCTTGGCCCATTCGGGATCGCGCGTCGCGAACTCAACTGATACCGCGCGCAGAATCAATCCGAACAGAACAAGCATTATCGCTAGGTAAAACCCCGAGAACGTCGTAGCATACGCGGGCGCGAACGCAGCAAAAAGCGCCCCTCCGGCTGTAAGCAGCCATACCTCGTTGCCATCCCAGATAGGTCCGATGCTGTGGCGCACGAGCTCTCTTTCGCTATCGGTCTTAGCGATGAACGGGTAGAGCACACCTGCACCCAAATCGAAACCATCGAATACGAAATAACCCGCAATGAGCAGGAATATCAGGAAAAACCAGAGAACACCGAGGGCTGTCATGCTACTCACCGCCTTTCGTGGAAGGTACCTCTTCGCCAACGGGTGCCGCCCCGTTGGGCTCGCCTTCGCCCGTAAGTCGATTGATGATGGCGGGCATGGCGTTTACGCCGTCAGCCGATTCGCCCGCCAGGCGCTCGGGGCCTTGCTTAACGTATTTGCCAACCAGCCGAATCCACGCAACGAATAAAAGCAGATACACGGCGCAGAATAGTACGATTGTCAACATGAGCTCGGGCGCAGTAACCGATTTCGAAGCGGCTACGTCGGTCAAAAGCGCAATGCCGTCAGGGCCCGACATCGACGGGTACACGACCCAGGGCTGGCGACCCAATTCCGCCGTAAACCAGCCTGCTTCGATGGCGGCAAACGGGAAGATGGGAGCGATGACCAGCAACTTCTGAAGCCATCTCCACCGATCGTACCTCTTGGTCACAAGCGCGATGACGAGCAACGCAATGAGCAGGACCAGAATGCCCGATACGGCCACCATCAAATGGTAAACCTGGAAAATCGCGTTTACCGGCATCGTTGCCGGATCGAGGTCTTTAAACTGCTCGCTTTCGGAAAGCGAGTTGAGCCCCGGATACTCGGTATCGAACGTGAAAGTGGCCAGGAAGCTCGTGAAGCCCGGCAGGCCCAGGCCCAGCACTTCCTGATTGCCCTCGTCGACCCACCCGAAGAAGTACAGCGGAGGCACCTCGTCTTCGTACTGGCCCTCCATGGCAGCCAACTTGGTAGGCTGTTCCTGCCACACGCCCACCGCCGTGGCATGCGCCGAAACGAAAAGCGCGCACGTCGCAACGAGGGCAACGACCAGACCTGTTTTCAGCGTTTTCTCGGCAAAACCAAGGTGTTTTTTGTTCAGGCGGTAATACGAGGCCACCGAAATCGCAATGAGCCCGCCGATGACCAGCGCCGCCAGCACGGTATGAAGATAACGGTTGCCCGTTGAAGGATTGAATGCTGCTCCCAAGAAGTCGACGAGAACGGCTTTCGACCCATCAGCCGAAAGCTCAGCGCCCGCCGGTGTCTGCATCCAGGAGTTGGCAATTAGTATCCACAGGGCCGAAAGGCACGAGCCGCCCCAAACCAGCCATGACGAGATGCAGTAGAACCGAGGCGATACCTTGTCGCGGCCGAACAGCAGAACACCGAGGAATACCGACTCGAGGAAGAACGCGAACAGGGCTTCAGCTGCTAGCGGTGCGCCGAATATGTCACCGACGAAACGCGAGTAATCAGCCCAGTTGGTGCCGAACGAGAACTCCATGGTGATGCCGGTGGCAACGCCAACCGCGAACGTCGTGGTGAATATTTTCAACCAGAACCGAGCTGCCACGCCGTCCTCGGGCTCGCCCGACCTGTAATGGCGCGTTTCAGCGATTGCCGCTATCAGGCCGAGCCCTATAGAAAGCGGGACGAACACGAAGTGAAACGCCACCGTGAGCGTAAATTGCAAGCGCGACAGGAACGCGATATCGGTAAACAGGTCCATATCACACCCCTTCTTTCCCAAAATCGTGCTTTTATCAGGCTGTTACATAATACCATCACAATTCGTTCGAGGCCATAGAACACAGCCGATAAAAGCATTCCGTTGGGGGCCAGAGGAATATCATTCCATGGTTATGTTAGAGTATGCGTATGAAGATGCCCAACATGCCATATCCAAGTCCCGAGCCCAACTCCCCCAACATGCCGGTATGGACTCCTTCGCAGTTCAAGGCAGCAAAGAGAGGCAAGCTCGACAGCCATTTCATCGAAGAGTGCTCGCTCGGCGAGACTATCGCGAACGCGGTCTCCAACGGCGTCGCGGCAGCTCTGGCAATAGCCGCGCTCGTCATCCTCATTGTTATGGCAGTGCTTCATGGGGCAGGCGTACGCATCCTGGTAGCCCTGGCGTTTGCCGTGCCGATGCTTCTGGCGTTCCTGATGTCGACGCTCTACCATGCCTTGCCCGGCGAAACCCCCAAGAAGATCTTCAAGGTGCTGGGGCATGATTTCGTCTTCCTTTACATCGCTGGCGCGTACACGCCCTATTGCGTGCTCTTGCTCGCCGATGCGGGCGGGTTCGCATTGTGCAGCATCGAATGGTCCCTAGCTTTTGCGGGCATTCTCATCGAATCGGTTTGGCTTTCGCGGCCGCGATGGATTCCCATTGCGATATGCCTTGCCATGCTATTTGCAGGTATCGCCCTCGCACCGGCGTTTGCGTCGGCACTCGCCCCTGCCGGTTGGTGGCTCCTTATCGCAGCCGTCATTTGCTTCGGAACCGGACTGGCTTTCTACCTAGCAAGGAAAGTCTCGTATTTTTGGTTTGTATCGCACCTGGCTGTTTTAGCGGGCTCGGTGTGCCTGTTCCTATCAGTGGCGTTATTCGTTATCTAGGAGTTGTTGATGTCAAAAGACTCGCGGGAGGGCGATAGTCGCAAGCCCGGTTTTCTTGAGGGCTTATTTGGTCGGGGGCGCCGGCAAGTATCTGAAGACGAAATAAAAGAACTCGTCGACGATGCCGAGGAGCTTCTCGAGGACGAGAAACGCATGATCGGCGAAATTCTTGACCTTGACGAGCTAACTGTCAGCGACGTCATGCAGCCACGCGTCGACATCATTGCAGTCGAAGACACCGAGACTGTCCGCACAGCCCTAGAGCGCATGCGTGGGACCGGCTATTCGCGGCTGCCGGTGTTCCACGAGAGCCTCGACCATATAATCGGCATCGTGCGCTACAAGGACCTGATCCCCGCAGTGCTCGACGGCGAAGTCGACGGACCCGTTACGGACTTCACGCACGATGCGCTGTTCGTGCCCGAAACCAAAGACCTGTTCCCATTGCTTTCCGAGATGCAAACGAATCGGCAACAGATGGCCATAGTCGTAGACGAGTACGGCGGCACCGATGGTTTAATAACACTCGAAGATATCGTCGAGGAAATCGTCGGCGATATCGTCGATGAAACCGATTCCGAAACGTCGTACGTCACGGCCGTTTCGGAAAACGAATGGCAGGTCGATGGCCGCTGCCCCGTCGAGACAGCGCGCGAGCTGGGTTGGCCGGTTGTGGAATCGGACCAGTACGAAACGATTGCAGGCTGGCTGCTCGACACGGCCGACGCCGTTCCTCAGGTTGGCGACGAATTGCTCGTCGAGGGGTATCGATTTAAAGTACGCACCATGCGCAGGCGCCGTATTCGGTCCTTGTACGTGGCAAAGCTTTTATCGGCGGACGACGTCGACGCTGGAACCGGCGATTAAGTCTAACAGGGGATGAAATCGGCAATGGCGCAAGTTTCTTCAGACGGGAAGCTTTACCGCGCAAACGACGCCTGGCTCGGCGGGGTCTGCGCGTGCCTGGCACGTCGGTTGGACCTAGACCCGCTCATCGTAAGAATCATGACCGTGGCGATCACGTTCCTGACCCTGGGCGTCGGGGCCCTTGTGTATCTGGTGATGTGGGCACTCTTACCCCGCGAATCCGAAGATGCCGATTTATATGACGTGCATCCCGAGCAAGCTGAGTCGAGCGCGTTTGGGCTTATCGACGTCAACTCCCCCGCATTGAAATCCGTAGGAAGCCCTTCCGGCTTATCGGTTGCTTCGCGATTGGCCATCGCCGTCAGCCTGATGCTTCTGTTCTTGGCTATCTCGATGGGCGCAGCCCCCATGGTCTCGGGGTCCCACTGGTGGCAATTCTGGCCTCTGGCATGGGTTATCTGCGGTCTTTGCCTGATCATCGTACCCGTTCGCAGCCGACACGAGGTTTCCTGGCATGCGCTCGGCATAGTCATCACCTCGCTTGCGGCGGCATCTTTGCCGATGAGCTTGGGCATCGTTTCCTGGGACTCTTTCGCGCAAGCGTTCCAACGCATGTGGTTTTTGGTTGCGATAGCGATAGTCTTGTTCGCAGTCGGCACACGGCGAACCAACAACGCTCTCGTCATTGCCGGCGCTCTCATAATGGCATGCTTCTTCCTCATGGTGCTCGCGCTCTGCGCCGTGCCAGGCGACGTGAACAGCCTCGTGCTCAACATGCCTGGCGGCTACTCCATGAGCATTTCGATGGCATAAGCGTTCGTTTTTCTTTTTTTGGGCAGCCGTTATATTGTGCTGACAAAGCGCCTTCAGTCGATATATTGGGCTTCTTTGCTCATTGCATGAATAAAAGCGCTTGTCAAGCGAACAAACGGTGGAGGACGGCTCCACAACAAATTGCAAGCATCTGTTCGACTGCGGTAAAATACCGACTCAGCGATGGGCTCCATCGCCAAGAAGGGTTATTTGAAATATGAGTCGGAAGCAGCCTAAACGAAGAGCCGGCAATATGGTATTTCACGCCATAGCCGGCATTTTTATTTGCGCCGTCGTGTGCGGCGTTGGTCTTGGTGCGGCTTCCGCCGACACCTCCGACGATATCGCCCGCGCGGGCGCGCTTGGTTTCGATTCCGCGACCCAAGCAGCCACTTCGACGGCAAATCTTCAAGCGGCGAGCGTCGACCCGTCCGAGAGCCCCCTCAAAGAACAGTCGGCCCTCGCATCGACCTCTACGCGCACGATTGATTCCAGCCTGAAAATGATAGAAGACAAGGAAGAGGCAGAGCGCAAGCGCATCGCCGCCGAACGCGAGGCGGAACGCAAGCGCATAGAGGCCGAGAACGCCGCCGCACTCGAGCGCGTTCGTTCCACGAAGGCGATGCAGGGCGTTGCCTCGGCCAGCGGAGAGCCCTTCGAGTACTCGCTTCCCGCCGTCGATTGGACTGTCGGCCGCGAAGCGTTCGTCGGCGAATGGGCCGCGCGAATCGATGCGTACCTTGCCGGCTCCGCACTCGAGGGCTATGGATATGCCTTTGCCGAAGCGGCTTGGGACAACGGCGTTGATCCGCGCTGGTCGCCCGCGATATCCGACACCGAGAGTGGCAAGGGCTCAGTGTGTTTCAAGCCATGCAACGCGTGGGGCTGGGGCGAAAACGCCTGGGGCGATTGGGATACCGCCATCCGAGCTCATGTTGCAGGGCTCGCAAACGGGTACGGCTACTGCATTACCCCCGAAGCTGCTGCTACGTACTGCCCCCCAAACACCGCATTCTGGTATTCTCACACAATCGAGCAGATGTCTTATATCTAAGCGTGACATGACGCGCCTTTAAGGTCATGGGAAGGTGATGGTATGCGCAACGTCATCGTAGTCGGCTGCGGCCGTGTTGGCTCGCGACTTGCAGGCATGCTTTCAGATGCGGGAGCCAACGTATGCGTCGTCGATTGGCGAGCTGAAGCATTTAACAATTTGGGGCGCAACTTCAATGGCTCTACGGTGCAGGGCATCGGATATGACGAAGACACGCTCGTTAAAGCTGGAATCGAGGATTGCGACGTCGTAGCTGCCGTCACCCAATCCGACAACGCCAACCTCATGGTAACCGAGGTCGCAAGCCGCCTGTACGGCGTTCCGCACGTTATTTCGCGACTTTACAACCATGACCACGAACGAGCTTACATGCAGCTCGGTATCGATTACGTATGCGGCACAACGCTAGTCGCCGAAGAAGTGTTCAGCAAGGCATTGTCGGGGCACGGTTCGCATGTTGACACTTTTGGCGACTACGAAGTTCTGCGCTTCTCGATCAATCTTGCATGGCATGAGCGCAAAGCCATCCGCGTGCATGAAATCGAGCGAGACCACGACATCCGCATCATCGCCTTCGAGCGCAAGGACGGTTCGGCTTCCTCTATACCTACAGGCGAGTCGACGTTATACCATGGCGACACCGTGCTGGCTTGCGTGCATCATAATTTAGTGGACGCGTTCTCGAAGTACATTCAGTCATAAGCCGAATTACGGCGACAGATCGGAGCAGCTCATGTACATCGTGATAACCGGCGGCGGCAAAGTTGGGGAGTATCTGGCCACCGTCTTGCTGCGAAGCGGCAACGAGGTCTCGGTCATCGAGCGCGATACTAAGGTTGCCGATAGGCTTTCGATGGTTTTACAGGGTCGGTACCTGATCATTCGCGGCGACGGCTGCGACTCGCGTTACCAAGAAGATGCCGGCATCAGGAAAGCAGACGTATTTGTAGCTGCCACCGGCCAAGACGACAATAACCTCGTCGCCTGCGAGATTGCTTCGCGCATTTACAACGTCCCGCGCTGCATTGCCCGCGTTAACGCGCCTAAGAACCAGCGCATTTTCCGCGCGCTTGACATCGAGTCGATATCGTCTACCGAAATGATCGCCAACCTCATCGAAGAAGAAACCCTCATGGGCTCGGTAAGCGTCGTTTCTTCGCTGACCCACGGAAACGTCGTGCTGACCGAAATCTCAGTCCCCCATATGCACAACCACTCGAACGAAGACGGCGTTCTAGCCTACGACGTAGAGATGCCCGAAGACAGCCTAATCGTGGCAGTTTCATCAAAAGATGACGTCGTGGTTGTCGGGGAAGAAACGCGCCTATACCCAGGCGATACAGCAGTGATAGCTGCCGATCGCGAGCAAGTGCCGGCTGTACGAGCCGCCTTCCGCGAGCTGTAGGTAAACCTGCCTGCTCTTAAGTGAAGCACTGCCTGTTTTAGTAGTAACGGTAATAAGCTGCGCAACTGCCTTCGCTCGATACCATGCAAGGACCGACCGGGTTTTCGGGAGTGCACACCTTACGGAACAGCGGACACTCGCTCGGTGACATATGAGCGCGCAGCACATCCCCGCATCGACAACCTTTCGGCTCAACGGTCGGTTCCACCTGAGGTTCGAATCGCTTGACCGCATCAAACTTTTCGTATTGGCTGCGCAGCCTGTAGCCACTTCCTGGAATATCGCCCAGACCGCGCCAGGTCGCCGTACACGTTTCGAAAACCTCATCGATTGCCGCCATCGCATGCGGATTGCCATCGTACATGACACCGCGTGCATATGCGATTTCGATTTCTGAGCGACCCTCATGAAGCTGCCGCATAATCATCGCGACGCCCTGCAGAACGTCGACGGGCTCGAAACCCGTGATTACACCTGGAACTCCGTACTTTTGAGCAAGGAATTCGTAAGGCCGCGCGCCGATGATGGTGCTAACATGACCCGGCAGAATAAGCGCGTCGACCTTCAGCTGGGGATCGGATACGATTGCCTCGAGCGCATTTGGCATATTCTTATGTGCCGCGAAAACCGAGAAGTTGTTCAGCCCCAAATCGGCAGCGCGCTTTATCGAGCGGGCAACGAGCGGAGTCGTCGTCTCGAACCCGACGCCCACGAAAACGATTTGCTGGTCAGGGTTGTCTTGAGCGAGCTTGAGCGCATCGAGGGGGGAATACACGATCTGTATAGAGTGCCCAGCAGCCTGTTCGGCGAGCAGGCTCGAGGTCGACCCAGGTACGCGCGTCATGTCTCCAAAGGTGGCAATGGTCACGCCCGGAACTCGCGCGAGGGCGATGACCGTATCGATATCACGATTGCAGGTTACGCAAACGGGACACCCCGGCCCGCTCGCCAGGCGCGTGCCCTCGGGCATTAGGTCACGGATACCAGCGCGTGCGATCGACACCGTATGGGTGCCACATACCTCCATAAGGGTCGCCCCGCCCTCGGGGGCTAAGCGCTCGATTGCGTGAACGAGCTCGCGGGCGAGCATGGGGTCTTTGAATTTTGCGAGTTGGGAAGCAAAACCGCTTGTCATCGAGCCATCGCCTCGGAATTGAACAGCGGATCGTCAACCAGGTCGGACATCGTCTGAATCAAATCGAGCGTCTCGGCAGCATACTGTTCGTCGACAACTTCGATCGCGAAGCCAGCGTGCACGAGAACGTAATCGCCCACTTGCGCCTGAGGCGTCAAATCGAGCGCGATCTCGCGTTCAGCGCCCATCGCCGAAACGCGAGCCATGCCCCCCTCTTCTATTTCGGTTATTTGCATCGGTATGGCTAAGCACATAGTCGAACCCCCTGAACCACGGCAAAGCGCAGTTTTCCATTCATTTTTTCACTTATTCTAGCGCGATGAGCCCGCAACGGCAGCTTGCCCGTAGGAAACGCATCCATCATTCGGTGGCAGGCTCGCGTTGAGCGCCACGGTAAAGCCGCGCTGCCCGAGACGCTGCACCGACTGCTCCACAAGGAAGCGGTTCATGAAGCAACCACCAGAAAGCGCCACCAACTCGATGCCGTAAAGAGCGCGTACGAGCTCAGCGGCCTGCACTACGAGCTCCACTACCGCCTCGTGGAAACGCCTCGCTATCGTGTCGGCCCGAACTCCGCTCGCAATATCATCGAGCGCGGCTCTAACAACAGGTTCGGGGTCGACGACAACAACCGAGGTGTCGTGTGCTGTGCTGGACTCGAGCGCAGTGTTCTTGATGATTTCGAAGGCGTAACTAGCTTCATCGTCTTTCGCTTCGGAGCAGCGCTGCTGGGCGGCATCAAGCATAATCGCTGCCTCCCCCTCGTAAGTCGGCTGCGTGCAAATGCCCAATAGGGCAGACATCGCGTCGAATAAGCGGCCCATCGAGGAAGTCATCGGCGTGTTGAGCCCTGCCTCGATCATCTGCTCGCACACTTCGGCTTCCTGGCTCCCAAGCTCCCCGAGCATATACGCAGCACCGGGGTGTTCGAGTAAATCGCACGACCACAGCAAGCCGTAAGCCATCCGCAGCGGTCGTTTGACGGCAGCCGCTCCTCCCGGCATGGGCATATACACCAAATTGGCAAAACGCTCATAGTCGGCCTGGTTGGCAAGCAGGACTTCGCCGCCCCAAATCGTGCCATCGGCGCCATATCCTGTCCCGTCAAACGCAATGCCGCAACACGGCCCATACAATTCGTGTTCCGCAAGTACCGAGGCGATATGAGCATGATGGTGCTGAACCTCGATCAGCGGAATCCCGTTATTGGACGCAGTCTTCCGAGCCCATTTCGAAGCAAGGTATTCGGGGTGCGCATCGCATGCCAGCACATCGTCAGCCACAGCGAACAGCTTTCCGAAACGCCCCCGCGCATCGACCCAGGCATCGAAGACGTCCGCGTCTTCCATATCTCCGATGTGCTGCGATACATAGGCGCGTCCTTCGGCAACATAAGCGAACGTGTTTTTCTGCTCGGATCCCGCCGCGAACACGCATCGGCCATTCGACTCCTCGGTGCCGGCACCGCCATCAGGAGAAGCGTTCGTAAGCTCGATAGGCACTGGAGCATAACCGCGGGCACGCCGAATGAATTGCAGCGCTTCGTTTGGCCGGCCTTGCGCATCGACGCCGCCCAAGCTCAAAACACGTACGACCGAATCATCGTAGCGCGACAGAATCGGGCGATCGTTTCCCAGAATGGCGTCGGCTATTGCACCGAGCTTGTTCAAAGCATCAGCATCGTCGATGACAATCGGCTCGTCGTGCTGGTTACCAGACGTCATGACAAGCATATCACGCCCACATTTTTCGCGGAAATCATGGATGATCAGATGCTGCAACGGCGTTGCAGGCAGCATGACACCGAGCTCGGGCAAACCATCTGCCAAACCTTCAGCCAGACGAGCGTTCGCCCTCTTTCGCACGAGCACAATCGGACGTGCCGAGGAGCGCATGACGCCCTCTTCGGTTTCGGACACATCGCACACCTGGCGGGCGGTTTCGACATCCGACACCATGACCGCAAAGGCCTGTCCGCCGCGGTGTTTCTTCGTCCGTAGCGTCGCGAGCGCCTCGGCGTTAGCGGCATCGCAAACCAGATGAAAGCCGCCCAAACCCTTTACGGCCAGAATCTTCCCCTCGATGAGCATCGAGACGGCCTGCGAGATGATGCCATCGGATTGCTCGCGCGTCATACCGCAAATTTCCCGTCCCCGCTCGTCCGTGCGAACGAAACTCAGATGCGGCCCGCATTCGAAGCAAGCGTCGGGCTGCGCGTGAAACCGCCTGTCAGCAGGGTCGGCATATTCGCTTGCGCAGGTCGGGCACATCGTGAACGAGGCCATGGAAGTTGCGGGGCGATCGTAGGGCAAAGAGTCGATGATGGTGAAACGCGGACCGCAGTTGGTGCAGTTTATGAACGGATACCGAAACCGACGATCCTCTGGGTCGAAGAGCTCTTTCAGACAATCGTCGCAGGTCGCCAAGTCGGCAGACACGAGCGTGCCCTCATCGGCGTCCTCCGCTTTCGATTCGCGGATTTCGAACCCTTCGCAATCCTGCAACGGCACCTCTTTGAGCTCGACCTCGGTTATACGCGCTGCAGCAGGCGGGCTCATGTGCAGCTCGGTTACGAATTCGTCGAGCAGCTGAGATTCCCCTTCGGCGTGGATGAACACGCCATCGAGATCGTTGAGCACCCACCCAGAAATGATGTGGCGGCGCGCCAACCGGTACACGAAGGGCCTGAACCCTACGCCCTGGACAATACCGCGCACGCGGATGTCGAGCGCCTCTATCATATGCATACCTCCCGGCCAAACCGCGAGCGGGACATGAACGTGCGGTTGTTGCCTGACGCCTTAACGGATTTCTTCGCGCTCGATATCTTTCAGCACTTGAGCAACGATATTGGACAAGCAGCGCAGCGTAACGCCCGCATTATCGGGAAGGTGCAAGTGCAGGCAACGGCGCCCGCGCTCCGACAAGATGGCTTTGTCGCCGGCGGCCTGGGCCTTGGCAAGCGAGCCCAAAGTGGGAGCCTTTCCGTCGGGAATCTCGATGTCTTTCAGCTCGTCGGCCGACACGATCAAGTACACGCCCGTATTCGGGCCGCCCTTTTGCAGCTGGCCAGTTGAATGCAGGTAGCGCGGGCCGATTTCCAGGCAGGAAGGCAACATGCGACTTGCCGCCACATCGCGCCGTATGGCCTCGAGCGCCTCGCGGCGCCCTTCACCCGTAAACGGCACGAACGCATTCAGCGCAAAGTAATCGCCAGCCTCGAACGAACCGAGCAGAGCACGCAGAGCCGAACGGATATCGGGCGCATCGGCGCAGCATTCAGACAGGTACGCCTCGGCCTTGCCGACGTTGGCCCCCACAACCATCTCTTCCACGAAATCGGGCTCTGGCAGGCCCTTTTCGAGCATTTCGAGAACCTTGGCCTTTGCGGAGGCTACATCGGGCTGGTCGAAAGGATTCACCTGCATTAGGTAGCCACACAGAGCGGTGGCGTATTCCCACATAACGATATGGCGCGCCATGTCGTAAACTGAATCGATCTCGTAATCGAGTCGGGGGATATCGGGGCAGACGCACGCAAGCTCCATTTGGAATTCCTTGATGTCATCCCATACGTCGGCTTTAGTCTGATACGAGATGACCATACGGTCGGCCGTGTCGCGGCGCAAGAACAAGGGATCAATTTCGAGCTGCGGCAAAATACCCAAACCCTGCTTGCCCGTGCTCTCGGCAACGAGCTGCTCGATCCAAAGCCCAAAAACGCGCCCTGTTTTTTGGGTTAAAAATGCAATCTTGTCACGGCCGGCCAGCCAATTGTCGTACATGAACGCGCTGAGTTGAATAGCCGGATTGTCGAGCGTATCCTCGCTGCAGGTCTTTTCCATCTCGGCTGCAGCACTTACGAGCTCGGTTAAGTCGATGCCGACGAGCGCTGCTGGGAATAGGCCGAACACCGAAAGCGCCGAAAAACGGCCACCGACCATCGGCTCGCCAAGCAGCAAGCCTGCCCAGCCCTCGTCCTGAGCGCGCTGAGCGAGCGGCGAGCCCGGATCGGTAATAGCCACGAGATGAAGCGGCAACTCATCGGGACCGAGGATGCTCGAAAACGCTTCGCAAACCGCTGCGAGCATCGAGTTCATCTCGAGCGTTCCGCCACTCTTAGAGGATACGACCACGAGCGTCGTGCGAGGGTCGGCATTTGCGAGGATTCCGCGCAGGCGTACTGGCGAATCGGAGTCGAGCACGCGAAACTCCATGCCACGATGCTCATTCTTCACGTATTTAGTCATCGCCACCGCTGCCTGGGTCGAACCTCCCTGGCCGATCAGAATCGCCAGTTCGAATCCCCGGTCGATGAACGACTCGGCCAAAGCTGCGATGTCACCCAAAGGGCACGGCGGATTGCTCGAGAGGTCGGTCCACCCCATGAAGCTCTCGGCGCATGACTGCGCCTCTTCCGAAAACGAGTAGAGCGTCGCATCCTTTGCGCGCACGCGGCTCGCAGCATGATTGTCGACAAGCGTTTGCTGTGATGGATACGTCGTCTCGGTGTCTGTGTCGCTCATGTATACCCCTTAAAATCTGGCCCGACTTATGCGAGCAGCGCTTTTGCCAATTCCTTGATTTGCGCACGCGAATCGTCGTCGAGCGCGCCCTTTATCGTAACCGTCGGATCCAGCATTTCGATCCCCTTCAGGGATTCGACCTTGGCCTTCATCGCGCGCGCGGCGTTCGGCGCCCAGCTGCCGTTCTCCATAAAGGCAATGCGCCTGTTCTGATACGCATGGTCCGCCAGATGCTCGAGGAACGTCTTCATAAACGGAAACATATCGGCATTGTAGGTCGTGCTCACAAGGACGAGCGTCCCGTAACGAAACGCATCCTCAACCGCCTCGGCCATATCGTCGCGCGCAAGATCCGTCACCACCACCTTTGGACAGCCGGCGTTTAGAAGCTCGGCGGCAAGCAGCTCGACAGCCTCCTTAGTGTGCCCGTATACCGAGCAGTACGCGATGGCCACGCCTTCACTTTCGACCCCGTACGATGCCCAAGTGCTGTACAGCCCCAAATAGTAATCCAGGTCGCTATCGAGAACCGGACCATGGAGCGGACATATGGCGTTGATTTCGAGCGCAGATACCTTGTTCAGCACGTTGGTGACCTGCTTGCCGAACTTTCCGCAAATTCCGAAGTAATAGCGGCGCGCTTCGCAAGCCCAATCCTCGTCGACGTCGAGGGCCCCGAACTTACCGAACGCATCCGCAGAGAAGAGGACCTTGTCATAGGCGTCGTAGGTCATTATGACCTCGGGCCAGTGCACCATAGGTGCCGCGATGAACTTCAGCGTATGAGTCCCCAGCGTAAGCTCTTCGCCTTCCTTGACCACGATGCGGCGGTCAGCGTAATCGGCTCCGTACAGGTTGTTCAGCATGTCGAATGCCTTGGCCGACGAAACGATGGTTGCCGACGGGTAGTTGTCCATGAAACGCGTGATGTTGGCGGAATGATCGGGCTCGACGTGCTGAACGACGAGGTAATCAGGGGCGCGTCCATCGAGGGCTTCTGCCAAGTTACCCAGCCATTCGCTGCCGAAGCGCTCTTCGACCGAATCCATGACTGCGATTTTAGCGTCGATAATCGTATACGAATTGTAAGCCATGCCATTGGGCACGTCGTACTGCCCCTCGAAGAGGTCAAGCTCGTGATCGTTAACTCCAATGTAAACGATATCCTCGGTGACGTTCATCGGCGCCTTCCTTTCGGTTTGCAACTGAATGCGACTATTGTACAAGATTGGGGCAGTTACTTAACTGGCCCGAAGGCCGTCAGGGGCCATACGCTATACGAGACCTTGCCAACGATGCGGTCGACGGTGATGAAGTTGTCGGCCTCTTCCAAGACGGTCTCGGACCCTGAAACAGAGTCGGGCATGACGAAATAGGTATTGGGAGGAACCTGCTGCGCACCGACCAGCGTTACATCCTTGCCCACTGTTTGCGAGAACGAATCGGCGGGAAGCGCCGATGTGCTTATGACGAAAGTACCATCGCTCGCAACGTTCACCCATTCACCCGGGCTTGCCACGATTCGCCGCACATCAGCACCGCCGACTGTAACGTCGTAGGTAACGATATCGCCGTCGGAAGGGGTTTCGACCGGTTGCATGAGCACGACCTGCCCCTGCGAGAGCGCGGGGATCATTCTGTCGTCTTTGACGGTATAAAGCGACCCCGGCACCTTGAAGACAATGGCGACGGCAATGATAGCGGCAACGATCGCCACAAGAATCACCGCAAGGGCAATCTTTACAATGCGGCCTCGCCGCACGCGCTTGATTTCTTGTTGCACCTGATCCGGTGAGAAAGGCAACGGTTCCAGCCAATCGTCTGACGCACCAGTTGCAGGCGCCGCAAATGGTTCGGTGCCTTGCTGGTAAGCCATGGCTTAGGCTCCCGTCCCCTCGGCCGACCTGGCATGGCGCCCGCGACGGTACAATTCACCTGTCGCCGCCGAATCAAAAGCCACTTGCTGCTCGGAAGCAACGGGAGCGGCCGCTGCCGCGTAGCCCTGCTCGGGCAACGGCTCAACCGCCTCGGCAACTTGGACGCTGGGACTTGCCTCGATACGTCCGGTTGCTTGGGCTTCGGGCACCTGAGCCTGCGTTTCGGCTTGGCCGAATATTTGGTCGGCGCCTTGCGCAAAAGACTCAGCAGGAGGCCGGTTGGCCATGCGGTTTGCCTGCTCGTTCGCCTGCGCAACAAGAGCCCCTGCCTGCGCTTGCGCTTGGGCCAGCATATCGGCCGATTGCGCCTGCGCCGACGACACGATGGCTTCGGCTTGCTGATTAGCGCGGGCCATTACGTTGTTGGCGTAGGTCTGCACATCCTGAATGTAGGTCTTTGCCTGAGCCTGAATCTGTTCGAAAGATTTTTGGGCCTGAGCCTGCCTGCGCGCAATCTCCTCTGCAGCTGGACCGACCATGGCCTGCTGTGCGCCGGAGGCATACCGTTCAGCCATTTGGTCACGCATTTGCTTGATCTGACGCAGGTAATCGTCCGCCGAGCGTTGAGCCGCCTCGAAGAAGCCGTTGGCCTGAAGCGCCGCCTCGGCAATGGAGCCCACCTTCACCGCTTGCTGGACGGGGGCTTGCGCGGGAGCGGCCTGCGCGGGCGCCTGGGCAGCACGTCGGGCAAGCTCTTCTTTCAGCCGAGCGTTCTCGTTGATAAGCGCCTCATTGCTCTCGGACGCTTTCAGCAGAAGCTGCAGTAACTCCATTCTGCTGAGCTTTTTCAAACTTTTACTCATGTCTGCTACGTTTCTTCTTGGTTTGCCGATTGCCACCTCGCCTGCGAGAAGCTTCGCTGCAAGCAAATCCTATTGCTAGTAATGCGAGAATATTATCGGGTAAACTGCGAGGCAATTCAAGAGCTGCCTCATCGTCATCAGCAACGTCGTCCCCGAGGGCGGCGAACGAGCTAACCAGCCTATTCCTGCACCTTCATAGCTAGCGCCAACGGCACCTTTCGTATGCGGCGCATATGCAGCAGCGCCACAACAAAATATGTGGCGGCACCCATCGCGATTTCCTGCAAGTAGGTCAAAGGCGCGATGTATATCTCGAGATTACCCGAATATTCCGACATCATCAGCTGGACGATGCCATCGAGGGCCGCCACTAAAATCGGAAGGCAAGCCACCAAGGACACAAGCACAGTTAGTGTAATCGAGCGGATGTAGAGCTTGGATATCTCGCGGTCGTGGTACCCAAACACCTTCATGTACGAAATAGAGCGCGCGCTCCTGTCGATTACGGTCTTGGTCAGCAGATAGATGAGGATGAAGAACAGGGGTATGACCGCATAGAGCAAGGTGCCCGCTATGGTCCCCATCGAATCCTGCATCTGCTCGGCCACTCCAAGCATCTGCTCTGGTGTAACTTCGGTTGCAATATAGCGGCTGTTCAGTTCGAGCGGCATATCCGATGCGTAGCCGCTGAAGTAGTCGGCTTCTTCGTCGAAAACCCTGTTGAATGTCTCGAGGCTCATGTACACGTTCATCGTAGTTGTCTGGCCGCAAACGGAATCGAACGACAGCTCGTAAGTGTCTCCCGTGTATTTGTCGAGGAATTTGCGCGGCTCATCGATTCCTATGGCGCATTTCCGAGAAGCCCCAAGGCCGATCGCCATGCGTCCATCAGAAACGTCGACGTCGTTCCAATAACGTGAGTTTTCCTGAATGCCGTATACCGTAATTTCTTCGTTCTTGTCACCAAGCTTCCGTGGGGTCTCGAGCGTGGCGACGGCGAACTTCTCGGCCTGGGCGATTGCTTCGGGGCTGTTTTCCAGCGTGTTCGCCACATTGTCGTCTTCGTCGATGTTCGACGAGAGCAAGTACAGCGAAATCAAATGGCCGGGTTCTATATCGGCTAGGTTTTCGGTTGTTATCAATTCTTCCGCAGCAGCATAAGACTCGCGCTCATTGGCGGATACGTCGATCTCTACCGGAGCTTTCAGCATGTACAGATGCTGGGCGGGCACGTCTTTTGCAGACTCTTCTGCAAAATGATTCATCAGAGGCATCATGGCCAGCCCGAACAGAAGCAGCAAACTGCCGAACATGATGCCAAAGAACAACGTTACGAAATGCGATAAGTTGCGCAGGAACACGCGCAACCTGAAACGGGACACGAATCGTATTCTCTCTGGAAGCTGCATGCCAGAGCGCTTCGATCGCCTGGATATCTCGCGGCGCAAGAACTGCAGCGGCGTTGCCCGCATGCGGCGCAGCAAACCGACGAACGTTATAGAAAACAAGAGAACCAGAGGAACGATGGTTGTCATGATGAAAACGCGTGCATTCCAAGTGGTGTAGTACGGCGGGAAGCTATACGAGTTGTAATAAAGGTTTTGCATGGGCACGACGAGCACCGTGTACCCGATAACATTGCCCAATACAGCACCGGCGATTCCGACGAGAGCGGGCAGGGTCATATAGTGGGCAATCAGCTCTCGCTTGCGCCATCCGCTTGCAAGCAAGGTGCCGATAACGGCGCTTTCCTCTTCGATTGTGGCGTCTGTCAGCACTACAAAGACGAACGCCATGATGACGATGAGCATGGCCAGAAGAATCTGCCACATCATCTGGTCGCCTTGGGCGTCGTCCAACGCGTAGTTTATCGCCTGGTTCGAATCGCAATCCACGAAATCGGAAACGAGCTCACCTTCATCAGAAAGCGCTTCCACCATATCGTTTTCGGCAGATATGCGGTCTACGAGCGGAAGGTCCCTATCGTTCATGTAGAACGCATAATTGTAAATGAGCGAACCTTGGTCTATGGCCTTAAAGCACTCCTCGGTCACTTGGGCCGTCGTGAAAGTAAGGGCATTGAAGATGAAGCTCGAGTTGTTCTGGAACAGGCAGCAGTAATCGGCAAGGGTCATAATGCCGACAACCGTTTTACGCTGGCCCGAGAGCATAACCTCCTGCCCAAGCTCGATATCGTTGTTTTGGCAGAACACGCGATCGAATGCGACTTCGTTGACCGCTTCGGGGGCGCGACCTTGACAGTACACAACCTGGTTGTACTGGCCGCGGTTTTCGAACACGCGGGCCTGTATTCCCTCGAGAGAGCCTTCCCATTCGACGGGTGTGTCGTAATAGAATTGGGGGACAACCGTACAGCCAACGTCTTCCACAGCCGAAATCGAGGCTTTGTCGGCTTCGAAGGTAGTTGCGAAATGTCCATCTTCGATATTGTAGTCCTCGCGCATGTTCTTGCCGATAAGCTCGATTGAAGAAGCCGCAACCAAGAACCCGGAAGTGAACGCGATGGCAAGAACCAGAAGCAAAAACATGCCCAGGTACTTACCCAGATTGTTCCTCAATTCACGCGGCAAGCGCTTGCGCAATGGCGAAGACATAAACCGCTACCAAGTCAACTCTCGGACAGGAAGCACGTTGGCGTTCGCCTCGTCGCCAACGAGCTGCCCATCGCGCAATCGCAAAATGCGATGAGCCATGTGCTTGATCGCGTCGTTGTGCGTAACGATGACGATAGTGCAGCCGTATTGGCGATTAACCTGCTCCATCAGCTCTAGGATTTCTTTCGATGTCTTGTAATCGAGGGCTCCGGTAGGTTCATCGCACAAAAGCAAATTCGGATTTTTCACCAAGGCGCGACCGATTGCGCATCGTTGCTGCTGTCCACCTGAAATTTCATGCGGAAACTTCCTGCGATGCTCCCAAAGGCCAAGCGAACGCAGGAGCTCATCTATCGGTAGAGGATCAGGCGAGAGATACTGGCAAACTTCGATGTTTTCGGTGACCGTCAAATCGGGGACAAGATTGTAAAACTGGAACACGAAGCCAAGCTCGCGACGACGGTATTCGACCAAATCGTGATCATGCAAATCGGTGAGCATCGTCTGCCCTACGCGTATGGTTCCACCGTCAGCCGGCTCGAGCCCTCCAACTAGATTCAAGAACGTAGACTTGCCCGAACCCGACGGGCCAAGCAACACGCAGACCTCGCCGGCATTGATTCCGAGCGTGATGTCGCGCAGCACCTCGACTTTCGCTTCGCCTTCGCCATAATGTTTGCAAAGGCCTTTGATGTCCAGGAACGGATCCGACAACAGTAAACTCCTTCTAACTATTGTTCACTGTATCTTACTCCTTAATCAACGCATCGTCGAGGTCCCTTGCAAATCCATGCCCAAGAACTAATCGGCCTCACCGTTGAAACCGCGGCAAGGTGCTGTTCACACTAAACTCTCGACTGTCCGTCCTGGTCAGCAACGGGGCGCTAGGCCTACCGCTGCTCGCGTATTAGAGTAATCAAAGCTTGTAGCTCTGCAAGCGGCTACACACCCCACCGCTGACCAGAACCACTTGGGTGCGAACAGCAACGCGGAAGACGGACCTAGGCAACAAGCGGCGCAGCCGCATATGTCACGCTAAGGTACAATAAGCGCTGAAAGCAATCCTTGGACGAAAGCAGAGACGCCATGACAAGCGAAGACCGCAGCTGCAATGACCTGCCCGAACTTGACGAAGCCATGCCGGACGAAGAGATCCTCTATGACCTAGCCGATCTCTTCAAGGTGTTCTCGGACACCACGCGCATTAAAATCCTGTATTCGCTTATGGCTGGCGAAAGACGTGTGGCCGACATTGCCGAGGCCATCGGCGCAACGCAAAGCGCCGTCTCGCATCAGCTACGCATCCTTAAGGCCGCCCGTCTCGTCAAATTCCAGCGCGACGGCAAAAACGTGCTGTATTCGCTTGCCGATGACCACGTTTACACTATGCTCGCGCAGGGCATGACCCACATCTGCGAGTAGGATGCTTACTAACCCTGATCCAACTCGAACGGAAGAGGGTCGTTCTGCCCGCGCCACCGCGGCACGTCGAATTGCATAGTCCAGTATCCCAGCGCACGCGCGACTAGAAGCTGAACGAACATACCTCCAAGGCTACCGACGAAAAGGGCCGCGATCAGGCACAGGATGCCGACGAAGCCCGTCGACGCTATAAGATGCATCAGGAAGATCACCGCCTCGCGATCTGTCATGGTGCCCATCGAGCCAAGCGGGTAGCCTGAAGCCGCCATGGCACCAATGCCCGCAAACATCGCGATCATGAGAAGAATCGTGAAAATGATTCCCAGTATGATGCCGATGATGAGCCCGACGAGCAGGTTCATCCCGAATATGCGTACGATGCCGTTCGTATCGCGGCGAAGCATTTTCCAGATCGCGCCAAGCTGAAAGCCCGACGAGAGCCGATCGTAGATGGCTATTCGCATGGACGCGATCCATGCGAGCACCGACATGAGTATAGCCAGCACGAGGCCCACGAAATAAATCAATCCGCCCACACTCGAGATCACGCTTGCAGCGCTCGCGGCGCTAGACGTCGCATTGTAGTATCCCGACATCTGCATGCTGTTGCCTATGCTCGAAATAATGCTGGGAATGAACGCGAACACGAAGGTCACGATCAGGATAAACCAACCGCGACGATACAACTTGCCATCTTCGTTACCAAAGATCTTGGCAGGCATGGGCTCATGAACTCCCCAGGCTATTTCGCGCGCCCAACCATATAGATAACCGAAAGCAACGATCTGCCCGAAAACAGGGATGAGGCTGACGAGCGCCAGAAGGCAGAGCTTGCCGAACCATCCATCGGAATTCTTTATATCGTTCCAAGCAGTCTGATAGTACTTTATTTGCATGACAGACTCCTTTCGCTGCTTCGTACCACTATACGCGAAAGGGGGCGCCGTAGCGCCCCCTTCGTGCAAAAGACTTGTCGCTTGTAGTTACTTCAGGGTAACAGCAGCGCCTGCCTCCTCGAGCTTGGCCTTGATCTCCTCGGCCTTGTCCTTGGCAACGCCCTCCTGGATAGCCTTCGGAGCGCTCTCGACGGTCTCCTTGGCCTCCTTCAGGCCCAAACCGGTGATCTCGCGGACAGCCTTGATGACGGCAATCTTGTTGTCGCCGAAGCCCTCGAGAATGACGTCGAACTCGGACTTCTCTTCCTCAGCAGCAGCCTCGCCGCCAGCCGGGCCAGCAGCCACGACAGCAGCAGGAGCAGCGGCGGACACGCCGAACTCTTCCTCGATCATCTTGACGAGCTCGGAAGCCTCGAGCAGGGTCATCTCTTTCAGTGCCTCAATAATCTCTTCTTTGGTGGCAGCCATGTTAGGCATCCTTTCAGTTTAAGGCGATCGTTTTATCGCCTGCGACCTTGCGGTCTGCTTACAATTACTTGTTTTACGCGGCCCTTCGGGCCGTTGGTGCTGCGGCTACGCAGCGGGTGCCGGCACCTGCCGGCACTCGCTTATGCAGCCTTTTGGTCGGCGATTTGCTGGATTTGACGCGCGAGACCGCTGGGCACGCCGTTGATGCAGACGGCCAGGCCACGGGCAACGCCAGAAATTGCACCGGCGATCTGAGCCATGAGGACTTCCTTCGAAGGCAGCGACGCAATTGCGGCGACTTCTTCGGCGGTGACGAACGTGTTGTCCATCATGCCACCCTTGACCTCGAGCGTCTTGTTGTCCTTGGCAAATTCGGTCACGGCCTTTGCGGCTGCGGCCACATCGCCAGAGCAGAACACGAACGCCGACGGACCTTCTAGGATCGAATCCATGTTGACCAGATCGAGCTCAGCCAGGGCCTTCTTCATGACGGTGTTCTTGTAAACCTTCATGATGGCGCCAGCCTCGCGGATGGAGCGACGCAGAGCCTCGACTTCCTTGACGGTCAGACCGCAAGCGTCAACAACCCATACAGCGCTAACGCCTTCAAGGTCAGCCTTGATGTTCTCCATCATTTCGATGTTGCGAGCGTTGGGCATATTCAGTTGCACCTCCTTCCTCTTCAAACTCATGTCCCGCACCGTGGTAAGGGATCGAGCCTGAAAAGGAAACGACCCCTGCAGTCCAAAGACAGCAGGGGTCGCACGCGTTCTATCGGTACAACCACCTCGGCGGGCCGCTTTCGCATTTGAGCCTTTCGGCGCCAGCTGTCTTCGGTAGCGGAACTGCTTTCAGTTCGCGCTGCATAAATGCAGCTTGTCTATAATACCTCGTTGGCGGGCACTTCAAGAAAACACCACGAGGTTTGACAAGGTCAACAGCTTCGCAGTTACCACCGCAGCCACAATTCGCTGTGCAGCAGAAGCATCCAATCATGGATACGGAGCGAAAGCGCAGGCGAGGCGTGACATCGGCGATTCTGCAGGCGCTAACATCAAATAATTAGATAATTCCGAAGTTTAGCCGACGCCAGGCCGATGTGCGCCCCACCTGCGCTTTCGCGGGACGCACACAACCCGTTAGCTGAAGTTCTACGCAGCTTACGCCTTCTAACCTAAGCAGAGGAAGCAGCTGAGGCTGGAGCCGACTCAGCCGTCCCCTCGCCTCCAGCACTTGCCGCAGCATCCTCCTCGTTCTTGGCCGCTTCCGCTGCAGCCGCTTCTTCAGCCGCAGCCTCGTTAACGGCGGCAGTCTTCGAATCGGTTATTTCGCTGACCGTATTCGTCGGCAAATTCTCGACATAGGTAAACGAGATCTTGTCTCCTTCTTGGTAGGCCACGACGCCAATCTGCGCCGGCAGCACGAAATCGTAAATGGCGTCATCGCCCTCGAGCGTCACGTAGAAATGCGTATTGCCCTCGATAACTGCCTGGGCCATCGTCCTAATCGTGCCGGAAGCGTCGCTGTACGTGGTGGATTCGGCAACATCCTTTGCGGTCAGGGCGCCATTGGTGGCAAGAAGCGTCTGGTAGGACTTCTGGCATTCGGCTACCGTGTCGCCCACCGCGACGTTCTGATACCTCTGGATGTCTATCATCGCGAACTTCTTCACCAATCCGGCGCCATCCTTGAGGGCCATGAAGTACGTAGGTTGGTTGGCCACGTTTATGAGCAACGGGAACGTCGAGGTGTAGCGTAGGTTCTGCACCTGGCCTTCGGCAGATTCCATCGCCGAAATCTCGGTTGCCCCCGCAACGGCGTAATAGTGCGATTCCGCCGTGCGTTGGTCGATGAGGACGAAGCCCACTATCGAGCTATCGGCGGTAGCCGAAGTAACGCCCGTGTAAACCCAAACGTCATCGTCTTTGGCGATGTAGTTGTAGCCCACGAGCCCATTGCTTCCAGGGGTCGTCTGCACAACGCCCGACTGGCCGAGCCACGAGTTGAACCAGCCGCTCGCGTAACGTCCCGACCAGTTGTACTGGCGCAGCAAGAGCTCTGCCGGGTAAACGCGGTCGACCCACTGTGGCACGTCCTCGACGGTAAGCTCGCTGCATTCGCCCGTACAGGCATCACACATGACCACACGACTTATCGTCTCGCCGCCGAACAGGCCGATAGTGTACTTGCGCACCGGGCAAATCCACCACGGATGACCATCTTCGTCAATTTCGAACGATTTTTCGTCAAAGATATAGAAGGGGTATTTCAGCTGGACGTGGCGGTCGATATTGCGGGCGAGCGGTTCGGACGCCGTGTACTTCATGCCGTTGCCTTCACCTAAGCGAACGATATCGGCATCCTGCGTAGTCATGTCGACGAGCGAATAGGCGGGGATTCCCTCTCCGCGGTTCGTGAACCACTTGAAGAGGTCCGCATAGCCAAGAGGGCTCACACGAACGGGCTTGCCTTTGTAGTTAATCTGGCTGTACAGGTTGTCGATTTCGAATTGGCTAACATAGTCGGGAATCGAGCCCATCTCGCGGTTGCCCAGAAGAATCGCAGAATCACGGTCGATGACGGGAATCTGGGAATAATTGACCTCCTGGATATCCTCGGCGAAATCAAGATGCTCCGTTTCGAGCACGCTCGCATATTTCTTCGCGTTACCCGGGAAAAGGTCGAGCGAAGCGACCCAGCCCACAAGCGCGAGCGCAAGGATAATGACGGGAATGAACGACAAGAACTTGAACGTCTTGGCCTTGCTGGGGCTCGGCTCGATCTTGCCGCCGCCTTTCTTGTAGCGATGCGACTTGCCCCTGAGGAACAAAAAGCAGGGCGCCAAGATGAATATGGTCACGAACGCCCACGTGTCGACGCTGTTAATGCTAATGGGCGGATGGAACCACCAATACGCTGCAAGCAAAATAATAATCGCGACAACGATGGCGATGATGAGCGTGCGCCGGCTCCATTCAGCCATACGATCGCCAAGCGAGCTAGCAAACTCGACCGTCGGGGGCTCACCGCCTCCGCCATCGGAGCGCCCGCCGCGACCGCCGCCGAAAAAGGGAAACCCCCCAAAGGGCATATCGCCTCGGCTCGACGACCGCGAACCCCTGCGCGAGCCCTTGCCTGAGCCGTCAGACGATGCGCTGCGCGATTCGCCACCGGCATCGTCGCTCGCGCCTTCGTCTGATTGAGAACCGCTCCCGATGCCATCGACGTTCATTCCGGACTGCTTCAGCGCGTCGAGCAGGGATTCAATGCCTGATTGTGCCATTTTTTCCGCCTTTCCCGATTTGAGGCTCACTGAGCCGTTAGGCTACTTGGGCAAGCCTGCCGGCAACCGCCTTGATGAAATCTTCGGTCGTAAGGGTATGTGGGTTGGGCAGCGTCGTGATGCGGGCCAGGTCGCCCGTCATCTCACCCGCCTCGATAGTTGCAAGCGTCGCGCGCTCGAGCTTGCCGGCAAAGCTGACGAGCTCATCTATGCCGTCAAGCTCGCCCCGCTTGCGCAAGGCACCTGTCCAGGCGAAGATTGTCGCGACTGAATTTGTAGAGGTGGATTCGCCGGCGAGGTGTTTGTAGTAATGGCGTTGGACAGTACCATGCGCCGCTTCGTATTCATAGACCCCCGTCGGCGACACGAGCACGCTCGTCATCATGGCAAGGCTGCCGAAAGCGCTGCTGATCATATCACTCATGACGTCGCCGTCGTAGTTTTTGCACGCCCAGATAAACCCGCCCTTCGCCTTCATGACGCGGGCAACGGCATCATCGATGAGCGTGTAGAAATACTCTATGCCAGCTTTTTCGAATCGTGCAGCGTACTCCGCTTCGAACACTTCGGCGAAGATATCCTTGAAACGGTGGTCGTAGGTTTTCGATATCGTGTCCTTCGTCGAAAACCAAAGATCTTGCCCCGTGTCGAGGGCAAACTTGAAGCAGCTGTGAGCGAAGCTCATGATGCTCGCGTCTAGATTATGCGTACCCTGCGCCACGCCAGCACCCGTATATTCGTGAACGAGCTCTCGGATTTCGGAACCGTCGTCCCCCGTGTACACAAGTTCGACTTTTCCTGGCCCAGGCACGCGGATCTCGACGTTTTTGTATACGTCACCGTACGCATGGCGGGCAATCGTAATCGGGCGCTCCCAATTTCTGACAACGGGCTGTATACCCGCGACGCATATGGGCGCCCTGAAACAGGTGCCGTCGAGCATAGCCCTAATGGTGCCATTCGGGCTTTTCCACATCTGCTTGAGGCCGTATTCCTCGACGCGCGCGGCATTCGGTGTAATGGTCGCACACTTGACGGCAACACCCAGTCGTTTCGTAGCTTCGGCGGAGTCGATGGTGACCTGATCGTCGGTGGCATCGCGATTGGCAAGGCCCAAATCGTAATACTCCGTCTTCAGATCGACAAACGGCACGATGAGCTCGTCTTTTATAAGCTGCCAGATGATGCGGGTCATCTCGTCGCCGTCCATCTCGACAAGCGGTGTCTTCATAGCAATTCTTGTCATTCCAATATGCTCCCTTGCGCTTGCGCTCTGTCCTTGAAACCGTTTCGTCCTGCAGGCTAGCTTAGCCGATTAGCGAGCGGATAACATACTGAAGAATACCGCTGTGGGCATAATACGCGCCCTCGGTTGGCGTATCGATGCGGACCGTCGCCTCGAAGCAGACGACGCTGCCGTCGGGCTTAGAGGCCTCGACCTCCACCACGCTTGGGTTGGGAAGACCTGACGAGAAGTCAATGGCGCCGATGCTGAACGATTCGGTACCGTCCAAGCCCAATGACGAAGCGTCCTGTTCGTCGAGGTATTGGAGCGGCAAGATTCCCATGCCAATTAGATTCGAGCGGTGAATCCGTTCGTAGCTCTGGGCTATTACCGCCCTGACGCCCAAAAGCATAGGGCCTTTGGCTGCCCAGTCGCGCGAAGAGCCTGACCCGTACATCTTGCCTGCCAGAACGATTGCGGGAACAGATGCATCGGCGTAATGTATGGCCGTATCGTAGAGCCACGATAGTTCGCCGGAAAGGAAATCGCGCGTCCAGCCGCCCTTGCGGCCTTCAGCCAAAACGTTAGCTAATTTGACGTTTGCAAACGTGCCGCGCATCATAACCTCATGGTTGCCGCGGCGCGACCCGTACGTATTGAAATCCGAAGGCGCAACGCCACGTTGAACAAGATACGACCCGGCAGGCGTTTCGGCAGCGAACGCGCCAGCTGGCGAAATGTGGTCTGTCGTGATGAAATCGCCCAGAAGAGCCAATGCGCGTGCACCTTCGATGGGCGCAATGGCAGCAGGCTCAAGCGTCATGCCGTCAAAATACGGGGCCTTTCGCACGTAAGTCGAAGCTTCATCCCATTCGAACAGGTCCCCTTCGGCAACAGCTAACGACTGCCAGGCATCCCCGCCTTCAAACATCCCACGACTGCCATCTGCGTACAGGTCCGCAGTAACAAAGCGAGCGGCGAGCTCTTCGACTTCGGCGCTGGTAGGCCAAAGGTCTGCCATACGCACCGGGTTGCCTTGAGCGTCGGTTCCCAGTGCGTCGTTCTGCATGTCGAAATCCACCGTACCCGCTAACGCATAGGCGATAACAGCTGCAGGGCTCATGAGGTAATTTTGCGAAACGTCTGGGGAAATACGGCCTTCGAAGTTGCGGTTACCCGAAAGGACGCTTGCCAATTCGAGGCGATCAGCCACAACGTGAAGCTCCGGCAGAATCGGACCGGAATTGCCGATGCAGCTCATGCAACCAAAACCACAGGTGTAGAAACCGAGGCTGCGCAACCCGTCTAGCAGGCCAGCGCGCTCGAGCAGGAGCTCCGTTGCATGGCTACCTGGGGCGAGTACGCATTTAACCCAGGGTTTTGGCGAAAGACCAAGCTCAGCGGCCTTTTTCGCAACCAGGCCGCACATTAGCATCATGCGCGCATCCGTTGCCGTAGTACAGCTCGTGACGGCGGCGATAGCTATCGCGCCGTGCGACAGGCGATATTCCTGACCGAGCAACGACACCGACTCGGACGCGCCCATATTCAGCTCGCGCTCATGACAAATCTCGTCGAAGCGCGCCTTGCCCTCGGCGATATCGAAACGGTCGTGCGGACGCGACGGCCCCGACATCGAAGGCCGGATTCGGCTCAAATCGATCTCGACCACGTCGGTGTACTTGAGCGGTTCCGAATCGGGGTCGTACCACAAGCCCTGGGCCTTGGCATATGCTTCCACAACACGAACTTGCTGCGCATCCCTGCCAGTCATGAGCAGAAAATCGAGCGTACGCGAGTCTACGGGGAACAGCGTGCAGGTGCAGCCATATTCGGGGGTCATGTTCGATATGCACGCACGCTGTGTTGCCGAAAGGCTGGCAACTCCTGGACCGAAGCATTCGACAAAAGAGCCCACAACCCCTTTTGCACGCAATACCTGGGCAAATGTAAGTGAGACATCCATGGCGGTTGCGCCTTCCGCCAGCTTGCCCACAAGCTTTACGCCAATAACCGGCGGCACAAGCGTCGTAATCGGCTGCCCAAGCGCTGCAGCTTCGGCCTCGATGCCGCCTACTCCCCAACCGAGCACGCTTATGCCATTTGCAGTCGGCGTATGAGAATCGGTTCCGACGACCGTGTCAAAGTAAATGGCTTTTTTGCCAGACGCGCTCTCGTCGTCCACCCCCATTACAACCGAGCTGAACTTTTCGATATTGAGCTGGTGGCAAATACCCTGACCGGGCGGCACGATTCGAACGTTCTCGAACGATCGTTGCGCCCATTTCAAGAAGCTGTACCTCTCTTCGTTGCGCTCGAACTCGAGCTTCATGTTTGCCTCGAGCGCGTTCGCGCACCCGAATTCATCGGCGATGACGGAATGGTCGATGACCAAATCGCATGGCACCTGGGGATTGATTTTCGAGGGGTCACCACCCAACTCAGCGCAAGCCTCCCTCATAGCCGCAAAATCAACGAACACGGGCACGCCTGTAAAGTCCTGGAATAGCACGCGTGCGGGAGAGAACTCAATCTCCTCCCCTGCTCGGCCGGCGTTTGCCGCATCGACGATTCTTTTTGCATACAGCCGAGCCTCAGCGTCGGTTCTTGCGTTCCTCAGAACGTTTTCGAGCATCACTTTTAGGGAATACGGAAGGCGCTCCGACCCCTCTACGCATGAAATCGCATAGTACGGATACGAAATACCATCAACCGCAATTATCGCAGTCGCAGCTTTTTCGTTTTCCATTCAGAATCTCCTAACAAGCTGCCTTTAATATGCGCAGCAATCGCTTACCCGCACTTTGGCATGCAGCCAAAGCGTTATCTACAGTTGCTCTATTATATGAAAAAAGGGCGAAGCTCCGTGCGCCTCGCCCCGCTTTCAGGCAACCTTAACAGTTCTTGTTATTCCAAGTTTTCAAGAATCGCCTGGGCTCTCTTCTTTAACGTGCCCTTGCCGTTCATAGCATCGAAATGCATTCTTTCCGCGAACTCAACCTTAACTTCATCGGAAAGCTTACCCTTCGAAAAGTTCACAAGCGCCGTCAGCATATCGTTGAACTCCAGGTCGCCGTGATAGCACTGAATTGCTTCGTCGATAAGCGGCCACACTTTCTCGGACCGATTTGCTGTCGTAGCACCCAGCTTGCACAGGAACTTCATCGCCCCAAGTCTCACGGGCCCACTGTCCTCATCGAACAGCGAGCTCTCAGCTTCCGGGATAGCCTTCGCGCAAGTCCGTGCATCGTGATCGACCAGCAACGTCATCGTTTCTAGCAGCTCCCAACGCGTCTGCGCTTCAGGACGGTTAAGCGAGTCGACCAGCACGTCAATATGATCGACAAGCATTTTCGGCTCGGTTTTAGCGATGACGTAAATGGCCGATGCTGCATGCTGGCGCGCACGCCTGCCGCCAGTTTCGAGCATTGCCAGAAGCTCACCGAATTTCTTTTCGTCGCTAATAGCCCCTTCAGCCAGTAACGTGGCGTTATTATTCCTGTCGGTCACGTATACCCACTCCAAATCTCACCAATAAAGTATGTTCTACCAGCGAAAGTATACCCGACATCTCATTTTCTAACCAGAGTTCTCGCCCTCTCATCAGGGCAAATCTACGCCAAAAACAAAAAAAGCCCCCGCAGGAGGCATGGGAAAGCGCCACGCGCGAGTGCGGCGACCTATCCTCCCGCAGCCTGGCGCTGCAGTACTTTCGGCGAGGGCGGGCTTAACTTCCGAGTTCGGAACGGGATCGGGTGATCCCCGCCTCCATGGCCGCACTCGCGCGGGGCGCTCCCCGCGCGGGCACGTTCGTGCTCGCTTTGCAGAAGGTCCGGGCGGAGCCCGCGACCCTGGCGGCTGCATGGCGCCCCACCGGCGACGCGACGCGGCAGCGACGTAGCGCTGACATTCGGATAGGAAGAGCTCGGGCTATTAGTGGCGCTCGGCTGAACGGGTCGCCCCGCTTGCACCTGCGCCCTATCGACCTGGTGGTCTACCAGGGCCCTTACCAGAGAGTGATCTCATCTCGGAGGCGGCTTCCCGCTTAGATGCCTTCAGCGGTTATCCGCGCCGGACGCGGCTAGTCGGCAGTGCCGTTGGTCGACAACCGATGCACCGGAGGTCCGTCCGCCCCGGTCCTCTCGTACTGGGGGCGGGTCTCCTCAAATCACTTGCGCCTGCGGAGGATAGGGACCGAACTGTCTCACGACGTTCTGAACCCAGCTCGCGTGCCGCTTTAATGGGCGAACAGCCAAACCCTTGGGACCTGCTTCAGCCCCAGGATGCGACGAGCCGACATCGAGGTGCCAAACCTCCCCGTCGATGTGGACTCTTGGGGG
>DFIX01000036.1 GCA_002371495.1 Eggerthellaceae bacterium UBA3686
CCGCACCCGAGCCCGAGCCCGAACCCGAGCCCGTCTCCGAATTCGCAAACGTCGGCGGCGTGCTGATCGCGGCTGCCGAGTGCGCCCCGCTCGTGAAGGTCGGCGGTTTGGCCGACGTCGTGGGCGCTCTTCCGAAATACCTGAAGAAGCTCGGCATCGAAGCGCGCATCATCATGCCCTTCCACCGCCAAATCAAAGAGAAGTATTTCAACGACGTGCAGCACCTCTGCGATTTCCAGGCAAGCTTGGGCTGGCGTTCGCAGTACGTCGGCGTCGAGAAACTCGTGCTCGACGACGTGGTGTACTACTTCATCGACAACGAGTTCTACTTCGGCGGTCCCATCTACTGCGGCGGCGAGTTCGAAGGCGAGCAGTATGCGTTCTTCACCCGTGCGGTCATGGACTGCATCCCGCAGCTCGATTTCGACGTCCGCATCCTGCACTGCAACGACTGGCATACGGCCATGATGCCGCTGCTGGCCAAGACGCAGTACCAGGGCGGCATGCAGGCTGGTCTGCGCACCATCCAGACCATTCACAACCTGCACTTCCAGGGGCAGTTCAGCCACGAGTTCGACCGCGACTTGCTGCGCGTGGACGACAGCCTGGCCACGCCGCAGTTCATCGAGCATTACGGCTGCGACAACATGCTGAAGGCGGGCATCGTCTTCGCCGATAAGGTCACGACGGTCAGCCCGACGTATTCGCAGGAAATCTGCGGCCCTGATCTGGGCGAGAGCCTCGACGGCGTGCTGCGTTCGCGCGGAGGTGACTTGTGGGGCATCCTGAACGGCATCGACGTTGACGTCTGGAACCCGCAGACCGATCCGCACTTGACCATGAACTATTCCGCCAAGAGTCAGTGGCGCAAGGCCAAGAACAGGGAAGCCCTGCTCGAAGAGCTTGGCCTCATGCCCGCCGGTCCCGATACGCCCGTTCTTGCCATGGTGGGTCGCCTGACGCCGCAGAAGGGCATCGACCTGGTTAAATGGGTCTTCGACGAGATTATGGCCGAAGATATTCGCGTCATCATGCTCGGTTCGGGCGATGCCGATTTCGAGGACTTCTTCCGTGATGCCGAGTATCGCTACAAGGGCCGCCTGTGCTCCTACATCGGCTACAACGGCGACCTTTCGCACCGAATCTACGCAGGTAGCGACCTGTTCCTCATGCCGTCGCTGTTCGAACCGTGCGGCATTTCGCAGATGATCGCCATGCGCTACGGCACGCTGCCCATCGTGCGCGAAACCGGTGGCCTGCGCGACACCGTCGTCCCGTACAACCAGTACACGGGCGAGGGTAACGGCTTCTCGTTTGCCAATTACGAGGCTTACGAGATGCTCAGCTGCATCCGTTACGCCATTGGCACCTGGCGCAATCCCGAGGTGCGCAAGAACCTTATCGAGCATGCGATGGAAAGCGATTTCAGCTTCGATCGCTGCGCCCGCGCCTACGCCGAGCTTTACCGTACGCTCAGCTAAGCGCTGCGAACTTGCTCGAACCCAAAGGGCCCCTTCGTGCTGAAGGGGCCCTTCTTGTATCCTTCCTTAATCCTATTACGCCGGAGCGTGTTCAGGGCGGCGCAACCTCTGTCATCCTGGCGAAATCACCTGAAGCGTTCCGCGAATGCGCGGGTGGCGGCGCGCCTTCGCTTGGCTTCGGCTAAGCTGAGGTGGATTATAGGAACAGTGCCTGCAGAATCGCTCAGGTCACGCCGCCACCTGCGCATTCGCTTGCGCCTCTTATTGGCGCAGAGGACTATCGCGGCGATGAACACTTTGCCCCTGGGGCAAAGTGTTCGCGGATGAATTATTATGGAGTCGGCTACTCGAACGGGAAGTGGTAGTCCAGGCCGAGCTTGTCGCGCAGCTCGACGAATTCCTTTTGCACGGACTCGCCGACGGGGACGCCTTTGTCCTTGCGGTCGAGCCAGGCCAGGTATTCCTTTTCACCGGCGGTGTATATGCGGTCGTAACCGGGCGCTTTCTTCGAGGAGCGCAGTGCGCGGCAGATGTCGCCGGCAATCTTTTCGAACTCTTTGCGGCCGACGAACGCTTCGGGGTCGACGACGAAGAAGAAATGGCCCAGGTGGTACATCTGCGGCGAGCCGTCTTCGGCCACGCCGGTCAGCGCCTTCATGAACTGGCCGCCCGAGAGCGCCGCCGACAGGATCTCGACCACGGCAGCGTAGCCGTAACCCTTGTAGCCGCACATCTCGTCGCCCGGGCCGCCGCCCAAGGGGGCGAGGGCCGCCGTGCCGTCGACCAGCATCTTCAGGATCTCTTCCGAATCGGTCAGCTCAGAGCCGTCTTCGGCTACGACCATGCCGGCGGGCGTGGGCTTGCCGCTGCGCGCGTAGTACTCGATCTTGCCGCGCTGCACGATAGAGGTTGCGCAGTCCAGGCAGAAGGGGAATTCCTCGTCGGTGGGCAGCGAAAACGTCAGCGGGTTGGTGCCCATCATGTTCTCGACGCCGAAAGTGGGCGCGATCGAGGGGCGGGCGTTGGTGCCCGTCACGCCGATGAGGCCCTCTTTGCTGGCCATGGTCGTCCAGTAGCCCGCGATGCCGTAATGGGTGGAGTTGCGGATGGCGCCGCCGGCCATGCCGTAGGTCTTGGCCTTTTGTATGAGCTTTTGCATGACGCGGTAGCTGGCGACCATGCCCATGCCGTCATGCGCGTCGGCCACGACGGTGGTGGGGGTTTCCTTGACGATTTCGAGGTCGGTCGTGGGCAGCAGCGTGCCGCGCTCGATGCGGTCGATATAGATGGGCTTGAAGCGATTGCAGCCATGGCTCTCGATGCCGCGACGGTCGGACTCGACCAGCACGTCGGCGCAGATCTTCGCGTCTTCTTCGGGAACGCCGTAAGCGCAGAACACGTCCACCATGAACGAAGTTACGAGGTCCCACGGCAAATACGGGCGAGTTTCCATAAGCGTCTCCTTCTACGACGGGTTTCAGCGCGTATATCGTACCCCAAGAGGTGCAAAAGGGTCAGACCCTTTTGCACTATGGCGTTTTTGCACCTATTCATGTGCGTAGGGGAACGCCTGTAGGGTAGCCGGCTGCCTTTGGGCTGGGGTGATTGTTCGTCCCAGAAGGGTCGGCCGTTGCCGAAGTGCGTAAAAGCGCGACAAAGGGTCGTGTCCCATTGTCGCACTTGGACCGATTGGCGTGGTACGATAGCGGAGTTGAAAGTTCAAGTAATAGAGGAGAACCCATGATCAAGGAACTGGTCACCGACGAGGAGCTTCTGGCCACGCCGTGCGAGCCCGCGACGGCCGAAGACGCCGAGCTCGCGCAGGATTTGCTCGACACGCTCGAGTCGATCGAGGATGCAGCGTGCTTGGCCGCCAACCAGATAGGCGTCGCCAAGGCGGTCATCGTCTACAAGAACGAGAAAGACCGCGCGCACGTCATGTTCAACCCGGCGATGAAGCGCGCCCTGCGGCCGTACCGCACCGAGGAAGGCTGCCTTACTCATGAGGGCACGAAGAAAGTTACTCGCTACGATCAGGCGACTTTCACGTATCAGGAGCTCGTCGACGGCGTCCTGGTGCCGCGCAAGAAGGATTGCCGTGGTTGGACCGCCCAAATACTGCAGCACATGATTGACCATTGCAAGGGCAAGCTTATCTAACGAAATACATTTACAGGTCGCGTGTCATCGCCCATGCTTGCTCAGCTCGAGCCGAGCGCTTGTGGCGAATCGCCATGCGGCCGAACTACGGTTTGGAGGTACCAGAATGGCATATGTGACTTGGAGCTTCGAGGCCCTCGAGCGCTTTTGCGACGACGTGTTCAAGGCATTCGGGTTCAGCGAGGAAGAGAGCGCGCAGGTAAGCGACGTATTGCTGACGGCCGATCTGTACGGCATCGAGAGCCACGGCATGCAGCGCATGGTGCGCTACCACAAGGGCATCGAGAAGGGCCAGATCCATCTGGATGCCAAGCCCGAGGTCGTCTTCGAAACTCCGGTCAGCGCTGTCGTTGATGGTCATTCGGGAATGGGGCAGCTGATCAGCATTTACGCTATGAGCAAGGCTATCGAAAAGGCCGAGAAGGCAGGCGTCGGCATTGTCAGCGTGCGCAATTCCAACCACTACGGCATAGCCGGCTATTACGCGCAGATGGCTTCGAACAGCGGGCTCATCGGCTTCTCGTGCACGAATTCCGAGGCCATCATGGTTCCGACGTTCGGCCGCACGGCCATGCTCGGCTCGAATCCCATTGCCATCGCGGTGCCGGCAGACCCGTATCCGTTCCTCTTCGACGCCTCGACGACGGTCGTTACCCGCGGCAAGCTCGAAATGTACAACAAGATGGGCAAGCCCTTGCCGCAAGGGTGGGCGCTCGACGAGAGCGGCGCGCCGAGCGACGAGGCTCCCCGCGTGCTCAGCAACATCGTGGGAAAGAACGGCGGCGGCATCATGCCGCTTGGCGGCGCGACCGAGCAGCTGGGCAGCCACAAGGGGTACGGTTACGGTATGGTCGCCGAGATTTTCAGCTCGATTCTCTCGATGGGCGTGACCAGCGACCAATGCTGCACGTTCCCCGACAAGACTGGCATTTGCCATGGCTTCATGGCCATCAACCCGGCTGCGTTCGGCGATCCCGAGCAGATTAAGGCGCATTTCTCGGAGTATTTGGAAAAGCTGCGCGAGAGCGCCAAAGCCGAAGGGGCCGAGCGGATCTACACCCATGGCCAGAAGGAAGTGTTGGCCCAGGAAGATCGGCGCAAGAATGGAATCCCCGTCAACGACGGCACAATGATCGAGCTCTTGGACCTGTGCTCGTACCTGAACCTCGACTTCGCCGAGTACTTCCCAGGCTACGAACCTCCCGCTGAGTTCGCGGGCTTTTCCGGCAACTACTAAAACGAAAGGAAGCGAAGAGAATACCCCTCTTCGCTTCCTCGCTTCATGCCGGCGGGGAAATGCTTCGCCGTTTAACGCTTCGTTCACGCAGCCGCGCATTTAGCGTGGGGAACGTGCGAAGAACGGTGCGCGCGTGACGCGTATAGTACAATGAAATGTCTGTTTATTCAGATGGGTGTTATTTCGTCGAAGAGGGCACGCCCTCTTCGACGCGCGTTTATAGAAAGAATCAGGTGAACTATGGCAAACGCAACCAATAACGAAAAAGCCAAAACAAAAGCGGCAGCCAAGCCCGCCGCGCCCAAGCGCACGGCCGAGGAGCAGGCGCGCATCGACGAAGTACGCGCGCGCATCGAGAAGCGCGTGCGTCGTGAATTCGCCGTCACGGCCGACAAGGCGGTCCTGCCGCAGATCTTCCAGGCGGCGGCACTTTGCGTGCGCGACGAGGTCATGGACGTATGGGCTGCCGAGCGCGAGCGCTCGCAGGTCTCGGGCGACAAGTGCTTGATCTACCTGTGCGCCGAATATCTGATCGGGCGCGCTTTCTCGAACAACCTCGTTAACTTGGGGCTGTACGACACGTATGCGGCCGCTCTTGCCGACATGGGCTACGACCTGGGCGAAGTTGAAGAGCAAGAGGCTGACGCCGGCCTTGGCAACGGCGGTCTGGGCCGCCTTGCCGCCTGTTTCCTCGACAGCCTCTCGACGCTCGATATGCCGGCCATGGGCTTCGGCATCCGTTACGAATACGGTTTCTTCCGCCAGGAAATCCACGATGGGCAGCAGGTCGAGGTTCCCGATAATTGGACGCTCGGCAGCGACGTGTGGTCGGTCGAGCGCGCCGACCGCATCTTCGAGGTGAAGTTCGGCGGCCAGATCGACGAGCAGTGGAGCGAGGACGGCAAGCTGACGGTTAACTACATCGGCGCGCATTCGGTGTACGCCGAGGCTTGCGACATGCCCATCGTCGGCTACGAGAGCAAGCTGCCCGCGACGCTGCGCCTGTGGCGTGCCCGCGCCGCCCAGCAGTTTGACCTGGCCCGTTTCAACCAGGGCGACTACGAGCACGCCGTGGCCGAGCGCGACTTGGCCGAGTCCATTTCGAAGGTGCTCTACCCCGAAGACAGCCACAAGCGCGGCCAGGAACTGCGCCTGCGCCAATTCTACTTCCTGGTTTCGGCCACCATGCAGTCGATGGTCAGCGCCCACAAGCGCCATTACGGCGACCTTCACACGCTGCCCGACCGCAACGCGATCCAGATCAACGACACGCATCCGGCGCTGGCGATTCCCGAGCTCATCCGCATCCTCATCGACGAGGAGGGCTTCGAGTGGGAAGAGGCCGTCGACATCGCGCGCCGCACGTTCAACTACACCAACCACACCATCATGCCCGAGGCGCTCGAAAAGTGGGACGCCACGACGCTGCAGCATTTGCTGCCGCGCATCTTCCGCATCATCGAGACCATCGATGCGCGCTTCCGCGACCGCATTTGGCAGCAGTACCCCGGCGACACCGAGCGCGTCAATCGCATGGCCATCATCAATGGCGGCCAGGTGCGCATGGCCAACCTCTGCGTGCTGGCATGCGGGCATGTGAACGGCGTGTCGCAACTGCACGGGCAGATTCTGCGCACGTCGGTCTTCCGCGATTTCTACACGGCATACCCCGACCGCTTCCTGGGTATCACCAACGGTGTGACGCAGCGCCGTTGGCTGGGCGTGGCCAACCCGGGCCTGCGCAAGCTCGTGGACGATACCATCGGCGAGGGCTTCATGAAGGATTGGCGCAAGATCGCCGAGCTCGAGCCGTACGCACATGACCCGGCGTTCCGTAAAGCGTTTGACGAGGTCAAGGCCCAGAACAAGCGCAGATTCGCCGATTGGATGCTGGCTAACCGCGGCATCGAGGTCAATCCCGACACCATCATCGATGCCCAGGCCAAGCGCCTGCACGAATACAAGCGTCAGCTCATGAAGGCGCTCCACATTCTTTCGCTGTACGACCGCATCATCGATGGCGAACTCGAGGACCTGCCGCCCATCACGTTCGTGTTCGCCGCCAAGGCGGCCCCGGGCTATAGGCGTGCCAAGGACATCATCCGCCTGATTAACTCCATTTCGGCGCTCATCGCGTCGGACGAGCGCACGCGCGATCGCATCCCGGTGGTGTTCCTGCAGAACTACGACGTCACGTCCGCTCAGCACCTGGTTGCGGCAGCCGACATCTCGGAGCAGATCTCGACGGCGGGCATGGAGGCCTCGGGTACGGGCAACATGAAGTTCATGCTGAACGGCGCCCTGACGCTGGGCACGATGGACGGCGCCAACGTCGAGATCGCCGAGCAGGTCGGCCCCGACAACATCTTCATCTTTGGCGCCACGGTCGAGGACCTGACCCGCGTGAAGCTCGAGGGCTCGTACCATCCGCGTGCCACGGCCGATGGCAACCCGATGATCTCGCGCGTGCTGCAGCATCTGGTTGACGGCAGCCTGCCCACGTCCGACGGAAGCCGCTTCGAGGATCTGTACCACTCGCTGCGTCCCGACGGGGGAGCGGGCGACCGCTACTACGTGCTGTACGACTTTGCCGCCTACGACGAGCGCTTCTTCGATGCGATCGAAGCCTACCAGGATCGCGACCGCTGGTTGACCAGCGCGGTTATCAACACCGCCAAGGCCGGCTACTTCAGCTCGGACCGCGCCATTCAAGACTACGACGAGCAGATCTGGCACCTGAACAAGGGCGAATAACCAATAATGTGGCAAGAGGTCGGGCCGCTTGCCACATAAAAATGTGTAAAAGGGGACAGTCCCCTTTTACACATTTTGGCTATTCGGCTATGTCGGCTTGCCAGAGGACGGTGGAGCAGGCGGGAACCGTCACGCAGATGATGCCGTCTTCGTTATCGAAGGAGGCGTCATCTTCAGTCGGCGCCGTCGTGAAAACCTGGCGGACGTTGGCGACGTGCCGCACGTCCCAGCGGCAGCCGGCGGGAAGCCCCAGATTGGGCGAGCTTGCGTCGAAGGCCACCGTGCTAGGCTTGGCCCCGCGGTTCGTAGCTGCGACCGTGATCCCCTCGTCTTCGCGTATGCGGATGACGCAGAGCACGTCCTCGCTCGGTGCGGCGCAGGCGAATGCGCCGGTGCGCAGCTCGGGCGTGCCCTTGCGCAGCTGGCCCAGCTCCTGGTAGAAGCCCGTAAGGTCGCGCCCGCAATCGGCGCGGGGGAGCGATCCCTCTTCGGGCCAGGGGAACGTTGCGCGGCAGAACGGGTCCCCGCCGCTTTGCAGGCCGCGCTCGTCGCCGTAGTAGATGCTCGGCATGCCGGGAAGCGCATACAGCAAAGCGACGATCATGCGCTGCAGCCCTGTGGCAATTTCGTCTTGCTCGGGCGTTATCGACTCCACGAGCTTAAGCTGCTCTTCGCGCGCGAGGTGTTTGACCGGCCCGTTCAGGGCAAGCGCGCTGCGCACGCGCTCTACGTCGTGCGACGAGAGCAGGTTCATCAGGCATGCGTGCAGCTGCGGCGGGTAGTTGATCTGCTGCAAGCGCAGGAAGGTCGCAAGCTGGTGCGCGTCGATGGTGCCGAGCGCAAACCCGAGTAGCGCCGAGCGCAGCGGATAATTCATAACCGAGTCGAGCGCCGAGCCCAGCGCGTAGGTGCGGGGTGTGCCGTAGCTCTCTTTGCTCGTGGCGTCTTCCCAAACTTCGCCGATAATGGCTGCTTGCGGGTCGATGGCCTTCACGCAGGTGCGCAGCCGCTCCAGCACGTCGTCGGGAATCTCGTCGGCGACATCCAGGCGGTAGCCGCCCGCACCGGCCTTGAGCCAGCGCTCAAGTATGCCGTTTTCGCCCAAAATGTAGTTCTGCCATGAAAGGTCGCGCTCGTTGACCTCGGGAAGCGACGGGTCGCCCCACCAGCAGCGGTAGGGCACGTGCCCGCTGATGCATTCGAAATCGAACCATTTGAAGTACGGCGACTTGCCGCCTTGGGCGGCGCCCAGCTCGTCGTAGGTGCCTAACGCGTTGAAGTAACGGCTGTCGTCGCCGGTGTGCGAGAGCACCGCGTCGAGCACTATGCGAATGCCCAGATCGGCGGCTTCCTTCGTAAGCTGCTCGAATTCCTCGTCAGTTCCCAGCAGCGGGTCGACGTGCTCGTAGTCGGCGGTGTCGTAGCGGTGGTTCGAACGCGCCTCGACGATGGGGTTGAGGTAAATCGCCTCGACGCCGAGCGACGCGATGTAGGGGAGCTTGCGCCTGATGCCGTCGAAGCGCCCGCCGAAGAAGTCCACGGGGTCGAACGTCGGCTTGTCGGCGTTGCCTTCCTGCCATTCGACCTGATCGCTCCACGATTCGTGCAGTCGTACGGGGCGTCCCATCTGCTTATGGTATTCCAGGCCGTCTTCGCGCACGCCCAGCGGCCCGCGCGCGAAACGGTCGGGGAAAATCTGGTACAGGATGGCGCCCTGCATCCACGAGGGCGTGGCGAAGGCGGGTTCGTACACCGTCACCTGGAACCCGGGAAGGACCTCGGCCAGCCCGAATCCGCCCGAAGGGCGCTCGCTCATGCGCTCTTCCGAAAAGACCCAGCCGCGCGAAGTCCACTCGCCGTCGGGTCCCGGACAGACCAGCTCGCCGGCAGTTGCGCGCTCGTCGACTCGCGGAACGTAGTAGGCAAGCCCGCCGTCGGCCAGGTGCAGCCTGAAGGCGTAGAACACCACATGTGGCGCGGCATCGATTGCGAGGAACCCGGCGTAGCCCTCGTCGCTTGCGGTGAGGGTGGATTCCGACCACGCGAGCGCCGACCCGTTGCCCGTCCGCTCGCCCGTCATAACCACGGCCTGGGTCACGGCATTGCGCGCATTGGGCTCGATGCGCAACGTGAAATGCACGATCGTGCCCGCTGGCACGGCCCCGGAAGGCATGCGGTCGCCCGCCTTGTACGGATCGTGGCTTACCGCCCACTTCACTCGCTCGAAATCAGCCATAACGTCCTCCGTTTCTCGCTACGTCCATGGTAGCACGAGGATGCGCGTGTGGCGCGTGAACAGGGGGCGGAGGTTTGTTCACGCGCGTATGTCTCGAGTGAGTCAGCATACCTGGTAAGGTGACTCACTCGGCGCCGTTCGTGGCGACCATGCGGGGTGGTGATCGGTGCTGTTGAGCGCTGCTTACTCGTCGACCACGCCGTCTTGCGAGCGGATGAGCTTGCGCTTGATCTTGCCGCCGATGGTCTTGGGCAGCTCGTCGGTGTACTCGACGATGCGCGGGTACTTGTAGGGCGCGGTCTCCTTCTTCACCCAGGTCTGCAGCTCCTTGGTGAGCTCGTCGGAGGGCTCGTAACCCGAAGCCAGCACCACGGTGGCCTTCACCACGAGCCCGCGGATGGGGTCGGGTGCGGCGGTGACGGCGCATTCGATGACGGCATCGTGCTTGACTAGCGCGCTTTCGACCTCGAAGGGGCTGATGCGGTAGCCCGAGCACTTGATGACGTCGTCGTTGCGGCCGACGAAGCTGATGTAGCCCTGGCTGTCGCGCCAGGCCATGTCGTGCAGGTTGTAGTACTCGCCGCCGACCGTCTCGGCCGTTTCGTCGGGCATGCCGTAGTAGCCCACGAACAGTCCGGGCGGGTAGGCCTGCTTTAGGCTAGTCACGCACACGGCGCCTTCCTCGCCGTCGGGCACCTCGTGGCCGTCATCGTCGAGCAGCCGGATGTTCAGCAGCGGCGAGGGCTTGCCGAGCGAGCCCGGGTGCGGCTCGATCCACGGGAACGTGGCGATGAGCACGGGGCCTTCGGTCTGGCCGAAGCCTTCGCGAATCTTCTTGCCGGTGAGCTTTTCCCACTTGATGGACACTTCGGCGTTCAGCGGCTCGCCGGCCGTGGCGAAGTTCTGGATGGAAGACAGGTCGTAGGCCGCCACGTCTTCCTGCAGCATGAAGCGGTACATGGTGGGCGGCGCGCAGAACGTGGTCAGCTTGTAGTCCTGCATGTGTTGCAGCAGCTTGGCGGGCACGAATTTGTCCATGTCGTAGGCGAAGATGGTGGCGCCGGCAATCCATTGGCCGTAAATCTTGCCCCAGCCGAACTTGGCCCAACCGCTGTCGGTGACCGACATGTGCAAGCAATTCTCGCGCACCTGTTGCCAGTACTTGGCCGTCAGGATGTGCCCGAGCGGGTGCGCGTAGTTGTGCATGACGGGCTTGGGGTGGCCGGTCGTGCCGCTGGTGAAGTAGATGAGCATGATGTCTTTGCTGGTGACCGCCTCGGGTGAGCCGGCTGCGGGGCGCTCCCACGTATCGGGCTCGTCGGCGATGAGCGCGTCGAAGTTCAGCCAGCCGTCGCGCTCGCCGGCCACGCAGATGCGGTTTTGGATGGAAGGGGAGGTGGGCAGCGCGCCTTCGACCTGCGAGCATACGTAGTCGTCGGTCACGCACACCATCATCTTGACGTTGCATTTGTTGGCGCGATACTCGATGTCGTGCGTGGTCAGCTGCAGCGACGCCGGGATGACCGTGGCGCCCAGCTTGCACAGCGCGCTTGCCACTACCCAGTATTCCCAACGGCGGCGCATGATGCACATGACGATGTCGCCCTTGCCGATGCCGAGCTTCCTAAACGCGTTGGCCGTCTTGTTGGAAAGGCGGCTGATGTCGGTGAAGGTGAACGTGCGCTCTTCGCCTGCATCGTTGCACCAGAGCAGCGCGCGCTTGTTGGGCTCGACGCGCGCCCACTCGTCCACGACGTCGTAGCCGAAATTGAAGTCCTCGGGCACGTTGATGCGGAAGTTTACGTAGAAGTCCTCGTAGGAGCTGAATTCGATACGTGGGCAGTACTTATTCAGAATGTAGTCCATTGGCTTGATCCTCGGTTGCGTTTTGGGTTTGCGGTGCTCTACTCTGCGATGACGGTGACGAACCGTGCGGGCACGTCGCTGCCGCAGCGCTGCCCGTGCAGCAGGCGCGGGTTGAAGTAGATGCTGTCGCCGGCGTTCAGGGCGAATTCCTCGTCATCGATCGTGACGATGACCGTGCCCTCGAGCACCAAGTTGAACTCCTGGCCTCCGTGGGTCACGAGCTTGGCGGGCTCGTCGGAAGGGTCGAGCGTCACCTCGAGCGGTTGCATGATCTTGTCGCGGATGCGCCAGGCCAAGTCGTCGTAATGGTAGCCGGGGTAGCGGTCGACTTCCTGGCCCTGGCCCGAGCGCACGACCTGGTAGGTGTCGAGCTTGGCGGCGGTGCCGGTCAGGATCTCGGTGAATTCGACGCCGAACTTGCGCGCCATGTGGTACACGGCCGAAATCGGCACGCCCGCGCCGGTGGCCTCCCACCGCTTGTAGCGCTCTACATCGACTTCCAGGTCCTCGGCCATTTCCTCGACCGTGACGTCGCAGGCCTCGCGCAGGCCCTGCATGCGTCGGCCGATTTCCCTCAGCTCTTTTTCGTCTTGAGACATGGTGCCCTACTTTCCTTCGTGCAATGGGATTAAGTTACTATTCTTGCATATATATCCAGGTTAAGTTTTATGAACTTTATGATGGTTCGTGCGGAAACGGACGGGCGGTTGCTGCTCGCGCGTGCCTCTTGGCTGTTTGGGTGGGTTGGTTGCTACTGCCCGCGTTGGCTTTTCGATCGTCCGCCCCGGTCGGCGGCAGGGCACTAGGCCTACAGCTGCTCGCATTTTAGAAGATTTAAGAGTGTAGCTGCGCAAGCGGCTACGCACCCTGCCGCCGACCGGGGCTGCTTGGGATGAGCTTCATCGGTGGGCGACTTGAGCTCACGGCTACCTTTGCCTTAATCGAGTCACGTTGTTGTCACGTTTTGGCGCGGGGAACTGTATGTTGGGGATAGGCGGGGGAGGAGCCCCAATACCTGCAAATTGCGGTTTGACTTGCGTATTGTTAAACTATGGTACTTAGGGAAGAAGGGTTTTATGGCGTGTTCGGATGCGCCGGCGCTTTTTCCGCTATGCACGGGCACCGTGCAAACTCGAAAAACGGAGCAGATATGAAGCAGACGATCATGAAGAAATATGCGGCGCTTTTAGCAACTTTCTGTTTGTGTGCAGCACTTGCCCCCGGTCTTGCCTTTGCGGTTGAAGAAGAGTATCAGGCAGGTTCGCTCGCCGACGGCACCGAGGTGACCACGCAGGCAGATCAAGAGCCCGCGGTAGCTATCCCTGCGACGTTGGCTTTACAGGCGGGTTACCAATCCGGCGCGACGACAAGCGGGCTTTCTGCGGCTATTACTGGGCAGAACGTCTTAACTAGTTATAACGTTGCATATCAATGGTATAGCGCTGCATCCGACGCGACCCCTGATGTCAACGCGGCTACTCCTATAGACGTCAATACTGAGCCAACCGCCACTGCTGATACGTATATCATTCCCGCTGGTAAAAAAGCTGGTAAGTCGTACTATTATTTCTGCGCAGTGACGCTGACCAGTAAAACCGATTCGAGTGAAGCCCCTAAACTCTTGTTGTCCAATGTGGCGACGGTTACTGTCACCAAGGCGACACAAGTTATGCCCACAAATGTCGAGAAGGTTAACGAGAGCCTGAAGGATTCCAAGGACGGCGCAATCGTTAACGTCACCAAAAAGATGGAATGGCGCCTGAAGAGCGGCAAGGACGATTCCTGGACCACTTGCAAATCTACGACTCTCGAAAACCTGGGCGTGGGTACGTACCTGGTTCGCCTGAAGGAAACCGACGATTATGCAGCGAGCGATCCGCTCGAGTTCACCATAGGCTGGGATGCGACTTCCAATGTAACCATCGGCAGCAATGCGCCCAAAATTACGGTGCCGAACCTCAACGATATAGCTTTGAATATCAAGGGGTCGGGCGATATTGGCGAAGACGATAGCGTGGAAGTTGATTTGGCGGTGAGCGCCATTGCCAGCAACTCCAACGACGCCGATGTCACTAAGATCAAAGCCATCGCCAAGGATAAGACTCTGACATGCTTTGGCATGAATCTGACGCAGTCAATCAATGCCGGTACGGCGACTGCGATAACCGACCTCGAAAACGATGTGCTCGAGATCAACGTCGAGTACACCACCAAGGACCGCAAGAATATCGTCGCGTACCGCGTGCACGGCGACAAGGCCGAGGCGTTCAAGTCGCTTTCCAAAAAGCCTACGAGCGATTTCACCGACGGAACGTACTACGTGGGCGATGGCACGGTGACCATCTACTCGTCGAAGTTCTCGACGTATGCGCTTGGCTACGACACCAAGGCCAACGATGCGAACCAGCAGCAAAACACGACGCCTGCAACGGGCGATACGCTGCCCGGCGTGGTGCCCTTTGCCATCGTTGCCGCAATCGCCATCGTTGCCATGGTCGTGGCGCGTCGTTTCATCCGCAAGACGTGGTAAGCGCTTATCCGAAATAGCAAACCAAACGAAAAGGCCCCGTTCGGGGCCTTTTCCGTGCGTGGGGCAATCTGGCTGCCCCACGCATCTTCCCATTCATTTCCCCTATATCGGAAACTCCTGCGCTTCGCGAATAAAGAAAGACCCCAAGCTGGGGCCTTTCCTCTTCATGTTGCCAAAAGCGGTTTAAGGGCGGTCTACTCTTCGACCTCGAAGGCGTCTTTGCCAAGGCCGCACCAGGGGCATACCCAGTCCTCGGGGATGTCTTCGAAGGCGGTACCGGGAGCGATGCCGGCATCGGGGTCGCCAGCTTCGGGATCGTAGACGTAACCGCACGGGCAGATGTACTTCCTCATAAGGCACCTCTCTCATGTTGGTTCCGAAAACGCGATGGCGTTTCCTTGTGCCTATTGTACAGAATGGGTTAAGACGCTGTGGTGGTAGCTACCGATTTGTCGTAAGAGTTTTACCATTGCAGCTATGTTTTCGCGTCATTATGAAAAGGTCATCATCGGCTGCTGCTTCCTCTCGATTTTCGTGAACGTCGGCCTTGCGTCGACGGCGTTCTCGGTGCATCAGCCCTACATCGTCGCAATTCCGGGCGTTGGCGACACGGGCGGGTCGCTCGTGCTTTCGGCGCGCACCCTGACCTCGCTGCTGATCATGCTGGTCGTAGACCGCTATTATCGGCTGCTCGACGTGCGGCGGGGCGTGTTCGTGGCGGCGCTGTGCACCGCGGCGGGATTCACGGCGTACAGCTTCGCGTTCAACCTGCCGTCGTTTTTGGCCGGGGCGGTGCTGTTGGGCCTCGGATACGGCCTTGGTGGCATGGTCTCGGTGACGTACCTGGTCAATCGCTGGTTTTCGAACGGCATCGGCACGGTGGTTGGGTTCGTGTCGATGGGCAGCGGCCTTGCTTCGATTATCATGCCGCTCGTCGTCGTGCGCGTAATCGAGGCGTTCTCGCTGTCGGTGGCGTTCCGCGTCGAGGCGTTGGTTGCGCTCGCGCTCGGCGTGCTCGTGTTCGCGCTTCTGCGCAACAGGCCCTCTGATATGGGGCTGAAGCCCTACGAGGGCAAGCCGGGAAAGACGCGCACACGCAAGGCGACGCAAGTCGGCACGGTGAGCAAAGGCGAGCATGCCGTGCTTCTTGTGGCGATGGTTTGCGTGGGCGTGTTCAGCTGCTGCGGCATGACCTACATGTCGGTGCTCGCGACTTCTTCAGGGTTCGATACCGTGTTCGCGGCGACCCTGGTGTCGATTGCGGGCGCGACGCTGACCGGGGCGAAATTCGTGTGCGGCGAGCTCTTCGACCACCTTGGCGCGCCACGCGCATCGGCGGTCATGTTTGCGTTGGCCATGGTCGGTTTTACGCTGTGCTGTTTCGCCGGGTTGGGCAACCCGGTCATCATGGTGTGCGGTGCGCTCTTCGTGGGCATGGGGCTCTCGCTTGGCACCGTCGGCATCTCAGTGTGGTCGCTCGACCTGTCGAACCCGGCCACGCGCGAGCGCGAGGTGAAGAACTTCCAGGTGGCCTATGCCTCGGGAGGCTTCATCGCCAACACCTTGCCCGGCATCGTCAAGGATTTGGTGGGCACCTACGTCGTTTCGTACGCCGCCATGGTTGCGGTAACGGCTGTCGCCGCCATCATCGTCCTGCGCTTCTACCGCAAATACGTCAAGAATGTGTAAAAAGGGTCAGACCCCTTTTACACATTTCTCATGCGCGGATCGCGCGGGGACGTGCGTTTGGTTGGTTGTCGAAAAATGTGTAAAAGGGGTCAGACCCCTTTTACACATTTTGGGCGAGCTTGTTGGCGTGGCGGTCGTAGGTAAGGATGCCGTTCGTTTCCTCTTCGATGTCGCTGACCTGGGTGTAGATGTAACCGGCCAGGCCGTCTTTCTCGAGCGCGTCCATGCTTGCCAAAAGTCCGCGCACGGCGGCCCGCCATTCCTCGACGGTGTCGTACGGCTCGTATCCGTAGGCTTCGTCAAGGGCGCTGTGCCCGTCGACGCGGTGCGTATAGCCGCCGAATTCCGAGACGAAGAACGCTCGGTCGGCCAAACGGTCGCGCCATACCTTCATGTCGCGGAAGTAGTTGTGCACGCTGAAGAAGTCGCCGCAGCCCTGATCGTACCAGCCGCTCGTGGCATCGATGGGGCGGCTCGGGTCAAGCCCGCGCACAAGCTGGCTGGCTTCCTTCGCGTTGAACTGTCCCCACCCTTCGTTGAAAAGTGACCAGCCGATGATGCTCGGGTGATTGCCCAGAACCCGGATCGTCTCGACGCAGGTGTCGAGCCACTCGCGCTGGTAAGCGGCGCCTGCGGCGCCGAGGTTTGCCTGGTGGGAAGCAGTGTCGTCGCGGTAGCGGGTCCAGCTGACCTTGAACAGGGTAGGCTTGTAGCTCCAATGCCAAGTCTGTATTTCGGGTGCGCCGCCGCAGACCATGTCCTGCAGGACGAGCATGCCCGTGCGGTCGCAGTGGTAGTACCAGCGCGCCGACTCGATCTTTATATGCTTGCGCATAAGGTTGAAGCCCGCAGAGCGCATGGCGTCTATGTCGAAGATGAGCGCGTCGTCGGCAGGTGCCGTCATGAGGCCGTCGGACCAATACGCTTGGTCGAGGACGCCCCGTATGAACAGGGGCTTCCCGTTGAGGAAGAAACGCTTTGCGCCGTCGTCGGCCACTTTGACCTCGACACTCCTGAAACCGCAGTAGCTCTGCACGAGGTCTTCGTCCAAGCGCAGCTCGAGCCGGTACAGGTGCGGGTCGTCGGGCGACCAAGGGCGAACGTTTGCGATGTGCGCCGCCAGGGCGCAGGTGGCTTCTGTGGCAGGCGCCGATGCCTCGGCCACCAGCTTGCCGTCATCGAATACGCGCAGGGTCAGTTCGGAATCGTCTTTTTCTTCTGCCAGCAGTTCGGTCGAAATACGAGCACCGACCGTGAGAATGCCCGTTTCGAGGCTTGGCTCGATGGCAATCGACTCGATGTGGCGTGTCGGCACGGACTCCAGCCAGACGGTTTGCCATATGCCGCTTTGCGCGGTGTACCAGATGTCGCCGCGGTCGAGGCGCTGCTTGCCGCGCAGGCCGCCGCCGGCTTCGCTCGGATCCGCCACGCAGACGGCGAGCTCGTTCTGGCCGGCTTTTACCAGGGGGGCGATGTCGATCGAGAAGGGGGTGTAGCCGCCCACATGGGAGCCGGCAAATTGCCCGTTTACGAAGACGGCGCAGGCATAGTCGACCGCTTGAAAAACCAGCATGAGCGCGTTTTCGCCAAGCTCAGGCGCATCGAACGTTCGCCGGTACCAGAGCAGCTGGCCCGGACGCAGCTGTCGGCCGACCCCCGAAAGCGTCGATTCGGGCGAGAAGGGCACGACGATGGGCTGCCAGCTTTCCGGTGCGGCTGGTAGCTGGGCTGATTCGACAACAAGGCGAAGCTTCACGTTAGGCAACGGCGCAGCGGGCCCGCCCGGGCGCAAGGTCCTGGTCCTGATCGTAGGCTCTTCTGCCTGCGAAACCTCGCCGAGGACTTCGGCGCAATCGTAAGCGTCTTCCACGAAGGCGCATTCCCACGTGCCGTTGAGCACGGTGTAGCTTGTGCGGGCGAATTGAGGGTCCGGGTGCTCTTCCAGTACGTGCGCCGGGTCGAGCGCCTCTCCCCAGGGCGTCAGCAGCTCTTCGAGCTCGGCTTCCACGTGCTCTTTCGGTTTAGCTCCCAGGACCTTTTTAATGTGCAGCATGCGCAACGCCCCCGTTCGTATTCGTGTTATTGCAGCATATCGTACTATTTAGCATGCAAAATGTGTAAAAGGGGTCTGACCCCTTTTACACATTTTTGGTTTCGGGCAGGTTCTTCCACAGGCGCACGGGCATGAAGTGGCGGCGCAGCTCGGGGTTGTAGCGCGCTTCGATGCTGAGCGTGTCGTAGAAACGCTGCCAGAGCGATTCGACGTAGGCGTCTTCGGCCGTGCGGTCGGGGATGTTGACGATAGTGTCGGCGACGAGGCTCCAGTCATTGCCGTCGTATACGCCCGCAACGTGGTGGTTTTCGTCGTAGATGATGAAGGGCTGCACGTTGAAGCGCGACACGAAATGCCCCATGACCAGGGGGATGACGTTGGCGTTGGGGTTGCAGCGCGCGAACCAGACCCCGTTTTGCAAGTGCGAGAAGCGCACGAACTGGCGCATTTTCTCTTCTTCATTAAGGACGCGCTGTTCGAGGGCGACGAGCTCGCCGACGATGGGGTTGGCCAAATCGTTCAGGACGCTGCGTCGCCTGTTGCGACCAGACGTGCGGTCCATGAGATAGCGTACGAAATTGAAGATGATGACCCCAGTGCGCGGGTCGTCGTTTGCAGCCGCCCGCATGACCGCTCCGAACGCGCGCCGCCCGCCTTCGCGCTCGATTCCGCGGCGCACGCGCAGCGCCCGCTCGAAGTCGGTCGCGATGAAGAGGGCCGATTGCTCGAATCGAGGCTGGTAGGCGCGCTCGCATACGATGTCTTCGGGGGTTTCGTGCCGGACGTACGATTCGAAGATGCAGCAGAGCAGCCCTTCGAGCGAACCGTCGTGCAAGTAGGCCACGTGGGCGAGGGGCGTGCTGGTTGCGGGGGAGGGGCCGTTCGGGTTGCTTGCGGTCAGCGCGGTGCCGGCAGTTATGCCCTGTGCTACGCCCATGCTGCAAGCTCCTGCAGGGGATGCGAACCCGTCGAACTTGCATAGGTGCGCGGTGCAGGCAGGTGCTCGGGATGGCCCTGCGGCAGGCTTGCGCCGAGCATGGCGTTTGCGCCCACGTGCCCGGGAAGCACCTCCTCGCCGGTCGGCGTTTGCTCGAACAGGCTCATCTGCTCTGGCAGCGGATTGTCGGCACGGCGCCCGTGGCGCCCGCCGTTGATGGGGGCTGCCAATACGCCATGCAGAGCCTCGCGGGTGAAGCTGATACCGGACCCACCATATGCGCCGTTGCAGGTAAGGAAATAGCGCGCCCGCTTGTACGCGATGCCCAGCTTGCGCAGCTCGGCTTCGCGCAGCGTGGTCGTGCGCCGCGCCTTGATTATTTTGCGCGCGCCCGCTGGCCCGATGCCTGGTACGCGCAGCAGAACCTCGAGCGGGGCCGTGTTGACCTCGACGGGGAAGAGGTCCAGGTGGTTGAGCGCCCAGTTGGCTTTTGGGTCCACGTCGTGGGCCAGAAACGGATTGGCTTCGTCGATGAGCTCGCCGGCCTCGTAGTGGTAGAACCTCATGAGCCAATCGGCTTGGTACAGGCGGTGCTCGCGATTGAGCTGCACGCCGGCCGTCGAGGGCAGGCGCGGGTCCTGGTTGACGGGCAGGTAAGCGCTGAAGAAGATGCGTTTCAAGTTGAGCGAGCGGTACAGCGCCGCCGACAGGTTGAGGATCTGAAAGTCGGTCTCGGGCGTGGCGCCGATGATCATCTGCGTGGACTGCCCGGCCGGCGCAAAAGCTTGCTGCTTGCGGGCGACGCTGACCTGTTGCTGGTAGAACGTGGGCTTGCGGCGCACGAGCGCGCGCGTTTCGGCGTCTTCGGCGATGCTGTCGCGTATTTGGCGCATGGGCCCGAGGATGTTCTGCCCGGACTTCTGCGGCGCCAAAAGATCGAGGCTCTGGCGCGAGGGCAGCTCGAGGTTGACGCTCACGCGGTCGCAGAGGCGCCCGAGCTGGTCGATGAGCTCGGGGGAGGTGCCCGGCACGGCCTTGGCGTGGATGTATCCCCGAAACCCGTGCTCGTAGCGCAGGATCGAGAGCGCCCTGACCATGAGCTCGGTGGTGCGGTCGGGCGATTCGATGACGCCCGAGCTGAGGAATAGTCCCTCGATGTAGTTGCGCCGGTAGAACTCGATGGTCAGATCGGCGATTTCGTGCGGGGTGAATGCGGCGCGGCGAACTTCGTTGCTGGAACGATTGACGCAGTACGCGCAGTCGTATACGCATACGTTGGTCATGAGGATCTTGAGCAAGCTGACGCAACGGCCGTCGGCCGTGAAGCTGTGGCAGAGCCCCGCCGAAAGGGCATTGCCCAGCTGTCCCTTCTGTGCGGCGCGCGAAGACCCCGACGATGTGCAAGCCACATCGTATTTGGCCGCGTCGGCGAGTATGCTGAGCTTGGTCATGAGGTCCATACGTACGTCCGTTCGTCGTGTATACTATATAATATGCAAACGTCCGTTCGACGTCAACAGCAGGGGGTTTCTTCGCATGGCAATTCGGGCGATTCTTTACGACAACGACGGCACGCTCGTCGACACCCATGACCTCATCTTGTCGAGCATGCGCTATTCAACGCGCAAAGTGCTCGGCCGCGTTATCCCCGACGAACAGCTTATGGCTAAGGTGGGGATCCCCTTGGCGGATCAGATGCTCGATTTCACCGATACGGTCGAGCAGCGCGACGAACTGCTGCGCGTGTACCGCGAGCATAATCATGCCCATCACGATGCGGCTGTGCGTTTGTTCCCCGGGGTGCTCGAGGGCCTGAAGTCGCTTCATGAGGCGGGCATTCCCATGGGGGTCGTCACTTCCAAAAAGGCGCCGCTGGCAACGCGCGGTCTTAAGATCACGGGTGCTTGGTCCTACTTGGAGTGCCTGGTCGGTCCCGACGAATGTCCAAAGGCCAAACCCGAACCCGACCCCATTCTGCTCGGGGCCAGCATGCTCGGCGTGCCGGCCGAAGAGTGCGTGTACCTGGGCGATAGCCCCTTCGACATTCAGGCCGGCAATGCTGCCGGGTGCGTGTCGGTTGCCGCGCTGTGGGGCATGTTCACACGCGAAGACCTCGTGCCCGAGCGTCCCGATTACGAGTTCGACTCGTTCGCGGATTTCGCAACGTGGGTTCTCGCCAGTTAACTACTCAACCAAAATGTGTAAAAAGGGTCTGACCCTTTTTACACATTTTGGGAATACACAGAGCCCCCGAGGCTATCCCATCTGCATAGTTCGGTTGGTGTTCGTTTCGCAAATGGGACAACTTCGAGGGCTCTGGATGAAGGGAGCGGCGGAATTCCTGTTAAGCGCGTTGTTTTCCGTCGCGAAGCGAAGGCCGGGTATGATGCGGCTGACCCGGCTGGCCGAATGTGGAGGCAAGTTTTCGTCGCAGGCTCGTGTAGCCATTTTGGTTGGAAAGGTACGGACAGAACGGTTCTGGTTGCAAGCGCTGCTTGCCTGCGAAGATCCGCTTATGCGAGTCGAACATCGGTGTCCTTCTCTTCTGCCGCGTCGGGGCCCTCTAGGCGCTGCGCCATGGCCTCGAGCTGTCCAATATGGTCTACCACCTGCGTGCCGAGCGGCGTAACGGTATAACCGCTGCGCGCTCGGTACTTCTGAATGCACCCCGATGCAACAAGCGATTGCATCAGCGGGTTGAGCTTCCCCTTGCTCACGTGGAAAAGCTCTGCAATCTCTTCCTGGCTTTCGCGCACCCGTTTCCCATCCAGCGTGTCGGTTTGCAGGTCGGCGAGCAAACACAACAGCCGATATGAGTCCGAGGTGAACAGGTTCACCAGACCCCGTTGTGCGTTTAAGTGGTCCATTTGTCAAAATAATATACTCTAATAAAATAAAATTGCAATCTAAGAAAGTATAAAAAATTAGACTAAGAAACAAATTCGGAGTAAAAAGCCGAAAATCGCAGGTCGTAAAATATGACTAAATTGTGGGTCGTGTAGAGCCTGTGAATTATTTGTTGCAGATGTGAAGAATCCTGACCTGCGGTTTTGGAAACCTTGTGCTTATTGCGTGCCGACCTCGTCGAGGTCACATGTTCAAAGTGTTGGGTATTCATCAGGGAATATTTTCGGCTTGTATGCTTTTGTCACCGATTGGGTGGCCGCGCGGCCCTAAGGCGCGCGGCCCAAACACACGGCAAACTCGGAACATGGGATGCGGCCAATCCGGGCAGCATCCCGCCCAATCGGCGAAAGGGTTATATGCAGGACCTGAAAAGAAGGGCCGCAGCGCTCGCGCTGTGCCTGAGCCTGGCTTTGTCGCCTGTCATGGCTTTTGCCGCTGACAACGATGGCGATGGCGAAGCCAAAAAGAACGATCCCGCGCTCACCGTTGGAGGCGCCGAGGACGCCTCGGACAAATCCTCTTCTGAATCGAGCGCCAGCAAAGAAGCCGATGACGCGAAGTCGAATGATGACGCGCAAGGGCAGGACGCGAAGCAGGAATCCGATAAAAGCGCCGATGCGGCTAAAGCCGACGATGCAGCCAAATCGAACGAAGCCGAAGCGGCGAACACTGCGGCTACCACCGAGGGTTCCGACGCGACTCTACAAGCTGCCGTAACGTCCGACGAGGACGAGCAGCAGCTTCAGGCAGAAAAAGCCGAACGCGAGAAAGCCCAGGCCGAGCTGAAAGCGCAGATCGAAGAGGCCGAGCGCAAGAAGGCCGAGGCCGAGAAGAAGGCTGCCGAAGAGGCCGAGCGCAAGAAGCACGAGAAGACCGACAAGGTGCTGACCTACAGCAAGAAGCTCATCAACAAGGTGGGAACGCAGGAGGGCACCGGCCACAGCATTTGCTGCCCATCGTTCTCGTGCGCTTACGGCGACGTCGTTTTGGACGGCACGTACCATGATCATTCGTATTACACCTGCTCGTGCTGCACCTGGAACGATTGGGGCGGTGGCGCGTCGGTGAACCGCTGCGTCGGCTCGAGCGAAGAGCTCTTGCGCGAGGCGTACGACCAGATTCTTTCGGGCAGGCCCACGGTCATTCACGTGGCCCATGGCGGCGGCGAGCATTGGGTGTGCCTCATCGGATACAAGAACGCCAAGGACCCCGATCATCTTTCACTCGCGAACTTCATCTGCCTCGACCCGTGGGATGGCGCCAAGATCACCGTGTCGGATCGCTATTCGCTCTACGGCGACGGCTGCGAGCACATCTCGTCTCGCTAACCATCCGGCGGCGTGCGTTCGCCGTACCTATGTAAACCAGCCCCGTCCTCTTGCTCGCGCTACAATGTCTTTGCAAGAGGGAAGGGGCTGTTCATGAATATCGACCATCTTCGGGAATTCGCCTATCTGGCAGAGACGCTCAGCTTTGCAGCGACGGCGCGCCATTTCTTCATCAGCGCGTCGGTGTTGAGCAAGCATGTCTCGGCTTTGGAAGACGATCTCCAGGTGAAACTGTTTGTGCGCGACAGTCGTAACGTGCGAATAACCGAGGATGGCGAGGCGTTCTACCACGATATCATCTCTGTCGTCGACGGTTTCGACCGGGCTGTAGCGAATCTGGAGGCGCGGCGCTATCGCGATATCGACACGTTCTATTTTCGCATCGTCCAGAACGATTGCGCTGGTTTTTCGTCGGGGCACAATTATCGGCAGTTCGAGGGGCGTGCGGTGTTCCTGCCTTTGCGAGACGTCGATACGACCTACACCGTCAGCGCGCAGTGGCTGAAAAGCACCGATGCGCGTGTGGGCGCGCTTGCGCGCGAAGCCGCTCAGGTGTGCGCCGAGTTCATGAAGAACTGGTCTGACGGCGTAGACGGCGTATAGGAGGCATCCTGCGAAGGGCGCAGAAGCAGAACGTGTGTATGGCATGCGAAAACGCATCCAGGGTTCGCATGTGCGCCTGCGTGTTTCCGAAACGGAAAGCTTTGCCGCGTGTACAAGTGCGAGCCGGGCGACCACAACACGCCCGATAACAAGTTCGGCTACGATCGCGAGGTCGAAAACGTGTGCGCAAGCGAACCACGGAAGATTGTCGAGAAGGCCAACGTGTCAGCCGATGCGCTCGCCGACGCCACGACGGTGCCGTATGTAGCGGCCAACGAGGTGAAGGCCGATGCGCGTCTGTACACGATCGACGGCGGCGCGTGGGCGACCAAGGCCCGCGAGGTCGAGGCCGCCAAAGTTGCCGAGCGCGAGCGCGCCAAGGAAGAGTTCATGCAGGCGTACCGGGCGATGGTTGCCGAGCAGGAGGCCGAAGAGGCCGCCCAGGCAACTGCTGGCGCCACGGAATAGAGGGGGTTCCACATGGCTAAGGGAATGCTAGTCGATTACGAGTGGTGCTCCGGGTGCCACAGCTGCGAGGTTGCGTGCTCGACGGAGCTGTCGCATGCGCACTTCCCGAAGGATCACTGCGGCGTGAAGGTCCACGAAGAGGGCCTGTACCAGATCGGCGAGGAGAGGTGGACCGACATCTTCATGCCAATCTTCACCGACCTGTGCGATACGTGCGCGATGCGCCGCGCTGCTGGCGAGGAGCTGCCTACGTGCGTGAAACACTGCCAAGCCCACGTGCTGAAGTTCGGCGAGCTTGAGGACCTGGCGCGCGATTTGGCTGCCAAGCCCAAGCAGGTGCTGTACGCGCTGTAAACGATAGCGTGAACAGACGATATGCCCGTCTCACGATGGGCATATCGTCTGTTCATTCTTCGACGGGGTTCACGTGAACGGTTACGTGTTTGACCTGGGGGCATTCGCTTTCGATGCGGACGTGTACGCTCTCGGCGCGGCGATGGGCCTCGTTCAGCGAAAGCGAGCCGTCCATGGCTACCTCGACGTCGGCGTAGAACTGGCTGCCGAAACGCCGCGTGAGCACCGAGTCGATGTGGTCGACGCCGTCGCATGTGGCAGCGAGCTCGCCGATGGCCTCGTTCAGCTCCGAGCCACCCGACTCGTCCACGAGCTTTCCGATTGCCTCGCGGCCGACTTCCCAAGCCACTTTCAGAATGAACAGGCAAATCACGATGGAGGCAAGCGAGTCACCCAGCGGGAATCCCATACGGGCAGCGGCGACACCGACTAGGGCCGCGACGGACGAGAGCGCGTCGGTGCGGTGGTGCCAGGCGTCTGCCATGAAAACGTCCGAGCCAATCTTGCGAGCCCCATGGCGCGTGTACCAGAACATGGCCTCCTTCACCACGATGGAAACGCCGGCTGCTACGAGGGCGAGGATCCCGGGAACCTCGTCTTGCGAGCCCCCGTCGATTGCAGCTTGAATACCCGCGACGCCGATGCCGACGCCGACGCTCGCGAGGATGAGCGCCAAGATGGCGGCGGCGAGCTGCTCGAAACGTTCATGGCCGTAGGGATGGCTCTCGTCGGCTTCGCGTCGCGCAATGCGGTCGCCAACGTAGGCGACAGCTGTTGCCAGCACGTCGGATGCGGAATGCACGGCGTCGGACACGAGCGCCATCGAGTTGCCCAAGAGGCCCGCGACCAGCTTGAACACCGTAAGGAGCACGTTTCCGGCGACGCCGACGGCGCTGAGTTGCGCAACGGTCCGATTGCGCTCGGCGGCCTCATCTTCGCCCGCCATTCCAATGCGTGGTTCGACTACATGCGCGATATCGTGTGGTTGACCGCTGCCCATGCTCTTCCTTTCAATCTCATGTGCGTCGTGCATAGCGCGTAACTTACCACGCAGCAAGGCGGTTAGTCATCAGAAACATATTGTTTGGGGAAGATAACTTCTTACAGCCCTCTGAACAGGGATTACCAAGAAGTTGAGCCAGTCTAATACGGGCGTTTCGTAAAGCCTAGGGAAAAGGGCCTTACTCGAGGGGATTGCTTGAAGGACGCTTAGGAAGCTGCCCCATAACTGGAATGGCCTTTCCCCGGCGCTTGAGCGAATCGGTTGGTGCACTCAAAAAGCTACGACACCTCGAACTCTCCGAACCATTCGGCAAGCTGCTCGGGGTCGGATGCACAACCGGATTCGAACCACCACGTCACCGCTTGGCAATAGGCGCTCACCATGAGCGACTCGCGTAGGTCGAGCGGCATCTCACTCGTCGTTGGCGGCATATCGCTCTCGAACAGCTCTGCGAGTTTGGAGCGGAAGTACGCGGTGAAATGGGGCTCGCCTTCCATAAGCAGCTTCCCTGCCACGCCGGAGTGCGCGTCGCGCAGGTGGTACAGAAGGTGTGCCAGCTTGCCCTTGAGATCCGGCGTTTCGAGCTGAGCATGCGTAACGCAATGCGAATCGACGCCCTCGAAAATATGGTCGAACATCTCGGCGCATATCTGCTCGGTAAGCTCGTCTTTCGTTTCGAAGTGGGCATAGAAGGTCGAACGCCCTATATCGGCTTGCTCGATGATCTGCGCGACGGTGACCTGGCTGTAGTGCTCCTGCGCCATGAGCTCCTCGAAGGCAGCGTATATGGCTTTGCGCGTTTTACGTTGTCGTCTGTCCATACGTGCCCTTTCGTTCGTCATCCCTGCGGGTAAGGTGTTTGTTGGCGTGGGGCAGGGGCGTGTGTTATCGAACACATTCGCGTAAGTGTTCGGTTTCTGACAGCTTCCCGAAAAGGTTCCTTTTCTATCATCTTTTGCAAAATGGCCCGAACGGTTCAAATCGCGCCATTTGCTTCTTCACAAAACTGCACTCGATGAATTATACCGTACTAAAAGTACAGTATCGTAATTTAAATGCAAGGAGAAGCCATGGGAATCGCAGCGATCATCACCATTGCCGCCATCGTCGTCCTGTCCGTCGTTTCCGTCTTTGTTGCAGAAGAGCCGCTCGACGAGGTCTTTCACCTCGAAGCAGCCATGAACGGCTTTCCCCTGCAACCCCTTGCGACGAAAACGGCGAACCGAAACAATGCAAATCCTCGCGCTACGAGCCCGCAGGGCGCAAGCCGCAAAGACAGAGGCGCCGACTCGCTGGTTGGCTCGGCAACCTTTTCGGGTGGTATTCCCGTCGAAACGGCCAGATAAAGAACCGTCTAGGGGCGCTCGATGTGGAGCTCGATACCGGTGCGTTGCGTATAGGCGGCAAGAACGGGTTGGCTCGCTTTTTTGGCGCCGCACAGGATGAAATCATCGCCATCGTGCGTCGAAGGGGTGCGAGCGGGGCAAAAGCCCTCGATGCAGTTCGTGCACACCACGTCTTGAACGGTCAATCCACCCAAATCGCTCGTTGTCAGCTCGAGCAGCTCCTTTGCGTCTCCCATACCCGTTCCTTTCCTTGAATCGCATTCTTGTTTATAGCAAGCGAGCCGGAAATCATCTCTCCGACTCGCCTCGCTCATTATCGAACACGGTGCAGCTCCTGCGTCGTTCGCCTCTTGTGAACTCCGCAACGCCGCCGTGCACTCGCTACTTCTTTACCGCCAGGCAGCGCATGGCGTTCAGGATGGCGAGCACCGACACTCCCACGTCGCCGAACACGGCGATCCACATGTTGGAGATTCCGATCATCGGCAGGGCCAGGATCATGATGACCACCTTCACCGCCAGGGCGAACACGATGTTCTGTTTCACGATGGCAAGCGTCTTGCGTGCGATGCGGATGGCGCTCGCGATGTTGGAGGGCTTGTCGTCCATGAGTACGACGTCGGCGGCCTCGATGGCGGCGTCGGAGCCCATGCCGCCCATGGCGATGCCGATGTCGGCGCGCATGAGCACGGGCGCGTCGTTGATGCCGTCGCCCACGAACGCGACCTTGCCCTTCTCGCCCTGCGCCTCGAGCAGCCCCTCGACGGCCGTAACCTTGTCCTGAGGCATGAGCTGCGAGCGGACCTCGTCGACGCCCACCTCGGCGGCGACGGCGTCGGCGACTTCCTTGCGGTCGCCCGTCAGCATGACGGTCTTCTTGACGCCTGCTGCGTGGAGCCCCTCGATAGCTTCCTTGGCGTCGTCCTTCATCATGTCAGCGATGATGATGTGACCTAGGTACTCGCCATCGACGGCGACGTGCAGGATGGTGCCGACGAGCTTGCAATTGTGGTAGTCGACTTCCTCGGCGTTCATGAGCTTGTCGTTGCCGACGAACACGCGGTGATCATTCACGGTGGCCGCGACGCCCTTGCCGGAAAGCTCTTCCACGTCCTCGATTTGGCTGCGATCGATTTCGCCTGCATAGCTGTCGACGACAGACAGCGCGATGGGGTGGTCGGAATACGCTTCTGCGTGCGCCGCGTAGGAAAGCAACAGGTCCTTGTCGATGCCCCCGTGTGCATGGACGGCTACGACGCCGAAGGTGCCGTTCGTCAGCGTGCCGGTCTTGTCGAAAGCGATGGTCTCGACTTCGGAAAGCGTTTCGAGGTAGCTCGAGCCCTTCACGAGGATGCCCATGCGGCTGGCGGCACCGATACCGCCGAAGAAGGAGAGCGGGACACTGATGACGAGCGCGCAGGGGCAACTGACCACCAGGAATATGAGCGCGGACTCGACGGACTTGCTCACGGAGAAGCCGAGGAACGGGCTCGCGATGGCGATGAGCAGTGCGAGGCCCACGACGATGGGCGTGTAGACGCGGGCGAAGCGCGAGATAAAGTTCTCGGTACGCGCCTTCTTCTCCGAAGCGTTCTCCACGAGCTCGAGGATGCGCGAAACCGTGGACTGCTCGAAAGCCGAGGTCGTCTTGATGGTGAGCATACCCGTCATGTTCACGCAGCCGCTGATGACTTGCGCGCCCTCCTCGACGACGCGGGGAACGGACTCGCCGGTCAGAGCCGAAGTGTCGAGCTGCGACTTGCCGGAAACGACGATGCCGTCGAGCGGCACGCGCTCGCCGACCTTGCAGACAATCTCGTCGCCCACCGCGACCTCGTAGGGGTCGACCTGTACGAGCTCGCCGTCGCGCATGACGTTCGCGTAATCGGGCGCGATGTCCATCATCGCCGAGATCGACTTGCGCGTCTTGCCCACGGCGTAGCTTTCGAACAGCGATCCGACCTGGTAGAACAGCATGACGGCAGCGCCTTCTGCCATATGCGGCTCGCTTTCGGGGAAGAAGACGAGCGCAAATGCGCCGATGGTGGCAATCGCCATGAGAAGGTTCTCGTCGAAGGGCTGCTTGTGCATGATGCCGTGCCAGGCTTTGGCCAGCACGTCGTAGCCAGCGATGATGTAGGGGATGAAGAACGCCACGAACTCGATCCAGAGTCCGTAGGGAAGCGACTCGAACACCCCGACGACCTCGAGCACCTCCATCACGGCGAAGATGCTGAGCGCCACGATGATTCGGTTGCGCAGCTTCTTTTGCTTCTTGTTCATGCTTTCCTGCTTTCTGTACGCCTGTCTGACCTGCAATCGTTCATAACATATGAACGATTGCTCATATGTTCATGCATACCGTAATTCATTACGCGCTCGATGTCAACATCTTTTTCAAATTCTTTCGCAGAGCCGCCCCTGGACGACGTTGGGACATGTCCGGGCAGCCCAGTCCAGCTGCAGGGTGCGTAGCCGCTTGCGCAGCTACTGTATTAAAAATTTAAATCCTGGTTTGCTGATTGCGGGTTAGCAGCCCACCTGGTGTGATGCGATAGCAGTTGCCGACGTTATAATTGTCGCAAGTGAATACGACGCCCATCCGCAAGACCGTTCGGATGAGGCGCGGCACTCTTGCGATGTGGAAGTCCTTGGCGCCGCGCCCGATCCGAGCAGCAAGGACTTCCACCATGCACGGAGACAAGGAGCGCTGGCTCGCGCCTTCGGCGACGCCCTGGGACGATGCGGACGAGGATTCGCTCGGCCCGGCGGAGACACTCGTCATGGCCTGCCACCGCGACATCTACAGATACCGTCACGCCGGCACCTCCCTCGAGGGCGAGGCGGAGTTCTTCAATGCGTACGCGAGGGAATCTTGCCCCATATGCGGGTCCCGTGCGATCGAGGGAAACGGGAAGGACGCGAACGGCATCAGGCGATGGCGCTGCCGGGCCTGCGGCCGGTCGTTCAACGTGGCGACGGGGACGATATTCGAGTCCCACCGTATCCCCGTGGCCGACTGGACGGAGTTCCTGCTCGAGACATTCTCGTACGAGAGCCTCAAGGGGATGGCCAGGTCGAACAGGCGGTCGAGGACCACCCCTCCGTACTGGCTCGCCAAGCTGTTCGCGGTGCTGTCGGGGGTGCAGGACGACGTGGTGCTCTCGGGGAACGTGCAGATAGACGAGAAGCACTACCCTCTGTCGGATGCGGATCAGCAGCGAAAGGCGGACGGCTCGAAGCCGAGAGGCCTGTCGAAGAACCAGATATGCATCGCGGTGGGCTGCGACGACGGGGGCAGGTCGTTCTTCTCGAGGCTGGGGCTGGGCAAGCCGAGCGAGGCGAGGACGAGGGCGGCGTACGCCGGCCACATACGGGAAGGGTCGCACCTGGTCCACGACATGGAGAGGTCGCACCGCGTGCTCGTGGAGGAGCTCTCCCTGACGAGCGAGGCGCACAACTCGAAGCTGATCAAAACGCCGCCGGACAAGGAGAACCCGCTGGCGGACGTGAACGAGCTGTGCTTCCTCCTCGAGCTGTTTCTGAACTCGCATTCGGGGTTCGACAGGAGTCGCCTGGACGGCTACCTCGACCTGTTCTACGTGATGATGAACGACCCGGAGGAGAAGATGGAGAAGGCCGCCTTCGTGCTCGATCGCGCAATGCGTTTCCCATATACGCTAAGATATCGGGATTACTATCGGAAGAAGGCCAGCTCAACGAGGAAGCGGGGTCCATAGGAACCCACAATCAGCAAACCAGGATTTTAAAAATTTTTCCGAGAGTTTCGGAGCGTGCGGGTCGACGAAACATGCACGAGCAAATGATCAGCTCGTTTGCGCATGGCATGTTCCGAATACGTATACGAGCTGCGCCGAATTGGCCGAGCGAACTTACATAATTGCAGCTCAATGCAACGAGTTGGCCCGCACGCTCCGAAACTCTCGGAAAAATTTCTAAAACGCGAGCAGCCGTAGGTTTAGCGCCCTGCCGCTGGACTGGGCGTGCGAGCGGGATGCCCATACGAGTCGTGGCTATCCAAATGCTACGAACGATCAAGCCTCCTTCCATCTCGATGAAATGCGATGAGGTACACAATCGCGCGCGCCACCCAATCGACGAACATGGCGTACCACACCCACAGAAGGTTCAGGTGCATGCCCATGACGAAGAGGTAGGCCAAGCCCACGCGGAGCAGCGCCATGGTGGCGATGGCGACAATCATGGTGAACACAGCGCGGCCGATGGCGCGGAAATAATAGGGGAAAAGGAAGGCCAGCGGCCATACGACCATGGCCAGGGAATGCGCGACGACAAGTTGTGTGGCCAAATCGAAAGCCTGGTCGGAGAGGTTGTAGAAGCTTACCCAAACCTGAATGTCCCCGATCATGACCGTGCACAGCACGGCGAGCATGGCGTAGTTCAAGGCGACGAGCATCTTCGTATAGCGTCGCGCCTGCCGTGGCTCCTTCGCACCATAGCATTGTCCCACAATCGTGGTCATGCCGGCGCCGAGGGCGTTGCCGGGCAGATAGAGGAACGTCACGAGGCTCGAAGCCACCGCATAGGCGGCGATCGAGGATGTCCCGAGTGTCGATACCAGGCTTTGCAGGAGTACTTTGCCCAGGTTGAACAGGCCGCTTTCCACTCCGTTGGGCAAGCCGATCGAAAGGATCCTGCGCAGCATCGCCCGGTCGGGGCGCAGTTGCGAAAGCGAGCGAATCCTGATCTCGTTCGAAGGTCGCTGCAAGAGCCATACCATGAAAACGCTCGCAACCACGCGTGCGAGCAGGGTGGGCAGCGCCACGCCGACGACGCCCATATGCAGCCCGAATATGCAGATGGCGTTGCCGACGACGTTGATGACGTTCATGAACAATGCCGCGAACATCGAGATGCGCGTCTCGCCCTTCGCCCTGAATACCGACGAGGCCGAGTAGAACAGCGCCATGAATGGCAGAGACCCAACCGTGAAGTACAAGTACACGAGGGCGTTTTCCATGACGTCGGTTTCCACGGTGCCGAAGACGAGAGCCAGAATCTGCGGCCCGGCTACGAAGAAAACCGCCGCGACGATCAGCATCCCAGCGGTCGAGACGACGGCGAGCTGCGCTCCGCTCTTGCCAGCGCCTTCGTAGTCGCGCGCCCCCACGAGCTGCGCGCACACGACCGTGCCCCCTGCGGTGACGGCGAACAGGACCTGGATGAACAGGTAGTTTACGGAATCGACCAGCGAGACGCCCGATACGGTTGCCTCGCCCACGCTCGCGACCATGAAGATGTCGACGACGCCTACGAGCACCGAGAGCAGCTGCTCGATGACGAGCGGCCATAGCAGCCCGAACAGCCGCTTTCGACCAAAAAGCTCAACCGACCCGCTATTATCCGTCTTTTCGCGCAATGTCCTCGCAACCCCCTGTTGCAAAAGTAGCCCTTCTTATACCACGTCTACGTTATAAGCGGGGACCTTTTGTCCAGATTGCACATTTACGACTGTATTGGTATCTGTTGGGGGCGTCTCGCCGAACCCCCAAGGGCCGTAATCTAAGCCACTGATTGGTAACTCGTTTATTGCCGTATTGCCGCTTGGGAAATATTGGCCGTGTTTACAAAAAAGAAGAATATTTATTAATGACGAGGCGGACGGCCTCTGATAACATCAACATGCCATATGAAACATGGATGAAACAATTGAATACCCAAAGCGTAATCGTTTCGTCTTCCGTGCAATACGTTACGGAAGGCGACTAAGATGGAATCCGGTTAAAAGCCGGAGCGGTGCCGCCACTGTAATCGGCGAGCCATGCAGCGATGCTAACGCAACCACTGGGAAGCTGGGAAGGTGCTGTATGGGCGAGGACCCGAGAGCCAGGAGACATGCGATTACCAGGCTTTGAGCGGCGAGCACCGCGAGGGACAAAGCCTAACTTAATGTGGCAAAAACGGGCTGCATCACGATTGTCGTGGTGCAGCCCGTTTCTGTTTTGGTAGCTCGTGCTGGGATGGGGCGCGAGCTAGAGGATTGATGAAAAGGAGGAGCCATGAGAAAACATCTAGGAAAGATCGCCGCCATCGGTCTGGCAGCAGTGCTGGCCGTGGCAGCCTTGGCTGGCTGCGGTAGCAGCGGCTCGGGCTCGGCTGCAGCCTCGAGCGGTGCGAGCGCATCGGGTTCTGCATCTGCAGCCGCAGTGCAAGGTGGCACGCTGCGATTCGGCTGCCAGAACTTCAGTTCGGGCGGCATCGATCCTGCGGTCGAAACCAACACTGCCTGGAATTCATCGCGCTACGGCATTTTGGAAACCCTGTTCAAGTTCAACGACGATGTGCAAGTCGTATCTTGCCTCGCCGATGCGGATAACTACACCATGTCTGACGATCACAAGACCTGGACGTTCAACATCATCCCCGGAATCAAGTTCTCCAGCGGTGCTGACGTAACGCCTTCTGCCGTCAAGGCTTCCATCGATCGTCTGTTCAAGGATGGCGCCTCTGGTTCGACCAAGCCCGAGCAGTTCCTCGAGAAGGATGCAAAGATTACGGCCGACGATGCTGCCGGCACCATCACCATCGAGACCAAGACCGCCTATCCGGACCTGCGCGCAAACCTCGCCGATCCCGCCTTCGGTATCGTGGACGTGGAAAACACGAAAGATTTCGCCAACGGCATTATCGGCACGGGTCCGTACATGGTCGATACCTTCACGCCCGATGTTGGCTACACCCTGAAGGCCAACCCGAATTACCGTGAGCCGGTTCCCTTCGAGACCGTTGAGCTCAAGTACATGGACGATGCCCAGGCAAAGGCCAATGCGCTTCTTGCTGGCGACATCGATATGGCAAACGACGTTGCCAACAAGTCTGCCCTCGAGGAGCTTAAGGCGAATTCTGACTTCACCGTCAACATCGCAAATGGTACGCGTACCGGTTTCGCATGGGTCAACTTCAATAAGATCCTGAAGAACGACGCCCTCCGTCAGGCTGTCATGATGGGCATTGACGGACAGACCGTCGACGACGTCACCCTGGGCGGCTTGTACGGTTACGGCTACTCCGTCCTGCCTTCCAACCTTCCGTTCAACTACGACAAGCTCACCTACAAGTATGGTTACGACAAAGAAGCTGCAATGAAGCTTCTGGACGACGCCGGCATCAAGGACTCCGATGGCGACGGCATCCGTGAGCTGGATGGTCAGCCCGTCAAGCTGGTTTGGGTCACCTACGAGAACCGTGGCCTGGGCGATATCGCCGAAGCTGGCAAGCAGCTTCTCGCCGAAATCGGCATCGACGTCGACCTGCAGGTCGTCGACTCCCAGAAGGACTGGGATCTCATGGTAAGCGGCGACTACGATCTGATTTCCCAGAACTGGAACGTCTATATCGCTGGTAGCCCCGATACCTACCTCGGCAACTGGGATAAGGGCAACGAGGTTAACTACTGCGGTTATGAAAATGACAAGTACAGCGAGGCTTACAAGGCCCTGCAGACCGAACTGGATGCTGACAAGCGCCTGGAGCTCATCACCACGATGCAGCAGTGCCTGCTCGATGATGCAGCTGTTCTGGTCCATGGTTACTACACTGCCTCGATGATCAGCAATAGCAAGACCGTTGCCAATGCACCGGTTCATCCTCTGGACTACTACTGGCTGACGACCGAGGTTACGCCTGCAGCGTAATGCGCGCATAGCTTTTGGATGGGCTCGCGTACGTGCGAGCCCATCCAGGGCTGCTGTAAGACAAGGGGCCTTGGATAGCGAATACCCTGAGGCCCCTTGTCTTGCATCGAGTTTGAGAAAGGGGTGAAAGACTTGTCTGGCAAGACGATAGTCTCCCGACTGCTGCAGATGATAATTGTTCTTTTCGGGATAAGCTTCATAACGTTCTTGCTCACCTATTTGGCGCCTGGCGACCCGGCACGCGCGACGTTGTTGGCGCAAGGTCTGATGCCGTCGGAAGCAGAAGTTGAAGCGCTTCGAGAGCAGATGGGTTTGAACCAGCCGTTCATCATGCAGTACATCAACTGGCTTGTTGCCTGTTTACATGGTGATTTTGGCGTTTCCTACACGATTGCGTCAGGGAAGCCAGTGGCATCGCTTTTGCTCATGAGGTTGTGGCCAACCATTAAGCTGGCCCTGCTTGCACTTGTCATCATGCTCGTGTTCTCTGTCCCCCTAGGCATATTGTCTGCCATTCATCAGAACAAGCCGATTGACTATATCGTGCGTGGCTTGACGTTCTTCGGCGTGTCGGTACCGGGCTTCTGGGTGGGCCTGATTTTGATTTTGATTTTCGCAGTTAACCTGAAGCTTGTGCCCGCCATATCTTCTGGCGGAGATTTGCGCAGCCTCATTTTGCCCGCCTGTACGCTTGCCTTTGCCATGACGGCTAAGTACACCCGTCAAGTGCGAACCGCAGTGCTTGAAGAACTGCATCAGGATTACGTCATCGGCGCCCGTGCACGTGGCGTGAGCGAGCGTAAGATCATCTGGGGTAACGTGCTTCCCAACTCCATGCTTCCCCTGATTACCCTGCTGGGTCTTTCCATGGGTTCGCTTCTGGGCGGCACGGCGATCGTGGAGGTTATCTTCACGTATCCTGGTATGGGCAACCTGGCCGTCAACGCCATCACCGGCCTCGACTATCCGGTTGTGCAGGCCTATGTGCTGTGGGTTGCCCTTATCTACATGGTAATCAACTTGATCGTTGACATTTCCTACAACTTCATCGATCCGCGTATGAGGGTTAAGAGGTGAGTAGGATGGAAAACAAGCAGAACTTCTTCGTGAAGCACAAGACCTTTACCATATTTAGCATTCTCGGCATCCTCGTAATCCTGGCGGCTATCTTCGCGCCCGTTTTGACGGGGGGCATCGATCCAACGACGGGTTCGCTGAGTGAAGCGCTCAAGCCGCCGAGCTCAGAGCATCTGTTCGGTACCGACAAGCTTGGCCGCGATCTGTTCGCTCGCGTGATCTACGGCGCACGCACGTCGCTTATCGCTGCATTCTCCGTCGTCATATTGGCGTTTGTCATCGGCACGGTAGCGGGTGTGCTCGCCGGTTACTTCGGCAAAATCGTCGATGCCGTCATCATGCGCATCGCTGACATGATGATTGCATTCCCTGGCATGATTCTGGCCATCGCCGTTGCCGGTATCATGGGCGCATCCATTCGCAATGCGGTCATCGCCGTTGCGTTGGTCACCTGGCCGAAATACGCGCGCTTAGCTCGAAGCCTTGTGCTAAAGATACGAGACCGCGATTATGTCTCAGCTGCAATCGTTACCGGCTCCAAGACTCCTTACATGCTTCTCAAGTACATGTTGCCGAGTGCCATCACCACGCTGGTCATCACGGCCGCGATGGATATCGGCACCATGATGCTCGAGCTGGCGGGCCTGTCCTTCCTCGGTTTCGGCGCCGTGCCGCCGACGCCTGAATGGGGTCTTATGCTCAGCGAAGGCCGAGCATATATGACAGCGGCGCCATGGCTAATGATTTTCCCCGGTGTTGCCATCTTCGTAGTCGTCGTGATTTTCAATATGCTCGGCGACAGTTTGCGCGACATCCTCGACCCCAGGCAGGAATAGGGGGTGCGCATGCTACTGGATATTCAAGACATTGACATCTCGTACGGCGACAAGCTCACGGTGCAGGATTTCAGCCTGCAGTTGGGCGAAGGCAAGATTTGCTCGCTCGTCGGAGAATCCGGATCGGGTAAGACCACCGTCATTCGAGCGGTGTTGGGACTTCTTCCGGGTGCCGGTAAGGTTACGAAGGGCGACATCCTGTTCGAGGGCAAATCCCTTCTCGGTTACTCGCAAAAAGAGTGGCGCGATCTGCGGGGTAGCGATATCTCGATGATTTTCCAAGACTCAGGCGCTATGATGAACCCCACCAAGAAGATAGGTGCGGTTTTCGTAGAGTACATTCGCACGCACAAGGACGTTTCGAAAGAAGAAGCGTGGAAGATGGGCGTAAAGATGCTCGAGCGCATGCATCTTCCCGATGGCGAAAACGTCATGCGTTCCTATCCGTTCCAGCTATCGGGAGGCATGAGGCAGCGCGTGGGCATCGCCATGGCGATGACCTTCCAACCTAAGCTTCTACTAGCTGACGAGCCCACCAGCGCCCTCGACGTCACTACGCAAGCTCAGATCGTGCGCCAGATGATGGAGCTGCGCGAAGAATACGGAACATCTATCATCATCGTGACGCACAACTTGG
>DFIX01000029.1 GCA_002371495.1 Eggerthellaceae bacterium UBA3686
GGGTGGATGAAGCTCGTGAACAGCAGCCACACGCGCTTGCAGGCCACGCCCAAAACGACGAGCGCACTCGCGAGCACGACCATTCCACGTTTGGTGCGGTTTTTGGCGATGGCGAGCACCAGGAACGGCACGAGCAGGCCGCCAATAATCTCGGCCCAGAAGAACGTGGCGGTCGCTCCGGTGAGCATCTCGGAAAGCGCCACGGCCTCGCCAGCGCCCGGGTACGCCATGGTCAGAAGCTCGCAGCCGATGAAGAACGCGTCAACGCAGATGAAAGTGGCAAGCAGCTTGCCGAGCTTTGCCAAGAGCTCATCTTCGAGCTTTATCGTGCCCATGCGATCGAGCAGCAGCAGGCCCAGGATGAGCAACGCCAGGCCACTGTCGAGCGCTGATGCCACGAAGATGGGCGCCATGATGGCGGTGTACCAGGCACGGGCGATCTGCAGGCCGAAGATCCAGGCCGTCACGGAGTGCACGAGTATGGCTACGGGCAAGGCCACGTACGACAGCTTGCGCACCTTCTCCTCGTCGCCCTTCTGCATCCAGACCAGGTCAAGGATGTTGATGACGAGGTAGATCGTGATGATGCACATGTCCCACAGAAGCGGGCTCATAAAGTTCGGCCCCGTGAACATGCGCCAGACGCGCGCTATTCCGCCGAGGTCGACGAGCACGAGCATGCCGGCCACGCAAATGCAGGCCGTCGAGCAGATGACCGCCGGCTTGGCAACCGACTTGAACGACTCGATGCCAAACACGTGTGCCGAAGAGGCCACGATCAGGCCGCCGGCCGACAAGCCGACGAACAGCATGAACGTGCAAATGTAGAGGCCCCATGAATTGGCGTTGGACATGCCGGTCACTGCCAGACCGTTCATGAGCTGGTAAATCCAGCATGCTATGCCGATGAGCACGAGCGCTCCGAACACGCCGAGCACGGGCTTTGTAAATCCCTTGGATTGCATGAACAATCTCCTTTCAGAGTAATGAGCTTTGAGAAATGTGTAAAAAGGGTCAGACCCCTTTTTCACATTTTTCCGCCGCGCTTACGCGAAGTAGAAGACCTGCGGGCGCGTGCCCTTGTCCTCGAGCAGGATGCGGACGTTCTTCTCGCGCTTCAGGCGCGAAATCTCGGAGTTCGGGTCGTCCAAGTCGCCGAACACGCGCGCCTTCGTCGGGCAGCACATGACGCACATGGGCGCGTCGCCGTCGTCGGTGCGCTCCTTGCACAGCGTGCACTTCTCCATGATGCCGCGTCCGCGCTCGGGCACGCGCGCATCGCCGTAGTTGAAGCCGGGGTCGCGCACGGGCTCGGCCCAGTTGAAGGTGCGGGCGTTGTAGGGGCAGGCGGCCATGCACATGCGGCAGCCGATGCACTTGTCGTAATCGATCTCGACGCGGCCCATCTCGTCTTTGTAGGTGGCGCCGGTGGGGCACACCTTCTGGCAGGCGGGGTTCTCGCAGTGCTGGCAGGCGATGGGCAGGAAATGCCGTTCCAGGTTGGGATAGGTCCCCTCGGCCCCGTTCACGGAGTCGCAGCCTTCAGTCAGCACGCGGTTCCAGAGCATGCCCATGGGCACGTTGTTCTGCATTTTGCAGGCATTGGCACACGTCTGGCAGCCGATGCAGCGATCAGGGTTGATTGCAATTGCAAGCTTGGTCATGTCGTATCACCTAGGCCTTCCGAACTGCGACGAGCGTGTCGTTGAACGGCGTGACGCCACCCTTCATCAGGTCAACGCGGCGCTCGCGCATCTGATCATTCGTAACGGACTGCAGATGCCCGTCCTCCATGTTGCGTGCCCACGCGCCCTCGGTCGTGCGCAGCGAACCGGGATGCACCGACTCGTTTGCCACGACTTGGCACTTGAACGAACCGCGGTCGTTGTAGACCTCGACCTTGTCGCGATCGGCGATGCCGGCGGCGGCCATGTCGGATGGATTCATCTCGACGTACGCATCGAAGAACTGGTTGATCCATTTGGAGTCGTAATACATCGAATGGATGAAGAAGCGGCTGCGCGTCTGGGTCAGCTGGAACGGGAACTGCTCGCGCGCAGGGTTCTCGTCGTAGACCTCAATGGGCTCTTCCCACGTCGGAAGCGCCTGGTCCCATTTGAGCATTTTCTCGTAGTACACGTCCAGGCGCCCGGACTCGGTGGCGTACACCTGGTCTGCAAAGCCGATGCGGGGCTTCTCGATACCCTGGAACGGCAGGATGCCGTTGTGCTCGAGCAACATGTCGAGCGTGTAGCCTGCCAGGTTCTCGGCCTCGTTCTTGTCGACCTGATGGCGCACCAGCTCGACTTGGCTCTTGGGCAGAACGTCGGCCACGCCTACGGCACGCGCAATTTCGGTCATGATCTGGAAATCCGTCTTGGATTCGAACAGCGGGTCGATGCCGCGCTCCTGAATCATGATGTGGTTTGCAGCGCACTTTACGTCGCCGACTTCCTCGGGGCACTCGAACTTCGAGCACGAAGGCAGCACGATGTCGCAGAACTTGATGGAATCGTTGTTGTAGATGTCGATGCCCAGCACGAAGTCGAGCCCCTTCAACCACTCGGCCGTCAGGTTCATGTTGGCGAAGAACTGTTGCAGAGTGTTGCCCACCGAGATGACAGCATGGATGTTGTTGGGCTGCGTGCGGAAATCGTAAGCGTACATCTCGGGCTCGGCTGCTTTCATGTCATCAGGCAGCGGCCAGCTTGCAAGCTTGGCGGAGTAGCCGCGGCCACCATGCATGCTGCCGACGGCCTTGCCAGGTGCGCCGATGTTTCCGGTCAGGGCAACCATGATGCCCACCGCATGCCCCAGCACGTCAGCGTTTGCGTATTTGTCAGCGCCGCCCATGCCCAGGCCCAACATCGAAGCGCCGCTCGTCGCATAGCGCTCGGCAATGTAGACGAGGTCCTCGGTCGGAATGCCGGTCCTCTCGGATGCCCATTCGATGGTGTAGGGCTGCTGGCTCTCTTTGATGGCCTCGAAAACGGTCTTGTAGCTAGAGGCGCCCTTGACGCCCTCGACCGTCAGAGCGGGCTCGACTTTCTCGCCATCGTAAGGCTGAATCGACTTCGTTTTCGTATCCCACACGACGAACGGGTCGAAGGTCACGGTCTCGCCGGTCTTCTCGTCCTTGCTCTCGCGCGGTTTGGTTCCCGAAACCTCTTCCCAACGAAGCAGGGTTCCGTCTTTCTTGAGCAGATACGGCATCGAGGTATGCGCCAGCACGAACTCCTCGTCGTAGAGCTCGTTGTCGAGGATGTGGCTGACCATGCCCAAATACATGGCTGCATCGGTGCCCGGCTTGATGGGGATCCACTTATGCGCCTTGCTGGCGGTTGTGCTGAAGTGCGGGTCGACGACCACGAGCTCGACCCCTGCTGCCAATGCATCAAGCAAATTGCGCGCCTGCATCATGCCGGTCTCGCAGAAGTTATGGCCGTTGATCATAATGAACTTCGAGTTGACCATGTCGCGCGTCTCGTTAGTGCACGCATAGAAGCCGTTGCCCGCCTTCATCGGGTCAAGGCCGTTGCCGATACCGATGTCGATACCGGGCTCCTCCATCTCGGAAGCACCGAGCAGCGCCGGCAGCATACCCATGCGAGGCTCGCTCGAGTAGGACACATATACGGCCTCTTTACCATATTTGTCCCATATGGCCTTAATCTGGTCTCCGACCTCCTTCATGGCCTCGTCCCAGCTGATGGACTCGAAGTTGCCCTCGCCACGTTCGCCCACTCGGCGCAGCGGCGTCTGCAGGCGAGTCTCGCCATAGATGTGCGAAATCTCGGAAATGCCACGGGCGCAGCACATCGAATACTCTGCTTCGAGTGCATCATTCGGCTCGACCTTGGCCAAGCGACCGTCGCGAATGGTGCACTTCAGGCTGCAATTGCCGTTGCACAAAGACTGATGGAACGTATAGGTGATGCGCTCCTCGGGCTCGGCCACAGCCTGCGTCGGTGCCAGCCACGAACTGGTAGTCGCCATACCGCCCGCCGTTACGCCCACGGCACCTGCCACGGCAGCGGCTTTAACAAAACTGCGTCGCGTCATGGTCGCGCCGCCGAGTGAACGTGCATTGGTTTGGTTCATGAAATCCCCCTTCTTGCTCCTCGTCATTCACCCTGCAAAAAAGGGTATAGTGGTTCTATCCGTAACACTACGGACAGAAACGGACTAGTAAATACGGACAGATTGAAATTCAAACGAAGGAGACCCGCCGCTGCGAAAGCGGCGGATCGTCAAACGAGGAGGATCGCCGATGGCTGCAAAGCGCCGAGTAGACCTTATGCTTCATGTAGACAACTCGTCTTCGGTGCCGCTCTACCAGCAAGTGTACGAGCAGATCAGCAGCGCCATTCTAACGGGCTCGCTCGCAGCTGGCGACAAGCTTACCTCGATACGCAAACTATCTGCCGACATCGGCGTCTCGCATACGACGGTCGAACAAGCGTATCTGCAGTTGGCAACCGAAGGCCTGGTTGCCAACGTCCCCCGTTCAGGATTTGTCGTCGAGCGCATCGACACCGAATACGCGGCCCTGCCCCGAACCGTCAACAACCAGGCGCTCGAACACGCGCGCGAAAACCGGAACCGCGACGCCTTTTTCGCCGAGAACAAAACGGGTGGTGAGGTCAGGTTCGATTTCTCGTACGCGAACCTGCAGCCCGATTCTTTCCCCGTCGATACTTGGCGCAAGCTCACGAACGACGTTCTGTACCGAGCCCACTGCCCCGAGCTCGCACGCTACAGCAGCACTGACGAGCCCAACGCGCTGCGCGACGAGCTGGCGCGCTATCTGGCACGAGTTCGCGGGGTAAGCTGCCATCCCGAACAGGTCATACCGCAAGCCGGAACGAGCGATGCCCTTGCGACGCTCTTTCAGCTCTTCGACCCCGGCCGCGATGTGCTCGGGATGGAAGAGCCCGGTTATTCGACTGTCCACGAAGTGGCCCGAAGGCTCGGCTTCAGCATGGTGCCGCTTCCTTCCGACCAGGGTACCGAGGCGTTCCTTGCGGCATTGGACGAACAGAGGCCCTCGATCATCTTCACGACGCCTTCTCATCAGTTCCCAACCGGAACGCTTCTGCCGTTCGATGCGCGCACGCGGCTGCTGCGCTGGGCCGAAGCTAACGACGCCTACATCATCGAAGACGACAGCTGCAATGAATTCCGTTATACGACCAGGCCTATCCCCTCGCTGCAATCGCTCGATGCCTATGGACGCGTTATATATATGTGCAACGTCTCGAAAGTGCTGTCGCCTTCGCTGCGCATTGCCTACCTGGTGCTTCCGCCCACATTGCTCGCCCGCTTCTGGGATCGCTTTAATTTTGCGCATCCGAACGTATCATGGCTCGACCAGGAGGTCCTTGCGCGGTTTATCGCCGAAGGCCACTGGGACTCGCACGTGCGCAAAACCGCCAAAGGAAACCATCTGCGCCACGACGAGCTCATGCGCTGTTTGCGGGAGGGCTTCGGCGGCACGATCGGCATCTCCGGCGTCGATACGGGCATGCACCTGTACGTCACCGTTCGCAACGGTATGAGCCAGCAGGATCTGCTGGCCAGCGCGCTCGAGCAGAACGTGAAAGTATATGGCACGTCGCGCATGTGGTTCAGCAAGCCCGCACCCGAAAACAATATCATGATCGGATTTTCCGCCATCGCGCTCTCGGATATCGAACCGGGAGTGACGGCGCTAAAGCAGGCATGGCTTGCGTGAAACGCAGATGCCGGCTACCGGCGTCTCGCCTATGCGAGCGTTTGCAGAAGCGCCTTCGCAAGCTGCAGCAAGCCGGCAATGTAGCCGCCGCGAGCGGTTTCGTCCACCGCGACGATAAGCCGATCGATCCAGCCCAGCGGATGCTCGTTCACGAAGGCTGCCAACGTATCTGGCGCGGCGGCAGCTTCGGCGCCCTCGTCGGCGGCGGCCTCAGCGGGCGATTCGGCTATGCGCGTGCACAGCACCGACGCGTACAGAAGCTCGATGCCGATGTGGTCTGCGTACTGGTTGTTCTCATTGGAAACCTCGAGCCCGGCCTCGCGCAGCAGGCGCTGCATGGCAAACGTCGGCTCGCCGAAACCCACCGTGGCCCCCTCGCCGCGATGCATGGTCTCCCAGGGGGCGGCAGCCGGGCGCGGCGGCCCTACGAACAGCTTCGTGTATTCGACCGATGCGCGTTGCACGGGATCTTGCCCGCCCTCGGCATACGCTTGGGCGTCTTTTGCGTAACCCTCGAGCGCTTCGAGCGCTTTCGCAACATCGCCATCGTTGAAGTCGGGAAAACCCGCCCAGAACTCGGGCTCGAGCCCCACCGTTCCCGTTTGGTTCATCGGCGCGAGCAGCGAATTGCCCACGAAAGCTAGCGCCTCGGCGTAGTTGACCCAATCTTCTTTGTTGCGCTCTGTCATGCTGTGCTCCGTTTCGATGCTTGCGGAAAGACGGACGACCTGTCATCTTCGTTCGCAATCATGATACCGAATCAATCGCCGAAAAACCTCTAAACAAGCCACGAACCATTCCTTGGAAGAACGAGTCCTACAGCAAATCCGCAAGCACGCTCGCATCGCGCGCGGCAATTCCGGCCACCATGCGCGAGAACGGCGCGTAGAACCCGTCCTCGTACTCGCGCGCTACGGTATCGGCAAACTTTCTTACCCATTTAAGCAGGTGATCGCGAAGAAACGCTTGCGACCGGCCCAGCGTCTCGCTCCAAGCGCAATCCCCTGCCGCATGCTCGTCTTGCGCCTTGACCGCCAGTTTGGCCAAGAAGTCAAGCTCGGTCCCGATGAAAAACACAAGACAACGGGGACATCGGAGGATGTTGTCTGCTTCTGGAGGACAATATCCTCCTCCCGTTGTCTTCTTACGTATAATGAAGCGTTGTGAATGGAGCATCGGAAAATACGGGGAAGTCGGCCGCGTGCGTTCGCGTTTCAGGTATGGGGTCGCGGGTGTGCGCAGCGGTTCTTGCCTTTGCGCTGTGCGGGGCGCCGCTTGCGGGCGCGGTAGCCTTCGCCGACGACGAGCTGCCCGAAGAAGAGCCCTTGTCGAGCGAAGCCGTCCCTTCGGAGGAGCCCTCTGATTCCAGCTCGTCGGCGAGTTCGGAGCCTGGCGGCAGTTCAAGCTCGAGCCCTATTCCCGATTCCGAACCTGATTCCGCTGCCGAGCAGCAACCTGCTTCCGACCCCGTTCCCGATTCCGGCTCCGAGCCGAGTCCCGACGCCGAACCCGACACGGGCTCGACGGGCGCTGCAGAAGCCGCCGAGGCCTCGCTCGCACCCGAGGGCGAAGATGCTGCGGCGAGCCAGGCGAGCGCATCCGAGTCTTCCGATTCCGAGGAGAAGAGCGCTTCCTCGGAAGCGGCAAAGCCCACCAAGCCCAAATCCGAGACGGCGACGAAGGTGAAAGCCGAGAAACCGACGCGCGAACAGCGGGCTGTCGACAAGGGAGCGCAGGCAGAGGCCGTTTTCGCCCAGATGGAGCGAGTGAAAGCCGACTTGGCGAAAAAACAATCCGCCTACGACAGGGCAAAGCAGGTATACGACGAGGCGGTCGCGCGGCGCGATGCGCACCGCGGGGAGCTCGATGAAGCAGAGAAACGGCTCGGCCAATTGCGCGAAGAGCTTGCCGAGGTCGTCGTGGACATGTACAAGCGCGGCGGCGTGGCGCCCTACTTGGATGTACTGTTCAAGGCGACGACCCACGAGGAGTTTCTGTCGGCATGGCAAATGCTCGAAGAGGTATCCGACTGCGGCGGGGACGAGTTTGCGGCGCAAATCGAGGTGGTCAAAGCCCTGAGCGAAGAGACGGCCCAGTACGACGAAGCGGTCGAAAAAGCGCAAGAGGCGATGGAGAAGACCAAGTTCTCGCTCGACCGAGCAAGGCTCACGTACCTCTCGCTTGCGCCGCACGTCTTCTCGCTGAAGATGGAGGCCGCCGAGCTCGCGGGCGATGCGGCGGCGCTCGAGAAAGCGAAGGCCGATTTCGAATCGGCGCGCGCCGAGCTCGACAAAGCGCTCGACGAGGGATTGGCGAAGGGCATAAGGCAGGAAGGCGAGGGGATTTTCGCCCATCCGTGCCCGGGCGCCACGTATTCGAGCGGATTTGGCTACCGTACATTCGACCATTCGTACCACCTGGGCCTCGATATGGCCACAGCGGAAGGCACGCCGTACTACGCAGCTGACGACGGCGTTGTGACGGACGCCACGAACGGCGGCGGCTACAACGGCGGCGCCGGCAACTGGGTCGTCATCGACCACGGCGACGGCGTCGTAACCAAGTACATGCACTCGCTTGCCACGCTCGTCAGCCCGGGCGACTATGTCGTGCGCGGCCAAAACATCGGCCTGGTGGGCAACACGGGCGACTCATACGGTGCCCACCTGCATTTCCAAGTGGAAATCGGCGGCACTGCCGTCGATCCGCAGATTTACCTGTAAGCGAGGCGCCGGCGTTAGGTGCCAGCTCCTCATTCCTCCATGCTCTCGCGTAGGATGGCGGCCACGTCGTCGCTCGTGAGCTGTTTGAAACCTGATGGCAGACAGGCGATGGTCGCGGTCACTTCGTCGATCTGGTCGGCTTTCAATCCCAGTTCGGATAGCGTGCGGTGCGCACCGATTTCGCGCGTCCACGCTTCGAGGGCTTCGATGCCTGCAAGCGCGATTTCGGCGTCGTTCCTGTCGGTATCGTCGATGTTCCACACGTTTGTCGCAAAGCGGCGGAATTGGAAGAGTGCTTCGGGCGTGGCGTCGTAGATGTGACGGTAGTAGTTCGCGGTTATCGCTGCCGGTGCCGGCGGCTGTGACGACGTTGCCGAGCGGGATGGGCCGCGCATCGGCGGCCACCGGCTCGAAGCGCACGAAGTACTTGTCCCAGAACGCGTCTTCGTCAAGATCTTCGGTTGCGGCCAGTGCGATGACCTTGCAGGCGTCCATGACGCTCCCGCCGCCGACGGCCAAAATGTAGTCGACGCCCTCGGCCCCCGCGAGGGCGGCGCCTTTCATCACTTTCGCGAGCGTGGGGTTGGCCATGATGCCGCCGAACTCGACGATTCGCTTGCCCGGGAGTGCCGCCACGATGCGGTCGAAGAGCCCCGTTCGCTTCACGCTGCCGCCGCCGTAGGCGATCATCACGACATGCGCGCCTGCGAGCTCGTGTTCCAGCGCGGTTTCCAGCTGTCCTTTCCCGAAGTAGAAGCGCGTGCTGTTCTCGAATACGAAGTTTTCCATGTTCAAACCCTTCCCTTAGAGCTGTTTTTCCCAGAAACGCACGGCGCGGTCGAGCCAGCCTTCCGCCGCCGCGCGATTCTGCAGGTAGTTGCACACTTCCACGGTCATGTCGGGATCGATGTAGTTGTACCAGGTAAGGACCAGGGTGCCGAGCGTGGCACCGCTCATGTAGCCGCGCTGCACGGGAAAGAGGAGCCTGCCCCAGTTGCCGAAGGCGGGATCGTTCGCGACCTCGTCGATGGGGGTGTCGCGCGTATAAACGGCCGGGGCCGCGCTGGCGGCCGATGCGCTCCCGGAAGAGGCCGACGCGCCCGCGCTTGCGGCCCTGGTCGCCTTCGTCTCGCCGAAGAAGTGCGGCAGCGCGTTGTACAGGTACTCCTGCACGGCGTCCAGGTCGTGGTAGCCGCCGTCCTTCTGGTAGAACATGTAATGGTCACGCGTGAAGGCGCCCCTTCGCAGCATCTCGTCGGCCATGCCGATGCTCTGGCTCTTTACCGCGTCCTGGGTTCCCACGGCGTGGTAGATGAAGTAACCCCGCTCGTCGAGACGCTTGTCGGCCACGAGCTGCTCGATGAAGTCGACGTTTCGGGCGAACTGGAAGTCGCCGTAGCCGCCGTAGTACCAGCACGACCCGCTCATGGGTAGAAAATAGCGGATGTAGTCGACGTCGTGGCAGAAGGACATCCACGTGGTCATGGGCGTTATCGGGCGTGCCGTAGCATTCCGCCGTGTCGAAAAAGGTGCAGCCAGCGTCGACTGCCGAGGCGATGAGCTCCCTCATCTCGCGCTTGTCGGCGGGCGCGCCATAGGCGTGCGACATGCCCATGCAGCCCAATCCCACGGCCGATACTTCCAGGCCCTGTCCCAGCATTCTATAGTTCATGGCGGTTCCTTTCCAATTTCGCCGAATTCCGTCCAGCCCCCGTGCCAACGGTGGTTTCGCAAAGCGCTTGTTAAATGCCGAGGCCAGCGTACCAGGCGTCGATCTTGCCGAGCGAACTCGACACCTCGTCGCCGCGAAGCGCGATGCCGCCGAGCACGGTTCCCGTCGCCATTGCGCCAACCAAACCGACGAAAGATCTCCTGCTAATCGTTTTCATGCGCATTTTGCCCTTCCATTCGCTTCGTTTAAAGTCTGCTCGCCAGCTTGCGCGCTTCGGCGGCATTGCCGGCAAGGCCCAGGTACTCCATGCCGTAGTAACCTGCGAAGCGGCTCATGGTGTATTCCACGCGGGCGAACATGTCGCGCGTGGGCGCCGACCCTTGGAACAGGACCGCCAGGCGCTTGCTGGAAAAACCGCCCATGGGCACCGGGCCGTAGCAGCGATCAAGTAGGTTGCGCATCATGCCCGAAAGGTCGTGCCAGTATACGGGAGACCCCATGATGATGGTGTCGGCAGCTCGCATCTTCTCCAACACTGAATCGAACTCGTCGTCGTCGAAGTCCTGGCCGTAGTCGTACACCTTGGTGGTACCCAGGTTTACGGTATCATAGGCGTGGTCAACCAGAAGCTCGGTCGCAAGCACCGCCGTGTTGCCGTTGGCATTGGGGCTGCCGTTGATGAATAGCGTTCCCATGCAGGTTCCTTCCTAGGACAAGTGGCCGCTTGGTGGCGGCCCCGAAGTCTCGAGCATTTGCTACATCGTGCTTTTGATGAAGCCGAGCAGGCCACCGACCACGGTGAGGTCGGTGTGGTCGTAGCAGACGGAAGCGTCGGTGTCGATGAGCCGGTAGCCTGCCGCGAGCGCATCGGAGACGCAGCGCTCGGTGGTCTCGTCGTCGATCTGGAAGACGCCGTAGCCCAGCATCGGCATCTGCATCCCGTTCGAAAGCTCCGTGTACTCCATTGTGTCGTCCTTTCCAGTCGGTTTCTGTTCTACGTATAGTTTCGCTTGTGATATAGCAGTTGTACAATGCTTTATGCGAAACTTGCCATACATGAAACGCATACTGGAAGGACCGATATGGATTTAGAGTAATTGCGGCAGCTCGTAGCCGTGGACGAGGCGGGCACCATGTCGGGCGCTGCGCAGAGGGCGCACATCACCCAGCCGTCGCTCTCGCGTTCCATGCAGAGGCTCGAGGCCGAGCTGGGATGCGAGCTGTTGCGCTGGGTGAGGGGTTCCGCATAAGCGACAGGTCGCCAACGGCAGAAAAGGCTTGGGCATTCTTTTGCGCAAGATAGCTTAGAAAGGCTTGCAGGGGTTTAAAGAACCTCTCTGCCAAGCGCAGGTCGACAGAGGGGTTTAGCATGTTTAGCCGGGGAAATGCGCCCCTTCGTCATTCCCACTCAACTGTCACAAGGCAAGTTTCCATCCACAAACTCCTTTCTGTTTCGTGCTCACTCGTGTCGCCACGTGCATGCACGTGGCGTTTCGTTATTGGGGAGTATTTTGTCGGACAGCTTCAGGGGTGTACCCACCTGTACTCACCACTGAGTACACTTTCTGTACTCAGCCCTCGGGGAGTGATCACGAGACCCTCGGGGAGTAGTCACAGCCGCAGGTCAGTGATGGGGAGTATTACTCATTTTTAAGAGGTGAGTACGGTTGCAGTCGGTTTTGAGCGTACGGCAATACTATCTGCCCCAGCTAGCGGGATCGATGGCCGTGCCACGCTTCGGGCGGTAAAAGCACGACACGTCGACGCCTTCATGCTCGAGCAGCTTCACCTTCATGTCGATGCCCCCGCCGAATCCGGTGAGGCTGCCATCGGCTCCGACGACGCGGTGGCACGGGGCGATGATGCAGAGCGGGTTGTGTCCGACAGCCCCGCCCACGGCTCGCGCAGAAGAGCGCTTGCCCGTCTCGGACGCAATGCGGTTCGCAATGTCGCCGTAGGTGGTCGTTTGCCCGTAGGGGATGTCGAGCATGGCCTCGCGCACGCGCAGCTGGAAGGGGGTCGCGTTCGCCGAGAGCGGAAGCTCGCGCGGGTCGGGCGCCTTGCCTTCGAAGTACCGGTCGAGCCATGCGCGCGCCTGGTCGAACACGGGCAGGTCGTCGTTCGGCTCCATCTCGCCGTCGACGCCATAGCCGAAGTATCGGTCGTTTCCGAACCAGCAGCCCACGATGGCCTCGCCGTCGCTTGCCAGCGTGAGCGGACCGATGAGCTCGGATTCGTATTCGGTGCGGTAGGTCGTCATGATATCTGTTCTCCTTTCGGTTTCGGCACCTGATCGCTGAGCGAATTCCAAAGGCAGACGACCGCGTAGCTTCGCCACGGTCGGCACGGCTCCATGGCTTCGAGTCGCTCTTTCGGCGTCATATCGGGAAGGGCATGCGCGACGCCGGAGTCCTTCTCCAGGAACGCGTCGGGATACGAGTACGCGCGCATCGCGATGTAGTTTGCCGTCCAGGGACCGATGCCCTTCACCGACAAGAGTGCGTTCATCTGCTCGACCGGGTCGGCGAGCGCGTCGAATCGAAGGTCTCCCGATACCGCCATGCGGGCTATCTCCGCTATGACCGAAGAGCGCGTGCGAATGACGCCGAGCGGGCCCAACGTCCCTGCGAGGTCATCGATGGCGGTGATTTCTTGCGCAGATGGCCATGCGCGATCGAGACCCTCGACGCCGGTACGGACTTGCTGGCCGATCGCCTCGACGATGCGGGCCGCAAGCTTGTTGGCTGCGGCAACGCTCACCTGCTGGCCGAGCACGGCGCGGCAGCACGTCTCGAAGGGATCAAAACACCCTGGCAAGCGCGTCCCGCACACATTAGCCCCAGGACGTATCGTGTTGAGCGAAGCGAGACCTCCGTACACGGTCTCCGGGTCGCAGTTGAGGTCGAACATCCTGCGCACGCGGGCCACCACCATCGAAGTTGCCGGCAACAGCGATTCAGCCATAGAGAGCACGAGCTCGTTATGGCTAGGATCGTTTTCCACCCGTATCCAACCAAAAACATCACTGCCGTCGGGCATTACCATGCGAGCTGTCCGTGCATACGACTCTTCTCCCACCGCCTCGACGCCGGCAAGAGCGCGGTCACGGAAGAACGCTAGCAGCTCGCCAAAGTACAGGGGAGGACGGTAGCCGAGCTTCAGTCTGATTGCCGCTCCGGCATTGGGAGCGTCGGTGCCGCGGTTCTTCGCAAGCCTTCGCTGTTCTGACGGCACCAGACTGTAATGGCTCTTGAACGCGTCGTTGAACCTGCGCGTGCTCTTGAAGCCCGCCGATTTCGCGACCTCCGCCATTGGTAGGTCGGTGTCAGCGAGCATCGCCTTCGCGAGCCGCAACCGGCACGTTGTGAGGAATTGCATGGGTGTGACGCCGAACTCGTCTTGGAACACGCGGCGGACATGGCGGTCGGTGTATCCGAGGCGGGCAGACAGCCTCTCCAGGCCATCTCCTGCGGTGCATTCCTCTTGAATCATTGCGGCTGCTCGTCGCGCGAGGCTTTTGCGGGCATCGGCGCTCGACAGGCCGGGGGCCGTTTCCGGACGGCACACCAGGCAGGGGCGGAAGCCCGCCTCTTCGGCTTCTGCTGCGGTTGCGTAGAACGTGACATTCTCGATCTTCGCATGGTAAGGACACACCGACCGGCAGTAGACACCGGTGCTCGATATCGCCGCATACACCCGCCCGTCGAAGCGTGCGTCGCGCGCCTCGAACGCGCTATAGATCGCGCGCTTGCGCTCGGGCGAGCTGTTCAGAGACTCCGACGACAATCCAGCATCTAGGTATTCAAAAGCGGCTTCGCGTTCCGCGGAGTTTTGCATAAACGACTTGTCTTTCATCCTGCCCGCCTTTCTTTCGATGCAAATGTAACCGATGAGCATTCGAATGAATAGCCAAAATCGGACATCGATTCAATCGTTGTCATACTACGATTTCGATGTCCGAAAACGACTAGCTCGCATGCCGTTGCACGGGTAGAATCGACGGCGTTGTCAACCACCAACCACCGGCAAAAGGGAGGCCAAGGCTATGAGAAGGAAGAACCGCGAAGTTACGGACATGAATGAAATCCTTGACATCCTGCGGAGCTGCGACACGATCCGTCTCGGATTGACTGGCGCGGACGGCCCCTACGTGGTTCCTGTTTCGTTCGGGCTCGACCTGGGCGGCGAGAAGCCTGTTGTTTACTTCCATTGCGCTCGCAAGGGCATGAAGGTCGATCTGTTGGCATCCGACAAGCGCGTGTGCATCGAAGGCGACATCTTCCTCGGCTACGAAGTGGAGACGCATGGCATAACGACGCGCTACGAGAGCGCAATCGACTTCGGGGAATGCGAGGTTGTCGAGGACGACGCTGAGATTCTCAAAGGTCTGCAGCTGATCTGCGAGCACTGCGGTTTCGAAGACGTGCCGCTCGACACCTGCTGGGGGCTCTCTGCCGTGCGCATCTACCGCATCACGCTCGACGCCATCACGGGCAAGCGCAACTTGCCTGGCAGCGAATAAAAGGCATTCCAGGTTGTCTCATAGCTTAGAATGGCTTCCTGGGGCTTAAGAAACCCCTCTGCAAAGCGCGGCTCGACGGCAATCCGCATTCGGCATCACTGAGCGCAGGATTTCCATTAATAAAGGCAGCCGTCTTGCCTGCTATCGCTACGTTGAGCGAAGTCGAACGGGCCTCGTTTTCGAAAACCCAGTAATAACGTTGAATTGACGTAATGAACGGTTCGAGCCTTGCGCTTTCGGATTCCTGCATCTTCGCGAGGTCGGCGAACTTGTTCACCGTCGCGATGTCGATGCCGACTGCGCATGGCTGGCAATGTCCGCAGTACGTGCACTGGCCGTAGTACGCATGCGCCGAAATGCCCCTGCACGATCCATTCGTCGGTATGCCCTTTCATGGCGTAGCCCAGGTTGTCGCGGATGAGCGGGTCGGCCATCCAACAGTCGAGCAGGTTCATCCCGCCTTCGCGGCATGTTTCCGCAACCGTGCGCGTTTCCCCCGGTGTGCCCTTCATCCATTCCGGACCGAAACCGACCTCGCTTACGCGCAGGCCCGTCTTCCCAAGTTCACGATACTTCATGTGATTCCACCTCTCCAAACAAGACGCGCAACGTGCCTGCGTATCTCAACGTGCCACATGTGGCCTTACGGCAATCGCCGCGCTCCCGGATGGCGTGGGCGCGGCGATTATCCCGTTGTACACAGTTGGCTTAAAGCTGCGTACCGTACAGGCGCTATACTACATGGCGCTCTTGATGAACCCGAGCAGGCCGCCGACGACCGTGAGGTCGGTGTGGTCGTAGCAGATGGAGTGGTCGGTGTCGAGCGCGTCGATGGCCGCATGGTCTTCGGCGGAAAGCTCGAAGTCGAACACGTCGATGTTCTCGGCCATGCGCTCGGGCTTCGTGGACTTGGGGATGACGACGACATCGGAATCGACGAGGTGGCGCAGCGCGACCTGGCCCACGCCCTTGCCGTACTTGGAGCCGATCTCGGTCAGCGTCGGGTTGTGGAAGAAGTCGTTGGCGCCCTCGGCGAACGGGCCCCATGCCATGTGCTGCACGCCGAGCTGCTCCATGTTGGCGTGCGCGGGCTTCTGTTGCCAAAACACGTGGGTCTCTACCTGGTTGAGCGCCGGCGCCACCTTCGCGAACGTGCAGAGGTCGAGCAGGCGCACCGGGTCGAAGTTGGAGACGCCGATGGACTTAACAAGGCCTTCCTCGAGGGCGCGCTCCATGTCGCGCCACGCGCCGTAGTAGTCGTTGTAGGGCTGGTGCAGCAGCATCATGTCGATGTAGTCGAGCCCCAGGAGCTCCAGCGATTGCTTGATGGAATCGTAGGTCTTGCCCTCGCCGTAGTTGGACACCCACACCTTGTCTACCAGGAAGATGTCCTCGCGGGCGACGCCGCTCTTGGCGATGGCTGCCCCGACGCCGCGCTCGTTCATGTAGGCCTGCGCCGTGTCAATGAGACGGTAGCCGGCCGCAAGCGCGTCGCTAACGCAACGCTCGGTTGTCTCGTCGTCAATCTGGAAGACGCCATACCCCAGCATCGGCATCTTCATTCCGTTCTTCAGCTCTGCGTACTCCATTATGATGTCCTTTCATCTTTCGGGTTATCGTCTGTGCATAGTTTCGCAGTGCCAACAGTTGAAGTACAATGCTTTTTGAGTTGCTTTGTATACATTATTTGCATACTGAAGAGACAGCCATGGACCTTGAACAGTTAAAGCAGCTTGTCGCGGTGGACGAGGCGGGCACCATATCGGGCGCGGCACTTGCCACCAACATCACGCAGCCGTCGCTTTCTCGTTCAATGCGCCGGCTGGAAGCCGAGCTGGGGTGTGAGCTGTTCGAGCGCACGCGCAACAGCGCAACGCTCAACGAAGCCGGCCGCGTCGCAGTCGAGGGCGCCCGCGACGTGCTGGCCGCCGAGCAGCGCATGCGCAACTCGCTCGACGAGCTGGCCCGACGAAAACGCACCTTGCGCGTGGCTGCGGTGGCGCCTGCGCCGGTATGGAACTTGACCGCGCGCATAGTCGAGCGATTCCCGGGAACTATATTGGCGTCCGAGGTGCTGTCCGAAGCCGAGGTGGAGCGTCGATTGTTCGACCGTACGGCCGACTTGGCGATAACCCGCCGTCCGATGGCTCTGCCCAATTGCGAATGCGTGCCCCTCATGGCGGAAAGCCTGTTCGTGTCTGTGCCGGCCGGCCATCCGCTTGCCACACGCCAGATTGTCGGCTTTTCCGATCTGGCCGATGAGACGTTCCTGGTCATGGACGGCATCGGCTTTTGGAAGGAAGTCTACGAGCAGGGCATTCCCGACGTGAATTCCATCGTGCAGCGCGACCGCGAGGTCTTCGAGCAGCTCGTGGACAGTTCGGACCTCCTGTGCTTCACGACCGATGCGCCCCAGAATCGCAACCATTCGAAAGGGCGCGTTGACGTGCCGATATCCGATTCCAGCGCACACGCCACGTTCTTCCTTGTGACGCTCAGGGGCGCGGTTGAGCGCGTGCAGGAAATCGTCGACTGGGTCAGGCGTGCCGAGTGACACGCCGACGCCTAGCACACGCGGCGCGAACAAGCCCATAACCGATGGGGACATGATTGCGCTGGAACGCGCGAGCAAGATCGCATCGCAACTGCTGCCCCTCCGAAACACCCGCTTCATAGAGAGCAGCCTCGCCGGCAAGCCTCTGCAACTTCGAGCAGAATGGGGACTTCGTGCGCGACCCCGATCTCGTATTCCAAACACTGCTGTCATGCAAGCTGCTGCTCGGGGACCTGTAGCCTATTCTTTGACGAGCAGCGGAAACAACTTGCACTCAACCCGCAGCTCATCCATTCACAAGATTGATCGGCTGTTCGCCAGCGGCAACACGTGCAATGTTTTCCCAGATGGTCGTCCAGGCGCGGCGGAACATGCCCACAGTAACGCCGCCGATGTGCGGCGACAGCACGAGCCTGTCGGCCGCCTCGCCCGCAAGCACGGCCAGCGGATGATCGGGCTGCACCGGCTCGGGCGAGAGCGTGTCGAGGCCTGCTGCGCCTATCGTGCCGCCCTCGAGCGCACGAGCAAGGGCCACCTGGTCGACAATCTCGCCCCGGGCGGTATTCACCAGGATCGAATCGGGTTTCATGGACGCCAGGAAATCGGCATCCACCAGATTCGTGGTTTCGGGCGTGACCGGCACGTGGATGCTCACGATATCGCACGTGCGCGCGAGCTCCGAAAGCGGCAGATAGCGCACTCCGAGCTGCGCCTCGACGTCGGCGCTGCGGCGGTGGTGGTTCCAATACGCCACATCGCACCCGAAGGCCTGTAAGCGCAGGGCGGTTTGCCTGGCGATGGCGCCCATTCCCACCAGTCCCACCGTGCAGTCGCCCAGTTCGCGGATGCCCGCGACCATCAGGCGCTCCTTCACCTGTATCTGCTGGCCCGAGCGAACAGCCGCGTCGCCTTCGCGCAAGTGCCGCAGGCAAGCCAACATAAGCAGAATGGCCTGCTCGGCAACGGCTGCTGCATTGGCGCCGGCGTTATTGCACACCGCGATGCCGCGCTCCCGCGCCGCAGCCACGTCGATCGCATTGAACGCCACACCTTCGGAATGCACGAGCTTCAAGCTCGGGAACGCATCCATCAGCCTTGCGCTGACCGGGCTGATGGCGTCGGCCGCAATGAAATCGACGTCGCCCGCCAGGGCGATGATGTCGTCATCGGACGTCCCGCGCGGCGCCACGACCGCCTGAACCTGGCGCACAATCTCGAAGTCGGGCAGATACTTGTTGAAACGCTTCTCGTCGCCGATCACCAAAAGCTTCACTGTTTCCCCCTACGTGAATCACCTTACCTGGCAAAGTGACTCTCTCCTCGCCCCTTAAGCCGAGTAGTACTTCTCGACGAGCTGGTCGAACGACAGCGGTTCCGAGAAATAGGCCCCCTGCATGGTCGTTACCGACATTTCCGAAACGATGTCGCGGAGCTTCTCGTTGTCGATTCCCGCAACGTTCACGTGCTCGACATAGCACGATGCCATCTTCGTCAGATACCCGACAAGCTCGCGGCTCTTCGGATCGTCCGCAATCTCGTCGACGAAGTGAGCGTAAATGCTCACCGCGTCGGGTAGCTCGCTCTTCAGGAAGCTGATGGAATCGGTCCCCCCGCCAAAATCGCCGATGATGGCAAGGATGCCGTTCTCGTGCAGGGCGTCGATGATGTCTTTCATGCGCTCGATGCCGACGTAACGGCAATCGCCGCCGAGCTTCAAGCTCAACTGGCTCGCGGGAAAACCGCTTTCCTCGAGCGCGAGGAGCACGCTGTCGACATAGTAATCGGACTCGAGCTGAAGACGGTACGCGTTTATGCACAAGAAGAAGTCGGGGTCGCGCTCGAGCAGTTTCACCGCATCGGACAAGCTCTTGGAAAGCACGAAATCGCCAAGCTCTTCGAAGACGAAATCGCGCTCCAATATGGGCATGATGGTTGCCGAATCTATCTTGCCGTAGCGTTCGTCTTCCCAGTAAAACGTTGCCTCGACGCCGGTGGGAACCCCGGTTTCCGCCGAAACGACCGGCACGTACTCGACCCCGAAGCCCTTGCAACCGTCGTATACGCATTCCCTGATGATGCTGAACATCTCTAGGAATTCGCTAGTCTCGTAACCGAACCCGCCGTTGAAATCGACCAGTGCGCCGTGCTTGCGCGAAGCCGACTCCTCGTACGCGTAGTTCAAGCACGACATGATGGCCGACGCATCCACGTCCGAACTATACGTCGAGATAAGCCCCCCGTTGGCGGTCAGCACGTTGTTCAGGCCGTTTACTTCCACGCCACGCTGCAGGCGGTAACGAATATGGTCGTAGATCGCCGACATCTCCTCGCGCGTCAGCGAATCCGACAGCACGCCGAACGCCGCGCCATCCAGCCGGTACACGCTCCCTCTACCGCCAAGCGTCTCTTGTATCTGCCAAGCGGTCTCTTGCAGAATGCGATTGCCGTACGAATAACCGTGAACGCGGTTGATCTCGGAAAACCCGCTGATGCCCACCTGGAGCGCCAACACGCCCGATTCCGAGCTGATGCGCTTGGAAAGGTCGTCGGCAAAGGCGTGCTTGTTCGGCAGGACCGTTACCGGGTCCGTGGAATTCGTCAGCCCCTCGTTGAACAGCGCGCCGCCGATGAGGCTCGGAGCACCGCTTTCGCCGCGCAACACGGCGCCGACCGCGCGAAACACCGCGTACTCGCCGCTTACCGTGCGCACACGGTACGTGATGTCGTATGCCTGGGTACCGCCCGAAAGCAAGGGCGCCATAGCGTCCATGTAGCGCTTGCGGTCTTCGGGATGCAGGTAATCGGCCCAATTCATCGCGCCGTTAGGAATGTATTCGCCCGGCAATCCGAACAACTCGACCGCGCTCTTCGTATAGCGCGTGAACCCGCCGTCGACATGCATGAGCGTCACCATACCGCCATCGGTAAGCATGGTGAAAGCATCGAACACGTCGTCGAGCATCTTCTTCTGCAAGGGATCCATGTTGATATCCACGGTATCGTTCCTGTCCTTTTCTCTCAAAATGTAGGCCTGCCGATCGTTCCCGACCGCCCGTCCGCCAGGCTAGCGCCTTAGCAGTTCGCCGAGCGTCTCGAAAAGGCGGTCCAGATCGACGGGCTTGGTCAGATGCGCGCTCATACCCGCCTGCAACGATCGCTGCACGTCCTCGTCGAACGCGTTGGCGGTCATGGCGATAATCGGGATGCTCTTGGCATCGGGGCGGTCGAGGGCGCGAATCGCCCGCGTGGCCTCGAGGCCGTTCATAACGGGCATCTGCACGTCCATGAGCACCGCATCGTAGGCCCCCGGTTCGCTCTGCGCGAATTTGTCGACTGCAACCTGGCCGTTTTCGGCCCAATCGGCGGTTATGTCGATCATGTCGAGCAATTCCTTCATAATCTCGGCGTTGATCTCGATATCTTCCGCCAAAAGGATGTTGCAGCCCGATAGATCGACCTCGCCTCTCTCTTCCTTGCTCTCGCCCTTGTTCGACGCCACCTTTTGCAGCGCCGAAACGACCGATGAGGCAAAGAGCGGCTTTGCCATGAAATCGTCGATTCCCGCCTCAACGGCATCGTCGGCGATATCGTCCCAGTTGTAGGCCGTAAGAACGATGACGGCGGAATCGTTGCCGCAGATCTCGCGGATTCTGCGCGTGACTTCCAGGCCGTCCATCTCGGGCATCTGCCAGTCCACGAGCACCAAATCGTAGGCTTCGTGCCGCGCGGCCTTCAGCTGGATCGCGTCGATGGCCGCGGCACCGCCCACATAGGTGTCGGCCGCGATGCCGATCTCTTCCAAAACGATACGCGCGTGCTCGCAGGCTATGGGATCGTCATCGACGACAAGAACCTTCATCCCCTGCGTCGGGACGTTGCCCGCACGCTGCTCCTTGCGGTTGCTATTGCGCAGCGTAACGTCGACGGTAAAGGTGGTTCCAACGCCCTTTTGGCTTTCGACCGAGATGTTGCCGTTCATCAGCTCCACGATGTTCTTCGTGATGGCCATGCCCAACCCAGTGCTGCCGTACTTGTTGGCCTTCGATGCCTCTTCCTGCGAAAACGCATCGAATATCTTCGGCAGGTACGATGCATCCATACCCACTCCCGTATCGGCCATGGTGAAGCGCAGCGTCGACTGACCCTCGAACTCGGCTATGCGCTCGACCGAGAAGTCGACCGAACCGCCCTCGGGGGTAAACTTGACCGCATTGCCCAAGATGTTGATGATGACCTGCTTGAGCTTCACATTGTCGCCGATGTAGAAGTCATCGATGTGGCCCTTGATGTTGCAACGGTAATCGAGTCCGCGGTCGACGCACTGGCTGTTTATCATCGTGTTTATCTGCTCGAGCATCTCGACAAACGAGAACTCCTCGTTTCGTATGGTCAAGCGACCGCTCTCGATGCGGCTCATATCGAGGATGTCGTTGATGAGCGTCAGCAGATGCCGGGCGCTCGCGCCGATTTTCTCTAGGTGGTCGCGCACGCTGTCGGGCAGGTCCGGGTCCTTCAGGGCAATGCTGTCGAGGCCGATGATGGCGTTCATGGGCGTGCGAATCTCGTGGCTCATGCTCGACAGGAAGGCGGTCTTGGCGACGTTGGCCTGATTTGCCGCATCAAGGGCCATCTTCAGCTCCTCGTTGCGGGTGAGGTGCTCTTTCTGGATCTCGGTCGAATCGGTCTTCAGCACGATGTAAAACTCTGCTTCGAGGTCGATCGCGTAGAAATCGAACTGCTTGTAATAAACCTCGTCATCTATCTGAATGCAGATGTCGACGGCATACGATTCCGCGACCTTCAATCGCTCGGCGACCGTCTGCAGCGACAAGGCGCGCATGACCTCGCGTTTCTCGGCGTCGCTGCCCACGAGCGCCGGGTAGACTCGTCCGTTGAGGTAATCTTCGTACAGGCCGCTGTTCGTCGTCGGGAAGATGCCGCCGGCCTTCACTTTCGCCGCCTCGCCGATCGACACGTCGTAGCGACCGTTCGACAGGTAGGCGACCATATCGAACCGCTCGGCCAAGATCTTGCCCGTAAGGGTGTCTTTCACTTTCTCGTCGTTGCATTCCTGCTCGGTCACGAACGCTATGACGTCACCGGTCAGCGGATGCCTCGTGAGCGACGCCGAGATGCGGACGAAGCAGGCGCGGCCGCTTTTGCGGACCGTGTAAAACGTTTGCGAGACGTTTACCGTGCCCTCGGCATAGCCCTTGAGCAGCGCATCACGCCCAAATAGGTTCAGGAACTGCGAGCGCTCGACCGAAATGGGCAAATGCGCAACGCGTTGGTGCAGCGAGTCCGTGTACGAAAACGCAAGGGAATCGGAATCGTACGCGTCAGTTCCCCTGATCTCTTCATACGCGTCCTTCGTCAGGTTCGCGCGGAATATCACGAGCGTTTTATCGTTGACGCGGTAGAAGCTCGCGCCCATGTTCGAATAGACGCTGCGCAAGCGCTCCTCGTGCTGCTTGAGCGCGGTTACATCCATATACGTGCAGTACAGGTATTCCTCGCCGAAATCGTCGATGAAAGCGTAGTGGACGTTGCACCAGATCCTGTTCTTCTTGGCCGTGATCTTCTGGATGGTAAGCACGCTGCTGCCGTCGTACGCAACCCGATGGCTCATCATGCTGCGGACCAGCGGACGGTCCTCGGGATTCGTGGACTTGTAGTAGCCCATGCCCGACATCAGCTCGTGTGCCTCGTCGATCGAGCACTCCATCATGGCGGCGAACTCATCCGAGATGAAAACGGGCTCCATGCGACTGCCCTTGGTACGACGCAGCAGGACGGCATTATTGCCCATCTGCTTTATGTTCTTCAGGAAATGTTCTTTCGCCTCCTGGGAAGCGTGCGAGGTGTCGAGCGGTAAAGCTGAATTGGCCATTGGCGCTTCTCCTGATACTGGCCGCAAACGCGCAAAAACCCGCTTGCGACCATAAGAGCCTATACGAGCGGCATACTTGTGCATATTGTACCGATTAAAAGCTATTCGCGCTTGTTGAGGAGACGATTCTTTATTCGCTGGAAAGCAAACGGGAAGGATGGTCCGATCGCCGAATTCGGGCCGCCTTGGCAATGAAGACACGCCTCTCTGAATCCAAGCTTGCTTTCCCAAAAGCGCTGGCAAACGGCAAAGTTGCAGCGTTTGTGTCCATGATGCGAAATACCTGCAATGCAAAGACGCACCCCGACCAGAACGTTACAATACGTTATTTGACTAACGAGATTGCGCAAGTGGGGGAAACATGGCAGAGGAGCATATTGTAGAGGAGAGCAGCACGCCCGAAAACGGGCGCAAAGCGCTCTCGACCGATCGCTTGGGAACGGGCAGCATCTTGAAGCTGCTGTTGGAGTTCTCGATTCCGGCGATCATCATGATGACGTTCAACGCGCTGTACAACATCGTCGACTCGATCTTCCTCGGCCAGGCGGTCGGCGACGCGGGTATCGCGGTCACCACGCTGGCATTTCCGATCATGGTCATCCTCATGGGCTTGTCGGCCCTTGCCGGTCAGGGCGGCAATGCGCTGGCGGCAATCCAACTCGGCGAGGACAAGGTCAACGAGGTGGAGCGCACGGTAGGCAATACGGTGCTCTTGCTCATCATCATCGCTGTCATCATCGCGCTCGTCGGCATCGTGTTCATCGATCCGCTGCTCGCGCTCGTCGGCACGACGCCCGAACTGTACGACATGACCAAGCTTTTCGTGCAGATCGTCATGATCGGGTTCATCTTCCAATGCATCGGCATGGGCGCAAACAACTTCCTCCGCACCGAGGGCAAGCCGATGTTGGCGCTCGGCACCAGCGTGTTCGGCACCGTCATGTGCATCGTGTTCAACTTTTTGCTCGTCATGATGATGGGCCTGGGTGTGGCGGGGTCGGCCTTCGCCACGATCATCGGCCAAGGTTGCAGCATGGTGCCGGTCATGTGGTATCTGGTGAAAGGCAAAGACGCCCCCTTCCATCTGAAGCTCAGCCGCATGAAGCCCGACGTGCGCCTGTGGGGCACCATTTTGTCGCTCGGCGTGGCTTCGTTCATCATGCAAGTTGCCAACGCCATCATCAACACGATCCTGAACCAGACGCTGGCGTACTACGGCGCGCTCGACCCCATCGGCGCGAGCGGCGCCCTTGCCGCCATCGGCGTAGCGGGCCGCGTGAACGGTTTCGCCTTCATGCCGGCGGTCGGCGTGCTCATGGGCGCGCAAACGCTCATCGGCTACAACTACGGCGCACGCAAATGGGACCGCGTGCTCAAGTCCTACGCCCTCGGCGTGCTGTTCGCGACCATCATCATCACATTCTTCTTCGTGCTGATCCACGTCATCCCCGGCCCCATCGTGCAGCTCTTCGGCGTGTCGGGCGACCTCGAAGCGTTCTGCATCTACGCACTGCAGGTCATGACGGCGATGTTCCCGCTCGTGGGCTTCCAGATGATGAGCTCGAACTACTTCCAGTCGACCGGCCAGTCGATGAAGGCGAGCTTGCTCAGCCTCACGCGCCAGGTGCTGTTCCTGATCCCGCTTTTGCTGCTGCTGCCGCAGTTCCTGCCGGGCCTCATCGATTGCACGGCGCTGCAGGCCGTCTGCTTCACCTACCCGCTGGCTGACATACTGTCGATTCTGACGACAGGCGCTTTCATCATCCCCGAACTGCTGAAGCTGCGCCGACGCCAACGCGAAGCAGGCCAGCCACCCACACCCCCCACGCCCGCGCAGGCATAACCCGCCAACCAACCACTACCCCACAGGTAATCGGTTGCGCTTGAGCTGCCTTATCCCACCGCGTTTCCGCAGATGGGGGCGCGCCCTCGCTTGGCTTCGGCCAACCTATATGGGTATTCAGGAACAGTGCCTGCAGAATCGCTCGGGTCACGCCCCCATCTGCGGAAACGCTTCGATATCCAGAAGAGCTGGCCAATCTGCAACCGGTAAAATCGCAGGCAGCCAACCGCTGAACGGGTGATCTTCATAGCAGGTAAGTCGACTTGCGCTATCGGGGCAGCGGAGCGAAACCGCAGGTGGCGGCGTGACCCGAGCGATTCTGCAGGCACTGTTCCTGAAATACACTTAGGTTAGCCGAAGCCAAGCGAGGGCGCGCTGCCACCTGCGGTTTCGCGGTGGGATGGTTTCGCGCGTCTGCCCCGGGACAACCAGCTACCTACGGAATGAGCGGTTTCCCATTGCGTTTAGAAGGAGCAAGCGGCGGCTATGAAGTCGCGGAACAGCGGATGGGGCTTGCCGGGACGGCTCTTGAATTCGGGGTGGGCCTGCGTCGCCACGAACCAGGGATGCTCGGGAAGCTCGACCATCTCGGTCAGGCGCTCGTCGGGCGACAAGCCTGAAATGACGAGACCCGCCTCGGACAAGCGGTCGCGGTACGCGTTGCTGACTTCGTAGCGATGGCGGTGACGTTCGTAAACAAGCTCCGCACCGTATGCCTCATGAGCCTTGGTTCCCGGCGCCACCTTGCAAGGGTACGCGCCCAAACGCATGGTGCCGCCTTTGTCCTCGACATCGACCTGGTCCGGCATGAGGTCAATGACCAGCGACGCAGGCAAATCTCCGGGTGTTACGTCGCCCTCATCGGCGAATTCGGCCGACGTTGCCCCTGCAAGCCCCACCACATGGCGGGCAAACTCGCAGACCGCCGCCTGCAGGCCCAAGCAGATTCCCAAGTAGGGAATGCCGTTCTCGCGGGCGAAGCGGGCTGCGGCAATCTTTCCCTCAAAGGCACGCTGGCCGAACCCGCCAGGCACAAGGATGCCGTCCATGTTTGCAAGCGCATCAGCTGCGTTGCCATCGTCGAGCTCTTCGCCGTCGATCAGATGGATGCTTGTTTTCACGCCGTTCGCGACTCCCGCGTGATGCAGCGCTTCGATAACCGATAGGTACGCATCGGGAAGGCTCGTGTACTTGCCCACGACGGCGATGTCGACCTCCCCTTCGCAGCGTGCGGCCGCCTCAACGTAACCCGCCATGGGCACGCGCGTCAGCTCGCACTCGGGAAGTTTCAGACGGCGCAGCACTTTAACGTCGAATTCCTGGTTAAACAGGTCGATGGGAACCTCGTATATGCTCGGCGCATCGACGCACGACAGCACCGAATCAACGTCGACGTCGCAGAAATGGGCAATCTTGGCTCGCACGGCATCACTTATCTCGTGGTCACTTCGGCAGACTATGAAGTCAGGCTGCACGCCCATCGAGCGCATCTCCTTGACGGAATGCTGCGTGGGCTTGGTCTTCACCTCGTGCGCTGCGGCAATGTAGGGCACGAGGCTCACATGCACGAACACGACGTTTTCGGACCCCAGCTCGTGACGCAGCTGGCGCACCGCCTCGATGAAGGGCTGGCCCTCGATGTCGCCGATGGTGCCGCCGATTTCCGAAATGACGATATGGGCGCCCGTCTGCGATGCGGCGCGCAGTACGCGTTCCTTTATGGCATCGGTGACATGCGGGATGACCTGCACCGTGCCGCCCAGGAAATCGCCGCGACGTTCGCGCGCCACGAGCGATTGGTATATCGAGCCCTGCGTGAAGTTCGACTCGCGCGACAAGCTCTCGTCGATGAATCGCTCGTAATGTCCCAAATCGAGGTCTCCTTCGTGGCCGTCGTCGGTCACGAACACCTCGCCGTGCTGGAATGGGCTCATGGTGCCGGGATCAACGTTAAGGTAGGGATCCATCTTCTGCATGGTCACACGGTAGCCGCGCGCCTTCAGCAGATGCCCGAGCGATGCGGCGGTGATTCCCTTGCCCAGCGACGATACGACGCCGCCCGTTACGAAGATGTGCTTTGCCATGCGAGCCTCCCATCTTTCGAGCATGAAAAAAGCGCCTGGCAGGCAAACTCGGAATGCCCTCCAAACGCCTCTTGATTATAGGATGCAGCTCAACAGCGGGTTTCTCGCATACGCTGATTTAACGAACCTGCAATCCGAGCGCGTTGCGAGGCCGCCCCATTACAGTTTGAATCGGCC
>DFIX01000002.1:0-33155 GCA_002371495.1 Eggerthellaceae bacterium UBA3686
ATGCACGGTTAGAGTAAGTCTTGGCGCCATGAGAAGGAGCCTTCTAAATTCTCGCAGACCTTTGCAAGCGCCGACACCAGTGCCAGTTTGCGCCTGCTGATGATTGCACGTTAACAGCGATGCATTTAGTAAGCGAATCACACATATAAACGCCCAAAGCAAACAAATTTGCCAAGACATGCATACAACATGCTCAATTTGGTATCATAAACGACCGTTTAACACACTGGTTATAACTGAGCGAATGGGTGTTTGCTCGGTTGCTATTTTGGGCTAGAGGGGGTCTGATATGACTAGCCCCAGCAAAGACATGATCAAGTACGAGATTCGTCGTCAGCAGCTCAAGCGCCGCCGTCGGCTCGTTGGGACGTTTGCCGGTGCGGTCGTGCTCATAGCCGCGTTGGCGCTGATGGTGCCGGCGCTCAGCATGACCCGGCAGTCCGCCGTCGAGGAGGCGGGCGTCGTGCCGACCGCCTCGACCTTCCAAGCGGCGCAGATCGAAGGCGCGGATGCATCGGGCTCCGCAGGCGCGCCCGGCATGCCGGCCCAGCTCTTCGAGGGTACGCTGCAGGATTCCCGCACGGGCGACACCGTCCTTGTAAAGGTCGAGGCTCCCGAGGGCGCCTTCCCGGCCGGCACCACGATGACGCTGGCCGAAGTGGCGGACGAAGGCGTCGTCGAGCTGGCCAAACAGAAGGCCGCCGCCGATGCCAACATGCCCGAGACCGCCCGCACCGCCGCCGTAGACATCACCTTCAACGACACGCAGGGCAACGAGGTTGAGCCTGCGACCGAGGTGCGTGTGAACATGAGCGTGCAGGACGCAGCCCCCAAGTCCGGAGTAGCCGTCGTTCACGTCGGCGATGATCACAGTGCCGAGCTCGTTAAGACGGTCGATGCGCCCGCTGCCGCTTCTGCGGTCGGCGTCCACGCGCGAGCCACCGCTGCCGCCCCCGATGCTACTGGCGATATAGCTTCCATATCCTCCGTCGCCGCTGCGACCAGGATTCCAGACGTGACTTTCGACGCCAGCAGTTTCTCGGTCTACGCCGTCGTTTACACGGTTGACTTCGCATACGAAGCCGCCATCGAGGGCGAGCAAGTCATAGGCCGTTTCAGCATAGAGGGCGGTACGTCTATCGCCCTGTCGCAGCTGGTAGAAGTAGTGGGCGTGCTCGATGATACGGATTACGAGGATGCCAGGGCGTTTATGGGCGATGTATCCGAAGTGTCCTTCAGCGATGAGAGCCTAGTCGAGGCCTCAAAGCGCCTGTTTGTAAACGATTGGGATCTTAAGAGCAAAAAGGCATTCGCTACCGAGGAAGAGCTCTCGATTACCATGAAAGATGGCCGCGTGTTCACCATGAAGGTGACAGACGATAGCGCGACCTTCTACAATCTTAAAGACTCTGCGACGTCGATGACAGCTGATCTTAAAGCAAATACAAGCGTCGACTATGACACAAACACGCAGATGTACAGCGCTAACGTAACGACGACGTTCAACATCCCAACAGATAAGGCGAAGCAAGAGAAGAACTATGTCGTCGAGTTGGCAGATGACATTGTCATCCCAGATAGCGCCCTTAATATCAAGCGCAAATCCCTCGATCAGAACTTGAGGATGGAGTCGTTTGAGTATTGGCTCGAAAAACAACCTGATGGCAAGTACGTTCTTAAGATCTCTTTCCTTGATGACTATTTGAATGAAGTGGATGTCATCGGGAAGAATACGATTAATCTGGCGCTCCTCGTAAAAGACCTCGATGAGGTAAGCGAAGAACAAAGCAAATTCGATTTCACGAACGAGCTGCCCGTTAGTGTGGACAACAATATCATCCACTACCCGGAAAACGACAACGGAAGCAGCGACATTTCGGTCGACAAGTCGTACTCCTCTATGGGCACTGCCCAAATAGGCGGTAATACCGTCTCGTACGTGGACTACACCGTGACGGTGTCAACGACGAAAGGCACGGGGGAGGCAATCACGCTCACGGATACCCTAAGCGGCCTTACCGCCAAATACAACTATTGGCAAAACAGGGAACTGTCAGCCACCGATGTTGAAATCAGGGGTGTCACGGCAAGCGGGCAAGGCGCCTCGCAGGATTACACGTTTACAAAAGGCGCGAATAACGACTCTTTCTCTCTGCAGCTAGCTCAAATTACGGGGCCGGGGAGCTACACGGTTACCTATCGGTATTACCTCGATAAAGATCTGACTGCCGACCTGCAGGATGGAGATACGCGCTTGGAGGCGAGCGGTAGCAACACCGCCATCGCCGAGACCAGCAAGATCCACGACTCCGATAACGACGGCTTTTCGTACGTGAAATCAGACCAGCCTGTCGAGGTGGCAAAGACCGGCTCATACGATGCCTCAACGCATAAAATCACTTGGACGATTACGCTGAAAATCACAAAAGACCAGCACGACCTGTATGACGAAGCGTTCTCTGCTGCGCAAAACCTGACGATTACCAGGGAAGAGGGTAACGGCTTTACCACAACGCAGAACGGAAATACCATTCACTTCAACGACCCGGGTACGTACACGATCACGTATACGACAGATGTCGCAAATCAGTACATGTACGATGCCTATAAGGTCACCAATAAAGCTACTGTCGATGAGGACAAATACGACACGGGCAACGTTGACGTGGATGTGCCGACAGTCGGGACTGGCTCAATCGACAAACAGCTGGTAAGCAGCGAGCTGGCAAGCTCGGACCCAAGCGCCCACACCGAAACATACAACACCACGTGGCATGTGAATTTCACGCTCCCGAGCACGCTTCCCGCCGGCACCGTGCTGCGCGATACGCTCACGTATAGCAACAAGGGAAACATCGATCACAAATTCACCGAGGAACAGAAAAGCGCATTTATTGCGGCGCTCGAGGAAATCTTCGGCCGAGGTGCATTCGACGTCCAGGTGAACGACGTCAATTCTGGGCACGAGCTTGTCCTAACGCTGAAAAACAAATGGACCAACAACACTGGAAACCAGGAGGCTTCGCTTACCTACACGACAACTTCCGTCGTGGACCTTGATGTGGTCAACCGCGGGCTCAGCACGCAGACGAGCCCTGATAAGTTTACGAATCGCTTCAGCATCGACGATGTGTCAGCGAGCGCGGATTTTGCATATCGGAAGGAAGTTAACAAGATCGATCCGGATTACAAAGACGGCACGAAGGTCACATCTCATACCATAACTCGCGAAAACAATCTCCTGAAGTGGGAAATCGTTCTAAACCTTTCGGCTGATTACAACGATATGACCATAGCTGACACTTTGCCTGCGGGCCTTACGGTGGAGAAAGTCGAGATCGGTGGCGAATACAACCTCGATTCGTATTCGCAGTATGCAGATGCTGGCAACACCAGGACCTTCAGCTACGATGGCGGTAATAGGTACATCGCGAACAATGTTGATTCGATAACCGCGCAGAAGACGGACGAAGGCACCAGCCTCAATGTGCGTCTTGTCGTTGACGACAATCACCCGAGGTCTGGGTTCTTCAAAGAGGGCGACCAGCTGCACATGATTGTGTACGCAGAGGTGGACGATAGCGAATTTGGTGCGATTTCAGACTTGACAAAGAGCTATACCAACACGGTGAGCGTTACCGCAGATGGAAAGCCACTCGGTGACGATGAGCAGACCCAGAAGACAACGCTTGAATCATCGGCCCTATCGAAGAGCGAAATCGAGCTGGCTGCAGACGAGTGGAAGAACTTCCACTACCTTTCGTATCAGGTGCCGATTAATCTCGACGGGCACGCGATGCTGCCGGCTGACGCCGAGGATAAAACGTACTCGCTCGATGACGTCGTTTCGTTCAACAAGAAGTCGCCGGACGGCAAAGACGTTAACTTCATGCTGGTTCCGGGCAGCGTGAAGCTTCAGACCAAAAACTCCAACGATGAATGGGAGGACGTAGACAGCGGCGTCAAGTGGACGTATCAATACATCGAGTCCAAGGACGGCGATCTTCGCTACAAGACTATTCTGGTCAGCGGCTTGCCCGACAATACGGTTCTTCGCCTGATTTACACCTACGAAGTCGATCTGAGCGATACGGAAGCTGGCCAAGGGTACAGCATCGGCGACGTCACCAACAGCGCGACGGTACATGGCGAGACCGACCGCACCATTACCATCCACACGCATAAAACCTGGCAGGAGTTCAGCTCGGACGCTTCTACGGAATCCAGCTACACGCTGACGCTCAGCAAGGTCGACCTGAGCGATTACAACAAGCTTCTTCCGGGAACCAAATTTGTCCTCGAGAAGTACGTGAATGGTACGTGGGTAGTAATCGATGCCATTTCCCAGGAATCACAGTACTTGTCGGCCGAAAGAGATCTGAGCAAATTTGGGTCGGGGATCACCTTGAGCGACCCGACCAAAACCTCGTACCAAATCTTCGTGACTGCAAACTCCGAGGGAAGCAGGTACGGCACCCTGAAGATGTACATGCCGACGAACGATCAGGCTTACCAGGGCAGCTACTACGAACCCGGCGTCTGCTACCGCGTTCGCGAATACGAGGCGCCCGAAGGCGGATATACGGTCAGCGATGACCCAGACAAGCAACCGGCTGGCTACTTCTGGTTCAGCAAATACCATGATGGGCAGGAATATACAGGCCAAGTGGTATGGCCGGACGAACGCATAAGGACCCTGGCAGACGACTTGTCGACCGAATCCGACACGTTCTATATCACGAATGCCAAGGAGGCGTCTCTCAAGATAACCAAGAAGATAATCGGTGACGCCGAGTTGCCCAAAGATACGCTAAAAGATATCACCTTCACTGTTTATAACAGCGCTAATGAAGAAGTCGGGCGGCTTACCTACGACGATATCCTCAAGAACCAAAACGTTATAACGGGCGATAAGATAATCGACGGCCAGACTTACACGGTGAAGGAGACTGGAATCGATGCCAAGGGCGTTACTTGGACTGCGACCTATGCGGTAAATGGCAGCGAAGACGAAACCACTGCAAGTGGCACCGGCGTAGTCTCTTCGCAGACCGAAATCGAAGTAGGCGAAGTACCGATTGTCAACAATATCGGCACGGTAACTGTAACGAACAAATACGATTCCAAGAAGACGTCGATTGAGGTTACGAAAGAATGGGTCGACTACGAGGGCAAGGCGATTGCCGCTCCTGCAAGCAAGACCGTCAAGTTCCAGGTTTACCAGCAAAAACAAGGCGAATCAGAAGGGTCGCCATATATTGCGAGCGGCGCCGAAGAGGCAGAAACGTACGAGATCGCTTTTAACGAAGCGACAAAGACCTGGGGCACGACCACGGTCAACGGTCTTCCGCAGTCCTACTACGATGAAGACGGCAACTTGCAAAGCTACAGCTACTACGTAGTCGAGACTGAGCCGACTGCTCATCTGACGACGACATACAGGCTCGGCGAGCGCGGCGAAGAGTCCACAAGTGCTTCCGATGTCGCAACGGCCAGCCCAGAGCAGCCGATCGTGATCAAGAACACAGAGGACGAGCCGCCGCACGTAAGCGTTACGAAGAATTGGTTCGACGCAGACGGCCAAACTGATTACACGTCTAAGACGACCAAAGACAAGGTGTATTTCAAGGTCTTCGTCAACTGGGATTGGAATGTTTATGACCCAGTAGCTGCTGGCGTGATTGCTAATGATCCATCTGCATACAACGCCGAGAAGAAGTATTTCATTGTCGATAAGGTCGATAACGGGGACGGCTCGTACTCGTGGGAGACCGTGGACGTTCGGTTCCCGCAAGATTACAAGCCGAATAGCAGCTCGTTTACGAACTTCTGGATTCAGGAAGTAGACGAGAACGGAAATGCGGTTAACGACGCGGTGGTGACTTATATGGTCGGCGATGACACCGAGCCGCATCCGATTGTCATGAACGGCGGGGAAGGTGACCTCGGTTCGGTTACGATCACGAACACGCAGAAACGGGGCTTGACCGTCAAGAAGGCCTGGGTCGATGGCGAATCCCATGAGAGCTCCCCGAACGACATCTCTTATCACCTCTATAGAAAGCCGGTCGATGGGGGCGATTGGGAATCGTATAGGCAATGGGAAAAGCTTACGCCTAGCTCTGGCTGGTCAAAGACATATTCCGACCTTGAAGAAGGGTATGTGTATAAGGTCGAAGAGCAGAATCCGCCGCAGGGTTACACAGTTTCGTACTCCACGGACGACGAAGGCGCTAATCTCGGCGAGTCGATCACCATCACCAACACCAAGAATCCCACTGGCATTGCGGTGAAGAAACTCTGGGATGTTCCGGATGGCACGGCTGCGCCCGACTCTGTGACCGTGCAGTTGATGAAGGCCGCCGAAATAGATGACCCTGATGCGATAACCCTTCATATTCACTACGTTGACCAATGGAACAACACTGTGATATATGATGGCGATTTGAAAGTCAAACCAGGAACGGATGTTTGGATTAAAGATGATAACTGGAATCGCGCTGAGGGTTACACACTAGTCCAAAAGAACAAAGACTATGCCAATTGGCATGTGATTGAAAATATCCAAGCTTCGGGAACGCTCGGTATAGTGGCCGGAAATGCCAGCCCTGTAATTGAATACGAGAAAGCCGTTACGCCAGATGTTAGCAACGGAACACCTGTTCAAAGTGGTGAAGTTGTACTTAATGCCAGTAACAACTGGTACAAGGAGTGGACCAATCTCGACGATGGTTACTATTACGTTGTCGAGACTAAAGTAGGGGATGCCGAGCTCGCCTCCGCCGGTTATGAAGTTACCTATAGTGACAACAACTCAGGTATCAAAACCGGGACGATAACGGTCACAAACAGAAAGATCGATACGCCCCCTTCCCAAATCGACCTCAAGATCATAAAGATTGATGAAGATACCAGATCCGATGACTCGCAGACGCTGTTGCCGGGCGCTAAGTTCAAGCTGTTCAAGTATGTAGCCCCGAACGGTGCAGGGTCTGGAAACTACGTCGTATTCCCTGATGAAACGTCTTGCGAGAAGACCACGAGCGACGTCGAAGGCGAAGATTTCGGCACGCTTGTCTTCGAGGGTCTTCCCGATGGTCAGTACATGATTTCCGAAACGGAATCGCCGGCCGGTTATGTGAAGATTGCTGACGACGATATTTACTTCGATATTGCCAATGGGGTTATCACGAGGTATCGCAATGCGTACAATGGCACTGCAAGGGACTTTGCTGATGCGATTGCGGAAGACACTGATACGTCAAGCGTCACTTATTCGAACGCTGACAAGTCCATTACCGTCGGCAATACCTCCGGCAGCGCTCTGCCTAATACCGGCGGCATCGGCACCACGATCTTCACGATCGTCGGTCTAGTCCTGATCGTCGGCGGCATTGTCTTGTTCGTCCGCCGCAAACGTTAGCGCTTTCGGTGCGCTTCGCAAGCCATAAGCCCCAAGGAGCCCAAAGAGGATACCCCTCTTTGGGCTCCTCGGCCTGGTCGCCGCAATGTAAGCGGTCAGTATTCCCCGTGTTGAAGGCCCGGCGGGCATCGCCGACAATCGTTCCGTCAACCGCCTGCGCCCGAAACCGGCCTCGAGCGAACATCGCGTGCGCTCGGCGGCTCGGCAGCGCATCGGATGCCCGCTCGAGGCCGGTTTTCCGGTTCGGAGGCGAGGGAAACCCCTGGTCGCGTGCTCTGCCCACGTGCGAAACCGGCCTCGAGCGAAGATCTGGTGCACGTGGTGGCTCGCTGATGCACCGGATGTCCGCTCGAGGCCGGTTTTGCCCCGCGCGAGCGATGGCGCGCTTCGGCTCTGTGTAAGCGACGATAATGACGAAAAGGGGAGTCTCCCCAATTTGTACCTGCGCTATCCACACGCCGCCGCTACCCGCGCGCCCGTGCTACGAGCTCGGCGTAGCGGGCACGCTCGTCCTGCGGTATGCTGAGCAGCTCCATGGCCTCCTCGGCTGTGGCGCCGGTCTTCGACATCAGGCTGGCGATGGAGTTCGTGAGCCCTCGCTCCAACCCCTGCTCGATCCCTCGCTCGAGCCCCTGCGCCAGTCCCTGCTGCATTCCGTCCTCGAAGCCGTCGCGGCGGTCAAGGCGCCGCTGCCGCTCTTCGTCGAATTCGGTCATGAACATGTCGAACACCTCCGCCCGCTTTTGGGTCAGGTACTCCACGAGCCGGCCGGTCGCTATGCAGTCGTCCATCGCGCCGCCCACGGCCTCGCTCAGCGTGGCTCCCTCGACCGAATTATACACGCGCACCCGCTCGACGAAGTACGAGTATCCCTCGAGCGTGGGGCTGCGCTCGGCGATCTCGGGGTTGTGGCCCCAGTTGATGTTGACGACCTCGCAGGCCACGTCAATCGAGCCGCCTGTGCCGGCGAACGAGTCCGACAGCCTCAGCACGTGGCGGTCGGGCCGGTCCTTGGGTCCGTTGTAGAAGACGACGTAGCGCGGCGTCGGCAGCTCCAGGAGCCTCTCGCCGTACAGGTTCAGCTCCTCCTTCTCCACGTGGGCCGAGTAGAGCCGCGCGAAGTACAGAAGCCCCCGCAAGGGCATGTTGGGGTTCGGGCTTGCCTGGTGCTCCCATAGCACCTGCTCGCTTCCCAGCAGGAACGACACGTCGTTCTTGACGTTGAGGTATATGACGTCGCCGAGCGTCGTCAGCTCTAGTGCGTCGGGGTCGTCGTAGTCGGTGCCGTTGAGCGCGTTGTACAGCTCGAGGGCGTTGGCCTTGCGCTCGGGCGAGCCGAACAGGTCGCGGAACATCGTGTCCTTGTGGAGCCTGTTCGCCTCTGCGCTCTTCGGGAAGAAGCCGCCCGAAACCAGTGGGACGCCGACGAGCGGTGCGGTCATGCTAGGCGCATTCGCCGTTGGCGCTCCTACCGTAGGATCCGCCGCTGTCTTTACCGAGGACATGTCCGTCGCTGCGGGACTTGCCGTCTCAGAAGCAGTTGCGTTCTCATCCGCAGGACCTGTCGAGGCATCAAGGGCGGATGAGGCCATCGCCACGGAGCCAATTGCCATTCCGAGCGCCGCGTTCGCCGTTGCGGAATCCGCAGCCGCTTGTGATGTGGGCGCTTTTCCTGCCGAGCGCTCGCTTGCAACCATGCTGTCTGCCATATTCGTACCCGCCTCGCCTTGTTGATTGACTGTGCTCAAGCGGTCGGGCGCGGGCGTTGGCTGTCCTTCCTAGCCACATGTTCGACGCCGCGCCCGTTGCCCGCCGCTCCTCTTGAGCATAGGTGCTTGAGGTTGCCCTGCGACCCGACGCGCGTCCTCCCGCCGAGTCGCGAAAGCATGCCCGCGCCGCCCTGTAAGCATGACCGCAAACCCGAGGATCCTTGCCCGTGGGTTGACGAGAGGGACCCGCAAATTCGTATCGCATGTGTTAGGATTCGCCTAAACCGGCTCAAGACGCGGGGCCCTGATGCGACGTACCAGATGGCAGCTATGTTTTTGACGGCTCGCCAATGCTTGTTGGCGATTGCCAGCTGGCGCATTGGCCGCAGTCCGCGCCGATGCTTTTGCGAAGGAGGTGGTGAAAGACCGCGTCCGAACACTTCGCGACAAAAAAAGGCGTTACCCCAATTGCCAGGATAGGGACTGCAACAGAAGTGCATCCCAGAGCCATCAAGGCAAATCGTGGGGCAAACTCCTGTGCGCCCATGTGACCAGGTCAGCCGGGCGCACAGGAGCGCGCCCTACAGCGATGACCTCATGCGGCCCGAAAGGCGCAAAGAGCGCGAGGCGAGACTTTTGTCACAGCCCCCTAGCAAAGAAGAGCACCTGGGTGAAGCGTTCGTACGGGCATGGACCCAAAACACGCCCAAGGTCGACATTTGCTGCACATTGCCGGCGCCCAGATGCACCAAATGTCGACCCTGGGCGTGTTTTCTCGCATCCCGAAATTCACGACCTGGGCTTTCTCCCGCGCTGCGCCTCGAAAACACGCCCAGGCCTGACATTTGATGCACTTCGAGGCGGTTGCGGTGCGGCAAATGTCGACCTTGGGCGTGTTTCTGCCCGAGCGCTTCGCCCCGAGGTCAATTCGCTCGCGATCGTTTTCCCTGGCGCTCCCAAAGTTCACGCGATAAAAAGGGGAGTCCCCCAAGCTGTCGCCAGCGGCAAGGCGAAGGTGACAAACGTGGCACGGTGTTGGCATTGTTTCGTAGATGTGAACAAAAGCACGCATTGTCGGAGGCCGAAAGTTACAGAAAGACAACGTCTCAGGTCAGGCGAGGGGTAAATTGCCAATTACGTGCAATAATTTGACATACGTGTAAAGGTAGGCGGAAAGGCGGCTCAATCGGCAAAACCGTGTGATATTACCAAAAACGCAGCATAAATGACAAAAGCAGGCAAGCAGCAGTCATCGAGCGAGTGCGGGGCGAATAAAACCCCGCGGGAGCAAAAACAAAGCCCCGAAAGCTCGGCGAAGGCACAAAACGCAGGTAATTTGGGCCTAGGTGAAAAGGCTCAAGAGGGGACCGAGCATTTAGGCCCGAAATGGCAACAAATTTGCCAAAGGGCGGCGGGCACTGCATCCAGTTGGTAATATGAGCAGGACCAGAGAGGCCTGTTTTTTCGCGTTGTACGGCAAAAGCCAGAGGGGGACGAGCGGGGACAACATGCTGGGCAAGCGCAACAACAACCATTCGGACACACGTCCGCAGAGGGGAAGCTCCGACAAGGAGCTTAGGCGTTTGCGCCGTATGGACCTGCTCGAGCTGCTCCTGGACCAGATGGACGAAAACGAGCAGCAGGCCGCCTCGATCCTCGAGCTTTCGAGCCTGACCGAGCGCCTGAAGGCAAAACTCAACGAGAAAGACGCCCAGATCGAGCACCTGAAGCAGCGCCTCGACCAAAAGGACGCCCAGATCAGGCAGATGCGCCAGCAGGGTTTCGCCGCCCCGCAGGCGCAATCCCAGCCGCAACCTCAGCAGCAATCCTACGGCGCCGCGCAGCAAGCCCTGCCAGGCGCGTTCGCGCCCGCCCAGGGTCAGGTAGGCCTCCGCGCTTCCGGCCAGCCGGCGCCGGCCTACCAGCCGCAGTTCCAAGACCAGGTTTCGCAGATGTACGCCTCGCAGTACCGCGAGCGCGTGGCCATGCCCGTCATGGTCCCGGTGGCCGTTCCTGCATCGACCATGGCAGCCGCCGCCCAAAAGGCCATAACCGACGGCGACGTGGTCGACGTTCCCGCAGTGGCCGCCACCCAGGCGCAATCGCAGCGCCGCTCATGGCAGCCCGGCCAGCAGGCGTCGCAGGTCTCCGGTACTGTCGGCCAGCACCAGCTGCAGCAGCAGTCGCTGCAAAGCCAGCAATGGCAGCAGGTCCAGCAGGCCCAGGCCCAAGCTCAGGCACAGGCCCAGATGCCGCAGGCCCAGCCGCAGCGCCAGCCTCAACCGCAGGCATCGTACCAGCAGCAGCCCCTGCGCCAGCAGGGCGAAGGAACGCCCCAGGGTGCCAAGGCCGCTAGCTGGGCTCAGCCTGCATACGCGCAGCAGCCCGCACGCGCGCGCCAGTCGCAGCCCCAAACGCAGACCCAGGCAGCTGCAACCGCCACTTCGCAGACCCAGGTCTCGCAGGCGACCACGCTCGAGCCGCCCGTGTTCCCCGAGAGCATCAACTGGCTCGTCGGCCAGCTCGTCGTGCCCGACGCGCAGACTTCAGCATACACATCCGGCCCGGCCGCCCAAGGCGCGCAGGGCTTTCCGACTATGGGGGAGGTGCGCTAGGCATGAACGACTTCAACGCCAATTTCGCACCTAACGCCAACTACGCCCCCAACGCGTCCTCCGCGCCCACCGGCGCGCAGGGCGCCTACGCACCGGCCCAGCAGACGAGCCAGCCCGCGACGCAGGCGGCCTATGGCGCTGTTCCGGCCAATCAGCCGCTGAACCAGCCCGCCGCCCAGGCGGGCTATGCCAGCACCACGCAGACACAATCCGCCGGCCAGCAGATGCCCGGTTTCGCCCAGGCAACCCCTGCAGCCGCAACCGCAGGCGCCGGCGGCCGTTCGCTCGCCGACCACCTGCCCAGCCGCGACGGCCTGCGCGAAGAGCTCACCAAAGAGCGCCAGCGCAACCTGTTCGTGCGCGTGCTGCGCTCGACGGTGCTCAGCCTCGTGGTCGTGGCCGCCGTGGCCGTCATCGTGGTCACGCTCGTGCTGCCCATCCTGCAGATCAGCGGCACCAGCATGACCAACACGCTCTACGACCAGGACATCGTCGTGGCTTTGCGCGGCTCGGCCTGCCAGACCGGCGACGTCATCGCCTTCTACTACAACAACAAGATCCTGGTCAAGCGCGTTATCGCCAAGTCCGGCCAGTGGGTCGACATCGACGACTCCGGCAACGTGTACGTCGACGGCACCATGCTCGACGAGCCGTACGTGTCGGACAAGGCGCTGGGCGACTGCAACATCAAGCTGCCCTACCAGGTGCCCGAGAGCCGCATCTTCGTCATGGGCGATCACCGTTCGATTTCGGTCGACTCGCGCAGCACCACCGTTGGCTGCGTGGCCGACGAGCAGATAGTAGGCAAACTCGTGTTCTGCGCATGGCCGTTCGAGCGGTTCGGCTTGGTGGCTTAGGGGCTGGGCATGAACGTGGCTAGGAAACATACCATGAACCGATTTTGGGTAACTCTCTTGCCCCGAGGGCAGGATGATTTACATAAAGCCCGATGGGGTAGGGGTTCGCCCCCGACCATAAGGGCGGTAACTCACGTCCGTGGCGTGCGCCTGCGCCAAGGGACGTGGCGCGAGCGGCAACGGCCCGACCGATGTACCGGTCGGTTTAAGACCAGAACCGCGACTCGCGAAAGGGGTGATTATCTGCAACATCTCTGACGCGAATCCTCCATGGGAGGGAAGTAACCAAGGCGAAGCGGAACCCCGCCGAGCCAAAGTTATTGAAGGAAAGGATTTAAAAATGACAAAGACCATGAACAAGGCGAAGTACTTGCTCGCCTTCTTGGCCGCCGCCATTCTGGCCGTCGCGCTGTCAAGCGTGGCTTGGGCTGCGAATGACGGAAGCATCACAGTCACGAACGCTACTGCCGGGCAGACTTATCAGGCTTTTAAGGTTTTTGATGCAACGCCCTCAAACCCTGACAAAGTGAGCGATGGCATTGTTTATACGGCCACACCAGCTCAAGTCGCCGTAGAAGGCTTTGATGCGATATTCGATAAAGTTCGTGACCAAAATGGAAACTACACGGTCTCTAAGAAGAGTACTGTTTCTGACAACGATGTGATCACCTTTGTGAAGGGTCATATTAATGCACTTAAACAAGGTGAAGCCATCGACGGTGTTTTTGGTGATAACGACACTGTTACCTTCAGCAATCTTCCTTATGGTTATTACTACATCTCGTCTTCGCTTGGCTCTGTTGTTACGATTGACACCGCTGGTAAGCAGATTCAAGTCGTAGATAAGAACGAATCGACTCCTACGGGCCCCGACAAGGACATTACTGCTGAAGATTCGTCTGTCAACGCTGGCCAGGATCAAACGGGTGTCGAGCTCAAAACGAACGCTGCCGCAGTTGGCTCTGTTGAGTCCTTCCAGGTAGACTTTAACGCGACGAACTGGGTGCAGAGCGACGAAGCACAAACTGCAGGATCCGGTAATGGTACCAAGACGAAAGTAACGCAGTACAATTTCGTCGATACGCCGACAGGCTTGGCGATTGATGCGAGCACCGTTCGTGTTTACGTCAATTATGGGACGGATGCTCAAGCTGAGGTAACCTCGACAATTACCGATATTGCCGTTAACGAAACTTCTGGCGTTCTGACCTTTACGATTCCGTGGGTTAATGCCGCAGGCAATCATCTGTATGCAACCCAGACCGCTGGAAGCGAACTGATTCCGGTTCATGTAACTTATGATGCTACGATTACGGCTGCAGCCGCAACGGCGACAGCCCCGAATACTGTCGAGGTGCTTTACAACAATAGCCCTGATAATTCGCTTGGGACCAGCACGACCACTACAAAGACCTATAAGTTTAAGCTGAATAAGCTTGATGAGAACCGCCAAGCTCTTGCGGGTGCCGAGTTCCAGCTCTTTTATGCAAATGGCGAAGGGGCGGCGACTGGCGATGCTCTGAAGTTTACGGTAGTCGACGGGAAGTATCAGTTTGATCCCGCTGGCAATGTGACCAACATTGCTCCTGCTGGTGCTGATGCAAGCGCTCTTATCATCGGTCTTGATGATGCAAGGTATGTGCTGCAAGAGGTCGTTGTTCCTTCTGGCTATAACAAGGCTGAGGATACTGCCGTAACTGGTCTTTCCCCTGTTGATACCGCTGACGCTCAGGCAACAGCGATTGATGTTCAGAACCTGAAGGGTTCCGTCCTGCCCTCCACCGGTGGCATGGGCACCACGATCCTCTACATCGTTGGTGGCATCATGGTCCTCGTGGCTGTGGTCTTCCTGATCACCAAGCGTCGCGTTAAGAGCGGCCGCGGTGGCGACGACCTGATGTAATCAGGCTTTTCGAAAGTCGCTGATCTAAGAATCATCGGCTTTCACGATCCTGGGGGCCGGCGTCAGGCGTTTTAAGCGCCGGCTCCCTCCGATCACTTCGAGGCATGTGCGCGGAACCTCCGCGCACATGCCCGATACGATTGCCCGCTGTGCGTGTTTTGACCGAAATGCGGTACCAGTACCCAGTTTCACCATTCCAAACCGCACGCCCAGCAAGCAGGCGTATCGACCTTCACACTGGTAAGCTAATAGGGGAGCAATGCGCAGACGCAGCAACATACGCAGAAGAGCGGCCGCCCGGCAGGGCGTCGAAGCTGCGCGCGCTCAGCGAAGCGCTTCTTCCCAGGGCATGCCAGGCCAGAATTACCAGCAAGGTCAGGGCTACATGCCCGGCCAGGGCTACCAGCAAGATCCGACCTTCATGTCGGGTCAGGGCTTCCCGCAGGGGCAGGGCTACATGCCCGGTCAGGGTTACCAACAGGGCCAACCTTTCCCCCAAGACCAAGGTACCCCGCAGGGCTCGAACCCCGATGCGGGCCTTTCCCCCAAAACCGCCGATGCTGCTTCCAACAAAAAGGGAGGCGGCAGAAAGAAGCGTCATCGCGGGCCTTCCGTCACCACGGTGGTGGCGGTCGTCATCCTGGTGGCGGGCGTGGGGATTATCTCGTACCCTACAGTCAGCGACTGGTGGAACAGCTACCATCAGTCGCGCGCAATCGCTACATATGTAAATGCTGTCGAAGAAACCGATCCGGCCATGCTCGAGGCCATGCTCGCCGAAGCGCGTGCGTACAACGAGCGGCTGGCCAGCAAGCCCGCGCGTTACGAGATGACGCCCGACGAGGAGCTCGAGTACACGCGGCTTCTGGACTTAACGGGCAATGGCGTCATGGGCTACGTGCAGATCAACTCCATCAACGTGGACTACCCGATTTACCATGGCATGGACGAGTCGGTTCTGCAGATCGCCATTGGGCACCTGAAGGGCACCTCGCTTCCCGTGGGCGGCGAGACCACGCATGCGGTGATTTCGGGCCATCGTGGCTTGCCGCGCGCCCGTCTGTTCACCGATTTGGACCGGCTGGTCGAGGGCGATACCTTCACGGTGACGGTGCTGGACCAGACCTGCACTTACGAGGTGGATCAGATTCGCATCGTGCTGCCGACGGACTTGTCGGACCTGAACATCGAGCAGGGCAAGGACTACTGCACGCTGATCACCTGCACGCCTTACGGCATCAACACGCATCGTCTGCTGGTTCGCGGGCATCGCGTCAACAACATCCTGAACGCAGATGTGGTAACGTCAGAGGCAGTGCAGATTCCGCGCTACATCGCCATCCCGGCGGTCGGCGTGCCGATACTGTTCATGTTCCTCATCGGCATGCTCGTGTACTACCGGGTGCGCAGGCCGGAGTTCAACAAGGAAGTCGTGACCGCCTCGCTGCGCGAGCGCATTAACAGGAGGGCAGGCCGGCGATGAAGATTGTAAGTTGGGCCGGACGTTGGCGAGAGCCGATGCCGGTCGACCGCAGGAAGCCGAAACGGCAGGGGAGTTACGGGCAGGGCAGCGCGCCTGCGCCCGATCAGGAGGAAAGGAGAGCCCATGCGTAAAGCGAGTAAACGCCTGAGTGTCGCAGTGCTGGCCATGTGCATGCTGGTCGCATTGGCATTCGGAGGCGTAGCGGCTTGGGCTGCTGATTCGGGCCAAGGTGGCGATAACAACCTGACGGTCAATGTTAGCGATGACCCTGAGAGCGACATCGCCAAGGCGGGCGTCAAAGTCAACGTCTACAAGATTGCGGATGCGCAGAAGAACGGGACGTATGACATTTACGACTACACGTTCGTGGCGCCATTCGCTGCTGAGCTGCAGAGCAAGTATCCGCTTGCGAATATGACTGCGGCGCAATGGGAAGAGCTTGCTGGTGACGCCAAGACGATTGTCGAGGCTGAGAGCTCGCAGGCCACAGCCGTTGTAAGCGATGCGCCGGCAGGCGAGGCTATAACCGGGTTGCAGGATGGCCTGTACCTGGTGCTTGCCCCCGATGCGGCGGGTTCGGCGCGGTTGTACACCTTCCAACCCGCGGTAGTTGCGATTCCCAACAAGGCCTCGCAGGTTGTTGATGGTCGGGATGTAATCATGACCTCGGACGATTACGGCGACTGGCTGAGCGATGTTGCGATTACGCTTAAGTACTCCGAGTCGCCGCTGTACGGCAGCCTTAGGATCAACAAGACAGTGACCAACTTCTCGGGCGAGCCGACGACTTTCGTCTTCCACATTACGGGTACGACTCCTGCTGGCACGACGTACGACCGTTACGCTAGCGTGTACTATTCTGGAGGCGAGTCGGCATCGACGGTCGTAAACCATATTCCCGTGGGCACCAAACTGAAGGTTTTCGAGGAATACACAGGTGCGCGGTTCGAGCTTGTGACCGGCGATGATGAGGAAAAGACAATCGTCGCCGACGAAGACCAGATGGCGCACGCCGATTTCACGAACCGTCAAACCAGTTCTGGTACGGGCGGCCACGGCATACAGAACAGTTTCACGTTGCAGCAAGACGGCGAGGACGAATCGCATTATGACTGGATGCTCGAAGTAACGCCCGATTCGTCGCAAACGGAAAAACCTGCTCAGGGCTAAGGGGGTAGAGGCATGAAACGTAAAACGACTTTGCTTGCAGCCCTTGCCATCGCATCGGTGCTAGGCATGGGAATAGCGCCTGCTGGTGCGTACTTCACCGATTCCAGCACGGCGAATGGCGGGATCCCGATTGGTATTACGCCCTCGACTGATTTTTACGAATGGTACGAAAACGGTGTAAAGCACCTTACCGTCACCAACTCTGCCGATGCATCGTCGCCGGTGTTCGTGCGCGCACGAGCCTACACGAGCCTGCCTACAACCATATCTGGCTCGGGATGGATTGCTGCGGATGACGGCTGGTACTACTACAGCCCGGCCATCGCGCCTGGCGGCACGAGCGAGGACTTGACCGTGACCATACAGTTCCCACCCATCCGGTCGACGGACGAACCGAATGGCGCCGAAATTGGCGACAACTACAACATCATCGTGGTGTATGAGTCGACGCCGGCGATTTACGACGCCGCTGGCAATCCTGCGCCCGACTGGTCGTATATCTTGGATAGCGGAAACTAAGGAAGGGGATTAGCATGATTAAGACACTCTTCCGTTCACCCATTACCACGATTGTGCTGTTCGTGCTGGCAGCTGCTCTGCTGATCGGCGGCGGCATCGGCGCTGCTCAGGCTGCCCCGCGCATTCAGTCCAACGACTACCGCGCCGAGGTCGTGCTGAGCAACATCGAGACCTCCATCACCGAGAACGGCACCATCGTCGAGGGCGATGACACGCTGCTGCGTCAAGGCTTCACATCGTACGCGAGCAACGCAGAGAAGGGCTTGGGTTGGGATGCCCAGAACCAGGCTGTGACCGGCTTCAAGCTTGGCACGACTTACGACGAGGCGCTGGCCGTGCGCAACGTCGGCACGATCGACCAGTACATTCGCGTTACCGTGAACAAGTACTGGGTGCTGACCGGTACCGACGGCAAGCCGCTCGCCGACGCCCAGGGCAAGCAGGTGACGCTGGACCCGTCGCTTATCGATCTGCACTTTATCGACGGCTCGTCGGGCGACAAGGGCGAAGGTCGCTGGTCGATCGACGAGGCCGCCTCGACGCCCGAACGCACGGTGCTCTACTACAGCGAGCCTATCGCTCCCGGTGCGGATACCAATCCCTTTACCGATAAGCTCACGGTAAAGAGCGACGTCATCTCGCAAGTGACCAAGCAGGCCGACGGCAGCCTGTCGTTCGACTACAACGGCGTGCAATTCCGCATCAAGGCTTCGGTCGACGCCGTGCAGACGCACAACCCCGACCCCGCCATGACCAGCGCCTGGGGCCGTACTAACAAGTAATGTGTAAAAGGGTCAGACCCCTTTTACACATTATGCGTGCTGATAGGAGAAGTGATAAACGATGAAACGAATGCGAGTCCTGATTGTGGCCCTGGTGGCTGCGCTGGCCTGCGCCTTCCCGGCGGTGGCCTTCGCGGATCAACTGACGGGCTCGAGCAACTGGTCGGTCACGTTCACATCCGACGAGAAGATGGAAGACAATTTCTCGGCCAATGAATATGCTGACCAGGTGGGCCACCTGCAGCCTGGTGACGACATCACCTTCACCGTGGCGCTTCACCACGAGAATTCCCAGGCGGCCGACTGGTACATGGCCAACGAGGTCCTGAAGACGCTCGAAGAGGGCAGCGCGACGGGTTCGGCCTATGGTTACAAGCTGACCTACATCGATCCTTCCGGCACCGAGCGCGAGCTCTACAATAGCGAGACCGTCGGCGGCGACTCGTCGCAGGGTCTGTTCGAGGCCACGAACGCCCTGGACGATTACTTCTATCTGGATAACCTCCAGTATGGTGAGACCGCATCGGTGAAGCTGGTCGTCTCGCTCGACGGCGAGACCGAGGGCAATGCCTACTTTGACAAATTGGCTCGCCTGCAGATGAAGTTCGCGGTGGAGCTGCCGTCCCCCAACACGGTCGAAAACCGTGAAGAGCACACTACGGTCACCGAGAACACCGTGAACAATACGACGACCAACCAGACCATTCGCGCCAATGACGCAAATCGCAATGTTGTGCGGACCGGCGACGGCATGGTCGAGCTGATGCCTTTCTTCATTGCGATGATCGTCAGCGGTGCGTTGTTCCTTGCACTGGCCGTCTACAGCGTGCGCCTGCGCCGCCGCGCATAAGGTGAAAAAGATAATGTGTAAAAAGGGTCAGACCCTTTTTACACATTCGACGAACGGAGTATGAAATGAGCAAGTTGAGATTCGCCGAAACGGCATGTGCCAGAACCAGGGCGCTTGCCGGTGTTGCGGCCTTGCTGCTGGCGGCATTCGTAGCGGCCGTGCTGTGCATGGCGGCTGCGCCGTCGCAGGCGTATGCCTACCAGTACACCGTTCGCGTTCTGGGTGGCAACGAGGGTACGGTCGGTGCGAGCACCGTGCAGATGCAAAACGATGATACGAAGCTGGGTACCGTCAAGGACGGCATTGTCAGCCTGCAGGTCGACAAAGGGGACTTCGTCAAGCTGGACACCGGCAGCGTCACGCTCAACGACGGATCGAAGTATTACGTTAAGGGTTTCCGCCTATCTGGCCAAGATGCCCAACACGCTACATCCTTCGCCGTGATCGAGGACATGGACTTCGTCGTGTCCTACGGCGTGCAGGGCGACATGGTTCCCTACACGCTGCACTTCGTGGAGTACCAGACGGGTGAGGTGCTGGCTGACCCCATTACCTATTACGGTAACGTTGGCGACAAGCCAGTGGCTTCGTTCGAGTACATCCCCGGCTACCGTCCGCTGTACCGCAACATAACCGGCACGCTCGCTGCTAGCGGCAATGATTTCACGTTCGAATACGTTGCGCTCGCCGAGGGCGAGACCGAGCAGGGCACGACCACTACGACCACGACGACGGTGCCCGGTACCACCACCACGACCACGACGCCTGGCACGACGACCACGGTTCCCGGCACGACCACCACGACCACGACTACGGTCGGCGGCAATGCGGCAACCGGAAACGCGGCTGCCGGTAATGCCGCCGCAGGCGGAAACGAAGAGGGCGAAGGCGAAGAAGGCGTCGCCGAGGGCAACGCCGCCGCCAACGCAGGCGCAAACGCAAACGCTGGTGCAGCCCCCGCCGCGGCCCAGCCCGCAACGCCGCCCGCTACCGAAGAGATCTTGGACACCGACAACCCGTTGGCTCAGTCCGGCTCGACCGCTACCGACGGCGGCGCGGCGACGACCGGCTCGGCACCGCTCGAGGGCGCCTCGAACGATCAGGGCATTCCCATGTGGGTGTTCTGGGTCATCGGCATTATCGTGGCCGCCGCAGCTGCCGGCATCGCGTTCTTCTTCTACCGCCGTCGCAGGCTCGAGGAAGAGGAGCTCTTCTACTAAGAACAAGGGCACAGACGCGCCCCCTGCTGCAAGGCCCTTTCATCTTGCAGCAGGGGGCGACTTTAACAATGACGAAATAGATCTACAAACGAACTAAAGCAACTGATAGCATAGTGTTTCAGATTATCAGGTGGTTTTCCAAACGGAGCGTTACCGATGTCTGTACTGCCGACCAACGAGGAACTTGCCGCCAAGCGCAGAAGGCGCACGAGATTCGCATGGGCCATAATCGTGTTGGCGGTGTTCGTGGCGCTGGGCACGGTGGTTTCGCTCATGGTCAGCGGCGAGGCGGCAACGCGCGATCGCGCTGGTCTAACCGCAGCCACAATCGACGAGAACGCCGTCGACCCCGAAGCCATCGCTGCAGCCAAGAGGCCCGGCCCTGCGCAGTCGTTCGACGGCGAGGCGGGCGGCATGGCCGTGCACGTCGATGCCGAAGAGGGCGCGTTCCCCGCAGGCACGACGATGACGGTGGCGGTCGTTGGCGACGACGAGGTCGCCGAGGCGCTGGATTCGGCCGTCGAGGGCGAAGTCGTGCGCTCCCAAGCTTTCGACATCGCCTTTTGGGATGCTAACGGCGACGAGCTCGAGCCGCAGGCGCCAGTCCACGTGTCGTTTCACTCGGCATTCCAACCCGAAACCGAGCAGCCCGTCGTCGTTCACGTATCGGACGAGGGCGATGCGGTTGTCATGCAGCAGCAGGAAGATGACGCCTCGACGGCCGGCGAGGCCGTGACCGTCTCGTCCGAGGAGTTCTCGATTTACATCTATGCCGTCACGAAGATCGAGAAGAACATACTCGCAAGCGACGGCCGCAACTACAAGATTACGGTGACCTATAACGACGACGCGCAGATCCCGCAGGGCACCGAGCTCGTCGTCTCCGAAGTCGATGATGCCTCCAAGCAGTTCGACGAGTACCTCGAGCAGGCGGAAAGCGCGCTCGGGCTGGAGTCGGGCACGGCCGGCTACGCGCGTTTCTTCGACATTGCACTTGCCCACGATGGCGCTGAGGTGCAGCCTGCGACGCCGGTGACGGTGAAGGTCGAACTGGCCGATGCCCAATCCGGCGAGCTTTCGGTCGTGCACTTCGAGGGCGAAGGCGCCGAAAAGCCCGAGGTGGTCGATGCGGCTTCGCAAACAGGCGAGGTCAATTTCGAGGCGGCGGGCTTCTCGGTCTACGCCATCGTTCAGGGCCCGGCCCCGGAAATGCGCACCGCCACCAGTCTCGACGAGCTCGCCGAAGGCGAGCCGTTCCACCTGGCAAGCTCGCGCGGCTTCATGCTGTACTTCACCAACGTCATGGCGAGCAGCGGAAATCCCCCGAAGATCGGCAACACGCGCGTTGCGCTCGATGCCGCGTCCTACACCTTCGAGCGCATCGAGGGCACGTCTGACCAGTTCAGGGTATACACGACCGATCCCGACGGCAACAAGGTGTACATGAACCTTACCGGCTCCGGCGACAACGGCGAGATGTCGCTTGACGGGGAAGACGATGCCGAGCCGACGGTCTATACCGTCGAGCAGTTCGGCGCGGGCTTCTATATTTACTCGGCTCAGAACGGGCTTAAGTACGGCATCAACCGCTTCAGTGGCGAGAACAGCCCCGGTTTCGCCGGATGGAAGGGCAAGGACGACGGCAGCCGCATCCTGGTCGTGTACCCGCCCGAAGGGGGCAAGGACCTGCTGAAGCTCAACGGCAAGACCTACGGCATCGTCAACCAGCAGTCCTACATCTCGGGCTACGCCATGATGGCCCAGAAGTTCAACGACTCGCGCCTCGAGCGGAAGTACCTCGTGACGAGGCAGAACCCCGAGGACGAGAACGGGGCTCTGTGGGTTGCCCAAGGCGCCGACGTGCCGCAATGGACGTTCCATGCCGTGAACGAGAACGTCTACTACCTGACCACCACCGTTAACGGGGCGACCAAGTACCTGAAGGCGACGAGCAAGGGCCTTGCCCTCGTCGATGAGGCGCAAGACGATTGCCAGATCCAGATTCAGGCGGGCACGGGCAACTATGCCGGAAAGGTCCTGATGACCGCACGGGACGGCAGCATCGTCCACATGCACGCCAACGGCAAGACGAACGGTTTCGGCACCACGACCAATGCGCCGAACGCTTCGAGCTGGATGAGCTTCGTCCAGGAGTCCAAACTCAAAGACGAGGATTTCACGTTCTTCTCGGCGACCAAGGTCAGCGTTTCGGACACGCAGAAGGTCACCAACGGCTCGAAGGTCATCGTGTACACGCGCGTGTGGAACGACTCGAAGAAAGAATACGAGTTCTACGCCATCGACCATGCGGGCGCGCTTACGCGCGTCTACGAGGACGGCGACATGCTGCAATGGGTCGGAAACGAGATAAACACGCTGCAGTGGGAATTCACCGAGTACTACTTCGCGGGCACGACCAACCCCAACTACTACTACGAACTGCAGAACACCTATTCGGGGCAGTACCTGGCGCCGCAGATAAACGGCGGGCAGATCCTTTCCGATTCGACGATCGGCATCAACATGAACGGGCGGCGCAACGGCGAGTACTATTCCACGATACTCGCCTGGGACGACCCGCATTACGATTACGCCGGGCTTAAGGTCGAGGGCGGCCAGCTCGCCTCGTGCCCGCGCACGCAGGCGCAGGACTTCTACTTCGCCATCATGGACGAGCCCGTGCAGACGCCGCAGCTGAACGCCGTCGAGACCGTCGACAGCAACGAGTACGGCATATCGATGAGCATGATCGACTACAGCGGCACGAAGGCCAACAACGGCACCTTCGACCAGACGCAGACCGACGTGTACGGCGATACCGGCAACACCAAGGACCTGATGAAGCCCTACCTCGAGGAGGACGGTTACCCCGTGTCGACGAAGACCGGCAAATCGCTCGGCGAGCTGTACCAGGGCACGCAGCCGGTCAACCACCTGTTCTTGCAGAGCACCTACGACGAGAGCGGCTACTTCGAGTACAACTGCACCGAGAACTTCGCCCACCTGAATTCCGAAACGGGCGATTTCGTGGTGTACGACAAGGTGGGCACGATCGAGACGAGCAACGTCAGCCTGAACCACGGCCAGTTCATGCCCTATAACGACCTGGTCGAAGGGCGCCTGTCCAACAGCCACAGCAACGTCACCGACGAGCTGGACCGAGCGCTGCCGCCGTCGGACCCGCGCAAGGACATGGACCTGTACACGATTCCGTACAACCAGAACAACGCGCCCGACGTGACGGGGAACGCCAACTACCATTTCGGCATGCAGATGCAGGCGGCGTTCACGCAGACGGCCAACGGGCTCGACGATTGGGGCCACGACATCATCTTCGAGTTCGCCGGCGACGACGACATGTTCCTGTACGTCGACGGGATGCTGGTGCTGGACCTGGGCGGCGTGCATGCGGCGCAATCGGGCAAGGTCAACTTCCGCACCGGGCAGATAACGACCTCGTCGCGGGGAAGCACGACGCTGCTCGCGCAATTCCAGAAGGGCTACAAGGCGCAGCATCCCGAGGCGTCGCAGGACGAGGTGGACGCATGGCTGAAAGGCATATTCAAGACCGACGCCTCCGGCAAGCTGACCAGCGTTTTTGCCGATTATTCGACGCATCGGATGAAGATGTTCTACATGGAACGCGGCGCGGGCGCGTCGAACCTGCACATGCGCTTCAACCTGGCGTCGGTCAAGCCGGGCACGGTCATGCTGAGCAAGACGATGTCGGGCACCGACGAGAAGTACTACTCGCTGACGGAGTTCCCGTACCAGATTTGGTACCGCACCGCAGAAGACGGGCCGTTCCGCCTGCTCGGTTCGGCCGAGGGCGACCGGCGCCGCGTGAGGTACGTCGGCAAGGGCATCGACGTGCACTATGCGCAGAGCTTCACGCCGGCGGGCGGCGGTGCGGCCTACGATGACGTGTTCTTCCTGAAGCCCGGCGAGGCCGTCGAGATCGAGATGCCCGAAAACGCCGTTTCGTACTACATCACCGAGTGCGGGCTGGATCCGCGAGTGTATGCGAAGGTGAGCGCCAACGGCGAGGAGCTCGCGGGCAAGGTGGCAGCTGGAAACCCGGGCCGCGAGGACTATTCGGTTGCGGAAGCGGCCGTGAGCGAACGTCAGGCGGTCGCGTACGACAACGAGCTGAGCCCCGATGCGCAAAAGACGCTGACTATTACGAAGCGCCTGTTCAAGGAGGACGGCGTTACGCCGCTTGGGCGCGCGGACGACGACACGACCTTCGATTTGCGCCTGTACCTGGGAAGCGAGAACGATACGTCGCTCGGCCTTGCCAACATGTACGGCTACCATGTGCTCGACGCGAACGGCAATTACTGCAAATGGGATTCTGCGCAAGGCAAGTTTGCTTCCCTTGGCAAGAGCTCCTTCGGCGCGCTCACCGACGCCGAGAAGGACATGGCGACGTTCGCGACCTCGATCAACGGTTCGATCAGCCGCATTCCGGTCGACTACACCGTCGAAGTGCGCAACCTGATCGTCGGTACGAAGTTCAGGGTCGAGGAGCGCGAGGGGGAGATTCCCGAGGGGTATTCGTTCCAGAAGTACGTGCGCGTCGCGAGCGCCGATACCGTGGACTACGACAATGCCGTTACCCCGGCAGGCACCGTCATCGACCCACCATCGGGCGAAACCGCAGAGTCGGGTTCGATCCGCTTCGGCGCGGACGACCCGGCGGTGGAGGTTCGCAACTTGCGCGGGTGGGGCCTTACGGCCAAGAAGGTGTGGTCTGATGCCAGCTACATGCAGGACCGGGACCCGATTTACTTTGCGGTGTATTTGAGGGGCGACGGCGATGGTGCTGGTGGCGAGGGTGCTGGCCCTGGCGCTGGGGGCGCTGCCGGCGACGACGACCTTGAGCTGGTCGACGGGACGCTTCGCCAGATGGCGGCGGGGCAGACGTCGCTGTACTGGTATTTCCGGTCGCTGCAGCCGGGCAAGACGTTCGACGACTACGTGTTGCGCGAGGTGACCGTTAAGGGCCAGTTCAGCGTCGATGACGAAGGGTACGTGCATGCGGGCGCCGGCGGGGGAGGGCCTGCGGCCGATGCTGACGGCGGTGACGGTGACGGTGGCGATGGTTCAGGCGCTGACGGTGGCGCCGAAGGCGGCAGTGGCGGTGGCGCCGAAGGCGGCGATGCCGCAGGCACGAGTGCCGGGACCGTTTCGGGGACGGGTTCGCTCACAGTGACGCCGATCGAGCAAGACGGCTCGCTGACCTGCGCCGCAACTCCCGTGGGTGGCACGTCCGGCGACTACACGTACACGGTATCGTACGACGTGGGGACCACGACGGGCGGCGACAACAACGTGCGCACCGACACCGTCACGAACAGCCGACCGGGCATTGCGGTCGTGAAAACCGATATGCAGGGTAATCCGCTTGCGGGCGCGAGGTTCACGCTGCTCGACGGCGACGGCAACGCCATCGGCAGCGCTACCTATACATCCGACGAGAACGGCCTGGTGACGGTCGCGTATCTGCCCGATAACGGCACGTACACGCTTACCGAGGCCAAGTCGCCCCAGGGTTTCCAGGGCCTTACGGGGGCAATCACGATTACGTCTAAGGATGGCAAGGTGACGGTGGCCGGCGATGAGGCCGACGAGGGCATGTACGCCTACGATGCCGACGGCGGCGCGGGCGTTGCCGCGGTTGCCGGAGGTGCCGGGGGCGCCGCGGATGGTGCTGGCGCAGGCGCGGGCGACACGGGTGGCGCGGACGGCGGGGGAGCGACCCAGGGTGGCGCCGGCAACACCGTAGGCGCGGGCGGCACGCCAAATGTGTCCGTCGCATCCACGATTACGGTGAAGAACAGGCCCTTCTCGCTTAAGGTCGTGAAGGTCGACGAGCAGACGGGCAATGCGCTACTTGGCGTGCATTTCGCAATATACCGACAAGTGGCCAACAGCACTGGGCAGATGGTGCGCGACACGCGTCCCGTCGACGGGTACGGCAACTTGGTGACCGATGCGCGCGGGCTCATCGCCGAGGACCTGAGCGGGCTCAAGCCGGGCACCTATTACCTGACCGAGACGCAGAAGCTCGATAACTACAAGGCGCTGGGTGGCGACGTCGTTTTCACGATAGGCGATTCTGGTACCGTGACAGCGATCGACGCCGAATACTGCGAGCTCACAAGCCAGCTTGTCGGGCCAGATGGCGAGCCTGTTCAAGCTGATGGCACCGAGGTGGCTGCCGGCCGGGGTGCCGCGCAGGGCGATGGCACCGGGGTTGCAGCCGGCCAGGGCGCTGCGCAAGGAAACGGCGATGGGGCAGCTGCTGACCAGGGTGCCGCGCAAGGTGATGGCGACGGGGCAACTCAGGGCATCGCACCAGATGTCAAGCTTGCGTACCTGCTTAAGGTCAAGAACACCAAGGCGGTTCTGAAGCTCAGCGTGCAGAAGGTCGATTCCGCAAACCATGCCATGCTGCTCAATGGCGCGGTGTTCGACCTGTACAAGCTGGACGGCGACCAGCGCGAGCAAACGCCCCTGTACCAAGGCCTCGTGTCGGGCGACGACGGCATGCTCAGCTACACTGAATCGGCCGATGCCCAGGCCACGACGGTTTTCCCGCTCGAGACGGGTGTTTACCACCTGGTCGAGACGACTGCGCCCGATGGCTACAACCTGAAGGGCGGGCCCGTTATCGTCACGGTGACGTCCAACGATGTTTCCTACGACGACGAGAGCTCGAACCTTTCGTACAGCGGCACCGGCAAGAGCTTCGACCCGGTTGAAGGCGTTTACACCATCAAGGTCATCAACGCCAGCGGCTTCGAGCTGCCTTCGACCGGCGGCCCCGGCACCTATGCGTTCTATGCCTTGGGCTTCAGCCTTGTCCTTCTTGCCGTCGGTCTTATCCTCCTGCGCCGCGCAAAAGCCTAAACTGGCAGGGCTCGACCATGGCAAACCAGCGTATTATAGGTAACTTGCATCAATTAGCTTGCATCAATTAGGTTGCACAATTGTCGTCGTTCGGTGAAAGCGGGCACGATGGATTTCAAGTACGTGCGCATACAAGGCAGGGAGGTCTCTGAAACCACCGGGTACGCTGCTGGCATATTCAGCATATGCTGGAAGCTCATACAGCAAGACGTCATGGACGAAGAGGACGTCGAGCTGTTCAAGGAAATCGATTCGTGGTTTGCCGAGGAGCTGCCGTTCCCAGAGCCTTGCATGAACCATGAGCGCGTAGTCTGTTTCTTCAAGACCGAGAATACCGAGCTTATGATGCGGATGATCGCGCCAGCCATGTGGCTGCTCGAACGCTACGACCACCCGTTCTACGTGGTATACACCAACTCGCCCGGCGAGATCGTCTACGAGGATGATTATCAGATTGCCGTGAAGATTCCCGATGTGCCGGTGGTGAAGTTCAACCATCAGTGGACCGAACCCGGCACCGGGCTGTTTCAGGAATGACGAGTGAAGGAGCCGGCATGGAATTCGAGACGGTTCGGGACGGTGCGCGTTTGACGGTAAGCGTGAGCGGGCGCCTCGATGCCCAAACCGCGCCTCAGCTCGCTGATGCGATGAGCGGGATGCTCAATGGCGTAACCCAGACCGTTTTCGATCTGGACGAGCTCGAATACATCTTGAGCGCGGGCTTGCGCGTCCTGCTTGCAAGCTACAAGCTTATGATGAAACGCGATGGGGTTATGCGCGTGGAAAACGCAAAGGTCGACGTCGTGTCCGTGCTCGACGCATCCGGCTTCGCAGCGCTGTACAGTATGTAGACATAAGAAAGGGTGCCTAAAGAGTCTCCCTTCTATGGCGCCTGCAGCCAGTGCAAGATACGAGCGTCCTTCGGCTGCCCAAGACGTTCGAGGGCACTCTTGCAAAGGCGATGGGTTGTGGCAAGTCTTGTATATTAGGCTCATCTGAAAATCATCCCATCCAGGTATTTCGATGGGGTTCTTTGATGTTGGCGTTCTCGATAAGTGTCGACGTCAGCGTGGCAATCGATTTCAAGGGCTATTCAATGTCAGTTGTATGCGCAAAATTGCGAATATACGACGATTACCCAAAAAATCACCTATACGATGCGCAAAAAATCGAATATACGACGATTGCAAATGATCCATATGGGTTTTCAGGAATCGGATATTGCTAAAAGAGTTGGTGATAGGCTAGCGGGTTTTTTCCAGGCGCGTATCTTGTTCCACAAATCGTCGTATATTCAAAAATTTGTGCATTATGAAAGCGATATTTTTAAGTATCGTCGGATATTCGAAATTTTGTGCATGAACTATTGTTAATATACGTTGAATAGTCAATGAGCAGTGTTCGAAGGTCTAAGGTTAACTGGGTTCGGCGTCTCTCCTTCACTTAGTAGAACATATTGCGTCTTACAAAGGCCTTGATCACGCCGATCCGAGCATAACTAGAAACATGGTGATGCCAATGAGGGTGTTTTTATCACACTACACAGCATTGAATTATTGGCGGGGGCATTTTCCGCTAGATTCTGATCTTGGCATTCCAGCTCGGGTGAGTGGTGCCGAGAAATGCGCATCTCGCAAAGCCGATGTACTAGGTGCAATCCCAGAGGAGTTCATTGTCAAAGACCATCCCGTTGACGTGGTGATATTCGAAGAAGATGACAGACGCCGATCAAGGGATATAAAGTGTCATGTGTGGCGAATCGGGCTGCCATCGAACGCTTTTTACCGTGTGCGTGGGGAGTACGTTTCGGGTCCCGAATTCGTCTTTCTTCAAATGGCCGAAATACTTCCAATCGAGCAGCTGATAGCTTTGGGATTTGAGCTTTGTGGTCGGTATGTCCTGTTGCCCGATAGCGTTTTGCATCCTGGTTCGATTGATGAGATGCCCAAGCGTCTATATCCATTAACGAATACAGAAAAGATTGCAGAGTTTTTAGAGGCGATTGGTAAAGCAAACGGCAAAGCGAAGGCAAAACGGGCGCTCAAGTACGTGGCCGACAATTCTCGTTCGCCTATGGAAACTGCGGTTCATATGCTTCTTTGCATGCCTGCATCGCTTGGTGGCTATGGGCTGCCGAAAGCTGTGTTGAACGCGGAAATCAATCTCGGGAGCGAGGAGGCGCGAATTATCGCGCGGAGGAATTATTGCGAAGGAGATTTATGCTGGCCCAATGCTCAGCAGCCCTTGGATATCGAGTACCATGGCGAAGTTCATGTTGGCGGTGCTCAAATGAAAAGCGATGTGGGCCGCGAGCTGGGAATAGAGCATGCAGGATGGCGTGTGATGACGATTACGAGTTCGCAGGTGTTCGACACCGTTGCATTTGAGGTCATTGCCAAAGAAGCGGCTAAGGTGCTTGGAAAACGTTTTCACCCTGAAACGCTCGGCATGACGAAGCAGCGTGTCAACTTGCGATACGAGCTGGACCATTGGATGTTTCAGGGCAGGGGCTTGTTGGGTTAGTTTTCTCGGTTCCGCTCGAACGCGTAATGGCATGCGATACAAGGGCGTAGGCGGGGTGCGCGCTCGCATGGTGCCCGAAAACCTTTGAGCTGTATCGTTTTCTTTTGGTGTTGGGGCGGCGGGATTGCGGCGACTCATTAGCTGCGGTTCCGACGGAATGCTGACAAAAGATGCTTGCGCGCCGCATTATTTGGTCGTATAGACTGTGCGGCGGTTTCGGTGGGTGGGCGTTCGGGTAACGTGGTATATTCTCTGCATACGCAGAGCGCTTTCGCAGAGCGCTTTTGCTTTTGCGTTTTGCTAGGAGTTGCAGCGCATGGCTGCGCTGCAGTTCCTGGGGAGATGCAGCGCGCGACGGTACCGAAGTTCGCGAGATTGCTGGGAAAATGGCGAGGGACGATACAGGGAAAAGCCGAAGAGCCGCAAAGCGCGGCGGCGGAATTGCGGCGGGGCTGTGCAACGTGCTGGGCACGCTGCTGCTGGTCGTCGTCATCGGGCTGTGCGCGCCCCTGACGGTGCCGCGCTTCATGGGTTACCAGGTGTTCGACGTCATCACCGGCAGTATGGAGCCCGAGATTCCCGTTGGCAGCGCCGTATTTGTGAAATCGGCCGATCCGGCAAGCGTCGTCGAGGGCGATATCATCGCATTTGCCGACGAGAACGGCACCATCGTCCATCGCGTGACCTACAACCGCACCTCGCTCGGCGAGTTCGTAACCAAAGGCGACGCCAACAACGTCGAGGACTTGAAGCCCGTCCCGTACGATGCGCTGATCGGGCGCGTCGAGGCGCATGTGCCTTTCTTCGGCTCGTTCATGGCAATCTACTCGTCGACGGTGGGGAAGGTGTACCTGCTGTTGACGGCTGCATGTGGCGTCATGCTGAACGTGCTGGCCAGCCGCATGCGCTCGACGCGGAACCGCAAGCGCGAGCTCGACGAGATCGCGCAGGAACTGCGGATCGCAGGCGTGGGCATACCGGGCGCACCGGGTGTGCCGGGCACGGCGGGCGCGCCGGGCATAGCGGGCGTAGCGGGCGTGCCGGGCGCCATGGGCGCGCCGGGTGTGGCGGGTGTGCCGGGTGTGTCGGGTGTGCCGGGCACACCGGGCGTGGATTCGTCTGCACAATCGATACTTCCGCAGGACCTTTCCCCCAAGCGCCGCGGAGGCAAGCTGCGCGTGGCGGCAATGGCGATCCTCGCTCTTATCTTCCTGGGTTCGGGTGGTGTTGTCGGCTACGTCACCTGGCAATATAGCCTTAGCGATGCCCTGTACGCCGAGGCTTCGAACGCCTTCACTGGCCCCAGCCAGTTCAAGTCGGCTTACGAGGTGGCGCCCAAGACCGTCGACTTCGCGAGCCTGCGCGCCAAGAACCCCGACGTGGTCGGCTGGATCTACTGCGAAGATACGCCCATCGACTACCCGGTGCTGAAGGGGCGCGACAACGACCAGTACCTTCACAACGATTACACCGGCGACTACAACATCGACGGGTCGATCTTCGTCGACGCTGACAACCGCGACATCTTCACTGACAGCAATACGATCATCTATGGGCACAACATGAATTCCGGCTCGATGTTCGCCGCGCTCGAAAAGTGGGCTGACCAGTCCTTCTACAACGACCATCCGATCATCTGGTTCATGACACCCACGCAGGACTACAAGATCATGCTGTTCAGCAGCCATCATGCGAACGCGCATTCCGACATGTACAACATCATCGCGACGCCCACCGAGAAGCTCGAGGCGTACCTGCGCGAGGCGGTCGAGGAATCCGATTTCTCGGTGGGGGAGAACAAGGCCGCGCTGCCCGCCGGTCTGCAAAACGAGCTTTCGCCTTCCGCGATGCAGCGCGCCCGTGCCGAAGAACGCTACGTCATGCTTACCACCTGCGCGTACCTGTTCGACGATGACCGCTACGTCGTGCACGGCAAGCTCGCCCCCGTGGCCAGCGCCGGCGGCGTTCCCCTGAAGCAGTCGTAGCTGGCACTGCACCCGTCGATGGCGTCCTCCTAAAACAGCCGTAGTTCGCCCCGCATCCAGCGTCGACGGCGTGCCTTGAAGCGATCGTGGCTTGAGTCTGTGGCCAGTGCAGGTGACGCTTCTCCTGAGGCGGCCATAGCTCGCATCCGCAGTCAGGCAGGCAACGAGTCCTTGCAATGAGTCAAAAGGATGCGATTTGTTTCATGGGCAAGTCGTATCACATCCCTTTGACCCACTTTGCGTCTCAAATAGTTAACGCTTCTACCTGCGATTTGTCGTATCATATACACAGGTGTTTTCTACATATGGAGTTGGTGCTATGGTCAGACCAGATTCCGAAACGCGCGACATTTTGCGCGAAGCAGCACAGGATGACGTGCTGCTCGAGGCTCCCAAGTTTCAGACGGCACACATCGATTTCGACGAGCTCAGCAAATCGCTGTCGGTGCTCGAAGGCAAGCTCGACAAGAAGCCCAAGACGGCCGCCATCATCTTGGCGGGCGGCACGGGCGACCGGTTTGGGCGCGAAGGCGGCAAGCAGCTGGTTGAAATCGCCGGCCGTCCGGTGCTCACCTGGTCGGCCGAGTCGTTCGACGCCGTGGGCGACGTGGGGCTGATCGTCATCGTCTGCCCCGAGGATCGCCAGGAAGAATACCTCAAGCGCGCAATCGACCCCTTCCCGTTCGTAACGCCCGTGGCGGTGGCGCCTGCTGGGCCCACGCGCCAGGAGTCCGCTTTCTCGGGACTCGAGTACGTGCCCGAGGAATTCGAGTTCGTGGTCCTGCACGACGGCGCCCGTCCGTTGGTAACGCCGCAGCTCATCAGCCATACCATCGCCACCGTAAAGGGCAACATCGACTGCGACGGCGCCGTGGTGGCGCATCCCGCCATCGACACGCTGAAGGTGGTCGAGAACGGCGTCGTTGCCGGCACGCCCGACCGCAACGTGTTCTGGAATGCCCAGACCCCGCAGGTGTTTCGCTCGGGAATCTACCGCCGCGCCCATGCGGCGGCGCTTTCCGATGGCTTCGTCGGCACCGACGACTCGTCGCTGATCGAGCGCCTGGGCGGCCGCGTGCTGGTCGTCGAGGGCCCGCGCGACAACCTGAAGCTCACAGTCCCCGAGGACTACAAGCTCCTCGAGGCCGCCGTCATCAAGCTCTACGGCAAACTGTAAGAAAATGTGAAAAAAGGGTCAGAC
>DFIX01000002.1:33206-44928 GCA_002371495.1 Eggerthellaceae bacterium UBA3686
TCAGACCCCTTTTTCACATTTTCGCTTCGAGAACCGCCGGATGGGATGCCGATTGGTCGTCTGGTATGCCGAAGGGTTCCATTTGCGGATTTGAGGTCAATCGACTGGCAGGCAGATGGTGTTGGGACTCGGACGTCTTCTTCGCGAAGCGCTGTAGCCCCATGTTAGGAAGGGAAATTGCATGGTTGAACAGGCGGCTTTCGATCCGCGCGCGATGCGTGTTGGTTTGGGGATGGACGTGCACGCGTTTGCACCGGGGCGCAAGCTCATCGTCGGCGGGGTCGACATCCCGCACTACCAGGGCCTCGACGGGCATTCCGATGCCGACGTGTTGGCCCACGCTATCATGGACGCCCTGCTGAGTGCCGCGCGCGCGGGCGATATCGGCAAGCTGTTCCCGCCCGACGACCCCGCCTTCAAGGACGCCGATTCCATTCGGCTGCTCGAGCGCGTGGCGCAGAAGGTGCGCGATTTGGGCTTTGAAATCATCGACGTCGATGCGGTCATCGCTGCTCAGGAACCTAAGCTTTCGCCCCATCGCGATGCCATGCGCGAAAACCTGGCCCGTGCCATGGGCGTGGACGTCGATAACGTCGGCGTGAAGGCCACCACTACCGAGCGCCTCGGCTACGAGGGCCGCGAGGAGGGCGTGACCGCCTACGCCACCTGCCTTCTCTGGCGAAACGCCTAGCAAAGGAAGCGAAGGAAGCGAAGGAAGCGAAGGGGATACTCCTCTTTGTTCCAATGGAGCGCCGATTCAAAAGAAGCGAAGAGGAGTATCCCCTTCGCTTCCTTTGATTTGGTGCGCGTATGTTCAGGGTGTTGATGCAGGCTGTTTCGGCTACAATCTCGTATACACGTTTTTATGGCAAAAGGGGAGTACATGATCCGCATTTATGATACCAAGATGCACAAGAAGGTCGACCTGGTCACGCTCGAGCACGGCAAGGTCAAGATGTATGTGTGCGGCCCGACCGTTTACAACTACATCCACATCGGCAACGCACGCACCTTCATGAGCTTCGACATGATTCGCCGCTACCTCGAGTGGCGCAAGTTCGACGTGATCTTCGTCCAGAACGTCACCGACGTCGACGACAAGATCATCAACAAGGCAAACGAGGAAGGCCGCAGCGCCGCAGAGGTCGCGGCCGAGTACACCGAGGCCTTCATCGCCGACATGCACGCCGTGGGCGTGAAGGACCCGACCGTGCGCCCCAAGGCCACCGAGGAGATCGACACGATGATCGCGCTCGTGCAGAAGCTCATCGACACGGGCCATGCTTACGCGACCGAAGATGGCGACGTGTACTTCAGCGTGCGCTCGTTCCATTCTTACGGCTCGCTGAGCGGCCGAAACGTCGACGAGATGGAAGCCGGTCACCGCGACCTGCGCACCGAGGGCATCGAGGACCGCAAGAACGACCCGCTGGACTTCGCGCTGTGGAAGGCCGCCAAGCCCGGCGAGCCCGCGTGGGAGTCGCCCTGGGGCATGGGCCGTCCCGGCTGGCACATCGAGTGCTCGTGCATGTCGAAGAAGTACCTCGGCCTGCCGTTCGACATCCATGGCGGCGGCGCTGACCTTGTGTTCCCGCACCACGAGAACGAGCGCGCGCAGTCCGAAGCGGCCGAAGGCGTCGAGTTCGCGCACCATTGGATGCACGGCGGCATGCTGCAGATCAACGGCGAGAAGATGTCGAAGTCGCTGAACAACTTCTTCCTTCTGCGCGATATTCTGGAAACGGTCGACCCCGCCGACCTGCGCTTCCTCATGCTGCAGACGCATTACCGCTCGCCGCTGGACTTCTCGGACGAGCGCGTGGACGAGGCGCACGTGGCCCTCGAGCGCATCAAGAACGCCGTGAAGGGCATCGACTGGGCGTGCGACAATGCGGTCGCCGGCGCCGAGGCAGTGCTCGATGCCGAGGCGGTAAAGGAGCTCGTCCGCCAGCAGAACCTCAAGTTCATCGCGTCGATGGACGACGATTTCAACAGCCCGAAGGCGTTGGGCGAAATCTTCGATTTCGTGGCCAGCGCAAATGCGCTCGTGGCTGGCAAGACGCTTGCCGAGGCCGACGTCGAGGCGGCGCGCTCGCTGCGCAACCTGATTGTCGAGCTCGTGGGCGTGCTGGGCGTCGACGTCGAGGCGGCCCTCGAGCGCGAGGGCGCAGCGGGTTCGGCTTACCCGGTCGAGGTCGTGGCGCTTGCTGCCGAGCTGGCCGGCTTTGCGGGCGATGACCCTGCTGCTGCGGTGGACGCCCTGCTGGCTGCCCGCGCCGATGCACGTGCCGCCAAGAACTGGTCCGTTGCCGATGCCGTTCGCGACGGCATGGCCGCCTTGGGCTTCACGATCAAGGACACCCCGCAAGGCGCCCAAGTCGAGTTCGCCGGCTAACGTGCAAAAGAGGAGACTGACAGATTGGGGAGACTCCCTTTTTTGCCACTTCGGTATCCCCGTTTTTACAGAGGAGTACGCATGGTCGGATTGGCCGCAACATACGATTCCGATGATTCCGCACAACATGCGCGGGCGGTGGGCGATGCGGTCCGCGCACCCGGTTCGCGAGTGACGGTGGGGGACGTATCCCGAAAGCCCGAGGTGCTGGCGCAAGCGGGCAACGCGACCGGCAAGCCGGAGCTGCTGGCGCCGGCGGGCGGGTGGTCGCAGCTGAAGGCCGCAATCCGCTTCGGGGCCGATGCGGTGTATCTGGCGTGCGACAAGTTCGGTATGCGGGCGCGCGCCGATAATTTCCGTTTGGAAGAGATGCCGCAGGTCGTGGCCTATGCGCACGAGCGCGGCGTGACCGTGCACGTGACGCTGAACACGCTCATGGACGCGCGCGACATCGCGGAGCTGCCCGCGTGCTTCCGCGCGCTTGCGCAGGCGGGCGCCGATGCGTTCATCATCGGCGACCTGGGCGCTTTTATGCTCGCGCGGGAGCATGCTCCCAGCGTCGAGCTGCACGTGAGCACGCAGGCGAGCGTCATGAACGCCGCCGCAGCGCGCGCCTGGTACGACCTGGGGGCAACGCGCGTGGTCTGCGCGCGCGAGATGAGCGTCGCCGACATCGCGCAGATGCGCACCGACACGCCGCCTGACCTGCAGATCGAGGCGTTCGTGCACGGCGCCATGTGCGTGGCGTACTCGGGACGCTGCCTGCTGAGCTCGGCTATGACCGGTCGCTCGGGCAACAAGGGCGCGTGTGCCCAATCGTGCCGGTGGAGCTACGCGCTTGTCGAGGAGCAGCGCCCCGGCGAGTACTTCGAGGTGGAAGAGGACGTGCGCGGCAGCTTCGTGCTGAATGCGCAGGATCTGAACATGGTCGCTCATCTGGACGAGCTCGCCGCCGCAGGCGTCGATTCCTTCAAGATAGAAGGCCGCAACAAACAGGCGTTTTACGTAGCGACCGTCGTCGGCGCGTACCGCAGCGTCCTCGACGGGGGTGACGTCGCAGCCGCCGAGCGCGAGCTGCTGACGATCTCGCACCGGCCGTACAGCACGGGCTTCTACTACGGGCGCGCGTCGCAGACGCCCGAGCGCGACGGGTACGTGAAGGAGTGTCTGCACGTTGCGACTGTTGAGGAATGTGCACCTGCGCCCGCTGACGAGCTGGCGGCTGGTACCGGGCCAGATGCGGAAATAGGGAACGGATCGGCCGACCCTGCGCCCGCTGCTGCGCTCGGCCATGCGCCCGCGCCTGCAGTTCCCGCGCCCGCTGACGAGCCTGCTGACCCCCGGCCGGGCTGGCGCGTGACCGCGCTCTGCCACAATCGCTTCGCACGGGGCGACGAGCTCGAGGTCGTGAGCCCTCACAAGCCCGTGCGTTCGTTCACGGTTGGCCCGCTCGTGCGGCTGGCGCCCGCCGATGGTGGCAAGCCCTTCGTCGAGCGCGGCGACCTGCCGCTAGACGAAGTGCGCGCGCTGTCGTACGAGCAGCCCGAAGAGGTAGCCAACCGCTCGAAGGAACACTACCTGTTCGAGGTCCCGTTCGCCCTAGAGCCAGGCGATTACCTGCGAAGGCGGGTATAATTGCAAGTTCAAGGTCTTCAAGGCCATCATTAGTGGCCAAAAGACAGAAAGAGGAAAAAGCATAATGCCAGAAAACGTTCCGCAAGAAAACGCCGGTCATTCAGACCGGGAAGTTGTCGCCCTGCCCGATGGCCAAGATGCGCGCAGCGGGGAAGAGGGCCCTGCGGGCGAAAGCCCCAAGGCCGTCATCGCGGCGGTGCTCGCCAACATAGCTATCGGCATCGTCAAATTCATCGCGGCGGCCATCTCAGGTTCGTCGGCGATGATTTCGGAAGGCGTCCACTCGATCGTCGATTCTGGAAACGGCCTGCTCATCCTCTTCGGCATGAAGCGCGCGCAGCGCCGCCCCGACATTTCGCATCCGTTCGGCTACAGCCAGGAGCTCTATTTCTGGACACTCGTCGTGGCAGTCATGATCTTCGCCTTGGGCGGCGGCGTGTCGATGTACGAGGGCATTAACCGCATCATCGAGATTACGCCCGAAACGAAGCTCGGCGATCCGACCCTCAACTACATCATCATCGGCATTTCGGCTGTTATCGAGGGCTTTTCGCTTTCGGTCGCGCTGCGCGAGTTCAACGCGGCGCGCGGCAGCACCAAGCCCCTGAAATTCATCCGCGAAGCCAAGGACCCCAGCCTGTTCACCGTCGTGCTCGAGGACTCGGCGGCCGAAATCGGTTTGCTGCTTGCCTTCCTGGGCACGTTCCTCGGTCACCTGACGGGCAACCCGTACTTCGACGGCATCGCTTCGGTGCTGATCGGCGTGCTGTTGGCATGCGTGTCGGTCGTTCTCTTGCGCGAGACGAAGGGCCTGCTCATCGGCGAGGGCTTAAACGCCGCCGAGGTGATCGAGGTCATGGGCATCGTCGAGGCCGAGCCGCACGTCAGCAAATGCGGCCGCGTGCTGTCGTACTACCTGGGGCCGCATGACCTGCTGCTTACCATCGACGTGACCTTCGACGAGGAGTCCGACCGCAACCAGATCGACGGCGCCATCGACGCTATCGAGCGCGCCATCGTGCGCGCCTTCCCGCAGACGACGCGCATCTTCATCGAACCCGAGAACCTCGATGCCACCCAAAGCGCCGCAAACCGCGTGACCGCCCTTGCCAGCGGGCACGACGGGCGGGGGAAGTAGCCTTATCTCGCCATGGCCCAACATTTCTGGGGTCTGACATCCTAATGTGCGAAATGGGGATTACAATACTGGCAGTTTCAAGGCGCCTCGGTCGGCGCGACGAAACTGCAAGAAGGGACTTTTACTAGCGCAAGGAGGGAACCATGATTTGCCAGTATTGCGGTCAGCAGATTGCAGATAACGTTTCATTCTGCACGAACTGCGGCGCGCGGTTGGTCGGCGCTGATGCGCCTGGTACGGGAAGCGCTCCGGTTAGCAGTGCGCCGTCTTTCGGCACGCCGGATTTCGGTAATGCGCAGCGTGCGGGCGCCACGCCGCCCGTTGGCACGCCGGACATCGGCGCGCCAGCTGCCAGCATGCCCAACACCACGACCGCCATGATTCTCATCGTGGTCGGGTTCCTCTGCGGCATCATCTGGGGCATCATCGGCATCATACAGTACGGGCCCATGAAGACGGCTATCGAGCTCGGCGATGCCGAGACCGCGCAGAAGAAGTTCCGCATCATCACGATCGCCACCGCCATCGGCGTTATCTTCAACGTCTTCGCCATCATCGGTATGTTTGCTGGCTAAGTCTTAGAAATACGACGAAAGAGGGGAGGCTCCCAAGCTGTCTGCAGTTTGGGAGCCTCCTTTCGTCATAACTATGTCATAACAAGGGACAGACCCTAGTTATGACAAAAATCATCACATGTCATAACAAGGGACAAACCCTAGTTATGACATGTGAGGGGATTGTGGGCTACGAATGGCTGCCATATGGCCAAAACCGCATTTCGGTGCTGGCAAGACTTTTGGCTTCTCCTTTAAGCTTGCGGTCTGCGACCAATCGTTTCCGCTTTATACTGTTCACGTAAGATTGCGACGGTAGGTCGCCGTACGTACGTTAAAGCCAAGGGAGGCAATCATGCAGAAAGAACTGTTCGATTTCGTAGCGGAACGCGCCGATATTCTGGCGGCGGCGGATACGAGCAAGCAGGAGACCAAAGAGGCTGCGCAGGCCTGGAAGGATGCCGTTGCCGCCGACGGCAGCGACGCCGCGGTAGAGGCTGCCACGAACGCCCTGCTCGATTTCCTGGAGGGCCGCATGCTCGGCATCGACGACCTCATCGCATTCGCCGAGGGCCCTGCTGCTGACATCATGGGAGCTGAGGCTGCGGCCGGCATGCTTGCGGGCGCGAAAGCGCGCAAGGCAGAAGGTTGGAAGTACTGCATCTGCGAGGCCCACGTGGCCGCCGCAGAGCTTCTGGGCAAGTTCGGCCGCATCGAGCTGTAACTGTCTGCTTTCCAGAAAGAAAGCCGAGTTTTTCTTTCTGCGATTAGAATCAAGGAACCGGGTTGCGCTGATGGCGCAACCCGGTTTTGCGTATGGGTTTATGGAAGCTGATTATTTCTTCCAGAGGGAAACCGAGAAGTGGTTGCCGCGGCCGTTCAGCCACTGCTGCAAATCAGCCTCGGAATACGGGCAGCCGGCGCCGCGCTTGGCACCCGTGCTGCTGTCGTTGGCGTAGAAGACGCCGTCGGCGTAATGGTAGAAGACGATCCAGTGCCCGTAGGGGAACAGCCCCGGCACGGCGCTTCCGTCAGCGTAGTGCCAGACCGACCCGGAGCCCGACGACGTGACGACCACGTGCCCTTGCTCGAGTTCGGAGCGCATCTGGTCGACCGTGTGGATATCGCCGACGATCTCCTCGATGCCGATCTGGTCGGAAAGGCCATACGAGGCCAGCCAGACGGCGCCCTTGTACGCGAGGCTCGTCGTGGAATCGCCCGCGAAACCCGGCCCCGACCAAACTGCGACGTTGTCGGTGAATCGGTTCTCGTGCAAAAGTGTGTTGACGCCGACGATGAAGGCCGTGGCGCCGCAGTTGTTGCCGACGCCTTGGCGCTGATGGTACTGCGCGCCGTCGGAGTGATCGGCATCCCAGTATGCGTACTCGGCGTCGCTCACGGCCATGCGGGCATCACGCACCTCTTCGACGAGCTGCTCTTTCTTGGCCTGTAGGGCTGTCTTCACACCAGCAAGCTGCTCGCGCTTATCGTTCGTGGCGCGGATGGCCTCGGCATAGTAGCGCTGGATGCGCTGGTAGTAGTCGTAGGAGGTCAGAAGGTCATCGAAGCTTTCGGCTGAGAGCATGATATCGACCAGCCCGCCGTTGGGGTATTCCTTGTACAGCGTGACCGCTGTCTTTTCGAGCGAGCGCTCTTCGACGGCGAGGTCTTCCTCGAGGTCCTCGATGCGGGTCTCGACCTGTTCGAATTCCTTGATGGTCTGGTCCTGGGCCTGCAGCGCGTCTTCGTAGGCTATGACTGCGGCCTGGTAGTTAAGCTGAAGGTCGTCAAGCGTCTGGGCGTGTGCCGCCTGGGGCTGCAAAGCTGCGGCAATCAGCGCCAGAGCGAAGGCCAGCGCACAGGCCAGCGCGCAGATCGGCGCGGGCGCTGCACCCGCGTTAAACCAATTGGTATGGGTTGTCTCGTGCTTAAGTCGCAATTTGAACCTCGTCCGTTCGTTGCGACCAGTATACCCATTGCCCGTGCGACCGCATCAAACAGCATCAAACCGCAACTTGTTTGTGAAGTCGTTTCCACATATCCGAAAAAACGTCTTGACCCCGTTTGCCGTTCTGCTAATATAGTCAACGCACTTTTCGGGGCATTAGCTCAGCTGGGAGAGCGCATGGCTGGCAGCCATGAGGTCAGGGGTTCGATCCCCCTATGCTCCACCACGAAAACCGCAGGTCAGACGCGAGTTTGACCTGCTTTTTTTGTAGTCAAAATGTAGTCAAGCACGTCTCTGACTACATTTTGACTACATCGCGTTCCAAAATCAACTCCGTTTTTCCCGCTGAACGGTCCATGGTTGCGCCGTGGCGCAGTGGAAAACCTCGAGGTTGCGCACTGGCGCAGATTAGGTTGCGGCACGCCGCAAGCGCAGGTTGCGCTGGAGCGCAGGCAAACTGGCTAGAATCTGCGCTGTGCCGCAACCGTTATTAAAGAGAAAAGATAATTAAAAATTCCAAGAGTAGCGAATCGTGCGGATAAGTAACCTATCGGGAGCTGCGGTAATGCGCGTCGGACATGAGCAAATGGCGAAGGACCCTTTCCGTTTTCGGCCATTTCTCCTCGTCTCGGCGAACGCGGAAGAGGTACACGAACCAGTTCAGGTAGGACTGGAGGTTGGCCTTCTTCATGCCCGGGAACCTGAACAGGTAGCGCCTGAGCCAAGAGCAAAGGTTGTTCACCAGCTCCATGGCCTCCAGGTATGTCGGGTCTCTCGCGTCCGCCCTGAACGCCTCGTCAGTGCATTTCGCCGCCTTGACGAGCGCCGCGTGGGATTTCTCCTTGTCGTGGACAATCACCGAACCGGGGGCTATGTGCGAGAGCAGCGCGTCCTTGATGCGCTTGGACGAAGGCTTGCCGTGGCCGCAGACCACGACCACTGCGTTCTTGAACGCATCGATTGCGACGGCGATGCAGATCTTGTTCTTGGACAGGCCCCTCTTCTGGACGAAATCGGCGCCGCGCACGATGTCGGAGTCGGTCAGGTAGAGCTCGTCGATCCAGACGCGCCCGCTCAGCTTGAGCCGTTCCTGGTATCCGTCGACCGTGGCGAACACCCGACGGCGCCATTCGAACGCGGTCGTGTGCGCGACCTCGCACACCTCGGCGATGAGGTCGATCGGAGCGTTGTACGGAGTCGGGCGACGAGACGGCCCGTTACATGGAATGCCCGCGATGCGGCTCCGACCACGTCGTCAAGCGCGGGCTGGACGGCCGAGGCGAGCAGCGTTTCCTGTGCCGCCGCTGCTCGAGGACCTTCACGGCGAGGACCAACCGCGTGTTCGCGACGACGAAGCTCGACCGCGCGACCTGGATGAAGTTCGCCGAATGCCACGTCGACGTGCTGACCCTGCGGGGTGCGGAAACGCAAGGGGGGCGCCCGGTTTCCCAAATCAGCAAAGTGTGGTTGCCGTTGATGTCCGCAACGCCCTGGGTGTTGGTGGTGAACCTTAACCGACACTTTGGGGAGTCTCCCCAAAGTGTCGGTAATGCAATGATCGAGCCAATCGAAGGGGTGAAAACTAACCCGATCCGATTGCTGTTCGCAGCTCGCATGCTGATCGCAGCTCGCATGCTGGGGCGACCCTATGCATTTCGCGAGGGGGATTACGCGAAGGCGGTCATCGCAACGGTGCCGACCACGATGAGCAAGAGGCCGAGGGAAGTCTTGCGGGATAGCCGCTCGCCTAGGACGAGCCATGCGAACGCGATCGAGGCGACGATCGAGAGCTTGTCGACCTGCACCACCACGCTCACCACCCCCGTTTGCAGCGCGTAGTAGTAGCATAGCCATGACGCCCCGGTCGCCAGGCCGCTCAGTGCGAGGAAGGCGAGCTCGCGGCGCTCGATGCCCCGGACGAGCCCGAGCTTACCCTTCCAAGCGACGATGCCCCACGATGCCGCGAGGACGACGCAGGTGCGGATGGCGGTGCCCAGGCTCGACTCCACACCGTCGATCCCCACCTTTCCCAGGATCGCCGTGAGCGCGGCGAACAGCGCGGCGAGCACGGCGTAGGCGAGCCAGCCGAGGCCGCCGTCCCGCGGGGGGCGTACGTCCTTCCGCTCGATCATCATGAGCGTGCCGACCAGGATGACGGCAATGGCCGCGAGCTTCACCCCGAGGTTTGCCGTCTCGCCGAACAGCGCGATCGCCAGAAGCGACGCAAGCACCGCGCTCGACTTGTCGATAGGCACCACCTTGTTCACGTCGCCCAGCGAAAGCGCCTTGAAGTAGCAGATCCACGACCCACCGGTGGCAAGCCCCGACAAGACGAGGAACAGCCAGGTGCGCGGTTGGATTTCGCCGATGGCGCCGAGCGGCCCGACGCACGCCGCGACGACCCACGCAAGGACGAGCACGACGCAGGTCCGCATGGCCGTCGCTACGTCGGAGTCGGTCGTCTGGACGCCGAGCTTGCCGAGAATCGCCACGAGTCCTGCGAACAGCGCAGAGCCGCATGCCGCAATCACCCACATCAAGCGATGCCGCCTTCCTCCTTCGAACGAAATAATATGCTGCAAGCATTGTAATCATGCGATGGCACCGCAGCCAGTGGAGCTAGTGCGACTGCAAGGTGTCGGGCCGTATCCAAAGTGGGTTACTGTTCACACCCAACATCTTGGGGCGACTCGTCGTCGTCCCAGACCAGACGCGGCTTCTTCTTGGCGTAGGCGGCCTTGAGGTAGGGGATCTGGTCCTCCTCGACGCGGCCGATGTAGGCGACGGTCGTCTGGACCACCTTGCCCTTGACGCGGTCGCTGCGCATGATCGAGGCCGTGTAGGTCATCTCGCCGTGCTTGTCGCGCCTCTTGTTTATCTTGACGAACATGGCCTGCGACCTCCTCGAATAGTCCCAATATATTACACACGTTTACAGGTGTTGGCAAGGCGTTACGTAGTATAATTGGTACACACTCCCAAAACGGCGGGGGCCGGCTTGCCAAGACCCGACTACAGGATACCACCGCGCCGCGAGCGCGAGCTCTCCAAGCAGGTCAGGGACCTGCGGGAAAGGCTCGACTCGCTATCCAGGGACCCCTCCGCCGAGCTCGAGATCGGCCGCCTCGAAGGCATCGTCGCGCAGCGCGAATCGGCCATCGCGGGGCTGGAATCCCAGCTGGCCGCCGAGCGCGACAGGACGGCGCGGCTGCGCGGCGAGCTGGCCGGCTCCAGGGCGAAGCGCAGGGAGCTGGAGCTCGAGGTCAGGCAGCTGAAGTGCGACGTAGGCAACGAGCAGGCGCGCACCAGGTCGGCGCAATCCAGATACGAGAGGATGGCCTCCAGCCACGCCCGGCTTCTCGAGGAGAACGGGTCGCTCAAGGAGCGCAACGCCGACCTGGAAGCCGAGGTCGCGCGCAAGGACGCGCTGATAGAGCACCTGAACGCGCGGCTGTCGAGGGGCCCGGAAAACTCGTCGCTGCCGCCGTCGTCCGAGCCGAACAGGAAGCGCATCCCCAACTCGCGCGAGAAATCGGGGCGGAAGCCCGGCGGCCAGCCGCGCCATCCCGGCCACGGCCGGCGCATGCCCGAGCCCGACGCCGAGGTGCTCCTCGGGCCGGAATCCGAACGCTGCCCGCGTTGCGGCTGCGGCATGGCGCCGACCGGCGACGCGCACGAGCACCGCGTCACCGACATCGAGGTGCGCACGCGCACCACCGCCTACGTGTCCAGCGAGCGCCGCTGCCCATGCTGCGGGAAGACGGTCTGGGACCCGTTCCCGAGGGGCGCCGAGAACGAGGCGAACTACGGCCCCGGGATAAAGTCGTGGATCGCGTACCTGGTCGGCGCCTGCAACGTCTCCGGCGCCAACGCGCGCGGCTTCCTCAACGCGGTCACCGGCGGCGAGGTGGACGTCTCGGCCGGCAGCGTGCCGAACTTCATGCGCCAGTTCGCCAAGCTCGGGGAAGGCGACCTGCAAGCCGCCTTCGACTCGGTCGCCACCGCGCCCGTCATCGGCTCGGACGCCACGTTCACGCGCTCGGAGGGCCACC
>DFIX01000030.1 GCA_002371495.1 Eggerthellaceae bacterium UBA3686
ACCTGAGCGGGCGAGTGGGGAAGGCGTATAGGTACCGGGTCGTGGGGCTGTAGGCGATAGGGGACGGTGGCAATAAGGCATAGCCACGAAAGCGTGCCCAATGAAGAAATTCATGTTGCGATATGCTCAACACTGAGGAGGATACGATGGGTCTATCAGACATGATGAAACAGGGAACAGGGGAATATCCTGATGAGGCTCGTTTTGGATTAAGCAGTACTACCGAATTGCAGAGTCAACAGCCTAATCGTGCCCAACAATATTTCCAACAGCAGGCGTATTCGCCGAATCAGCCGTTCCTCCAGCAGCAAGCGAATCCGCAGCAGCGCGTATATCAGCAACATCAGGATTACCAGTTACAGCAAGCAAACCGGTATCTGCAGTCAAATCAGCCTTTGGCATACCAGCAGTCGCAAATGTTCCAGTCGCCACCAAGTCAGCAACTGGCGTATCAGCAACAGCTAACTCAGCAACAGACATTCCCTCAACAGGTGCACGCGCAACAGCAGTCTTACCAGCAGCCTCAGGTTTATAGGCCGCAGCTAGCAAATCAGCAGCCTTTTCCAAATCAGCAGCAAGTTCTCCGCGCGCAGGCGCATCCGCAGCAGCAGTCTTACCAGCAGCCCGTAACATATCAGCCGCAACAGGCAAATCAGCAGCTGCAACCTCAAGCGCAGCAACCATCTCAAGCGTATCAGTTATGGCCAGGCCAACCACAGACAGCCCAGCCGTCGCAGGTAAGCCCGCAGCAGGTAGCTCAGCAGCAGGTTGTCCAACCGCAGGTAAGCCAGCAGATAGTTCAACCGCAGGTAAACCAACCGCATCAGATGCATAATCAACAGGTGTCCATCTGCCCGTCATGCAAGGCCCCTCTCGACCCTCCGCATGCCAAGTTCTGTGGCCGTTGTGGCATGAAGATAGAAGCACTAGGTCAAGAGCCTCTTTCGCGCTCCGATCGGCGCAAATATGAAAAGAGGCTCAGGACAATAGCCGAGCTCGACGCTGAAATCGCTCAGAAACGGAGGCAGATTGTAACGTTCGATGATGCGATTCTCATGCAGGAGTACGGGTTGTATGAGCCTCGCTACGATTTTGCCAACTCTTCGCAATATAAGGATAGGCTGAAGTTTGTTCGCGATCAGCAAAAACTAATGATTAGAAACAAGACGGCATGCACGGGGAACATGAACTGGCAGGTCAATAACAGCAAGTCAGAAGGTCGCAAGATGGTAGTCGACGTGCAGAAGCTTCTGATGCGCAGCTTCAACGACGAAGCCGACGACACTATTCGGAAAGTGAAGCATTCGAACTTCGACGCCTCGAGAGAGCGGATTTACAAGTCAGCGAATTCCATTAATAACCTTGGGCGGACTTGGGACATTCGCATTACGCAAGAGTACGTTAAGCTGAAGATTGATGAACTGCACTTGGCATATGAGTTTGCAGCTGCGAAAGAGCGCGAGCGCGAAGAGCAGCGGGCACTTCGTGAGCGCGAACGTGAGGAAGCGAAACTTCGCAAAGAAATCGATGAGCAACGCAAAAAGTTGGGTAAAGAAAAGGCGCAGTATGAGCGGGCGCTCGCCGAACTCAAGAGGCAGCTAGCGGTTTGCTCGGATATTGAGAGGGCTGACCTTGAGGCGAAAAAAGCCAGTCTGATTGCCAACATCGAAGAAGTAGATAAGGGCATCGAAAACGTTGATTACCGAGAGGCAAACCAGCGAGCCGGTTACGTGTACATCATTTCGAATATAGGTTCGTTCGGTGAGAATGTCTATAAAATTGGAATGACCCGCAGGCTCGATCCGATGGAGCGAGTTTATGAGCTGAGCGATGCATCTGTCCCGTTTAATTTCGATGTTCACGCAATGATATTCACCGATGATGCGCCAGGGCTTGAAGCTGCGCTTCACAATTACTTCGCTTCGAGAAAAGTCAATCTCGTTAATCCAAGGCGCGAATTCTTCCGTTGTACGCTCGGTGAGATCATGCAGGCTGTCAGGATGAACTTCGACAAGACGGTAGAGTTTGTAGAGGTGCCCGAAGCCGAGCAGTTCAGAACAAGTGAAATCATGAGGTCAAAAGGGATGATGTAAAGGCTTTAGTGAGCGTTGCTGTTCGTCTGTTGCGCTGGTTGTTTTTCGCCTTTGCGGTGTTGGTCTGCGTTACAAATTAGGACCTTGCATTCCATGAATCTCCTCGGTTTTAGAGGGGATCCTATTGCCATCGGTAGACAGAAGGAGGGCATACGACCTGGCAGCTGAGCGCTCGGCCGCCGTTGCCCAGATCCAACCAAGCGGGCTGAGCGTCCCTCCCGTTGGGCAATCGGAGGGATTCCCCGCGAGTAGCATTTCCCGCATAAGATGGCGAGGCCGCTTGGGAAAGAAGAGCTGCAATGCTGGGGTCGATTGTCTTTGGAATAGGAATCATCGTGCTGATAAGTGCCGTCGGCAGCGGGGCGTTCGAGACTGGGGTCATCGGCGTGGTGCTTATCGTAGCGGGACTCGCTTTGTTCTGGAGGACGTCTGCGACGAGGGCTTACCTCAAGCAAAACAAGAGGTACTAGGGGCGCAGCATGAGCAGGGAGCAGATACTCGGCAGCTGGAAAAGCGTAGCCTACGTGGTCGGTGGGAGGTTCAAGCAGTACGACAGGCAGGAGCTCACGTTTCGGCCTGACGGTACGGGCAATATGCACGCCAGGACCCTCTTCAAGCGCAACACGCCGTTCACGTGGGAGTTCGACGGCTTCGATTTCTACATCTACGACCTCGGGGGACCTGGCTCAGTCGCCGTTGCAGGTGTGGAGGACGGCCAGCTCGGCGTCATCGAAAACGGAATGCTGATGATGTACGTAAGGCTTTAAGGCCCGACGCGCTGTAAAGCTCGGCGAAGCGCAATCGTTGCCAATGACGTTTCGTGCCAGCGGACGAAAGCGTCAACGTACAAAAGCGCAGGCAGACGCCGGGGTCTACGATGCGTCGTGTGTGTTGAACAGCTCTTTCCAATAGCAGCTCATGTCGGTGCGGACGAAATGATCCTTCAAGGCCTCGACGATAATCGGGCGGGCGGGATTGTCGTTGTCGCTTCTGTAGATAGCGAGGCAGGGTATTTTCATGCCTTCATCATTGAAGGGAATTATCGAATACGAGTCCATCTCGCTCACAATCGCATTGGCCAGAATTTCTCCAGCATTTGTGACGAAAAGACCCGTTTGGAAGTCGAAGTCGTAAAGGCGGTCAATCGAATCCCAGTCGTGCTCCACGAACACGGGAGTTGCACCGCGATCTTCGAGCATCTGGCGGAAACGGCTGAACACGTCGCTGAACGAAGGCGACGTAGGCACGTGGATGATGCTATTTCCGATTTCCTCGGCGTCGATCGAGGTCTTCTTTGCAAGCGGATGGCCTTTCCGCGCAATAACGACAAGCGGTTCCTCGTAGAGTCGGGTATATGCCAGATCTCCCAGGTCGGCATCGGGGGAGACGGAGGCAAGGCATACATCTGCGAGTCCGTTTCGCACATCGTCTATAGGTGACGTCGGGCCGATAGCTCGCACTTCGAGCTGCAGGAGCGGATGGCGCCTTCTAAGCTCTCTTCGCGCAATGCGCAACTGGTCGTCGATGGGCTTGTAAGGCATATAGGTTTCGATGCACGCGTGCATGGGCCGAGCTTTCTTCGCTGCTTGGATCGTTGCGAGTGACTGGTCGTAATCACGCACGATCCTTCGTGCATCCTCTAGGTAGATCGACCCTATTGGCGTGAGGGCAACATGCCCTTCTCCTCGCTCGACAAGAACGGTGCCGAGTTCCTTTTCGATCGCGGCTATGTGCTTGCTCAGCGCAGGTTGGGAACAATACAGTTTGTTTGCGGCCTTCGTAAAGTTAAGCGTCTCGGCCAAAACGATGAATTCGCGGATGTGGTTGATGTTCATACTCCCTGTCTTTCCTCTCAGAAAACTGGAAGATCTGCGATAGGAGCATAGCACAACGTATTCTCGGGAAAGAATCCTAGGAAAGAACTGGCTGCCTGCGCTAGCCGGCAGCCAGTTCTCAATCAGCCATGGGCATGGATTCCTAACCCCTACTTCTCAGAATAGAACACGCCTGGCCGTTGGTTTTCCCACTCGTCGAGTTCGAACACGCGGCGGCCCTTCGCTTCGAGTTCAGCTTTCGTCTTGTTGAAGTCGCTCTCGGGGTCTTCGCGATCTCCGAAGGCCATGGCTTGCGTCGGGCAGTTGTAGACGCAGTATGGCAGCTCGCCCTCGGCAATTCGCGGTGCGCAGAGCGTGCATCCGTTCGTGAAAATCGGCATCCACCTCAGTTTCAGATTGGGATAGACGCCCTCGGGCTCGTCAACTCCAGATCCGTCTCCCAAGGAGCGGATGTAGTTGCGCCATTCGTTCTCTTCGAGCAGATTGCTTGCTTTGCAGATCATCGAGCAGGTCCAACAGCCGACGCAACGCTCGAGGTCAACCAAGATTCCAGGCTTCATGTTAGTTCCCTCCTTCGCACTTGCGGACATCTACGAGGTCGTCCCAGAACGTCTCATGCGCAGCGGCGACGGGCATGGTAAGCGTTGGGGGCATGACGCCCTTGAACGGCGCATCCACCAGCACGCCGAATCGCCGTGAGAAAGCGTCCTTGGTCTCCGCCGTGCTGAGCGCGCTGCTCAAAGCTGTTGGCGGGTCGGTGGGGTAGTAACGGCTGTCGTAGGCGTACCATACATGGGCCATGCCCTCGGGGAACATCTGGCTTAGATGCGCCTTGACCTTGACGGCACCCTTCTCGTTGAAGACCTCGCAATCGTCTCCCTCGCGAATTCCGCGTTCGGCCGCAGTTGCCGGGTTCAAGCCCACAGTCGACTGCTTTCCGCCGATTATGCGCAGCTCCGGAATCTCGGTGAACTGCGACTGCATATAGAAACGGTGCCTGCCGGGGTAGTACTGCAACGGGTATTTCTTCGCCTTCTCGCGTTGTTCGATCCATTGCGGTTCCATGTACTTCGCCAGAGCGCAGTCGATGTCGGCCATTTCCTCGCGATAGAACTCGATCTTGCCCGAAGCAGTGCCGAATTCCAGCGTGGCCCAGCAATCTTCGAAAGCGATATCCGGCACGTTGAAGCGGATGATCTTCTCCTCGCGCAAACGCTCGAGCGTCACCTTGGGCTCGATGGAGGTGAACGCCGGATCGCCGGTTTCCAGGCGCAGGCGCAGCCAATAATCCGCGTCGTGGTCGAAGTAGGCCGCGTTGCTCAGGCCGCGCGTGAGACCGCGCCAGATTTGGGTCGGGTCCATGGTCTCGCCCATCGGCTCGATGGCCGGCTCGTTTAGGATGATGCAATCACCGAGGCCCGAGATGATCTCTTCGCGCTCGAAGATCGTTGCGCTCGGAAGCACGTAGTCGGCGAACATCACCGTATCGGTCATGCGGATCTCGCCCACCACGATGAGCTCGAGTTTCGGCAGGAAGCGCTTGGCCCACAGCTCTCGGTTCGGCCAGTTCTGCACCGGGTTCGAATAGGGATTCAAGAGCACGGTGTACTTCTGGCCCTCGTAGTTCGGGTCCTCGAACGATGCAAGGATGTCGTCGATCGAGGTCTTCACACCCTTTTGCAGGGCGGATGCCATGCCATCGGGACAGTACAGCGCAAGATCGTTCAGAGGCGGTGCGAATCCATGGCCCTGGGCGGCGAAATTGATGCGACCCGCCTTGGTCTTCATGTTGCCGCTGAGCACTGCCAGCAGGTTGACGGCGCGGCCGGCCATGCCGGCGCCCTTCAAGCGGATGCCGTAATTGAAGAAAATTGCCGACTTAGGCGTATGGTCCAGATACACGTGGATGAAATCGAGGCAAACCTGCGCGGGAACGCCGGTCACCTTCTCCTGGCTTTCCGGAGTCCACTGGGCGACGGAAGCCTTCAGCTTGCAGAATACCGTCTCGCAAGGCACGCCGTTCAGCTCGTAGCGGCCGAGCAGGTCGGGTTGTGCTCCTTCGAACGAATACTGGCCGCGCGGGACGTACATGAGCGCGCCGGTCTCGTCGACGCACACGTAGTTCGGGCTGTCGTTGCCCTCGATGTCCTTCTCGCGTAGGAACAGGCCATTATCGGCGCGCACGAGGAACGGAGCCACGGTGCGCTCGCTCAGGAATTGCACGTCGTAGCGCTTTTCCTGGATCATCACGTTGACCATTGCAAGTGCCAACGCGGCATCCGTGCCGCTCTTCACGGCAATGAATTGGTCGCACTTGGCAGCGCATGCGTCGAAGATGACGCCTACGTCGATAAGCTTCGTCCCGGCCTGCTGCAAATCAACGAGAAGGCGGGTGGTGCCCGCAGCACGCGACCAGCCGATGGGGGCTCCGCCCCAAACAAGCAGCACCTCCGGTTGCTCTTCGCGCCAAACGGACGTGTTGCAGTTCATGTACGAGATGAAATTGCCGTAGTCGATGTTCACAGGGTAGTTCGATGCTTGGTCGACGCCCGGCCACTCGAGCATGGTGCAGTCGTAAGTATGGATGAAGCGCCTCGTGAGCGAGATGGTCGGCGAGCCGTTGTAGTTGTTCGGGATGCCGCATAGGAAGGTGTTCATGATTACCGTGCGCGGGCCGTACATCTCGGTAAGCTCGTTTATCTTAGCGTCGATTTCGGTGAAAGCCTGATCCCAGCTGATCTGCTCGAATTTGCCTTCGCCGCGTTCGCCGACGCGCTTCAGCGGGTGCAGGATGCGTTCTTTGAGATAGGGGAACTTGCCTGCCAGTGCGCCCCTCTGGCAAATCATGTAGCGCTCTGCGTCGTGTCCTTTGAGGATGGTCCTCTCGGTGCGGATGATCTTCCCGTCTTTGGTATACGTTTTCAGAGGGCATCGTTCGTGGCACCCGATGCCTTGACAATGGTTGTAGGTGATTTTATAACCCTCGTCCATCCCAGATCCTCTCTCTAAAAACCTGCAATGACTAGTAGCTACTGTCATGATCATAGGAATCTGGCGGGTGTATGGGAAATGCCGAAATGGCGCGAAGGGCGCCCTGGGCTATTCCGGATTAGAATCGATAGCGTGGGGGATGATTCCATTTTCTTCTGCGCGGGCTGGGACAAGCGCCGAGCAGGGGCGGTAATCCCTTCTCTGATCGGTAAACGAAACGGCCGTCGGCAAGATGTGCGGAAGACGACCTCTGGCGCTGTCGGCGCACAATTACAAGCTCTCAAATGTGTTTTTTCAAGCTCTGGAAGGTTTTGTGGCAGAAATAGGCTTCCTCGCGCTCAGGATTGCCTCGCCTCTACAAGCACCCGCTCCCCAAGCTCGAGCGACGAGTCGCTCAAAACGCAGAACACGACGTCGGGGCCGCTCTCGCCGAGCTCGTCGAGCTTCGCTCGGCACGCGCCCACGGCCACGCGCCAGGCGGCTTCCTTCGGGTAGCCGAATATGCCCGACGATACGAGCGGGAAGGCGACCGATGCGCACCCTTTCTCCGCTGCGAGCTCGATTGCCCGGGCGTAGCAGCTCGCGAGCTGCTCCTCCTCGCCCTCGCCGCCGCCGCGCCACACGGGCCCTACGGCGTGGATGACGTAGCGAGCCGCGAGCGCGAACCCGGGCGTGATGACGGCGTCGCCCGTGTCGCAGTGCCCGATCGCGTCGCACGCCGCCTGCAGCTCGGCGCGCCCGGCCGCCTCGAAGATGGCGCCGCACACGCCGCCTCCCGCCCGCAGGCCCTCGTTGGCCGCGTTCACCACGGCGTCGGTTTCCATGCTCGCTATGTCGCCCTTCACGATCGATATCGTGCCCATCTGCGACCCTTTCACTTAGCTAGCTAAACGCCGATATCAGTCACTAAAGGTATAGCAAGAAACTAGGATCCTGGAAAGAGGGCGGAGACGCCGCAGGAGCTGCGCCAGAAGGTCGTAAACCGCAACCAGTCCTCGAATAAGGCGCGCATACTAGCGGGATACTGCTGGAACTGGCCGAAATCCGGGCGGTCCGACACCAACGCGCACGAGATAAAGATCGGAGATTTCGAGATAAGCTGGAACCTCGAGGGAGGGGACGCGTTCGCCATCAGCCCTACGTCGATCAACGAGGCCGGGTGCATCCACACGACCCAGGGGCTCGAGTTCGAGTACGTGGGTGTCATCATCGGCGACGACCTGCGCTACGAGGGCGGGCACCTGGTTGCCGACTACAGGAAGCGCGCGAAGACCGACCAGTCGATCAAGGGCCTGAAGAAGCTCGAGCAAGAGGACCCCGAGCGGGCGCACCACCTGGCTGACGAGATCATAAAGAACACGTACCGAACGTTGATGACCCGCGGCATGAAGGGCTGCTACGTGTACGCGACCGATCCTGCCCTGCGCGAGTACCTGAGCGGGCGAGTGGGGAAGGC
>DFIX01000011.1 GCA_002371495.1 Eggerthellaceae bacterium UBA3686
TACCCCCATCAACTTTACGCCGTCCGGCCACAAACGCGCCGGGACGATTTACGGGCATCCAATGTATAATTAGCGTGAGGTCGATTTAGGCGAGGTGCGAGCCCCGAGAGGCGAGGTGAGAACCATGTGTTTCAGGCCAAGTACGCCAACGCATGATTGCAACGACGGCAACCATGTCTGCTGCCCGACGTGCGGCATGCCCGTCGATGCCGGCATGAGCAACTGCCCCTATTGCGGCGACCCCATCCCGTCCGATTCGCCCGATGATTTCAGCGGGATCGACCCGTCGTACAACACCAGGATTATCTAGGAAGCGCCCGCTGGCTAGAGCTCAACTTCCGCGAACTCGTCCAGGTCGTCGATTTTCGAATCCACCTCAGCGCGCGACATTCCGAGAATCGCCCCATTCAGGTATATGTTTTCTCTTCCGGTCATGTCCCCATTAACATGAACAAGGGACGGAGGTGTGTTCAAGTCTTCAAACGCGAATGGCGAGAGGTGGCTGCGCATGAACATACCTCAGTGTCCCTTGTTCACGCACAGCCTTGCGTGCTGGGACGAACGCGGCGAAAGCCATCCCGCCCGCATAAAGCGCAAGTATCCACCTGCGTCATAAACGCACCACGCCAGGCGAATGGCCGTTCCCTTCGCTGTGCAGGTGTGCTAACATGCGAGATGTCGGCGGCGCCCGCCCGCTTGGAGGCTAGCCGGGTTGCCGTTTGACAGAATTGGTGACGGCCGGCTTAACGCCGGCCGTTTTTACGCCGCTCCCGCCGCATGGCAAATCTTGCGTGCACGTCGAGACCGATGGATGTAACATGTGCCATGGTGAGCCCCTTCCATGTATGTGGCAACCTGGCCGGTCGCCGGTTTTACGACAAAACCATTATCGGCCCCGACCCACGAAGACTAAGGACGACATGCAGAGGGGCTCACTAATGCTCTGCTCATATCGTCTTTAGTTCATCGTATAATGCGCGTTTCACTCCAGTCTTGGCCTCTTCGCCGTCCTTGAGCCAGCGGTAGAAGGTAGACGGGTGCACGCCGATCGCGGCGATGATGTCAGCGTCGCAAAGGCCGTCGCGCTTGAGTTCCACGCATTGGGCGACCAGGTCGTATGTGAGCTTCGTCTTGCGCATGGCGCCACCTCCTTCGAGGTTGCATCATGCGCGTACGTCACAAGGTCGCCTTAGCGACCCCGTTAACCTGGCCATCGGAAACGCGGCCCGCGAAACAAGGCGCGAAAACCTGTGCCCAGTTGAAAGAGGGCCGGGGCGGCCATGAAGGGCCGCATGAACCCGGCCGCAACCCGGGCCCCCGCGCTTTCCGCCGTCGAGGGAACGTCGATGGAACCCAGGCTGTTTGAAACCGACGGTTTCCCGCAGGGTCCCGTCAGGGCTGCTGCTTACCAATAAAAATCGTGACGGAAATTGCAGTTCCGGCAGTAGATGTAGGAAGCCTTGCCGTCGACCCAGCACTTTACGAGGCGACTGTTCCCGCATTTTGGGCAACGCTTGTGAAGCACTTGCAGACGGTCGCCGTCGCCGCCCGCGATTTCTTTCAGCTGCTCGTCGGACAGCTCGACGGACTCCAGGTCCAGCTCCCCTGCGTCTTCCAGCGTTTCCAGGTCAAATTCTCTGAGTTCCTCGCCCATGACTTTCTCCTTCCGGCTTCGCCCGGCTATTCCGTGGGTTCCACTCTCATCGCAGAAGATTGAGACGTCGCCCATCAAACCCCAGATAAAAGAATTGCCGGGGAACTGCCCCCGGCGCTTCGGTAGAAGCCCCTATTCGGAACTTCCATGGATACTTATACCACAGAAACGCCATCCGCACCAGCCACGCTTCGACATTGCCGTCCTCGTCGAAGCACACTGTGACGATCCTGTACGTCCCGCCAGGCCTGCAGATTGAGTTTGCGAATATATGGAAGGCGAAGGTGGGAAAGCCCCGCCCAGCGCGAGCGAGATTCCAACTCCGTCACAAACCCCGCACCCCGCATGTTTGAAAGGGATGAAACCGCCCTTCTACGTGTAGAATACGCAGAAGCGCAAGTACGACGAAGGAGGCGCAAGATGAAATTCGAAGACCTCACCCCCGAGCAGCAGGAGAAGGCGCGTGCCTGCAAGACGCCCGAGGACATCCTGGCATTGGCAAAAGAGGAGGGCTACGAGCTCTCCGAGGAGGAGCTGAGCAGCATCGCGGGCGGCACCCAGAAGGATCCGTGGGACCCGCGCTGCAGCGACTACCACTGCGAACTTTACGAACCGTTGATCACGGTGGACTAAGAACAGCACGAGCGGGGGCAGCCCAAAGGGCCGTCTGCTCTATCTGTCGCCCTTCCGTTCGCGCCTGCCATTGAGCCCGAACTTGCGGGCGAGGCGGCTGTTTCGCTGGCGCATCTTGTCGCGCTCGCGCCTGATGCCGGCTATTGTCCCCTCGTCGCTTGCGGCCTCGCGCTCGGCCTGCAGGATCTCGTTGAACGCGATCTCCTCGTTCAGGTGCATGAGCTCGGTGCACCGGGGGCAAAGGCCGCTCTGGCGGTTGAGCCGCACGCCCACGACGCCGCATTCCGGGCACACCTGCCGCACGGCCAGGCTCACGTGGATGCGCAACCTCAACCCGCCCAAAACCAAGGCGTCGTGCCGGGTCCTGCCCATGTCGGATTTCGCATACGATGCGCTCAAAGCCCGCTACGACTCGCAGCTCGCCTTCCTGAAGCTCTACGGACAACAGCTCGTCGACGTAGACGAAAAAACCGGGGCTGTCACCATCAAGCCCAACGCGCCCGTGATCAGCGACCGCTTCGGCGAGAGGATCCACCCATCCGGACTCGGCCACTGGTGGTACAAGCACCGCGTCGACTTCGGGCTCGACGGCTTCACGCTGCACGAGCTGCGGCACACGTTCCTGACGCTGGCGGCGAAGAGCGGCGTGCACCCGAGCGTCATGCAGAAGCTCGCCGGGCACTCCACCGCCCGCATCACGATGGAGGTCTACACGCACGCCAACATGGACGACAAGCGCGCCGCGATGAGCGCGCTGCAGGCGACCTTCGCGTAAGCGACCTCCGCCCTGAAATCACGAGAATCAGTAAAGAATAAAGAGGCATCGAAGAATGAAACCAGGAAGGAGGCCATCGATGAACCCGACGACGAACGCGGCACTGGTTTCAAAATGGATTCCCGAATGGATTATTCTTTATTCATTCTTTAGAGCGTCCCAAAATAAAGAATTAAGGCCAGGGCTTCGAGCCGCTGGCCTGGGATTACTGGTAGCTCCGACCGGATTCGAACCGGCGACCTCCGCCTTGAGAGGGCGGCGTCCTAAACCGCTAGACGACGGAGCCACGTTATGTAAGGCGCTGCATCGTGAATGGCTGGGGTGGGAGGAGTCGAACCCCCACATACGGCACCAGAAACCGCTGTCCTACCATTAGACGACACCCCATCGACTTCTCGATGACGCGCACCGAGCAAACCCGATGCACAAGCGCGAGAAAGTATATTACGCATGTTCAGGCTATTAGTCAAGGGGGAACTTGTGGTGATTCCTTGCATACCCAGGGTTGGTTGTAAATGTAACCGCA
>DFIX01000037.1 GCA_002371495.1 Eggerthellaceae bacterium UBA3686
CTAGTCGGAAGGGAGCCTTCGAGCCGGCTGTGTGGATGCGTGCGCTATACGCCTCCAGCTTGCTCGCGGTGATTTCCTCCCTCGATTTTGGTAGTTGCAAAGACCGTGCCAACTTTTTACCGCCAGCGAATTCGGCTATTTGACCAAAGGGAATCTCAGGGCCTGTAAATGTGCATCCGCTATGCTGGTTGCATTGAAAACATCGCAGGATTAGCCGCGCGCGAATTATTTAGAAATATGCTCTTGTACTGGACTTTCTCATTTTGTGAAAACACTCTCAAATTGCTTTGAGCCGTTTTCGAGCTGTTTCTCAATTTGAAAAGTATCATGTAGCCAATCGACCCTCGCACGCATTACGGACAAGGGCAAAAATATCCGAAGAGGTAACGCGTGGATTTATCGCAACGCCCAGATCTTGCGCAGCAACAAACGCTGCATCTGACGACCGAGCTCAAACAGGGCCTTGCCGTCTTGCAACTCAACGCTGCCAATCTAGCGGAGTATGTGAGTTCGTGCATCGAGGAGAACCCCGTCTTCGTCGATACGTTGGACGATGTCGATAACGCGCCTAAGACAGACACGCGCCGTGACGAGACGGCATCGGATACGCCTAACGAGAAAGTATCGTTCAGTACCGCGGATTCGAACCGCACGGTATATGCGGGCATGGAAGGGCACCCCCATCGCCTCAGCACCGATGCGATTCTCGAGGGGCGCGGACACGGCTCGCCCGAAACGTTCGATTTCGAGCGCCGCGACATGTCGCAGCGGACGTTTTCATTCGATCGATATCTCGAAGTGCCCGAAACGCTCACCGAGCATGTGATGTCGCAGCTGAGAATGCTGACCGACGACGAGCGCGTGCGCGCCATCGGCGGGTTTATCGCCGGCAACCTCGACAGCAGCGGATACCTGACCATGACCGCCGATGAAATAGCCCAAACGCTCGGCGCCACCACGGATGATATCGAGCAGGTGCTCGATATCATCCAGCATCTGCAACCTTTGGGCTTGGCAGCCCGCAGCCTTGCAGAATGCCTGAAACCCCAGCTTGAAGCCGAAGGGCTCTTAAGCCCGCTTGTCGAGGACCTACTTGCAAATCACCTGGCCGACCTCGAGAAGAAATCAGTTGCCAGCGTCGCTCACGATATGGGCGTGCCTCCAAGCGAATTAGAGCAAGAACTCGAAAACATCCGCCGTTGCAATCCGCGACCCGGATTGCAGTTTGATACGTCGTCAGACCCCATCTGGCCTGAAGTTGTCGTAGAACGAGAATCGCCTGGAACCTACACCGTTCGCCTAAACGACCTGTATCTTCCCAATTTGAAAATCGACGAGCGGTACCGAACCATCGCATCGACTATCAAAGATAAAGAGACATCAAACTACTTGAAGGAAAAAATCCGCGAAGCCGAGGGCCTCATCGAGGGAATCGCATATCGAAACGCGACGCTGTACAAAGTTGCCTGCTGCATCACCGAGATGCAGACCGAATTTTTCGACGAGGGGTTCGACCGACTGCGTCCCTTGACCATGGGCAGGGTCGCCGAAATCGTCGGCGTCTCGCAATCGACCATCAGCCGCATAGCCAACGGCAACTACATGCAAACCCCGCGCGGAACCTTCGAGCTGCGATTCTTCTTCCACGGGGCCACACAGGCCGATGGCGCTGTTGAGGTTTCGTCGCTGAGTGTGAAGAAGCGCATTCGCGAAATCATCGAAGCTGAAAATCCCGTCAAGCCGCTCTCGGACCAGTCGATTGCGAACGAGCTGCAAAGCGAGGGCGTCGAAATCTCGCGCCGCACGGTTGCCAAGTACCGCGATCAGCTGGGAATCCCCGTACGCGCCGCCCGCAAAAAGTCATAAAAGGGGACAATCCCCTTTTATGACGACGCAAAACGTTTCGCAATGCAACGTAAGATCGTTGGATTACCGCATATCGAATTGCCGACATTTTTGGATGTCGGCTGGCGTGCGCCATGCTGCGGCATGAAAGTCGCGGAAGAACCGCGTACGAAGCGGAGGGGCCATTGTCATAAAAAGGGACAGTCCCTTTTTATGACGGAAGGGCGCCCGCTATTGCAGCGGGCGCCCTTCCGTTTTGTGCGGCAAGGAATTGTACCTGCCGATACGTCGTTGATGTTTAGCCAAGCGCGCTGAACGACAGCATCAGGCCGCCAATCGAATTGCAGCCATCCTGCTCGAATCCGTACTCGCCAAACGTGAACTCGGCCAGGAACGGTACGCCGTCGGCTTCCTTGATGAAGGCGTCGGCAACCTCGCCGATGCGATCCGCGATAGCGGCACGACGGCCGCCGCAGTGCACGTAGAAATAAGCGGCGGGCTTGCCGGCGCCGACTTTCTCGGCCTGGTGCTTGAGCTCGCCCGACGTCTTGGCAATCGAGTTGACCAGACAATCCACGTCGCCTTCCATCATGATGACGCAGGTCTTCTCGGCTACCTTGGCGCCCACGGCGATGGAGTGGTCGTCGTTGCCGTTCATGGGATGGCGAATGGCCACGAGGTCGCCCATGCGGTCCTTGACGCCGAGCGGAGCCACGATCGACTCGACGAGCAGGTCGCCACCCATCAGCTGGTCGGTGCTCATGCCGCGCCATTCGGCGTACACGTCGAGCGCCGGCTTGTTGCAAATCTCGACGATGCCGCGGTCGCCGTCCATCTTGGTCACCACGCCGAACTTGTCGGTCTCGGCATAGGCGCCCGTGAACTTGTTGACGAAAGGAGTATCGGTGTAGAAGAACGCCACGACGCAGCCGTCCTGGAACGATTCGGTGCCGTTGTAGAGCCACCACTTGCCGGCAATCTCGTTATCGGCTGCCGAGCCGCCGAAGAACGGGACGCGCCCGATGACGTCGGTGACGCCCTTGATGTAGTACTCTTCCTCGGCAGGGGAGGCCGCCATGTACCAGTAATCAGGCGGGCAGTCCTTGCCAGCTGCCGCCATGGCCTGCTTGGCCAGTTCCTTGCCCACGCCACGTGCACAGCTTTGCGAGTCGCGCGGAGCACCTGCCGTGCCGACGACGACGTCGTCGCCGCCAAGCGCCAGGATGCCGACGAACGGGGTATCGCCGCCGACGTAGCCTTCGGGAGTGATGATGCCCGTAAACGAGGTGTTGCCCAGAACGGGCACGCCGGGAAGCCCCTCGGCGATGGCTGCGAGCAGCTCGGCCGAATCGTAGTCGCAGCTTCCGTAGGCCATGGCCACCTTAGCGCCATCAATGCCCGCTGCGATTTTTGCGGCGACTTCCTTGCCGGCCTCGGCTGCGGATGCCGCTGTGGATGTGGCGACGAAACTAAGCATGTGAAACTCCCTTTCTACGAACACGAACCCTATACGTCCTGCACAGGCATCCTTGCGGATGGCCTGGTACAACCAAGTACAATCTCGTCAAGCAAAATGAGAGCGCTAGCGCCTGTAACGGTCGTCGGCGTCTATGCTGATTATAGGATTGTCAAGTCGGCTTTTGCACGATTTCTTGCGAGTGAGTTGCTTTTTTTCGCGAGCGAGGAACCATCCGATGCGGAAGCGGTTAGCTACGCTTCTTCATCTACTTTCCTTACCGGTGAGCAGGCAAGTCGCATTTTGAGATTCTTCGCAAAATGCGAAGTGGGCTCTTTATATGAGAAACGGCGTTTCTGCTGATGGAGTACTGTATAGAATGCGAAAGGACTAAGAGTGCAATCATGAGGGGGATGCTATGAAAGTCGTCAAAACCAAAGAAGCCGACGGTCATGTCCAGCTTGAGCTGACCGCGTCGACAGCCGAGGTTTCAGAAGTGCTCAACCAAGCGTCGGCTATGTTCTGCAACCAAAATAACTTGCAACCCGTTCCGGGAAAGACTCCCGCACAAGTGGCCAACGAGCGCCTTGGAATCCGCGACCTCGACTCGGTTGTCGCAGAGCAGGCGATCGAAATGCTCGTACCGATGGCGCTGGACAAGCAACGCATTACGCCGGCGTGCTCGCCGGTGCCCCAGCCGCAGAGCCGGTTGCAGCGCGGCCATGCGTTCAAGATGACGCTCGACGTTATTCTGAAGCCGGCCATGGAACTCGAGGATTACGGCCCCGTGAAGCTCACGATGGTGCCTTTCGAGCCCGACGAGGGATTGGTCGACAACCAAATCAGCGAGATGGCGCGTCAGTACGTCACGTACGTCGCCGACAGCCCCCATCCGCTGCATTCGGGCGATAGCGGCCTTCTGAAAATCGCCGTGACCAAAGACGGCGAACCTGTAAAGAACCTTACGTCCGAAGGGCGCACGTTCACGCTCGGCCAGGGCTTTATGCCGCCGAGCTTCGAGGAGGCGCTCGAGGGCATCGAGGTCGGCGAAACGCGCACCTTCACGTTCACGGGTCCCGACGTCGACGAGAACATGCAAGCCGTCGAGGAGACGTACGAGGCCACAGCCACGTTGCTCGAGGCGCAGAAAAAGGCGATTCCGGTTATCGACGACGAGTGGGTATCGAAGAACATGCCCATGTACGGCTCACTCGAGGAGCTGCGCGCCGACATTCGCAAGAACGTGAACGCCGAGCGTCTGCGCGGGTACGAGGATTACCAGCGCAACACGGCAACCGACGAGCTTGCCAAACGCTTGGTCGGCCGCATTTCCGATGAGATTTACGAAGGCACGATGGTCGAGACGCAGACCAAGCTGCGTCAGCGCGTGCGCGCCCAGGGCATGACCTGGGATTCGTTCGTCGAGCAGAACGGCGGCGAGCAGCAGCTCAACATGATGATGATGCTCGATGTACGTCAGCAGCTGACGCGCGGTTTCGCGCTCGACGCGTACTACCGCCATGAGGGCCTAACGTTTACCGAGCAGGATCTCGACGAGGTGTGCTTCACCATGAACCCGCGCAATCCCAAGGTCACGCGCGAGCGCATGGAGAAGAGCGGCTTCGGCTACGCGCTGCGCGAGGCTGCGGAACGTCTGCGCGCCTGCAAGCATCTTGTCGAGCACGCCGACATCACGTACAAAGAGGCCAAAGACGCAACGTCATAAAAAGGGACAGTCCCTTTTTATGACAAAGGGCCCTCCGCTTCGCACGCGGTTCTTCCGAGACTTTCATGCCGCAGCATGGCGCACACAAGCCGACATCCAAGAATGTCGGCAATTCGATATGGGGTAATCCAACGATCTTACGTTGCATTGCGAAACGTCATAAAAGGGGGATACTCCCTTTTATGACACTAAAAGCACAGCCTGCGGCCTGCCCCATCGTTCCCGCGCCGATGCGGTAGGATTGTCGCAGATTTAAAAACGATGTTTCGAAAGAGCGGTAGTGGCTATGTTCGGAAAGCATTTCAAGCTCAGCGACGAAACGATGTCTATTGTGGAGCAAATCGGCGACCACATGCCCGGCGGCTTCTTCATTTACAAGGCAGAGGGCGATGGCGAGCTCCTGTACGCAAACGGTGCCGTCTACAATATATACGGCTGCACAAACCAAACCGAATTCGAGCAACTGACCGGCAATACCTTCCGCGGCATGGTTCACCCCGACGACTATGACGAGGCGTGCGAGTCAATCGATGCGCAAATCGACGCCGGCGACGAGAAACTCGATTACGTCGAATACCGGATTGTGCGCAAAGACGGCGCCGTGCGCTGGGTCGAGGACTACGGCCACTTCACCCAAACCGACGAGTACGGAGGCATATACTACGTCTTCATCTCGGACGCCACTGAGAAGCGCAACGCCGCCGAAGAAGAGAACCGCCGCCTCATCCAGGAGGCGCGTGCTGCCGCCGAAATCGCGGAGCTCACCTCGACGGTAGCCACGCTGTTCACCAATATGCCTGCCATGACGTTTTCGAAAGACGCTGAGACGGGACGCTATGTTGCCTGCAACCAATCGTTCGCAGATTATGCGCACAAGTCAACGCCCGAAGGCGTCGTCGGGCTTACCGACCATCAGATTTTCGACGAAGCCACCGCCGACCATTTCGTCGAAGACGACCGGAAAGCCCTCTTGATGGACGAACCGTACGCCTTCATCGAAGACGTGCCCGACGCCGCTGGCGCGCCCCGCCATCTGCAGACGACGAAGCTCACGTACCGCGATGCTTCGGGGCGCATGTGCGTCATGGGCATGTGCGTCGACATCACCGAAACGACCCGCGCCAAGCTCTCGGAGGTCGAAGGGCGCGTACGCCAGCAAGAGCAGGCACTCCGGGCCGTTTTGCAAGAGCAGCTCGAAGAGCAGGAGCGCCAGGCAGAGCAGCAGCAGAAGCTCATCACCGCGCTGGCGTCAGATTACTGGAGCGTGTACTACATCGAGCTCGACCGCGACCGCGGCACCTGCTACCAATCGCATGCCGATATCGACGACGGTTTCGAAGCGGGTGCCGAGTTCGACTACCTTGCCTCGGTCAACGCCTACGCCGAACGCTACATCACCGACCAATACCGTGATGAGTTCCTTCGCTTTGTCCAACCCGACAACATCCGCGAACAGCTAAAAGAGCAGCGTGTCATCTCGTATCGATACATGGTGCATCGCCATGGAAGAGATTCGTACGAGATGGTTCGCTTCGCAGGCGTCCGCCATCCCGAAGACCGCGATGACTGTGCAGTCCATAACGTTGGCGCGTGCTTTACCGACGTCGATGCCGAAACGCGCCAAACACTTGCGCAGAATCAGGCCCTCAACGATGCGCTGGCCATCGCCGAGCAGGCAAGCAAAGCCAAGACGGCGTTCCTCTCGAGCATGAGCCACGAGATCCGCACGCCGATGAACGCCATCATCGGGCTGAACAACATCGCCATGAACGACCCCGACACGCCCACGAAAACGCTCGAATACCTCGAGAAAATCGGCATGTCAGCCAAGCACTTGCTCAACATCATCAACGACATACTCGACATGTCGCGCATCGAATCGGGCCGTATGGTCATCAAAAGCGAAGAGTTCTCGTTTCCCAAGATGCTCGAGCAGGTCAACACGATTATCGGTGGCCAATGTCGCGACAAGGGCCTTCATTACGAATGCCGCGTAGACGGCACGATCGGCAACTACTACATCGGCGACGACACGAAGCTTCGCCAGGTCATGATCAACATCTTAGGCAATGCCGTGAAGTTCACTCCCGCAGACGGCTCAGTACTCTTCGAAATCGAGGAAGCTGGGCGGCTCGACCGCAAATCGATCCTGCGTTTCGTGTTCACGGACACCGGCATCGGCATGAGCGAAGATTATCTACCGCATGTGTTCGAGACCTTTAGCCAAGAGGATTCGTCGTCGACCAACCGCTATGGGAGCACCGGGCTCGGGCTACCCATAACCAAAAACATTGTCGAGCTGATGGGCGGCCACATAGAGGTCAAGAGCAAGAAGGGCGAGGGCACTACGTTCACCGTGACGATTGCCCTCGAGAGGTCCGAAGGCCGCGCCAGCACCGACAAAGAACTCGAGTTCGACCCGCAAAGCATGACGGTGCTGGTAATCGACGACGACCCCGTTGCCTGTAAGCACGCCCAAATCGTGTTGGATCAAGCGGGCATCAGCTGCGATATGGCGCTATCAGGCGCCCAGGGGCTCGGTATGGCAACGGTACGTCATACGCGCCACGACCCCTATGACCTGATTCTGGTCGATTGGAAGATGCCGAATATGGACGGCATCGAGACGACCAGGCGGATTCGCGAGAAAGTCGGCCGAGATTCGGCAATCATTATCCTTACCTCGTACAACTGGGATGACGCCGTCGAAGAGGCCATACAGGCAGGCGTTGACAGCTTCCTGTCGAAACCACTGTTCGCCAGCAGCGTGATCGACGAGTTCCGCGAAACCTTCAAGAAGAAGGGCAAAACCCTCGCAAGCAAGAAGGCGAGCCTCGCCGGACGGCGGATTCTGCTGGCCGAAGACATGGCCGTCAACGCCAAGATCATCGTCATGATGCTGGGCATGCGGCAGATGGAAGTCGAAATTGCCGAGAACGGACGCCTGGCACTCGAGATGTTCGAAGGGCATCCGTCCGGTTATTACGACGCTATACTCATGGACGTTCGAATGCCCGAAATGGACGGACTCGAGGCGACGCGGCGCATCCGCGCCCTCGACCGATCGGATGCGCAGGCAATTCCAATCATCGCGTTAACTGCCAATGCCTTCGACGAGGACGTGCAACGCAGCATGCAAGCAGGCCTGAACATGCACCTGAGCAAGCCCGTCGAGCCAGACGAGCTGTTCACCGCGCTCGAAAGCCTAATTTCCAAATAGCACGACACCGAAGGGATGGTTGTGGCAGCGGCATTCGAAGGAAACCCGCCCAAACGCCCATGCGCTCTGGCTCGCGCGACGTTCGAACGGCGCATGAACCATGGACAACCAGACTCATCGCGCAAACGAAAAACGCCCGCCTGCGGTCGCAGACGGGCGCTCCTTTCGGTTAGGAACCTTGCTCGCTACGCGGCGCTTACGCCTTGTTGCGCTTCAGGTCGTAGTCGATGTAGTTGATGTGCGTCTCCAGATACTCCTCGAGACCGCGCTCGCCGTCCTCGCCGCCGATGCCCGAACCACGGACACCCTGATGGAAGCCCTGGAAGGCTTCGAAGTGCTCGCGGTTGACGTAGGTCTCGCCGAACTTGATCTCGTTCATGGCGCGCATGACGGTATCGTAGTCGGTCGTGAAGATCGAGCTGGTCAGACCGAATTCGCAGTCGTTTGCCATCTCGATGGCCTCGTCGAGGGTCTCGAACGTGGTGATGGGAAGCACCGGCCCGAAGATCTCTTCGACCATGACGCGGCTCTTGTGCTGAACGCCCGTGATGACAGTCGGCTCGAAGAAGTAGCCCTTGCCATCGACCGTGACCGCATTGCCGCCACACTCGATGGTCGCGCCCTCGTCGATGGCGCTCTGAACGAGCTCGGCTACGTGTTCTTGCTGAGCCTTGTTGACCATGGGGCCCATGTCGAACGTGCCGCCGAGGCCGGGACCGTAGGTGACCTGCTTCATGCGCTCGATGATCTTCTTGGTGAACTCCTCGGCGATACCCTTCTGCACGTACACGCGCTCGGCGGCGTTGCAAACCTGGCCAGAATTGTAGATGCGCGAATTCAGCACATGCTCGACCGTCTCATCGAGCTTGCAATCGTTCATGACGATGACCGGAGCCTTGCCGCCGAGCTCGAGCGACACCTTGGTGACGTTATCGGCAGCGGCCTTCATGATTTTCTTGCCCACGGCGGTCGAGCCGGTGACGGTAACGATGCCGAGCTTGGGGTTGGAAGCCAATGCCGCACCCGCCACGGCACCCGAGCCGGTGATGATGTTGATTACGCCCTTGGGCAGGCTCGACTTTTCAACCAGCTTGGCAAACTCATAAGCGCCGTTCGGGCAGTCCGACGATGCCTTCAGCACGACGGTGCAGCCGGCGATCAGCGCCGGAGCGACCTTGCGGCCGATAAGGAACAGCGGGAAGTTCCACGGCATAATCTGGCCGGCGACGCCGATGGGCATCTTGTACAGCAAGATGTTCTCGTTCGGACGGTCGGACTCGATGATCTCGCCCTTGATGTGGCGGGCCATCGCGGCGAAGTACTGCAGATACGCAGCCAGCCAGCCAGCCTCGTCGGTGGACTGCGCCAAGGGTTTGCCCATCTCCTCGGTGGTGGCACGAGCCAGCACGTCCTGGTTTTCCTTAACGAGCTCGACGAGCTCCATCAGGTAACCGGCACGCTCGATGGCCGGAACCTTCTCCCAAGATTTCTGCGCTTCGAAGGCAGCATCAACGGCGGCGGCAACATCTTCCTCAGTTGCCATCGGGAACAACGAGATGACCTCTTCGGTAGCGGGATTGATGTTTTCCCGCATCTCGCGATCGCCGTTGTCGAGGAACTCGCCGTTGATGAAAAGTTGCACTTCCTTCATACATAACCTCCTAGACAGAACAACTGGGGTTTTGCCCCCGCTTATAGAGTCAACCGAACTCGCATGCTCGTTCGATCTAATGCCATTGTAGTCCTATTTTTATGATGGGTGCCCTCAATTCGAAGACAGGACCAATCATTTCTTAAACGGAATAAACCAAAATCGGACTAAAGCCCTATATGGCAGGAGGCCGCCGCAGCAGCCTCCCTTGACAAGCTTTGCTATGCCCGAGCAAGCCGCTTTCTATTCGCGCACGGCGTAGGTCACGTTAGCGCGCGTGCCCTCGCGGGCGGGAAGCTCGAACAGGTGGTAGTGAAGGTCGAGGCAGCGCTTGACCTCCTGGCAGTACGCACCCTCGGGGTCGTCTTCGTCGCCCCAGGCAAGCGCTTTGGTCGGGCAATCCATCACGCAATACTGCGGATTGCCTTCGGCAACGTTTTCGGCGCAGAAGGTGCAGCTCTTCTGATAAATCGGCTGCCAGCCCATGCGAAGGTTGGGATACGTCCCCTGCGGACGGTCGATGCCCGCGCCCGAGCCGTTCGTGCGTACGGTGATACGGTAATCGTCGTCGTCTAGACCGTTACCGACCTTGCAAGCCATGGCGCACGTCCAGCACCCGACGCAGCGCTGGAGGTCGACCAACATTTTCTTAGCCATACATCGCTCCATTCTCGTGTGGCAAATGTGTAAAAAGGGTCAGACCCCTTTTACACATTTTTATGCGTCCTCGTACTTGCGGATGTTGCAGACCGAATCCCAGTAGCAGTCGGTCGAACCGATCTCGGTGGCCATGAACTCGACCCACGAGTTGCCGATGTGCCCACCTGCTAGCCAGTCGTTCCACCACTTATCCTCGACGGCGGTCGTCGAATCCAGGTTGGGGCACTGATGCACCATCTCGGCGTACGTGCCCTCCTCGAAGTGACTGCGACGCCAACCGAACCACACGTGAACGGTACCGGCGGGCACGCACTCGTCGATCTCGAGACGCGTGACCACATGGCCGCGGGCGTTGTACACCTCGACCTTATCGCCGAACTTAAGTCCCAATTCGCGCGCGTCCTTGGGATTGATGCGCGTAGAAGGCGTCTCGCCTGAAAGCTCGACGGTGATGGGATCGTCGGTAAACGATGACTGCATGAAGAAACGCTGACGTCCCGTGAACAGCTGGAAGGGATGCTCGGGGTCTTTGCCCAAGTAGTTGGGTTCGATGGGATGCGGAATGGCCAAGTCGAAGTCTTTCAGGCGCTCGGCGTAAATCTCGAAACGGCCCGTTTCGTTCGGTAAGACCTCGTTGGGGTTCATCCACGGATTCCAAGGGAACTCGGGCACGGCCGCGCGGATGATCTTCTCTTCCTTCAGACGCGCATACGTGACCTTGGGCTGAATGTTGGCAACGAGCGGATAATCGGTGTCGAGGCGCACGTCGAGCCATTCGGGACCGGTCTTGTCGAAGTACTCGCCGATGCCCACGCGCTTTGCCAACTCCGAGAAGTAGAACACTGGGTCGCGCGGATCGCACCCCTCGGGCGGCTCGATTGCCGGTTCCTGCAGCACCAGGTGGTTGTAGCAGGCGCCGGTTATAAGGTCCTCGCGTTCGAACGGCATGCAGTCGGGCAGCACGTAGTCCGAAATCTCGCCCGTATCGGTCATCCAGATGTCGTAGTCGACGACGAGCTCCATCTGGGCTACGATGTCGAGCCAGCGCTGGCGGTCGGGCTGCTGATGCACCGGGTTGCCGCCGGCGACGAGCAGCGCGCGATACGGGCTGTTGGGCGCTTCGGCCTCGGCGAACCAGTGCGCCATGCGCACCGGGTTGGACTTGACGGATTCAAGCGTCTTGCCGTCGGGCAACACGATAGCCTGGTCGTTGAAGTTCAGCGGGAAACCCTGCAGCTGCAAGCCCTCGATGACGCCCGCGCCCGGGCGCCCGAACTTGCCGGTAATGATGCCCAGCAGATGCTGCAGGCGATACGTCTCGTTCGTGTTGTGGTAACGCAGGCCGTAACCGCTGCAGATGAAGGCCTTGTCGGTCGTAGCCCAGTCGGTCGCGAGTTTCTGAATGAGGTAAACCGGGATGCCGGTCTTCTCGGACACGGCATCGAGCGGATACTCGGCCGCCTTGTCGACGAGCTTCTGGAACGCGGGCACCATGCCGACGCCCTCCCACTCGAAGTGGCCGGTAAGGGCAAGGTTCTCGCTCGGCAGCTCGCCGCCCTTGGGAGCGACGGCCATGAACTCGCTCGCATCCTGGTCGAACACTATGAAGTTGCCGTCATCGTCGCGGGCCAGCATGCCGTCGTCGTCGCGCACCATGTAAGCGGCGATGGATCGCCGGGTCAGGTACGGCAAGTCAGCCATGTCGTTCTGGATGATGAAGTTGATCATGCCCATGGCCAAATCGCCATCGGTCGAGGGCTTGATGCCGTAGAACTCGTCGGCGAAACCAGCCGTGCCGTCGAAGATGAGTCCGATGTCGACGATTCTGGCGCCATGCTCGCGCGCCTTCACCAGGTGCTGCGCGAAACGCATCTGGTTCTCGATGGGATTGCATCCCCAAATGTAGACGAGGTCGGTCTCGTCAAGCACGCGCGGGTCGATGAGCACATGCGCAGCGGTGGACCCCACGCTGTAATACTCGGTGTAGAACGGGCCGTTATCCAGGCCAATCGACTCCATCGGGCAGGTGAGCCCCAGCACGTTGCCGAAACGCTCGGGCATGAGCGCTTCCAGGCTGTACGCAGGCGGCACGCCCGCACGCAGGTTCCACATGGTGATGGCGGCGGGCCCGTCCTCGGCGATGATCTTGTTCATCTTTTCGGCGATCTCGTCAAGGGCCTGATCCCAACTGATCTCTTCCCACTTGCCCTCGCCGCGCTCGCCGACGCGCTTCAGGGGCTTCTTCAGGCGCTTGGGGTCGTACGGCTGGCGACACGACAGGCAGCCCTTCTGGCAAATGTGCGCGTCTGCCGCTTCGGGACCTTGGTAGTCGGCCTTTTCCATACGCACGATCTTGCCATCCTTGACGATGGTCTTCAGCGCGCAATAGTCATGGTCGCCCCACCCGGGACACGCGGTGTAGACGAAAGACTCGCCTTCCTTCAACATACGCTTTCCTCCCTTGCACTCGTCTTCCAAACGTGGCGCACGATATGCGCGCAACACGCCCTTGCGCAAGGATGCGCTGGCCGAACACCCCAACACTCACGCCTCCTCGCGCAAGGTTCTCCTGGTTAGATTGTAGGCTTTCAAACAACTTTGAGCCATCAACCTTTGCCTGCTTAATTAAGCAACTATTAGTTGCTTATATTCAGAAGCGCTCGAAATCGTGAAGCGCCGTTCTCATGCAGGAATCGGTGACATAGGGAGGTTATTCGCATGTATTTAGAAAGCCATGTCGTTACATGCCTTGGTCATCATTTGCACGTTTTCGAGTTTCGCATTGACGGGAATATCGCAGCCCGAGCACAAGATAAAGCCCCGAGGACCGATGTCGCGGATAAGCGATATGCAATAGTCATAAGTCTTTTCGGGCGTGCCGAAGGCAAGTAGCTCCGCCGGTACATCACCCATAATGCAGATGCGATCACCAACGACCTGCTTGGCAAGACGAATGTCGGTCTTTCCATCAAGGCACATGATCAATTTCTTTGCCGGGAACTGAAGAAAATGCTCAAGGCCTTTATCCCAGCATGAATCGAGATGCGTTAGGGGAACGACATCGTACTGGATGCACAAATCAACAAGGTCAGCAAAATAGGGCCAGGCAAACGTATCGAACATCTCTGGATTCAGGATGCTCGGACCCCCGCGCCAACCTCCTACCCATACCCCGAAGGGCCGCGTCTCGGGATTGGCGAAACGAGCCTCGTAACGGCCGAGATTATATTCGTGCACCTTTGCGAAAACCTCTAGCAGCTTGTCGGGTATCTCCATGATGTCATCCATCAGAAAAGCCTCGAGTGAACGTCCTCCACAGAGCATTTCGAACGGGGTGAGCAGGGATCCGTCCTTAACAGTGGGGTAACCCGCCTGCTCAAAACGCTCTATGGCCGTCTTCCCGTAGGCCGCGAATGGCGCCAACTTTTTCAGAGGATCGCCCAGCTTGGTCTTCATGAATTCCTGATACCACGGCTCAAAGCCACCCTCGAGAATAATGTCGTAATCCTCTTGTTGAATCAGTTCCGCTTCGGCTACTTGCCAAAGCTCGTCATCGGGCAAGTCTTCACCAGGAACCTTGATGTTCGAAAGCCAAATGACGGGCAACCCAAATGGTATTGAAGTCGGAGCCTGGATGCCATCAACGCCTCCCATTAGGTCGGCGCATTTGATATTGCAATCCACGTTGATAACGGGATCAGAAATAAAATCGCTGATCGAAGTATTCGTGAAAGTAGCTGCGACCGCAGCCGCACCAGAAACATGGGGCGTCTTGTCAACAGGTTCGAGATTGATCGCCGACTTGATTCGATCCCAACGTTCTTCGAGAATGCTCATTTGAACAATCCTTTCAACAGAGTTCGTGATGTTGTGTTCTCGCAAAAGATAGTGAGCTTGCGCTGCCAAGCGAACGCGTCAAAACGCATTCACCCGCCCGCCGAACCGCTTTCCGCGCTAACGGGTGCGTTGCGCGGCACGCATGAGCACGTTGTTGCCAACCTCAGACAGATGGCAGATGAAGACAAGCTTGCCTTCGTAGAGCTTCGGGGTCTTCTCGCCGCACAGGGGCCCATTGCATCCTCGGCATGTGCACTCCTCTAAGGATGCACCGTCGAGGTCGTCTACGGTAATGTTTACGTTCGCCAGAGTATCCTGCATAGCACCTAACCCTTCGTTTCGTCCAGCCGAATATGGGATGCGGGCCCGCATCACGGGCCCGCATCCCATCGCTGTTACAGCATCTTGGAGTTATGCCGCAGCAACTTCTGATTTCTTGGCACGCTTGCGCGGCATCGCAAACGCGATAACAGCCGCGATAGCCATCGTGATGCCGACGATGAGGAACGAGTTGCCCACGAATCCCGTTGCGTCGATGACCAGGCCAGCCAGCCAGGGTCCCAGATAACGGCCAACGATGTTAATCGTGCCCACAACGCCAGTACCAGTCGCACGGATGTCGTCATCGTAATATTCGCCAGCAGCGGTCATGATAACTGTAATGACGCCCGTGCAAGCCGAGATGGTTGCAACGAAGAAGTAGCACATCATAAGCGACGGAGCGGCAGCGTTCGACAGGTAGAAAAAGTATGCCAGAGCAAGGACGGCGTTGAGCGCCACCATGAACGACATGAGGCTCTTGCGCTCCATGCGGTCGGACAACTGACCCAAAATCAGCTCTGTGATGATGGTCAGGATACCGCCCCAGGTGATAGCCAGACTGGCCTGCGCCAAATCGAAGCCCGCTGACTGGATGGATGCCACGTAAAACTGCGTGGCCGCCATATAGCCAATTTGGTAAACGATATAGAAGATCCCAAAGTGCCAGGTGATTGGCATTTTTAGAACGCGTGCGATAGCACTCTGCGACGACTTGCCAACAGCAGAAGCGGCGCGCTCCTCTTCGATTACCGGTTCGGGAGCAGCTTGGGTTCCTTCGGGCGCACCGTACGGAGCCAAGCCTTTCTCTTCAGGCCCTTCGCGGAACGTAACGGCGATGAACAGCGCAATGAGTGCGTAGATGCCGCCGAAAATGATGTAGGCCATTTCCCATCCCGTACTGGCGATAATGATCGGCGCGACAACGCCCAGGATAATTGCCGAGAAATTAGCACCGGGCGTAATGAGGCTCATGCCCATACCGCGCTTGTGCGGGGCAAACCAGCGCGAAACAATCTTAGGCAGAATCGCCATCAGAAGGCCTGCCGTACCACAACCAGCAATAGACCACGTCACGATTGCGGGGATGAGGCCGGTCGGCGCGAGCAAGCCAAACGCGATGGCACCAACCGCGGCAAGACTACAAGCCAGAACGATCATGCGCTTCGTGCCGAATTTGTCGGCCGCCATGCCCCACGCGAAGGACAAACCTGCGTAAAACACCATGTAGATCGAGGTAATAAGACCCACTTCGGCGTAAGAAACACCAAGCGTCTGCCGGATGGATTCGAGCGAAATCGCCGGTAGGCGTTGTGCGCTCAACACGATGAACTGGGTTAAGAACCCGCCAATGCAGATGATGAACGCATAATGCCATCCGCCCTTCTTCTTGGGAGTCGACTCTTCTATCGTTTGCAGCATTCTTTCCTCCTCTTTCCGAGCCTGCGGCTCAACCTAATTGCTGCCAGTCATAAACCTCGACGATATCGCCGAGATGAATGCCGCGCGCTTTCGTGCGCGACTCGCCTTGCGGGCATCGTCGTTATGCGCTTTCAGGGCAAGGGCCTGCCGTTCGAAGTCTTGGCGCGCCGCCCGACCTTCATCTGCCTCGAGTTCGGCGCACGCACGAACGCACTCTTCGTCCTGGATGAGCTTCAGGGCGGCTTTCTTCTTGTCGAACGGCACGTAAATGTCAACGCCGTAGTTCTTGTCGCGACTCTGCGGTAGCGCCATGCACGCGATGGGATGGTTCATCTTCATGGTTCCGCGATCAATCCCGTACAGCTCGATGCCCGCTTCACGGAACAGATACGCCATGCCGTCGTACTGCCACAGCATCGTTATGTTTGTAAGATATGACCACGTCATCTTGTTAAACTGCTCTAGATCCACCACTGTTGTGAACCCTGTTTTGCGTTGCACCATGCTCAACTCCTTGCCTGCGACAACAAGGGCCCCGCGCGTCGGCGGGCACGGGGCCCGGGACAACATGTTCCTAGGGTATGAAGCAGCTCACCTTGCCATGACCGAGCTCGGACGCGCGCTTCGCAAGCTCGTCCATCGGCAGAACCTCGATAACGTTTGCCAAGCAGTGCAGCTCGCACATCGGCTTCTTACCCTCCTGCCTGCGCTCGGAGCACAGGTCGCACAGTCGAGACGGAACGGGCACATAGTCCCACTCCCACTCGCCACCGAGCCTTTTGGGGCCGATTTGCTCAACCAAAATCCCCCACTCCTCCAGTGGCAAGTCGTGCTCCTTGCGACATGAAACCTCACAAGATCTGCAGCCCGTGCACAGGCCGTAATCGATCAGCATTCCGTATTGCATTTCAGTCCCCTTCATTAATCGTCGAGCGAATCGACGCGCTCGATCTTGCAGATGCCGTTCTTGTACGGCGCGCCATAGCCCGTAACTCCCACGCTCTCGTGCGGAATGAGATTGTTGGCATTGGCTTTCCACACACCGTACAGATTGGGCGCCTCGCCGTCCTGCTCGGGGAACCACCATGCATGCTCGACGTGGACAAATTTGTCGTTAACTTCTTCGGTCAGGTGTGCTTTCTGGGTCATATGGCCTTGTGGGCTGGTCACGCGAACCCAATCGCCCTCGGCAATACCGTACCGCTCGGCCACAACGGGGTTAATGGTCACAAGCGGCCAAGGATGCATGGCGCGCATGCTCGGCACCTGGCGATGCTCAGAATGGAACATCGAGATGTTGCGACCACCGGTCGTGTAGTACAACGGGTATTCCTCGGCCAATTCGGGCTTCGAGATGTGGCTGAACTCGGGCTCCTCGTAATACGGCACGGCTCCCTCGCCGTAGCTGGCAAGCACGATGGAATTCAGCTCCACCATTCCGGTCATCGTGTCGAAACCGGGCTCGCCATCGGGTCGCAGCAAGCCCTTTTCGTACTTACGGTACTCGTAGCCGGCCATCTTAGCAGGCACGGCACGCACATCGTCCAAACCAAAATCGTAGTTCTTGCGCAGCTGCTCGTCGAAGAACTGGTCGACCGACTCGAAGCGGTCCCAAAGCTCCGGACGCAGCCTCTTTCCCATATCGATCAGGATCTCGAGATCGCTCTTGGTGTTGGGGTTGTCGAATGCCTTGTTCATCGCGCCGATGAAATGCTGGTTTCTGCCAAAATTCGGCGTTACCAGACCGTCGTGCTCAGCGAACGTGGAAAGCGGCAGCACGACATCGGCAAGAGCCATAATCGTCGGGGTCATGAAGATGTCCTGAACGACGATGAACTCGAGCGGCTTCATGGCCTCATACCAGCGTTGGGGCTGGTCGGCCATGCATGCAAGCGGGTTAGTGCCGATCATCCAACACATTTTGAGGTCGTAGTAGCAATCGTAGTCCTTGTACATTCCCTCGAGCCAGTTAAGCAGCGTATCGCCCTGAACGCCACCCATGGCAGCGCCTACATTGAACAGCGCATACTTGCCCGTCGGGTCCACAATGTGCTTGGCAGCCATCTCGGGCGAGATGGTATCGGACATCTCATAGCGCCACTTGCCGATAAAGCTTGTCGGCTTGGTTATGGCAATGCCGCCGGGAACATCCAGATAACCGCAGATTGCCATGATGGCTAGGAAGCACTGGCCAGCCTGCGTCGACGCCTTCGACTGGTCGAGCGCCACACCCCAGATGCCGGACGATGGCGCGTTCGTCGCGAATGCTCGGGCCGCCCCCACGAGCGTTTGAGCATCAACCCACGACACTTCTTGGACCTTTTCGGGAGTCCATTCTTTAACGGCTTCGGCAAGCTCGTCGAAACCGAAGCACCATTTCTCGACGAAGTCGTGATCGTACAGGTCCTCGGTGATGATAACGCGAAGCAAGCCCATGCCCACCGCCGCATCAGTGCCAGGGCGCAACTGCAGATGGAACTCCGCACGCGACGAAAGCCAAGTCAGACGCGGGTCGATAGTGATAATCTTGGACCCACGCTTCATCAGGTCGATAATCGAATGGCCGAAAAAGCCGTCAGGGCTGGAATACAGAGGATCCTTGCCCCAAATGATCAAATATTTAGGGCACTCCCAACCAGGATGGTCGTAACGGTCCTCGTAATATTGCGCCCAATCGATTTCGGGAACGCCAGCACCCAACAGATAGTTTGCGATGGTTGCGCGAGGGCCGTAACATGCCTGACCGCTGAACGCGTACGTGGATGCCCCGTTGCAGGTGTTAAGGACGGCGGGGCCGTACACAGGAGCGTATAGTGTCGACTCACGACCAGTACCAGTAAGCGTGAAGATGCTTTCCGCACCGTACTTATCCCAAATCTCACGAACCTTAGCTTCGATGAGGTCATAAGCCTCATCCCAGGTAACCTCGCGCCATTTGTTTTTACCGCGGTCAGCGCGGTCGCGTACGAGCGGATGTTGCAAACGATCCTCGTGATACACAACCTCGTCGAGCGCAATGCATCTCGGGCACAGACGCCCATGCGTAATGGGATGGTCTGGATCGCCTTCCACCTTCACTAACTTGCCGTCCTGCACATGAAGAATCAACCCGCATCCCACGGGGTGATCTCCCGGAGGCGACCATGCGCACGTGCGCACCTTCAACACGCCGTTCTCTTCGCTTGCGAAAGCCGTATCAGCAGCCATTTGCAAACACCCTCCTCGTCTCGGTTCCATCGCTTCTCACGCGATTCGATGAGGTAAGGCTACCTGCGCCGCATCTGGTCGGGCAGACCTCATGCAGGGCGTTTCGAGTGGGGTTTTGGCGGGGGCATATCGTAAAAAGGCACCCCCACTTTTGGTGGGGGTGCCTTTCTGATCAGCTCAAATACAGAAAACCCTAGCTTTCATGTAGCGTTTGAGCAGCCAACTTGACCTCCGTCATATCGATGAGTTCCTGACGCGAATGAACGTCGAGCTTCGCGTAAACGTTCTTCGTATACCCTTTTACCGTGTTTGGCGCTATCACAAGCTCGTCGGCGATGTAGCTGATCGATCTTCCGCGCGATAGCAATATGTAGACCTCGGTTTCGCGCGCCGTAAGTTTAGCGGCGGCGGCGATATCCTGACAAGCATAGAGCCACGGATTCACGGCCTCCTCAACCGATTGCGCTTTGAGAATCTCCTTTTCCTCGTCCACAACGCCGGTTTCGATAGCCATCGTCTTTGCGAGGGCTTCGCTTACGGTTTGCTCGTTTAGTACGAGCGCCATGGCTCCGAGCAGAGCAAACGCCATTACGAGGAAGAATACAGTGTAGACCGAAGCTGGATCATCGAACATAGTATGGGCATAGGTGGCCACCGCCCACCCGAGCGTCGTAGCCAATGCCGAAGCTCCTCGGCCGAACCCGAAAACGCGTACCGCACCCAGATTGGTCCTACCCGCCAACTCGATCAGAAGACACCACACCACCAGGATGAAGATGTTGTACAAAACGTTTATGAGCATGCCCTGCTCAGGAAGAAACTCGCCGAATATCGGGCAAAGAAGCATCCCTGCCGCGGTGGCGAAGCAAACAGGAATGTAAACCTTGCTCATATCGAAGTTCCTAAACGCAAGCACAATGGCCGCCAACGCCATAAATGCAGCGATTGCAAGGAAACTAAATAGCACCTCCCAGGTCGATTGCTTGACGTCATAGGCTAGATTGGGCACGGCAGACAGCGCTGCAACCCCACGTGACACACCGGCAGCCAGGGCAAACACAAACACCACACACATCAGGCGAGGGAAATAGCCCTTTGGCAACGACCTTATGTCAATGAGGTCAGCTGGCTCTGGCCCGTGCTCGTCGCCAGATTTCGAGCAAAACGACACCACCGACGCAAGGAACGGCAGAGCAGAAATCATCCAGAGTGACGCAACCGGCGGTAACGCTTGGCAGGTGAAAAACAAGAGGTTGCAAAGTAGGGTTGATGATCCCACCATCATAACGGCCCGTACGCCGTTCAAAAGACTGGTGATAAAGCCTACACGCAAGCAAACGAACGCAGTACCGACGCCGGTACCTATACCGCATACGACGAATAACGCAGCACCCACTTTCGTGCCTAGGCCTCCCATGAGCACAAACGTGCTTACGGACGCCACGAACCCCATCGCAGGAACCAAAGGGCCCCGTTCTATCGCAGGTTGGAGCCTCTTGTAAAAAACACCTGAAAGGACTAGGGACGCAGTCAGGGCGAAGCCTGACGACAGATAAAGCGTTGCCTGCAGATGCCCAGCGGTTTTACTGTCGAGTAGCGAAACCGCCTCGCTACTCGACACGGCGAGCAAAATCCATGCGCTGTAGAATGCAAAGCTCAGAAAACGCAGAGACGGCCATCTCTCGCCGATGCTCTGCACGATGCGTCGCAAGGGGCCCTCTTTGCCTGCTTTGCCGACCGTCATCTGATCCGCAGCATCCAAAGCAGCACCCCCCGTTCAACCTCACGGCGCCAAACAAACCGACTCACATGGCACCAGATGCTATCTATAGGGGTTTTGCAACCTCATTGCAACCCCCCGTTTCGGGGGGTATGCAGATAGCCAGCGCATTTCATCTGCGTTTTCCAGGAGCAGCAAACCATCGTGCACGACGGCAAGCCTGATTATTCCTTCAGGCTATCAACCTACAGGAGAGGTTTTCTTGCAGTAGCCTAAAATGAGCAAGCGCAAGATGCGCTTTTCGAACGTGCGCAAGGCGTGCTTCGCCCGCCCCTGCCAATTACCGGACGGGACGCCATCTCCAAGAGGATGGAAGAGCTGAGCCAGCAGGGATTTGGCCACCAGCTTGTACGAGGGTTTGCGGCGCCTGCGGTTACGCAAGATGCACACCGAGCGCCCACCTAAGCCAGTACGACATCAAAACCCACGAGCGGCCCCAAACGATATGCAAGCAAAAGCGCCCCGACGGCAATCCCCAAAACCATGACGGTCACGTTCACGACTCCTTTGGCATTGCACAAACCTAAGCTGACCTTGGAATTCATCGGCCAAAACAGCCGTATGCCTTGTCTGTTCGTAACGTCTAGAATCAAATGCGATGCATACCCTGCAGCAAAAAAAGGCAACAGAGGCTCGCAAACCAACCAGACAGCGCCGCAAAACGCAGCCATCGCAACGATGGAATGCGTGAAAGACCGGTGACTCGTATGTGCGCCCATGCCCACGAGCATCACGAGGAGCCCAACTCCCATTACCAGCCGCATGCCAAGATGCCCGAGCACATAATCGCACAGCCCCGCACTTGCGTAACGATCGATCGCAAGGCACGCGAGCGTTAGACCGACAACAATAAGTCTGCCGATAAGCGCGTCTTTATGCGCCCGACTCGGCGTGATGTCGCAGTCGGCTAGGATGCCGCCCGCGCATCCGCCCACGATAGCTGCAATGCACGATTCGGCAGACCCCGTCTGCGCAATCGCCAGCCCCGCTGCCACGCCAACCGCTATGTGCGTCTTACTCATCATGGCTCAGCATTATCGCACGAGCGAAGACGGCGAAAAACAGGGGAAACCGAAGCGCTCCCGCATATCGATCGGCCTATGCGTAGAACTCCTGCCAGTCATCGAGCCGCAGCAACCCCATCTTGCCTCCGAAGACGCATCCGCAATCGATGTCGTGCTTGCGGTCCCAGTGCATCATGCGCGCATCGGCGCCGGCAGCAAGGCCCTATCGATGGGAAAGTTCCCTCGCAGGAACATGCATAGGCTCGCAACGGACGGGGGGCGCCCGTCTGAGCGCCCCCGCATTAACCCGTCTTGAGCATGCTTTCCCTTTACGCCTGCTCGCTTCCGGCTTGCTCCTTCATGGCCGCCATCTTGGCGAACGTCTCCATGATGCCGTTGCTGAAATGGATGAGGTAATCGGGCTCGCCCGCAACCGGCACCCAATACGTATGCCACGTAACGCCGAAATGCTCGACGTCTTTCGTCTGCGCCTCGCCGGTGCGGATGCACTTGGCGTGCTTGCATCCTACGTGCAGCTCGGCGGGCTGCAGGTCCCGGCAGCGCGTGCCGATCATCTCGGGGCCGCTCGTGGCCAAATAGGCTTCGTTGCCCGCGACAATGGTCTCGTTCTTGTCGATTAATCGCACTGGCTCGGGATACTTTCCCCACATCAGGTTGAACGCCTCGATCAATTGCTCTTCGGTATGCGAACCCATGACTCCCCCTTCGTGCTGCGTGAACAGGGGACGGCGGAATGTTCACGCGAACAACGTCGAACTTGCCCTAAGACCTGGCGCGCGAAACATTCCCCTGTTCACGCGCCTGCCTCCGCTTACACGAAGTACTCGTCAAAGTCCTCGTCTGCCATGCAGTCCTTGACGCGCATGACGAAGTTCTTGTTGCTCATCGCCTCGTTGGGGATGGCGGGGCAGCCATCGGCCAAGGGCTCGCCTTCATGCTTTGCCCTCAGCTCGTCGATGTCGCCGAATTCCAACGCACGCATGGGGCAGCTAACCACGCACGCGGGCTCTTCGCCCAGCTCGCGCAAGTCGGTGCACAAATCGCACCCCTGCAGGGGCAGCGAAATGTTGTAGATGCGCGGCGTCCACCCACTGCCCGTGCAGAACGAGCGCACAGCGCGGTAGTTGGTGCCTACGGGTAGATCGTGCACGTCCTTGCAGGCCACTTGGCAGGTATGGCAGGCGATGCAGCTCTCGGCATCGAAGTAGAATCCCAGCTTTGCCATGAGTTCCCCCCTCCTATTCTTCCACCAGCGGGATGATCTGAGGCATCTCGCAGTCAGGTACGAGCTTGAGCGGCCCTTCGTATTTCTCGTATTGGACGAGGTTCGAGTTCCAACCGTTGAGGAACGGGGTCGTCGAACGGTTCGAGGGTGTCAGCACGTTGTCGGCGCCGGAAATGTCGATGCCCGTCTCGGGGTCGATGCGCGCACCGGCTCCATGTGGAATGACGATGACGCCGGGCATGACCGTGCGGGTGGCGCTCGCCGGGCGCAGGAACGCGCCGCGCTCGTTGAACACCTTCACGGTGTCGCCGGTCTTAATGCCGCGGGCTTCGGCGTCGTCCTTGTTCAGCCAAACCGGGTTGCGCAGCGCTTCGCGCAGCCACGGCAGGTTATCGCAGTCGGTGTGGGCGCGGCGCAGGTAGTGTGCATGGGTCAGCTGAATAGGATAGTCGCCCTTGACCTTGTTGTCCCAGTCGTCGAAAGAGTCCTTGTAGCTGAACGGCGCATCGAGCCACTTGGGCAGCGGGCTTACTTTGACATAGTCGGCAACGCCCTCGCCGCCGTCGGCATAGCCGTTCACCATGTCGTACCAATCGCTCTTGGCCTGGCAGTAGATCTCGAGCTTGCCGGATACGGTGGTTTCGAGCGGATTCGCTTCGGGATCTTCGCGGAACGCCTGGAACGCGATGGTCGTGAATTTGTCGCCCTCTTCGCGCGGAACGCGATACACGCCTTCTTCGAGGTACTGCTCGAACGGCATGATGCCGGGTTGCAGCTTGCCCGTGACGCCCCATTTATCAAGGTCGTCCTGCGTGATCTCGGCAACGGGCATAGGCGACCCATCGTCGTTGTATCCCAAGACGGCCGTCTGCGCCAGCTGGTTGAACCACTGCTGCGTATCGGTTATCGGATTGAGCGCCTCGTAATCGATGCCAAGGCGCTTTGCCAGTTCGGCAGCAATCTCGCGGTCGGGACGGCTCTCGCCCTGGCGCGGGATGGGCGCGATAGAGGCGTACCCGTTCTCCTTGTCCTTCATCGAGCTGTACAGATGGCCCTGCAGGTTCTCCCAGCGCGTGGTAACCGGCACCACGACGTCTGCGTACTGCGCGTCGAGCTTCATGTAATAGGCCGCTGCGAACACGAAGTCGACCTTGCGGAATGCCTCGATGCCCTTGTTGGTATTGGCCTGCGAGGTCAGGAAGTTGTTGGTTTCGGAAACGAGCACGCGGATATCGCAAGTCTCGCGCTTCACGTTACGTGGGGAAGCGGGGTTGTCGCCCATCATGGCTGTCATGCACCTATTTGAGATGTGAATGCACAACCATTTGTTTACTATGAACGGCTACGGCTGCAGAGCCAACATCGCTGACCAACGACCTCAACGGAACCCGTCGGGTGGCCGGAAGCCACGAGCAGCCTTACCCTTATCGGACCCACTTGCCGCCGATTACAGCTGGCATGAACCGCGAGCGCGATGTCTTGGAAAGGCGGTCGCCCGCAAGCAGCCCGTCGAGACCAGCAAGGATTTCGTCCCTACCCTCGGGTACGCGCATCCTGAATTGGAACAGGTTGGACTCCTGACCGCAATCGAATATCGTCGGACATGTTATGCCGGCCAGAAACTCCCTGATCTCTTGCACCGTTTCGTAATCGCTCGACAGCTCGTATTCGCCGGATTCCACCATTTGCCCGAGCGGAGTATTGGGACCGACTGAGAGCGTCGTTAGGAATATGCGCTTTGGTTGCGCTTGCGAGTAGATCTCTGCGGATACGCGCGCGTTTTCGAGGCACCTGCCCGCCCTGGCTGAGCCCGCGATGTACCAGAGCGTGTAGGTAATGCCCGCACGAGTCAGACGAGCGCATTGCTCGGTGATGTCGGCGGCACGATGAACCTTCCCCAAAGCTTCCAGCGTCTCATCGAGCCCGCTCTCGGCTCCTATGGAAAGATCGCTCGCGCCAAGGGCAGCCAGCTTGGCGAGCTGCTCGTCGCTGAGGCGTCTGACGTCATCGACGCGGGTGAATCCTCCGAAAGTCTGGATCCACGGAAGCTTTTCGCGTATGAGCTCCAGTATGCTTATGAGCCTGTCTGCCGGGATGCCGAAGGCGTTGCCCGACTGCAGGAAAGCCCGCCTCGGCTTCTGCGGCCAAGTCGCGACCTCGTCGAGCTCCGCTTCGATTTCCTCTATCGGGCGCAGCGAGAACGACTTCGTGTAAAACGAACAGAAATTGCAGGGCACTGCCTGGGAGCACCCGGTGCTTATTTCGAAGATCACCGAACTCGCTTCGTAAGGCGGCCTTGGCTCGAGCTCTGAATAGCGAAGCATGCTGTGCGCCTCTTTCCTCTTGGCAAAACAACGGGACGTTAGCCAAATAATAGGCGCACGCCATGCGTTAGCATCGCGTCTGTAGCAAGAAGAGAGCGTCTGTTGCAAAATGAGATTTGCCAAAGAACCGACGGGGTGGAATAGCGATGCTAGTTCCCCTGCTTCAATCCGATAACGCACAGCCGCAACATACCGCGCCGAATAAAGGAAGCAAAGAGGATGCTCCTCTTTGCTTCCTAAGCCGACGTGGCAAGCGTCGACGGCCTCGACAAGTTCGCGGAGCCCGACTTTTGGGCCCGCGCCGCTTCCTAGATAATCCTGGTGTTGTACGACGGGTCGACCTTGCTGAAATCATCGGGCGGAGCGGACGGGATCGGGTCGCCGCAATACGGGCAGTTGCTCATCCCGGCGTCGACGGGCATGCCGCACGTCTGGCAGCAGACATGGTTGCCGTCGTTGCAATCTCCGTTTACCGCGCTGGGCCTGAAGCACATGGTCCCCACCTCGCCTCTCTGGGCTCGCATCTCGCCGGAATCAACCTCGCGCTAATTATACGTTGGACGCCAATAAAGCGTCCAGCGCAGTTGCGACCGCGCTTTAACATTGGGCGAAAAGACGAGAGGCAGTCTAATGGATGCGTCGAAAGATAAGCTTACTGCCCTAGAAACTCCACTGCGCCGGTTTCGGTTTCGTAAAGTGCGCATACCACTTCGAGACCTTGCGATTGAACGAGGTGGGAAATGTCCGCATCGCTCGCAACCGCCGCAACGCCCGCACGGGCGTTAGCGACACTTGCAGCACGTGGGTCACGCTCGTCACCGATACCCGCACACACGCCTTCAAGGAGTGGTGCGAGCGCGCCGTGCAAATCATCATTCGAAGCAAGCGCATCAAGAGCAGACGCTACAGCACCGCACTGCGTATGCCCGAGCACGACGATGAGCTTGACGCCAAGATGCTCAGCTGCATATACGCAACTGGCAAGCTCCATATTGCCTATAACGTTGCCGGCAACTCGTATGCAGAACAGCTCGCCGAGGCCCGTCATGAATACATGCTCGGGCACCACTCGCGAATCGGCACAGGTCACGATGCACGCATAGGGAGCTTGCCCGTTTTTCGAGAGCTCCTCTATTCGCGCAGGCGATATATCGCCGGTATTAGCGCTGGCTTTTATATAAGCAGCATTACCCGCCTTCAGGCGCTCTAGCGCCTCGACAGCACTCAAACTCATGATTCACCCCTTTCCTGATGCGTCACATTATACGCACTCGATAGCCTACTGCGAATCAGCGCTCTTTCCAAACCCGCTTGCCATCGTTCGCTCCAGCATGGACCATAGGCACTCGAGCAACGAATGGGCATGTGCATGGTATCCGCCACGGCTCCAGTAGTACCACCCCAAACACATGCCGCTATAATGAAGCCACTATTCAAATCGTGAAGGATATGCCATGTCCGGCCAGAAAAGCCCGTCCACCAACACCACCGACGAGCGCGTAAAACGCCCGCTCGCACGACCCGGCCGCAACGAGAACGGGAAAGCAGTTGTAACACCCGAGATGCTTGCGTTAGCTGAAGCGCTGGCACATCCCGAAGGCGACCCCTACGAGAACGCGCGAAAGCTCGGTTTTTACTGCGAGCAATGCGGGTAGCGCCCTGGCAAAAAGCATCGCGCAGGGCCAAAGATCTCGAAGAGGTGGCAGCATTAAAAGGACGGCCGCATTGCGCGACCGTCCCCGACATGGCGTCAAACATTACTTGACGTCTCGTTACTTCTTCTCGGCGTAGACAACGCCGTCCTTGGTGGACTCCCAGGGCGGCATCTCGAAAAAGCGGAAGCCGCGCTCGCGCAGCTCCTCCTTCTTGGCCGCGGCGGCATCGCCTATGCTGAGCGCCTTGCACGGGCACGACTGCACGCAGTAGGGCTTCTCGCCCTTGGCCAGGCGCCCCGCGCACTTCACGCACTTCGTCGTCCACACGGGCTGCCAGCTCATGTGCAGGTCCGGCCACGTGCCGGCCGGGCGGTCGATGCCCTCGCCGCTCCCGAGCGTGCGCACGGTCAGGAAGAACTCTTCGTCGGGCAGGTTGTTGCCGACCTTGCAGGCCAGCGAGCAGGTCCAGCAGCCGATGCAGCGCTGGAGGTCGACCAGGATGGTCTTCTCGTCCATATCTTTCTCCTATCCCCTACCGCAGCCGATTCCGGGGCCCGAAGGCGATGCCCTCAAAGAATCATCAGCCGCGGATCGATGCCAAAATGTGTAAAAGGGGTCTGACCCTTTTTTCACATTTATGCCTCGACCTTGCGCACGTCGCACGCGCAGTCCCAGATGGTGTCCCAGGCGCCGGCCATCAGGCCGAAGCCGCCGGTTGCATAGCCAGCATGATAGCCATCGGCTTCGTAGGTGCACTTGACCCAGTTCTCGGCACGATCGTCGATGGTCTCGTAGGATCCCAGCGGCACGAGCAGCTCGGAGTACATGCCCTCCTCGAAAGCCTCATGGCGCCAGCCAAACCAGATCTGCACCGTTCCGGGCGGGATGACCTGGTCAAGGCGCATCTCGATGATGCAATGCCCGCGATGATTGTAGACCTCGACCTTGTCGCCGTCCTTGATGCCCTCGGCCTCGGCGTCGACCGGGTTCATGCGCCCTGTCGGGTATCCGCCCGAAAGCTCTCGCATGACCGGGTCCTCGGTGTACATCGACTGCATGAAGAAGCGCTGGCGGCCGCTGAAGAACTGATACTTGCCCTTGGCGGTGCCGGCCTCGAACTTGGCGGCGGTGGGAACCTCGAGCGGTTCGCGGTACTGCGCGATGGCATCATCGACTGCCACGAGCTTCTCGGCATAGAACTCCATACGGCGGTGCGGCGTGTCGAACACCATGCCCATGAACGGGTCCCACGGCACGGGCGGCGTGACCGCGCGCACGATCTTTTCCTTCTTCAGGCGCTCGTAGGTGAGTTTGGGCTCGATGTTGGCGATCATCGGGTACTTCGTGTCAAGGCGCTCGGCGATCCATTCCTCGGTTGTCTTGTCGAAGTACTCGCCGAACCCTACGCGTTTGGCCAGCTCGGAATACACGAACACCGGGTCACGCGGCTCGCCGATGGGCTCGATGGCCGGCTCCTGCAGCACCACGTGGTTGTACGACGCCGAGCACACCAGCTCGTAGCGCTCGAAGGGCATGCAGTCGGGCAGGATGTAGTCGGCAAATTTGCCCGTGTCGGTCATCCAGATGTCGATGTCGACGATGAGCTCCATCTGCGGGAAGATGATGTCGGCCCAAAGCCCCCGGTTGGGGCAGTTGTGCACCGGGTTGCCCGCGATGACCCAGAACGCCTTGATCGGGTAGGGTTTCTCGGTCTTGCACGCCTCGATGAAATCGGCCGTGCGCATGACCTTGCCCTTGTAGTTCTCGGGGCCGTTGGGCATCGAGATGGCCTGGTTGTTGAACATAAGCGGGTAGCCGCTCGGCAGCATCTCGGACGTGACGCCGGCACCCGGACGACCAAGGTTGCCGGTCAGGGCGCCCAGCAGATAGAATGCGCGATACGACTCGCCCTGGTTCTGGTAGCGCAGACCCAGCGCGCCGAAGATGTAGGCATTGGGGGCATCGACGTACTCCTGGGCCAGACGCTCGACGACCGCGGGGGCCACACCGGTGATCGGCTCCTGCCACTCCAGCGTGTAGGTGGCGGCGTGCTCGCGCAGCTTGCAGAAGGCGGTCTTGCACAGGACGCCGTCGACCTCGTGCTCGCCGTCGAGCTCGGGGTTGTCGCAGGCTATGGCCTGCTGACCGAGCACCGTCGAAGACGGGGCGTTGGCATCCAGATCCCAGACCACGTAGTTGCCCTCGGCGTCGCGCAGGAACATGCCGTCGTCTTCGCGCACGAGGAACGGCGCCACGGTGTAGGTGAGCAGGAAGTCTTCCTTGTACTGCTTCTTCTGGATAATCAGATTCGCCATGGCCATGGCAAGCGCGGGGTCGCTGCCGGGCTTGACGGGGATGAACTCGTCCGCAAAACCTGCCGAACCATCGAACAGCAAGCCGATGTCCACGATCTTGGCACCGCGGCTCTTGGCTTCGACGAAGTGCTTGGCAATACGCATCTGGTTCTCGATGGGGTTCGCGCCCCAGATGATGATGTAGTCAGAGCAGTCGAAGTTGGCCGGATCGGTGGTCATGTACTTGTAGAAATTGCCGAAATCGAAGAACGACGCATAGTAGGGGCCGTTGTCCAAACCGTACGCCTGATTGGGATCGGTTGCGCCCCACAGGCCCATGAAGCGCGAGCTCATCAGGGCATGCAGGCCCTGGCTCGGCGGCACCGACGCCACGACGTCCCACATGGCAAGCGATTCGGGGCCGTACTTGTCGCGGATCTCGAGCAGCTTCTCGGCGATCTCGTCCATCGCCTGATCCCAGCTGATCTTCTCGAACTTGCCCTCACCGCGCTCGCCGACGCGCTTGAGCGGATGCGTCAGACGTTTGGGGTCGTAAGGCTGGCGGGCTGCCATGATGCCCTTCTGGCAAATGTAGCCCTCGCCCTCTTCGGCACCGGTATAGTCCGCCGCCTCGCATCGGACGATCTTGCCGTCCTTCACGATGGTCTTCAGCGCGCAGAACTCGTGGTCGCCCCACCCGGGACAGCAGGTGTAGACGAAAGATTCCTCCGACATGCTTACTCCTCCTTCTCTTCGCTCGTCTTACCCTCCCTGCGCTTCGCCCACATTCCGGCAACCCATCCGGCAAAACGTCGAAGCACAGGGTTCGATAGCCTCATTCTATTGAGTCGCTCGTATACTCGCTATCAACGTTTGTTTTCATATATATACATCTTTTAGTTGTGCAATGTTATGGGGCGCCGATGTGCGGCGTCGGCGCCCCAGTTCCACGGCTCGACCTAGATATCCTTTTCGGCGTACCACACGCCCGCACGAGTCTTCTCCCACGCATGCAGCTGGTAGATGCGGAAATCCTTCTGACGCAGTTCCTCCATCTTCTTCGAAATGGCGCTCTCGGGATCGTCCAGATCCCCGTAGGTTAGCGCCTCGGTCGTGCAGTTGTACGCGCAGAACGGCTGATTGGCGGTGCGAGCGTTGCCCGAACAGGCCAAACAATCGGTATGGTAGACCGGCATCCACTTCATGTAGAGGTTCGGCCACTTGCCGCCTGGTGTATCTATTTGCCCGCCGCCGATGGTGCGCACGTACATGCGGTAGTCGTCAACACCAAGGCCGTAGGCTTTCTTGCAGGCCGTGCTGCAGGTCCAGCAACCGACGCAGCGGTTGATGTTCACCAGAATCGAGTTTGCCATTATGCTTCCACCTTCCTCACGTCGCACAGCGAATCCCAGAAGACCTCGGCCTTGTTCTTCTCGACGACGTTGCACACGGCATGCGGGATGTTGTCGACCACGTCGCGCATGTGCGAACCGTACGTCACGGCTGCGGTCAGGGTGTCCATACCCTCTTCGGTGTTGAGCGGCGTGGCCAGCGTCTGCGGGCAATCGGTGCCCTCATACTCGCGCTCCTTGAAGCTGTACCACATGTGCGCCATGCCCGGAGCGATGTCCTCGCGCAGGTGGAGCGTCGTGCGGATGCAGCCGCGCTGGTTGAAGACTTCGACCTCGTCACCCTCATGCAGCCCGCGTTCCTTGGCGGTAACGGGGTTCAGGGCCACGCCAGTCTGCGTTGACGACGCAAGCGAGTAAAGCTCGGGAATGTTGGTGAACTGGCTTTGCATGAAGTACTTATGGCGTCCCGGGTAGAACTGCAGCGGATAATCCTTCAGCAGCTCCTCATCGTGCACGATGGTGGGAACGTAATTGACCATCGCGCAACCGAAAGGCGCCAAGCCCTCGTTGTAGAACTCGATCTTGCCCGTTTTGTTGGGGAACGACGGGTTGGTGAAGTTGTCGAACGGGGTGCCATCGGTCACGGCTGAAAGCGACTTCACCTTCTGCAGGCGCTCGAACGTGATGGGTGCGAGCTCACCGGCATGCTCGGGATCCTCTTCTTCGGTGATGTAGGCCATCTGCGGCTTGCCATCCGATTGCGGCAACGTGCTCTCGAATATGCACCATTCACGCGTGTCCTCGAGCGTCCAGTCATCGCCGCGGCCGAGGCGCGTGGCTATCTCGCGCCAAATCTGCGCGCAGTCCTTGGACTCGCCCTGCGGCGGGATGGCCGGCTCGCACAGCGTGAAGCACTCGTTGGGGCCGTTCATCCACTCGTAGCGCTCGAAGATGGTCGCCTCGGGCAGCACGTAGTCGGCGTAGGCCGCGGTGTCTGACATGTAGATGTCGAAGGCCACGAACAGCTCGATGTTGGGCAGGAACCGCTCGCGCCACAGGTGCTTGTTCGGCCAGTTGGTCAGCGGATTGGCGAACGGATTGATGAACGCCTTGTACTGCTGGCCTTCGTAGTCGGGCTTTTCGAAGCTCGCCAGAATATCGGTCATGGCCGCGTACTCGCCGCGGTACATGTCGTTGAAGTCGGGGAACCACAGCGGCATGACGTTGAGCTGGGTCGTCGGGTAGTAGTCGAGCGGGCCGGGCAGCAGCGTGCCGCCCTTCTTGCCCACGTTGCCGGTCAGGTAAGCCAGCAAGTACACGGCGCGGGACGACTGGCCGCCGTTCTTGTAACGGAAACCGCAGTTGATGAAGATGGACGCAGGCGACGCATTGTAGAAGTCGCGCGCGAATTGCGCGCAGGTCGCGGCGGGAACGCCGGTGATGGCCTCTTGAGCCTCGGGCGTCCACTCGGCCAGGTGCTCGCGCAGCTTCACGAACGCGGTCTTGCAGCCGATGCCGCCCACCTCAGCCACGGCGTCGAGCACGGGCGTGAACCCGCCATAGACGTCCATCGGCTGGCCTTCCTCGACCTCGCCGCGATCGAGCAGGTCTCGGCTCTGTGACGTGCCCAGAGCACCGATGACGGCTTTTCCGACGAAACGCGTAGCAGTATGGGGCTGGCCGTCTTCGCCCATGAAGACGAACTTGCTCGCATCGCCGCCCTCGACGATGTCGGCCTCGCGCAGGTACTGGCCGTTGTCGTCGCGCACCAGGTAGGCGCCCGCCGTGCGTTCGATGAGGAACTGTTTGTCAATCAGGTCCTCATCGATGAGAACGTGCGCCATGGCCATGGCCAGCGCGCCGTCGGTGCCGGATTTCACCGGAATCCACGTGTCGGCCTTGGCGCTCGTCACGTCGTACAAGTTAGATACGTGTACGATCTTGGCACCGCGCTCGTGAGCATCGATCATCATGTGCGTCGTTTCGCCCGGGCGTGTGAAGCCAATAGGGTTGGAACCCCAGATGACGAGCATGTTGTCGACGTTGTTGATGAGGTACTTGTTGTTCGAAACGACCTGACCCATGTCGGCGCCGGCGCCGATGAGGATGCCCACGTCGACCGAGGGCATCTCGAAGCGCGTCGCACCGAACGAGTTGATGAAGCGCAACGCCAGATCGTAGTTGAGCGAGCGGTCCGCGCCCGGCACGCCACACCAGAAGGCGTTGACGAGCACCGAACGGGTGCCATGTTCGTCGGTAATCTCTTTGAGCTTGTCGCAGATCTCGGTCAGCGCCTGGTCCCAACTGATGCGCTCGAACTTGGCTTCTCCGCGCTCGCCCGTGCGCTTCAGAGGATACAAGATACGGTCCTCGGCATAGGGGATATCCCCCGACATAATGCCCTTGCTGCAGATGTGCGGACCAGTGCCGGGACCTGGTTGCGTGCCCTTTTGGGTAGCCACGATCTTGCCGTCTTTGGACCATACGTCCAAGACGCAGTGCTCATGGCATCCGAAGCCCTGGCACGCGCTTCGCGTTAGCTTCAGCTCGCCTGTCGCCATACAAACCCCCTCGTGTCGCATGAGCGCATGGGAACCGTCTTCCCCGCCACACGCTGCGCCCCGCGCAGGGCGGCGCGCGCTCCCCAGATACATTGTAGAGGTGGCAATATGAACAATTTGACTCATCGTTTACTGAAATGCCCTACTGTTAGTTACCCATATGGTTAACTGAAAGCTCAATGCGTAAATGGACGACAAACGGTTACCCGAATAGGCAACTAATGACTGATGGAAGCTCTATTTCCCAGAAGCTACAATGTCCGCGAAGAGGGTGCGCACCCCCGTTTTTCGAAATCACATGCGGAAAGGATCGACATGAGTCAGAAAACATTTTCCGAGGCAAGCTACGGCCCGCTCTGCAATCTCACCATCGGCTTCTGCATCCTCACGCTGACGCCCATGCTTCTGGGCATCGTGCACGGTACGGCTGTCGCGGGTGCGTTTCCCATCATATTCTGCGCATTCCCGATTATGGTCATCGCAGTGGTTAAGATGATCAAGCAGGGTGACCTCATAGGCGGAACCACCAACGCGGTGTGCGGCGCCGTCGTCATGGGGCAGAACGGCTTCGTCGCCTTGATGCATCTCATCTACAGCGCCGCAGGTAAGGAAATGCCTCCCGAGGTCGCGCTTGGCAACGCGTGGTTCAGCGGCTTCGCATTCGTCATCGTAGGGCTTATCCTGGGTTACCTCACGTTCTTGCTTCTGCAGGTGAACAAGGGCACCGCCGCCTGCATCGGCATCGGCGCCGTGGGCATGTTCGCGTTCGGCGTGTACTTCTTCCTCAACATCATCGGTAATCCGATTATGATCGTCGGCCTCATCGGCGCAATCGGCCTGTTCGTCCTTGCAGCGCATATGATTTTCGACGCCCTTAAATCCTACCTGCCTTCCGGCGAGTAAAGAGCAGAACAGCTGACGGGGGAAGACAACATCCTCCGTTGTCTTCCCATCGCACTATTGCAGGGGGTATTGCTCCATGTAATCGGCGAAATTAGCGCGCAGATAATTACGCAGCACTTCGATGATATGGCGGGCGCGCACGTTGGGACGCGCCTTCTTGTTGTAGAAGAACCCGATGTAAGTGATGGCTCGTGGCGTCGAGAACGGAGTGAAGTGCAGGTCGTCGCCGCCCAGCTGGGGGTTAGCTTGGATAAGCGTGTAGCCGAACGAATCGTAGAGCGCCGCTACGCCATCGGAAAGTCCGAGGTACTCGATGCGGCCCTTAGGGTTCGCTACGCCCATGCGTATATTGTTGAGCGGGTAGTCTTCCATGACGTACTCGGCAAGACGCCTCATCTCGCGGTGAGAGTCAATGGTCAGGGGCACGTTGGCCAGCTGCTCGCGGTGGACGGCGCCGCGCGTGGGGACCGGCGGAGTATCGCGCCAGACAATGCCGGAGCGAGACATGATTATGGGCTCGAACACGAGGTCTTCGAAGTCGTGCAGATGGTTGGGGACGCCGTACAGGTCGCAGACGAACAGCTCGCTGCCATCTGATGCGCGTGCTCCCTCTATTACCTGTTGGAAGGGCTCTTCGACGATGCTGATGGACTCCGAGGATTTCATGCTGCGCACGAAAGGTTCCGATATTTGGGCCGGATAATACGTCACATGTATTGTCAGCAAGGCGTTTTCGCTGCTGGTGGCTGCATGCTGCGCATACAGATCCTTGAGCATGTTGCTGTATTCCAGTAGGAGCGCGTTGGAGTGCTCGAGCAGCACTTCACCTGCGCTCGTCAGGCGCACACCCCGGTTCTCGCGCTCGATCAGCTTGACACCCAGCTCGGATTCGAGCGAAGTGATGGCCTTGTTCAGGCCCTGCTGCGATATGAATACGCTCTTGGCCGCTCCGTAGAACGATCCCGCCCGTGCCAATTCGGTGAAATAGCGAAGCGTGTCGATCTGCATGGTCCCCCCCTGGCAATCGCATGGCCGAATCCCGCTTCTTTCTGGCGTGCATTATAAAGCATACGGTTTCTCTGGGGGACAGCGGGTGACAGGCAGTGACAGGGGGCACCGTCCACTGCCACCGCCTGTCACCGTCGCACCAGCCCTAATTCATGTCTACGAAGTACGCAGCGTTCAGTTGCATATATAAGCAAGCAAGCATTGATAGCAACTTGTTTCGTCGCCTTCTACAATTGCCTTATAGGCACCTTGTGGGAGGAGCGTCAAGGTACGGGGGTTGTCTGCGCGCCTGCTCCTGCATGGAAACAAGACGGGTAAATAAGAGGAGGAATGTGTATGTCTGAGGAGTCTTTCGTCTACACGTGCTGCCCCGGATGGGGCGACCATGAGTTCTGCACGCTCAAGACCATTGTGAAGGACGGCAAAGTCGTTCGGTGCGAGGCTGCGGACTACACCGGGGCCGAAGAAGGCGAGGGCTACATCTGCCAGAAGGGCATCATGTCGTGTCGCCAGCCTTATGACCCGAAGCGCCTTACCAAGCCGCTCAAGCGCGTCGGCGAGCGTGGAGAAGGCAAGTGGGAAGAGGTCAGTTGGGATCAGGCGATGGACGAGATTGCCGCCAAACTGCTCGAGATCCGCGACAAGTACGGCCCTGAATCACTTGCCATGTGGGACGTCGTGGCTTCGGTGCCGCCCAGCCAGGGGTTGGCAGCCCTACTTGCGTCGCGTTTCATGGGACTTTGGGGCGCAAGCGATCCCGTTAAGTCGTACGGCCTGGACAACGGTCCGTTCTATGCGGCGTTCTTCGATTTCGGCAACTTCTATAAATACTCGACGATCGACCCGGTGAATTTCGATTCGTCGGATCTCATCATCATCTGGGGCGCGAACCCCATCGAGAACCAGATGCGCATCGCCAAGCACTTCGTCGAGGCCAAGAGCCGCGGCGCCAAGATCATCGACATTGGCCTTCTGTTCGATGGCACGGCTGGTTTCGCTGACGAGTTCATCCCCGTTAAACCGGGTTCGGACCCTGCGCTCTCCATGACCATGGTCAATCTCATTCTGCAGCGCAAGCAGTATAAGGAAGACTTCCTTCTGGCTTATACCGTGGCGCCGTTCCTCGTACGCGACGATGACGGCATGTACCTGCGCGACGACGAGGGCAACTACGTGGTGTGGGACCTTGATGCCGACGCGCCCTGCTCGACGGTGCTCGGCCAGCAAGCGCTGCCGTGCGATAATCCCGAGCTCGACGGAGCGCATGAGGTGAACGGCGTAGCTTGCAAGACGGCGTTCCGCCGTCTGGTAGAGCATGCCGCCAGCTACACGCCCGAGTGGCAGGAAGCCATCACCGGCGTTCCCGCCCAGACCGTCGTGCGCCTCACCGACGAGTACGTGGCCGCCCCCAACGCCTTCGTGTTCGGAGCGTTGGGCCTGCGCTACATCAACCAGGGCGAATCGTACCGCTCGTTCTACCTGCTGGGCGCTCTGACAGGCAACTTGGGTCATCCCGGTGCTGGCGTGACGTCCGAGATGCTGCCCGCAGGTTGGCCGCTTTCCTTCAACGATCAGGCCATCACGATGCCCGACGGGCGCGAAAACTACAAGGGCAAGCTCATCCACCAGGCAGACTTCATCGAACAAGTGCAAACAGGCGAGCCCTACCCGATTAAGGCGTTCTGGGTCGTAGCAGGCAACCCCGTGCACAACTGCCCTAACCGTGGTCTTTGGGTCGATCAACTGTTCCCGCAGATGGAGCTCATCGTCGACATCGACATCTGGATGACAGACACCGGCATGTACGCTGACTACGTGCTGCCCGACTGCATGCCATTTGAGCGCGAGGAGCTCGTCGTTTCGGCGGCGTACAACCACGTGGTGTTGCAGGAGCCGGCAATCGAGCCTGTCGGCGAGGCCAAGGACCCGACGTTTATATACTCCGAGCTGGCAAAGCGCGTAGGATTCGGCGAGTACTTCCAAAACTCGACGGCTGATTGGATAAAGGTGCGCCTCGACACCAATTACCCGCTTATCGCCAACGTGGAACCGAAGATCACCTACGAGCGACTTAAGGAAGAGAAGCGCATCCGTGCCGCTACGCCGCCTTTCGCTTGGGATCCGTTTGCGGGCTTCAACTTCGATACGCCGCACAAGCGCATGGAGTTCTACGCCGAAAAGCTCGTGGCAGTCGATGATGCCATTGCCAAATACGTGGTGCCGCTCGAGGCGCCGACGGCAGCAACCCTCGGCGATGGCACGGCCAAGGGCAAGTACCACTTCTTCAGCGGCCGCCAGCGCTTCTTCATGCAGTCGATGTTTACCGAGGACCCGGTCATGCGCGAGCTTTCGGGCGGATACCCGACCGGGCGCATGAACCCGGTCGATGCCGAGGCCGAGGGCATCAAGGACGGCGACAAGGTCGAGGTCTACAACCATCGCGGCCACTGCATCATCGAAATGCGGCTCGACCAGGTGATCCCGCCTGGAACGGTGCAGATTTGGTTCGGTTGGCGACAGACGGCGTTCGAAGAGGGCATGTACTCCGAGCTGCTCGTGCCGCTGGGAAGCCGTGAGACCATCGACGAGCGTGCCAAGAACTGGGAGAAATGGACCTACGAGGCTGGCGGATACCAGCCCGGGTTCGGCACCGGCGGTTTCGGCGGCATGGCTGGCGCGTGGGACACCATCTGGGACTGCGCCTGCGACGTGCGCAAGGTCGACTAGGTGCAAAAGGGTCAGACCCTTTTGCACTATGGCACTTTTGCACCTGTGGCAACGTGGCTTGCCCGTTGTCGCATCGGCGAACGAGACGGCCGCCATCTGAACAGGCGGCGGCGAAGATAGGAGCGAATATATGGACGAGAAGACCATCCTGGTCGATTTGCAACGCTGCATCGGCTGCTGGACCTGCTCGCTGGCCTGCAAGGTCGGCAACAACCTGCCCGACGAAGAGTTCTTCCTGACGGTGCGCACGCTCGGGAGCGGCGAGGGCATCGACCGGCCGGCCGGCACGTGGCCGGACCTGCACATGAGCTGGCAGCCCGTGTGGACGACGAAGTGCGTGAAGTGCGCGGGGCGCCTGGCCAAGGGCGAGCTGCCCTACTGCGTGCAGTCGTGCCCGTGCAAGGCGCTCAGCATAGGTGACGCCGCCGCGGCCAAGAAGGAGGAGCTGCGCGACCGCGGCTTCCGATTCTTCCAAATGCCGCCGTGGGAGTCGACCCGCGACGGCGTGGTGTACGCCGAGAAGAAGTAGCCGCGCCGAACGGAGGGGACGGGGCGCCAACGATGGCGCCCCGGAAACCAGCGGGGCGGGAAGACAACATCCTCCTCCCCGCTGTCTCTCACAAATGCAAAGCAATCGGTTGCATATATAGGCAATCGAGCGTTTATTCCCCCACCCACCGCCAATGCCTATGATGCCAATAAGAGGGTGCGTTTCTGTGGCTCAAAGCGGCCGATGGAAAGCTCGGCATGTAAACCCGTCGATACCGCATCCCGGCCAATCGCGGCTCCATGGAAACATCTGCCCTCGCCATCAGCATGGTTTCAATAAGAGAGGAGAACGTCATGGCCGAAGAACGCGTGACCCTAAACCCTTGCCAGGGATACGGGTGCCACGAAAACTGCGTCCTGGAAGTGCACAGCAAGGGTGACAAAATCATCCGCGTGCAGCGGGCCAACATCCCCAGCCCCAGCCCCGGACCACAAATCTGCAGCAAAGGCGTGCTGTGCAAGGAGATCCCCTATGCCGAGGACCGCATCCTCTACCCGATGAAGCGCGTGGGCGAGCGCGGCAAGGGCGAGTTCGAACGCATCAGCTGGGACCAGGCTTTCCAAGAGATCGGCGATAAGATCAACGAGCTGGCCGAGCAGTACGGCAAGCGCTCGATCCTGATCAACTGCTTCTGGTGCGGTGTGCCCGGCGCCGACCGCTCGCTCAACCACGACCTGGCAAACCGCTTCCTCAACGGCTACGGCGGCACGCGCATCGAGCATCCCATGGTCGACTTCGGCTCATTCATTTCGGGAGCCATCGATTTCGGCCTGGTGCTGAACAACGGGCGCTTCCTGCTTAACGACGTTCAGACGATGTGCATCATTTGGGGCTGCAACCCCATCGGGTTCACGCGCCCCGGCCCGACCACGCACATGTTCATGGACGCGCGTGAACGCGGCGTCAAGCTCGTTCACATCTCGAACCTCTTCGATTGCACGTCGGCCAAGGTCGACCAGTGGATGCCCATCAATTCCGGCACCGATGCAGCGCTCGCGCTGGCCATGGCCCACATCATCGTGCGCGACAGCCTGGTCGACGAAGAGTTCATGAAACAGAACACCACCGGCGCCTACCTCGTGCGCGAGGACACGGGCAAGTACCTGCGTGCTTCCGAAGCGTTCGAGGGCGGAAGCCCCGACAGCTTCGTGTTCATCGACGAGACCGACGGCCAGCCTTACGCCATCGGCCGCTTCACCGGCCCGCAGCTCGTCAACCGCGCCATGATGTATTCGGGTGCCGACGTCGACAGCATCGAGGCCCGCGATGCCGGCGAGTTTGGAAACCACAAGCCCCAGCTCGACGCCTCGGTCGAGGTCAACGGCATCAAGTGCAACACGGCCTACAACCTGCTGGTCAAACACCTCGAGCCCTGGACCGCCGAGCGCCAGGAAGAGCTCACCGGCATCCCCGCCCAGGACTGTGAAGACCTAGCTCACGAGTACATCGCCTCGGCCCCTGCCTGCATCTTCATGTACGACGGCCTGCGTTACCGTAACTCCACGCAAGCCTGCCGCTCGATTTACCTGCTGTCGTATCTGTCGGGCAACTTCGGCAAGCGCGGCGGCTCCATCATCGTCGGCGGCACCGATTACCACGACGACGCCCGCTTCGACGTGCGCGCGACGTACTTCCCCGACCCCACCAATCCGTTCAAGGCCAACCACATCTCGATGCGCGAATTGCTCGAGAGCTTCGAGGGAAAGACCGAGCAGCAATACAAGGCATGGATCAATCCCATGGCAAACCCGCTTCTCAACTGGCCTAACCGCAGGCTTTGGAAAGAGCAGGTGTTACCCAACATCGAGCTGTTCGTGTCGTTCGAGATCCACATGTCCGACACGGCGCGCTACGCCGACTACGTGCTGCCCGAGACCACGTCGTTCGAGCGCCACGAAATACTCGGCGGCCCGTACAACAGCGCAACGTACTGCGAGCCGGCCATCCCGCCGCAGGGCGAATCGAAGACCTGCGCCGACATCTGGGCAGGCATCGCCCAGCAAGTAGGCATCGGCGAGTACTTCGACATGCCGCTCGAGGACTGGGTGCTCTGGAAGATTGCGCTCGGCATCCCAGGCGACAAGGAAATGCTCGCGCCAATTACCGAAGCAGAGGACCCCGAGCACGCAGGAGAAGTAGCGCCCGTTACCTTCCAGCGCCTCGAGAAAATGAAGTCACTCCACCTGAACTGGGATGACGACAGCTATGACAAGTTCCGCAACGGAGCCATGCGCAACATCACCGGGCGCATCGAGTTTTACCAGGAGGTCCTCTCGGACGTCGGGCCGATGGCCGACTTCCAAGAGCCGATGCTTTTCGACGACTGGAAAGACGAATATCCGCTGCAGTTCTACTCGGCTCGCCACAAGTACTTCATGCAAAGCCAGTTCACGAACATCCCTGATCTGCGCAAGCTGGCTATGCAAACGCAGACCGGCGTAGCGCTGAACCCCGTAACCGCCAAAGAGAAGGGCCTGCGCGACGGCGATTTGGTCGACGTGTTCAACCAGCGCGGCTGCATCAAGAAGATGAAGCTGCATCTGCGCGAGGACATCCGTCCCGGCATGGCACACGTATGGTACAGCTTCGACGAGAAGTACTATCCCGACAACGACAACCCGCAGGTACTCGAGAATCCCATCAACACCAACGAGTCGATGACCGATTTCTCGTATACGTGGGGCGTAGAGCAGAAGCGCCGCGAGCTGGCATCCGGTGCGCCGATATCGTCGCTGTTCATTCTGGAGCCCGTAACCAACGAGGTGTTCTGGGACGCCCGTTGCGACGTTCGAAAGGCAGGTAACTAAGATGGCCGACACCATCCTCGTGAACGTGAACCGCTGCACCGGCTGCTGGACCTGCGTGATGTCCTGCAAGACCGCCTACGAGCTCGACCTTGACACGAACCGCAACTTCGTGCGCACCATCGGCGGCGGAGAGCTCGACACGCCAGGCGGCAAGTGGCCCAACCTGTACATGAAATGGATGCCCATCTGGAAACAGAGCTGCATCCAATGCCACGGCGTCGACGGCACCGACAACGAGCCGTACTGCGTATACAACTGCCCCGCCGGCGCGCTAACCTATGGTGACCCTGACGACCCCGAGAGCAAGCTCGCAAAGCGGCTCGAGGAGCTGCGCGACATGGAATACCGCGTGTACCAGATTCCCGAATGGGAAGACACCCGCAAAGGCGTCATGTACGCCGAGAACGGCATTTAACAAAACGTCGGGCGGCGGGACGTTCGAGCGTTCCGCCGCCCGAACGCGAGCTGAGGCGAAGAATCGCTCATATCGCCATGTTGCTACCGGCCGAAATGGGTTCGCCCCCATTGCAAAACATGGGCATTCTGCCGCCCTCTGCTCGCGCAAAGCGATATCATCGCATTAGATTAAATATGATGAAAGGAGCCGTAAATGGCAGACAAGCAGAAGATGAGCGATTACCTGGCAGAATGCAGAACGTTCTACATCGCGACCGTGAATGATGGCGCCCCGGCTGTGCGCCCCATCGGCTTCCAGATGTGCTACGAAGGTGAGCTGTACTTCGGCATCGGCACGCACAAAGCCGTCTACGCCCAAATCCAGGCTACGCCCAAGATTAGCATTGCCGCGACCAAGCCCGACGGGCAAAGCTGGATCCGCATCAACGGCGAAGTCGCCTTCGACGATGACCCCGCACTCGTCGACGCCGCCTTCGAGGCCATGCCGTTCCTGAAGCCGCTCTACGAGAACAACGGCTGGACCATGGGCATCTTCCACTTGGCCTGCGGCGAGGTTACGTACTACGAAAACCTCATGGCCCCAGTCGAGACCGAGACCTTCTAACAACCGCAATCACAACGCAAAGGGTGTCAAAAGGGGGTAACCCATTTGACACCCTTTCTTGTGTGGTGAGGTACCAAACAAGAGTATCCTGTTTGGAATTTTCCTAGTCAGTCAGATCGATTTCCTGAGCAGCGCTTGCTACCCGAAGCGCTTTTACGCAAGACACCATTAGCAGAGCAACGATGGCCACCATGGGCAAGCCCGTCAGAACGGTGGCCGTTTGCAAGGTCTGCAAGCCGCCGACCAGCACAAGCCCCAGCGTAAACAGCAGAAGAAGAATCGCCCATGTCATGCGCATCCAGCGCTTTGGCTGCTCGTCACCCATCAGGTTGTCGACGCAGGTCGAAGCTAGCACGTACGCCGTTGAGTCGATGCTCGTCGCGCAGAAGACGAACAGCAAGATGATGTAGGCCACCTCAATCACGGGAGCAAGGGGCATGGTCTGAAGTATCGCGTAGAAGGCTTCTTCCCTACCCGCTTCTGAAAAAATCGCCACGAGGTCCACGGCACCACTGTGTTGCAGCGAGACCGAATACGACCCGAACCATGCAAAGCACATCATGCAGGCAAGGGCACCGAACACCATCATGCCGCCAATTATCTGGCGCACGGTGCGTCCGCGCGAGATGCGGGCCACAAACAGCCCCATCATGGGTGCGTACGTGAGCCACCATGCCCAGTAGAACACAACCCAGTTCTGGGTGAAATCGTTTTCGCCAAACGCATTGACGCCAAAAGCTAGCTTGCCGAAATTATCGACCATGAGCCCGAGACTGTTCACCCACAGGTGAATGGCATCGCCAATGGGATTGACCGTGGCAACGAAGATGATGACGGCTCCAAACAGGTACACGTTGAACGTCGAAAGCCTTTTGATACCCTTGTCGAGCCCAAGAAACACACTCGACGCAAATACGGCAGTCCACACGAGCAACACTGCAAGGGTAAGCCAAAGTCCTTCGGGGATTCCCGTAAGCTTATGGATGAGCGTCGTGATAATCGGCACGCCGAGCCCAAGGGCACTCGAAATGCCACCGATGACGGCAATGTTGCCGAGCACGTCGATGACCGCTCCCAAGCCTTTATCGCTGTGAGCCCCGATTGCGGGGTCGCACGCCGCCGAAAGGCGCAGCTTGCTTTCGCGCCGTACGTACAGGGCAAGACCCACCGCAATGACGCCCGGAATGTAGATGAGCCAGGCCAAGAAGCCGAAAAGGAACTGGTCGGGAACGAGCGCAAATTCGAACGCCTCTTCGCTGAGACGCTCGATTCCAAACGGCGGGGAATCCATGAACATAACCGGTTCGATGTAGGACATGACGACAAGAGCGGTGCCAAGCCCCGCCGTGAAAAGCATGGCCGCCCACGTGAAATCGGAATACTGCTTCTTTTCGTCAGGCCCCCCGAGCTTGACCGATCCCCAAGGAGAAACCGCCACGATCAGCGAGAAGATGGCGATGATTATGACGATGCCGAGGAACAACCAGCCGAAGTTGCCGCAAAGCGCCGCGAAGAGCTCATCGATAACCGACTCGGCCTGAGACGGGAAACCGACAAGGATTACCACCAGGATGGCGACAGGCACAACGGATCCCACGAAAATCGGAAGATTTACGTGTTGTTTTCCCGATGTGCCCATCGTCGCCCTTTCGATTCAGCAATTAAAGCGTAACTGATTGCGGACCAGTTTTACGGCTCGGCAAGAACTGGCGCTGGCTGCCCTTCCGATGGCACGGGATCGTCCAGCTCTTCCTTGACGACGGTAAAGCCTTCGATAGGCACCACCTCACCGTTTTCGATCCAGCCCTTCTGGCGCAAGTCCTTGAAGAAGCTCACCACCATAATGATGACGACGACTGACAGCGGCACAGATGCCACGATTGAAACGGTTTGCGCAGGTGCGATGCCACCGATGAGCAGCAGGCTAATCGAGATGGCGCCGATGCCTACCGACCAGAAGATGCGCATCCACAGCGGGGGCTCCTCGTCGCCTTCGAGCGTACGCGTGGTGATCATGGCCATACTGTAGCACTGGCCGTTGAGCAGCGTCTGCATCGAGATGAAGCCGTAGACCATGAGCACTGGGAACAGGAACTTGGCAAACGGGAAGTAATCCCACAGCGCCACAATGGCAGCACCCTGGCCCGATTCGGCCAAGACGGTCGCGATGTCGACGGAGTTCTTCACGAAGATGTCCATGCAGAAGCCCTGGAACACGGCGAAGAACATCCAGGAACCTGCGACCGAGCCGACCATAGCGCCGATGATGAGCTGACGTACGGTACGTCCGCGCGAGATTTTCGCGAAGAAGATACCTGTTTGGATGGCGCACGCCAAATACCAGCACCAATAGAATACGGTCCAGCCTTGAGGCGTTCCCGACTGAGCGTACGGGTCGGTGTTCAGAAACAGTCGACCCGCATACTGGACGAACATGCCCAGAGCGTCAGTGAACGAGTTGAGCATCGTGGTGGTGGGACCGGCGATCAGCAAGAATGCAAGAATCGCAAAACCGAGCCACACACGGAAGTCGCTGAACATCTTGATGCCCTTCTTAAGGCCAGCGTACAGCAGCACCGCCATGAGAGCCGACCATGCCATAATGACGCAAGCCTCGGCGATGAACGGCGGCTCGAAGCCGACCACGCGCGAGATGATGCCGAATAGCGTGGGGACGTTTACACCAACGCAGGTCACGACCGAGCAGAGCAGACCGATCGCGAAAACGGCGTCAAACACTTTTCCCAGCGGGCCCTTGGCGTTCTTCTCGCCGATAACGGATTCGCACGCCGTACTCGGGCGTGAGTCGGTGACCTTCTTGCAATACATCTGGTAACCAAACAGCACCGCCAAAAGCACGTAGATGGCAAACGCCGCAGGGCCCCAATGGAACAGCGGGTAGAGCGATGCCCATTCCATAGCCTCAGCCGAAAACGGTTCCATGCCCCACGTAGGCGCGGCCGCATAGTAGTACCACTCGATCGAGGTCCAGGTCAGCATTCCGAAACCGGCTGCCGAGGTGAACACCATGCCCATCCACGACAATGTGGAGTACTCGGTTTTCTCTTCACCGAATTTCTTTTTGCCAATAGGCGAAACACACAGGAACACGAGCAGCAAGATGACGATGAAAAAGAAAATCTGGAAGTACCACGCCATCTCGTTGGTGACGAAGCCGAATGCCACCCCCATCGCTTCGCCGGCCGCCACCGGATCGCTGACGACCCATGCGCACAACGCCACGATGAAGATGAGCGGAGGGAAAAACGTCCAAGGAGCGACCTTCCCGCCTTTCTTGATTTCGCTTGCAGTAGCCATTTTGACTCCTTGCGGTTAAGCCGCCCACGCCGAAGCGCGGGCGGCTAATGACGATACGTTCGGATTACAGATGCAGCACACGTTCCATATAGGACGTGATATCGCTTTCGGTCTGCGGGTCGAGCAGGGTCTCGGGAGCCTCGGCAAGACGACGCTTGTACTCGATGTTGGCACGCTGCGCGATATCCATGGCGCCTTCGGCCTTCCAGGTGTCGTAGCTCTCGCATTCCGAGATTGTGTTTGCGAACGGATCCATGAAGTAATCCATGGTATCGTCGGCGTCCAGATAACTGCCGCCGATGCCGACTTCCTGGATGACGTCGACCGATAGGGCGTCGTCCGAAAGATCCATGCCGTTTTTCAGCGCGATGCAACGGGCGACGATCTCCTCGTCGATAATATGCTTCTCGTAGGACACGGTCATGATCGCGTCGAGCACGCCGAAGCACTCGAACAGGAAGTCGCAATCGGACATGACGGCCATCAGCACGTTTTGCATGGTCTCGAGACCAGCCTGCGCGTCGACGACCTTCGCGTCTGACATGCCGCACATGTTGCGCGTCGGAACCTCGTAGAACTCATGAGCCATCTGCATGATGGGAGCGTTGACCAGCGACATATCGGGCGTGCCGGTGCAGTACGTGCCCTTCTTCATGTAGGCGATCGAGGACGACGGCGAATAAAGCACCGGCGCCTCGGGGTTGTACAAGTAGGCGAACGTGAGGCCCGAGAGAATCTCGGCATTCATGAGCACGGCCGTGCCAAGCGGGCGCATGGGACCCGAAACGCCGCCAAGGATGCAGGGTAGGTAATGGATACCCTGGCCACGCGTCAGGTACGCCTTCATGGTACCGAGCGTCTTGGTTTCCCACTGCAACGGACTCAAGGGATTGACCGGTGTTTGGCAGTACTGGCCTTCGATACGGTTCTCGGGACCCGTGCCTTTGCCGAATGCCAGCTGCACGAGGTCAAGGTACTGGTTAGCTTTCTCGAAGCCCACATCCCAACCCATGATGGGCATATCGGAGTGACGCAGCGTCTCGCGGCAGACGAGAAGGTGCTTGTGATTCTGGTCAACATCGCTCGGGTCGACCGGATGCTGGCCGGCGACGTCGATGACATCGGACGCCTGAGCAAGGATTTGCAAATTCGCTACGTCCTGCAGCGTACCGCGGCGCTTACCCTTGTCGAGATCCTGGATGAAGACGGGACCGTTGTTGGGCTGTGCATGAATGCCCTCGCCCATGACGATGGTTTTCTGCGGGTTGCGTGCATTGTACTGGTAAGTGCGCGGCGCGTTCTTAATCGCGGCATCGACGAGCGTGCGCGGAATGTGCACGACGCTACCCTCGACCTTTGCCCCGTGCGCCTTGAACAGATCGCACACCTCGTCGTCGTGGAAGACGACGCCCGTCTCTTCGAGGACCTTGCACGAAGCGGCATGGATGCGCTCGAAGTCGTTCTGATCTAGGTACGCCAACAGTGATTTCATACTTCAGCTCCTCCCGATAGCCTTAAATCATCATCGCGATGACTTATTGGCACCAGTATTGTCATCGCGATGACTATTAGCAATTGAGGAGCGGCTAACGGTATATTTATTGCGGTGAACGGCAGATTTCAGGAATTCTTTGTATTCGATGATGACTTTGCCGTTCAATCGATTCGCTTACGTACACGGCGACATTCACGTGTTATCATGCTTTTAAGTCAACGCGATGACTATGATTTGAATTACGGGCATCGCTCAAGGGACCGTCTTGCCGGCAATGTGAAGGCAGGGCGCATTTGCAGAACGGCTTTACGGATGAGAAAACGCAACGCACACCATACAAAACAGGAATACGTCGACGTCACCTGCAAGATGATCGAGGAAGAGGGCATCGAGAACATCTCGATCAGAAAGATCGCGCAAAAAGTCGGCTGCGATTCCGCGGTGCTGTACCGGCATTTCGCGAACCTCGACTACCTGCTGATGGTAGGATGCATACGGTTTTTGGAGGATTACATCAAGGACCTGGCCGCCATCGAGCGCATCGAGGAGTCGGCCATCGACAAGGCCATCGACTCGTGGCATGTCTTCAGCCACTACGCGTTCAGAAACCCCAAGCTTTTCTACCACGTGTTCTACGACTGCGACAACCAATTGTTCGAGGACGCCATCGTCGAGTACTTCGAGCTGTTTCCTTTCGACCCGAAGGATCGTTCCGAGGCTTTCTACGGGTTCTTCTTCATGTCGCTGTTCAGCGGAAGTCCCCACGAGCGCAACGAGTACTACTTCAACCGCGCCGCTGGCGAGGGCAGCATCGCACCGAGCGACGTCAATTACCTCTGCCATGCGTGCCCGTACGTGTTCTCGGGAACGTTGCGCGAATACGCACTGGGCAATTTCGGCGACATCGATAGCGACGAGGCCGCGGCTAAGTGCAACTACCTCGTCGACCGAGTCATCGAGCCCTGCCGCATCGACGAGCACACGCCTCGCATCGAGGGCGCGCTGTAATCTGCAGTTTCACATGAATGGGACGTTTGCCCTGGGTAAACGTCCCATTGGGAAAAGGTTCCGGATGGGAGTATCCCTTTTGAGGCCTTTTACGTACAATGCTTGGCAGGCAAGCAATCGGCAAGGAGGCTGACGATGAGCACCCTGCTTTCCTTCGAGGGTCTGAGCAACGTACGCGACCTGGGCGGCATGCGCACCTCAGACGGGCGCACCCTCGTCGCCGGCAGGCTCTTTCGCGCTGACCAGCTGTTCTTCGCAACGGAAGCCGACCGCGGAAAGCTCGCGGCGATGGGCATGCGGGTCGTCGTCGACTTCCGCAGCGAAATCGAGCATGACGAGAAGCCCGACCCCGAGCTTCCCGACGCCAAGAACCTGCATCTGCCCATCATCAAGGACGTGCGCGCCGGCATCACGCGCGACGAGCAGAGCAACAAGGGCATCATGAAGATGATCATGAGCGGACAAGGCACTGACCTGGCATTCATCGACACCTACATGGCCAACATGTACCGCAACTTCGTGGTCGAGCCGTATGCGAACGAGCAGTACGCCCGCTTCGTCGACGCCGTCATCGACTCCCTGCAATCAGGCGGCGCTGCGCTTTGGCATTGCACGGCGGGAAAGGACCGCGCGGGATTCGCAACGGTTATCCTGCTCGAGACCCTCGGCGTTTCGCGCGACGACATCATGGCCGATTACCTGCAGACCAACGAATGCCTGGAAGGCGTTACCAAGCAGCTCGTGAGCATGCTGAGTTCGCAGGCCTTCGGAGCCGGACAAACGCAGCTCGACGAGCAGGCGATCGAAATGATGAAGCACGCCTTGGCCCACTTCTTCCGAGCAGACGAAGCCTTCCTCGCAGGCGCCTACGCCGCCGCCGACGAACAGTTCGGAAGCTTCGACGCGTTCCTCGAACGGGGCCTCGGCATCGACGCCGCCAAGCGCGAGGAGCTGCAGCGCCTGTGCCTAACGCGATAGCTCGGGCCGATGAGTCGGCGACAAAACGCGCAAAAGGGTCAGACCCTTTTGCGCGTTTGCTCGCGATACCTATTCGAAGAACAGCTCGTACCAGCGGATGAACAGGTAGATTGTCCACACGTGGCGCCAGAGCAGGCCCTGATGGCGCGGGAACCAGATGGGATGGCTCACGCGGGGCTTCTGTCCTAGGAACTCGTCGAGCAGCGCGTTTATCTCGTCGACGTCGAAGAATTCCGCGGCCGCCTCGCTCTCGAACGCGCGGCGAATATCAGCGTTGACGGTCGGGTCGGTCAGCCAATTGCGCACCGGCACGGGAAACCCGAGCTTCTTGCGGTAGGCCACCTCGTGCGGCAACACGCGCGAAGCCGCAGCGCGCAGGGCTATCTTGTTACCGTCGTCACCCATTTTGAACTCGGACGGCATGCGGCGAGCAATATCGAAAATGCGCAGGTCGCAGTACGGCATGCGGATGTCGAGACCAGTGCCGCGCGCGATCTTGGTCGAGTTGAACAGGATGCTTCCTTCAAAGTAGCTGCGCAAATCGACGTAGAGCATCCATGCCAACGGGTCGTAACCGCGCGCCGCCGCACCGCGCTCCTTCATGAACGCGCGGGCCGAACGGTTGCGGTAGAACTCCTTCAGGTAGCGGCGCTGCTCGGAGTTGTTCATGATGTAGGTCGTGCCGAAATACACCGGGTCAGGGCTCATGCGCAAGCGCTTGCGGCGATTGTAGACGCTGTAGCCCGCAAAGAACTCGTCGGCGCCTTCGCCCGAGAAGCACAGGCTCGACTTCTGGGCGACCTTCTTGCAAGCAGCATACAGCGCAAGGCCGGCAACATCCGAAGACGGCTGCTCGTAGGCCAACAGGAACTCGTCGACAGCGTCGAAGAACTCGGCAGGCGTCACGGTTATCCCCTCGAAGTCGCGGCCCAGATACTCGGCCGTGGCGCGGGCGTCGGCCTCTTCGCTCGCCTTCTGGTCAGCGTATGCGACGCAATAACCGCACTTGGCTTTGCTCTTGGCCAGGATGTAGGACGAATCGACGCCGCCCGAGAGGAAACTGTCGGGCACTTCGCCCTCATCGCAGATGTCATGCAAGCTCGCGTTCATGGCCTCGTCGATTTCGTCGGCCCACTGCTCGAGTGTCTTGGACTCGTCGGGCTCGAAGGAAAGTTCCCAGTAGCGCCCGAGCGTAAGCCCCTGCGCCCCGAAGCGCAAGTATCCGCCGGGCTCGAGCTTGTAAACGCCCTTGAACAGCGTCTCTTCTCCTGGCACATAGGTAAATCCCAAGTAGAACTGAATAAGCTCGCGATTGAGCGCCCGCTCGAAGCCCGGTTGGCCGAACAGATCCTTGATTTGCGCGCCCACGAGCAACTGGCCGTCAGCGGTTTGATAGTAGAACAGGAGCTCGGCACCAAGCGGATCGCGCGTACAGAACAGATCGCCAGTTTCGTCATCGGCAAGCGCGATGGCAAACTGCCCGTTAATGTGGGAACCCATCTGCTCGCCCCATTTTTGGTAAGCGGCAACCACCAGGCGCTGTTCGCGTTCCTCGCGCGTGCAGCCGGCAATATCAACGCCCAGCTCGCCAGCGAGCTCGGTATGGTTGCGTATCAACCCGGCATACGCCTTCAACTCGATCATATTCTTGCTCCGTTCCGCCGCTATGCGCCATAAAAAACAATGAGTCGGAAGAACTGTCCTCCCGACTCATTCCTCGGCGCATAATTGTACCCTGACTCGTGTTTCGGGCATATGAAGCGAAGGGGCTACTTGTGCACTCTCCACTCTCAAGCAGCCCTGGTCAACGGCGTGATGCGTAGCCGCTTGCGCAGCTACTGCCGTATACTCCCGAAACGCGAGCAGCTGAAGGCCTAGCACCCTGTCGTTGAACTGGGCGAACGCCCCAGATAGCCGTATGAGCAGCAACCTACTTGTAAGTGTTGGTCCCATCATAAGTTGCGGTGGTCACGACCGAGAAATGCAGGATTGGGCGATCGACCTTAAGAATGCGCATGGGGTTGTGCGGCGTACCCGCCGGCGCGAAGATGATTGTCGACTTGGTCAACAGGTGTGCCTCGCCGCCAATCGTGAACTCGATTTCACCACCGAGATCGGTCGGGTCATCGGGGTTCGAGCCGATGAAGCCGATGAGCTCGTCGGCATCGTCATGGCAATGCTCCTCGAATATCGGGTCGCGCTCGGGCACCGCCGAATACCAAGCCGTGTTCATTTGGAAAGCCCCAGGAGTTACATTGCCGTCGATCCAGCAGATGCGCTGGGCAAACTTGTCGTAAATCGCCTTGAAGGCACCTTCCATCGCAGGCGCTCCTGCCGCGTTCTGCACGAAGTTCGCCGCGTACTTACCAGATTCGTTGTTCAGAATAGCCATGATTGCTCCTTGGGCGTCATGCGTTAAGGGACGTGCGACCAACACGTTCCCATACTAATACAATTCACGGCTGCTCGCGCGCGGCGCACGACACCGCTGGTATACTATGCGCCATATCAAACGACCAGATAGGAAGCGTATGAACGCACATTCACCCAAGACTTCAGACCTCGCAGCCCAAGGCAAGCTCGGGTTCGGGCTCATGCGCTTGCCGCGCAAGGGCGTGAAGATCGACGTCGAGCAGGTAGCACAGATGGTCGACTTGTTCTTAGAAGCCGGGTTCACCTATTTCGATACGGCGCGCATTTACCCTGGGTCCGAATCGGCCACGCGCAAGGCGCTCGTCAAGCGGCATCCGCGCGATTCGTTCACCATAGCCACCAAGATGAACACGATGATCGCACCCACGGCTGGCCTAGCGCGCAAGCAAGTTCGCACGAGCATGCGTAACCTCGGCGTCGACTACATCGACCATTACCTGCTGCATAACCTGACTAACGGCACGTATAAGAGCTACGAGAACCTGGGGCTGTGGGACTTCGTGCGCGACCTCAAGCGCGAGGGGACGATCCGACAGTTCGGGTTCTCGTTCCACGCTGGGCCCGAACTGCTCGACGAGGTGCTGCGCGCGCATCCCGATGTCGATTTCGTTCAGCTGCAGATAAACTACGCCGACTGGGAAAACCCGCGCATAACATCGCGCGCAAATTACGAAGTGGCCCGGGCCCACGGCAAGCAAATCGTGGTCATGGAGCCCGTAAAAGGAGGCAAGCTCGCCAACCCCGACCCCAACGTACGCGCGCTTATGGACGAAACCTCTCCCGATGCGAGCTACGCGTCGTGGGCGATCCGCTTCGCCGCCGGCCTCGACGGTATCCTCTGCGTCCTCTCGGGCATGTCGAACGTCGAGCAGGTACGCGACAACGTCGGCTACATGCGCGATTTCCGCCCGCTCGACGAGCGCGAGATGTGCGTCATCCAGCGTGCACGCGAAATCCTGGGTGCCGCGCGCGACATCCCCTGCACATCGTGCCGCTACTGCGTCGAGGGCTGCCCGCGCCACATCCACATTCCCGACGTGTTTGCCGCCATGAACAAGCACCTGGTGAGCGGTCAACTGGCCGAAGCTCGCGCCGATTACAAGCAAGCCGTGCGCGAGGGCAACTTCGCAAGCGCCTGTATCGCCTGCGGACATTGCGAAGACGTCTGCCCACAAAACATCGACATCATCGCGCAATTGCGCGAATGCGCCGACACGCTCGAGTAAAGGCACCAAAGAGGATGACGCCCTTATTGTCGCCACAGTCACCACAGTCAACAACGAGAGCTAGCGAAAGGCCTGGCGGCTGCATGTGTGAGCGATTCTGCAGCCACCGTCTTCAGAATAATCTAATGTTAGGCGAAGCCAAGCGAACACGTGCTGCCGCCAGGCCTTTCGCGGCACGTCACGCACATAGGAATTACCGGGTCCGAAGCCATTCTTCCACCAACATTCTTTGCTGACCGCAACGACAAGGGTCTCGCCCTTTTGAAACCTTTGCCCTTCGAACCAACGACAGGAAAACGCGATGGCAAACCGCACAAGTAAAACCGTCACTCTACACGTCTCTTCGATTACGGGAAACACCGCCCAAATCGCCGAAGGCGTACGCAAAACGCTCGACGAGCTCGGCTGGACCGTATTCGATGCGCAACCGGGAGCAGCGCCCGGCACCGAGGTCGTAGTAATGTGCTTCTGGTGTCGCAAGAGCTCGCTCGATCCCAAGAGCCTAGAATACCTGAAGCGTTGCAAGGGCAAGAAGATCCTGCTCTTCGGTACAATCGGAGGATGGCCGGCGGGCAAGTACGGCGCGCTCGTGCGCGCCAACGTCACAACTACCGTCGAAGAGCACAACGAATGCTTGGGGGTGTTCCTCTGCCAGGGGCGCGTGCGCCAACAGCGCATCGACGAGCGCCGCGCACTTCCACCCGACCACCCGCATTACCTCGACGACTGGGGCGTCGTGCGCCTGACCGAAGGCCTTAACCATCCCAATGCGACCGACATCCTGTACGCCCAGGCTTTCGCCCGCGATTACCTGCCCACATGACGGACGGATGCACGGCAAATACGTTTAATCGGCGCATCCCAAAAAGATGGCCGCCGCGCAACCCGCGGCGGCCAATATCTATCTAGCACATCGTCGACGCTTGCCTCGACGAGCTTGACCCTTTGCCGCTACAGCTTGACCGGATCCCAGCCGTAGTCCTGGTACTGCGTAACGTCGAGTCCGTTGAGCTTGACGTATTCTGCAACGGTAGCCTTGCGAAGCTCATCGCGAGAATCGCTGTCGCTATAGACCTTCATGAACTCGTCGTAGTACTCACCGAAAAGCTCTTTGGCGCTCGACTCGAAACCGGCCCCGTCAGCTGTTCTGTCGAAGGAGCTCACGACGTAGACGTCGCCATCCTTGCCCAGATGCATAACGCCAGGGAAATTGCCGCCCGAGACGCATTCGAGGGTGTTGCCGCTGATATTGTAGTTATCGATCCAAAAGTCGCCGTACACGAGCACCTCGTCGGGGCTGGCGTTGTCGACATGCACGATGCTCACAGTCGGTATGCTGGCATCGGCCTTCTCGAAGTTCTTGCTCACCTCTTCGGCCATGTACTTGTAGACTGCAACCTCGACGGGGTCGTCGCCAGCGTAACCGTATGCCGAGCCATCGGTCTTAGGCGAAGCCGCAGACGCGGACGACGCCGAGGGTTCTGCAGAAGCCTCCGCAGCTGCAGACGAAGCTACTTCAGATGAAACCGCATCAGAAGCCGCCGAAGCCTCTTCGGATGCAGCAGCAGACGCGCTGCTCGCCTCGGCAGATGCTGCTGAAGAGCTCGCCGAAGCCGCCGAGGCGCTGCCGGATGAAGCCGAGCCACCTCCGCTGCAAGCCGTGAACCCAATTGCCGCCACAAGGGCAGCTGCCAAAAACGCTGCGAGATAACCCTTCTTCATAAGACCTCTCTCCTTTGCGATTTCAATATGACACCATGTTGGTTATTATGTCACACGATGTTTCTCTTGCGAAAGGAGGTGAAGGGACGGCGTAAAGTTGATGGGGGTA
>DFIX01000038.1 GCA_002371495.1 Eggerthellaceae bacterium UBA3686
TCGAAGGCGTAGAGCTGCGCATAGCTGCTGCAGATGGTACGCCGTTGCCCGAAGGCGAGGTCGGCGAGGTGCTTGCGCGCGGAAAGTGCCTCATGAACGGCTATGACGGCATGCCCGCATCGAGCCAGGCAATCGATGCGCATGGCTGGCTTCACACCGGCGACCTCGGTTACGTCGACGAGCTGGGAAACCTGCACCTCGCAGGGCGCCTCAAGGACGTGATCATACGCGGTGGCGAAAACATCTCCCCCGCGGAAATCGAAGCCGAGCTCACGAAAATCGATGGCGTGTGCGAGGCAAAGGTCATGGGCGTACCCCACCCTGTTTTCGGGGAGAGCATCGAGGCTTGCGTAGAAGTGTCCTCCGTATCGAAATTTGACGTAGAACAGGTGAAAGACCTGCTACGCACGAGCCTTCCCCGCTACAAAGTACCTGCGCACGTCTTCGCCTACGAGGCGTTCCCCCTTAACGTGAACGGCAAGATCGACCAGCGCTCGCTCTATTCGAGCTTGGTCGTTAGACTGCACACCTTGGAAGTCAGCGACGAGCTTGCAAGCGGTGTCGTAGTCTACGACCTCGTTCTTAAGAACACGATGTTCGCAATCGTGCCTGTGGCGGAATTCGTCGATAGCCTGGCAACTGACATTGGCTTCGGGGCAAACAGTGCAAGCAAAATACACCTATGCATCGAAGAGATGCTTTCCGAGCGAATCATGGACGCGTATTCGGGCGCGGGCGACATACGGATGCGGCTGACGCTCATGGAGGACTGGTTGCGCGTGACGTTCAGCGACGACGGTGCCGAGTACGTCATCGACAAGCGGCGCGACACGTCTTTGAGCGCGCGCATCATCCTAGGTTCGGTGGACAACTTCCACACCACGTACCGTCAAGGCAAGCCCGAGTACCACATGGACTTCCTGTACGACGACAATCTGGACATCAAGGAATTCCTGGTGCAAAACAAATTGCAGATGGCGGAGCAGGAAAACATCTAGGCCTTATTTACTGCTCGATATGGGAAAATACAGGTGCACTATTTCGGTCGCGCGATATCGAAGAAGGGACCCATGATGAATTTCAACGAGCTAAACCCCGAGTTGCAGGAAAAAGCCAAAGCGTGCAATACGCCCGAGGAGCTGCTCGAACTCGCCAAGGAAACAGGCTACGAGCTGACCGATGAAGAGATGGAAGCCGTAGCCGGAGGCCGCAAATGGGGCGAACCGTGCAACGACTGGATCTGCGGCGTAATCGGCCACTAAGCAATAGCGACGCAACATTGCTTTTCCATCGGGCGGGGCAACCGTGTTGCTCCGCCCGCGCTTTCATTCAGGCAATCCAAAGCCCCCGGCTGGTTTAGCGGGCTTTAGCCAGTGATGCGGCGAAGCGCGCTTGCTTTTGCGCTGCCGCCTCGTTGGCGTCGCAGAATCTCAATGCGCCAGTCGGGCAAATCTCGACGCAGGCGGGATCGCAGCCAAACCGCGTGCGAGCGTAGCAGGCATCGCACTTCTGCATGGTTCCGTCGTGCCCGAACCGCGGCACGCCGAACGGACACGCCATGGCACAGGCGTGGCAGCCGATGCAGAGCTCGCGGCGTACGATAACGGCTCCGCTGGCCGCATCGCGTTTCAGCGCTCCAGACGGGCAGGCATCCAGGCATTCGGCTGTTTCGCAATGCATGCACGCCATCGAGACGTGGACAACGCGCACTTCGCTGCCGCCGCCGATCTCGATATGCGTGACGTGCCGATACGCAAGCCCATCATGCACGACGTCGATATCGTTTTGGTCCATGCACGCCACGGCGCAGGCGTAGCAGCCGACGCATTTCTCAGAATCGAAGCACAGCGCCTTGTTATTCATGATGCGCCCCCTCCTGTTGGTCGTCGGCAGGTTCGATTCGGCAAAGCGACGAACGATAGCCCGGGAATCCCGAAATCGGGTCCAGGTAATCGCCGTCGATCAGGTCGTTTGCGTTCGCCTGGGGCCAGTCGTGGTACAGGTGAACATCGCCTTCGCGCACGATGCCCGTTATATGCGCCCTCACGAGGACGCTTCCTGCCGGCGTACTCACCCTGATCCACGAACCGTCTTCGACGCCGGAGCGCTCAGCATCGGAAGGGTTGATGTCGGCATGCGGATCCGGGCTCAGCGAACGTGTCCACGGAAGCCTAAACGTACGCGTATGCTGGTACATGGGCAACCGCGCGCCGAGGTTCAGCACGAGCGGGAATTCGGCGGCAAGGTCGGGGCGCGACACCGGGCTCATCGCGGGCTCGCGGTATTCCGGCAGCGCCTCGTACCCGCAAAGATCGTACTCGGCGAGCACGCCCGAAGCGAACTCCACCTTGCCAGATGGCGTCCGGAACCCTGCAGCCAGGTATTTCCGCTCGGCAGGCGGTTTGGCACCGGGCACCCACATACCCTCGGGGTGCTTGTTAAGCTCGGCCACGGTTAGCCCGCTGGGCTCGAGCATCCACTCGACGCATGCCTCGATACCCGCCTCGAGCAAATCATCGCCGAGCCCGAGCTTCGCAGATAACGCCGCGAGGATGTCGACATCGCTTCGCGCTTCGCCCACCGGCTCGATAGCCGGCTGCGTGAACTGGACGTATCCCATAGGCCAACAGCGAATCTCCCGCCGTTCGACCGAAGTGGCTGACGGCAAGACAATGTCGGCGTATTTGGCGCTGTCGGTGAGGAAGGGGTCTGCATCGACAATGAAATCGAGCTCGCAAAGCTGCTCGATGAAGCTTTGCGACCCCGGCCACATGCGGTGGTTCAGACCCAGGGCGAACAGCGCTTTAAGCGGGTAGGGGTCGCCCGTCTTTATTTGCCGCGGTATATCGCACGCCTGCGCCTCGTTGCACAGCCGCGCCCATACGGGAAACCGTGCGCTGCCGATGCGCTCGGGCATGTCGACTAGGCGGTTCGCGCCCGTAAACTCGCGTTCGCGCGTGGGAAACCCGCCCGGCTGGTGAACGAGCGAAGGCGGGTTCATGCGGTTACCGCCCGCTATATCTAGATTGCCCGTTAGCCCGATGAGGCAGAACACGGCGCGATAGTTCTGCACTCCGTTCGTGTGGTGAACGACGGGCGCCGCGCTGAAGTGAATGCACGCCGGCTTTGATGTGGAGTAGAGGCGTGCCGCGGCACGGATGTCGGCAGCGCTCACACCGCAGATCTCCGCTGCCTTCTCGGGAGTCATGGCTGCGACGAGGGCGCGGTAGTCATTAAAGCCGACGGTCCACTTTTCGACGAAATCCTTATCGTAAAGGCCCTCTTCGACGATGACGTGCCCGAAAGCCAACGCAAGCGCGCCATCGGTGCCGGGACGCAGCTGCAGGAAAACATCTGCGCGTTGTGCGAGGTCGGTCACGCGCGGGTCGACGACGATGACTTTCACGCCTTCGTCGAGCTTCTTTTGTATGCCGACAAGGTTTAGGCTCTTGGTGGCAGAGGGGTTGTGCGACCAGTAGACCACACAGCTCGTATTCTTGAAATCTGGGGCAGCGGGCGCGCCGTACGTAAGCTGCTGGGCCATGATCATGGCGGTAGCGCACGTGCTCGATTCGGTCAGGTAGTTCGGCGAGCCGAAGTCGAGCGCGAAGCGCATAAGGTAGGCGCGCGCCCATTTGGCGTACCCCGAGAAGAACATGACCGACTCAGGGCCGAACCGCTCCTTCGCCTCGGCGAGTCTGGCTGCGATCTCGTCGAGCGCCTCATCCCAGCTTATGGGCTCGAACTGCCCCGACCCGCGGGTGCCTGTGCGCCGAAGCGGTGTCAGCACGCGTTCGGGGCTGTACACGTACTGGCGTGTCGCGGCGCCCTTGCTGCAGAGAGTGCCATGCGAATGCGGCGCCTCCTTCGTCCCGGCGACCTTTATAATCACGCCATCCTTGACGTAGAGGTCAAGCCCGCACTGCGTTCCAGGATCGCAGATCGCACACACCGATTTGCGCACCTCGATGCCCGTGTCGGGACCGGGGACTTTTCCCTTCAACTTGAGCTCTAAATCGTTCATCGTCAGATGCTCCCTCCCATGTCGAGGAACGTTTTCCTGATTTCAGCTCGATAACGGCCGATTCTGCCGTCCAATTCTTCGCAATCGCAAGTTTGCGCGCCCTCCGAAACGACGTTAAATCCGACGAGGCGCTCCTCGCCTGCGAGTTCCGCCCACGCAAACGCGCTGAATACCGCGCCCTCATCCCGAAACTCGATGCGCCTATCGGCGCCCTCGCGCAGGGAGCCCGCCGATGCGAACAACATGTCGCGTACATGTATTACGTTGGCGGGGATGAAGCCGGTATACGGGAGCGTAGGCACGCGGCCAGCGAGCTCGGCAGCCATGGCGCGCCCGGCGCATCGCCCCTGCTGCACAGCGCATTGCCACAGGCCGGCACTTCTCATTTCGCCCGTGGAAAGGTCGGTTACACGCGCGCAGTCGCCGGCAGCGAACACGTCGGGCATAGTCGTTCGCATGAACGGGTCGACGACCAGGCCCTGAAGATGTTCGGCATCGTTGGGACCCAGGAAATCGAGGTTAGGCTGCACGCCCTGCGCGAGCACGATTTCGTCGAAGCTGCTGCGTTCGCCTGTGCTGAAGGCCACTTCGCACGTTCGGGTTGCCTCGTCGTAACTCGTTTGCTCGGCTGTTTGGCCTAATCGCAGCGTGATACCACGTTGCTCCAGCATGCGTTCGAAACGCGCGGCGATATCTGCGTGTGCGGAAGCGCGCAAGATGCGGGGGCTCCGTCCGAGCATCGTCACTTGGACGCTTTGGTCGAGGCATGCCTCAAGTACTTTGAGGCCGACCATCGACGTTCCCGCCACCAGCACCTCGTGGCAGCTTTCGCGAACGAGTGCCGTCTTCAGGCGTTCCGCATCCGCCATCGTCCGAAGAACTAGGGGGCGGTAACCCTCTAGGTACGGAAAGCCCGGCGCAATCGGATGCGCGCCCGTTGCAACGAGCAGCTTTGAATAACCGATGCGCTCGCCGTCGCAGGTTTCGAGCTCGTGGGCTTCTGCGTCGATTGCGCGGATGCGTGTGTTTTCGCGCAGCTCGTCGACCATCCCCGCAATGTCGAGATCGGCCCATGCGTTGCATTGGTGGCGCGCGATGCGCCCGCCAGCGTAATACGAAGTAAGAACGGGGCTGTACGGTTCGGAGGTTGCGTCTGTCACGACGGTGATGGGGACTGCGCAGCCGTTTTCGCGCAGCGCGAGCATGGCGCTGATCGCCGCCGCGCCGAAACCCAGCACGACCACCGGATTCGATAAAACACGTTCGCCCAACGTTCCCCCTCGCCAAACGTTTGCACAAGTATACCCTGAGTCCGCCTACCTGGCTTTGTGCGGCCCTCGGCAATCCGTATGTTTAGCATGCGTTTACATTCGATCGGGCGTGCGATAATTACATCGTGAGCAAGCGGCTTCCTTCTCGGCTGCCTAAAGAGCCCGTATCCCTTATTCTAGGGTCGGATGACGCGTCCGTCGGCGCCGACGCTCACCTTCGAATCGCAGTAGGGACAGATGCGCGACATGCCAAGCGGCACGGTGATGCTAGCTCCGCAGTTGGGACACGACACCCCGACGGACGATTGCATTCCGCAGGGATCGAAATCGGGGTTCATCAGGTCGTCTTCCTGCTCGATGCGCATGTCAGAAAGGGATCCGGGCACGAGCGCCGCCTGCCCTGCGAGCAGCTTTATGCCAACGGTCGCTCCGCGCGGGTAGCTCGCCGCATTCACGTCACCGGTGTTCACGCGCGCCTCTTGAATCTCGCCGTTCATCAGATAGCGCACGACGAGCGTGATGCAGGGCTGTCCGTTCATGAGGATGCGGTAGTCGGGCTCGTAGCCGTAGATCTTCCCGAGGTACAAAGCACCCTCCGCGAGCACGTCGTCACTCGCATGCATCTGGCTGTACCCGATCTTCGCGAAAAACCCGCCGATGCCGCAGAACATGGCTACGAACACCAAGCCGAACAGCGCCGCGCCGAATTCGCGCGTGCCGATTGCGGCGATGAGTCCACCGCCCCCGATGAGCGCTCCAAGAACGACGAACAACATGCCCAGGTAAAACATGATCTTGCCGGGATTGGCCCCGGGTCCTGTCGCACTTACGTCCATTCGCGCCATGCTGTGCTCCTAACGTTGTGTTCTTGCTCGCTTCGATTGTAACGTTTTACCCTCCCGCAGCGGTCTCGTCGGCTTCCCGCGTGCGAGCAAAGGCAGCGTTTTTGCTAAAAGCCCGCTTGTCCCGATTGCTTATCGCGAAAAGCCATCCGCGACTTTCACCGTTACGCCTAAGCGTGCATGCTCCTTCACGGGCCTGCGGGGGGTGCGAATAAAAAACGAGGCCCGCCCGAAGGCGAGCCTCGTTACCCGGCTGGGCGCCTAGATACCTAGAGGATCCTGACGTTGTTGCCCGGATTGGGAGCCCCTTCCTGGCCATTGGGGGCTGCCGGGATGGGGTTGCCGCAGTGCGGGCAGTCGCCGGACGTCACGCCTGCCGGAGCCGCCACGGGCATACCGCAGTTCGGGCACTCCCCTGTCTGGATACTGGAATCATTCATTGATACTGCACTTGGTCTGAAGCACATGACGATCTCCTTCTTCCGATCTTTCGAGCAATCCCTCATTGCCCTTCGACCATTAATACGTATACGCTTACCAATGCGTCTCATCTTTTTATTATTTAAGTCAGCTGTAAACGACCCGTAATTAAAACGTAAACATACTACTTCCCCGTAGGTATTCCGACAGGAAGCGGGACGGAGATGACGACATCGAGACCGCAGAGTTTCGTTTTGTACCGTTTACCGTCGCTTGCAGTTGTCAAGGAATCCTTGTCAACCGATTCCTCGTCTAGCTCGCTTTCCTAATCTTCTTGGCCTGAAGCTTCGAAGGGGTACAATCAGCGCGTCAGATTAATGGTGAGCGATTGGAGACAGGCTATGAAATTCGATGATTTGAGCCCTGAATTGCAGGAAAAGGCAAAGGCCTGCAAAACCCCCGAAGACATCATTAAACTTGCCAAAGAAGAGGGCTACGAGCTGTCCGAGGACGAGCTGGAATCTATCTCGGGAGGACCTAGCTGGGACTGCATCTCGGATTGCCCCGATCACATGCCATGCCCTCAGGACCACTAATCGCGCCCGCCACGACCTTGCCAACGAGGCGAGCGCCCGCCGCGCGCTCGCCCCTGCTGACCAGTAGAAGCGTTGTTCGCAAGGAGCCCAACGTGAAAAAGCTTGCTTCGTTCGTTATCGTAATCCTGTTTGCGTTCACTCTGTCGGCATTCGTCGGGTGCGGACAAATCCCTGCTCAAAGCGGGAGCCAAAGCAGCAACACGGTTCCGATGCAACGCGATAGCTCGGCACCTGGCGAGCGCATCAGCGTCATCGACGTGGGGAAAGGCGATTGCATCCTATTGCAGGTGGGCTCTTCGGCGGCGCTCGTCGATGCGGGCTACGATGACACCTCGGACGAAGTGCTGTCCTACCTGCGCGAAAGCAACGTCGATCATCTGAAATTCCTCGTCATCACGCACTACGATAAAGATCACATCGGCGACGTTCGCGCTCTTGGCGAGCAGCTCGACATCGACATGGTTTACCTGCCGGGCTACGAGGGTGCCGACAAGAACTACCGGTCGCTCATGACTGCAATCGACAAGGCCGGACTTCCCACCCAGTCAGTCGATGAGGAGCTGTCCCTCGATCTGGGCGGAGCGGAATTCCGCATCCTTCCCTCACGTGTGGAGTACGTCGCCGACGCCGGCGATGGCGAGGGAAACGACAACGATTGCTCGCTCGTGGCGACGCTGCGCAACGGCGGTGACTCGTATCTGTTCGCGGGCGATCTTGAAGAAGAAGGCATCGAGGCTTACCTGGACGAAAGGCTCGGGAATTTCGACGTCTTGAAGGTTCCGCACCATGGACGCAAGGCTTCGAACACCGAGGATTTCCTCGCTGATGTACAACCTAAGATTGCCATCATTACCGACAGCTATGATGATCCCGCGAGCAAGAAGACCCTGAAGATGCTGGACAAAGCTGGAGCCGACGTCCACCGCACAGGCGATTCGGGCACGATCGTCGTCGAGGGCGACGGCGCTGGCAAGTATGCGGTGTCGCACATATAAAGCTCAGCGAACGTTTCTACCGCTTTCTTGCCGTAAGGGCGAAATCGCCGCCCTCGCGTCGAGCAAGCGAGAATTCGGGAAGACAACATCCTCAGTGTCCCCGTTGCCTTCCCAGCGAGGCCTAGAGTCGCTTAGAGCACCGTGCCTAAAACGACCATCACGCATCCCGCGACTACTCCGAGCAGGAGGGCGTACTGGATCACAACGATGAGCAGTATGCCCGCAGCCTTCAGCGGATTCAGCAGGTCGGAAATCGAATCCGCCCTTCCAAGGGCGAGGAACACGATGATGAGCAGTATCGTGGTTTTCAGCTTTGTCGCGAAGGCCAGCTTTGTAAAACAGACTCGTCGCAGTCCAGGAAACTATCACCAAGACGACAAACACAAACCATAGAGCACCGTTCATACCACACCTCTTACGCCAGCTCGGACCTCGCCTGGAGCAGATGGCGTCGCAGGTGATGCAAAACTAGCAGCTCAGCTACGCTCGAGCGGATTCCAGGGTTTCATCCCCTGAAACCGGCGATTATTTACGCATGTTCATGTTAACCCACCGCTCTCAGGATGGGAATAAGAAACTGGCCAGGTAGTTCCAGAGCTGGCGCGCCGCCACGCCCTGCCGCCTCGAAGAAAAAGCACGGGCCGTTTACGCCCGTGAGCGCACGTATCCGCTCGCACAAGTTAAGGCTTCATCGTCTTCGGGGCGCGTAGCATGCCCGGGCCATTCAGATGGCGCGGTTTCAAGCGGAAAGTGCGCCGCTAGATGGGCCGGATGATGCTTTCGAAGTGTTTTCTGCAAAAAAGGGCATTAGATGGCGAGCCAAGGGCGATAAGCGACGGCGCGCATGCGCCCGGCCTACGGCCGACCAGGCGCTTTGCCAACCATCAGCGCTCGCCAAGGCGCACCAAGCATCCCCAACTCGCCATCTAATGCCCTTTTTTGCAGAAATCCTGCCGAAAACGTTATCCGATGGCTGTCACGGAGCAAACGAACGCAGTTCCGCAATCAGCCGGGCTTCATAAAAGGGAGCCTCCCCTTTTATGGCAAACAATCCCATGGTCACAGCGCTGCACTGCACGCAAAGGACTTGTTACGTGCTACGCCGATTGGGCCGGCCGCCTAGAGCCGCTTCTCGATTTCCCTCCATGAGTGGGTGGTAAGGCAGCTCTTGTCCAGGTCCTCCTGCATGTCCTCCCAGAGCGCGCGCGGCATCGTGAGCGACAGGTAGCCCGCGATGCCCTTGCTCCTCTGCGAGATGTCGAACAGGCCCATCACGGCCATCGGGTCGTCGGAGCCCATCTGCTCGGCGGCGAAGACGATCGAGTGGCAGGCGGCGCCGTAGGGCACGATTGTGTTCGTGGCGCGACCGTTGTGGAAACCCAACATCGTCACGAGCGCAGAAATTCGGTCGGCATCAGCAAAGACGAGCACGAGGTCGGGCTCGCCAACCTCGCCCCAGCGGCTCTCGGGCGCGAAGACGACGCGCGGAAAACCCCGGTCCGAGAACGGCATGGCGTTGCGCCACTTCAGGGCGGTCTCCTCGTCGCAGAAGAACCGCTCGCCCTCTTTCATCATGGGAGGCGCCTGCTCGGGCGCCGCTTCGCCCATACCCTGCGAGAGCATCTTGTGGATGTTGGGGTTCTTGCGGGTGAAGCCGTCGCCGAAGCACAGGCCGACGGTGCCGCCGGGGCAGGTGCAGCCCTCCTCCGTAATGCCCACGACCTTGCCGCGTGCGGCCGCGAGCAGGAACGGCACGACGCAGTTGCGCCTTCCCGGCTCCGCAGCCGTGTCGCATACGGCATCCGCATTCCCGAAGTAAATGCCCACCGGCTCCAGGTCGAGGCGAAGCATCTCCGCAAGCTTGCTCTCCATGGCCCGCTCCAATCATCGTCGATTCCGCTGGCAATCGCTCCTGCCTGCAATTGTAGGTTATTTCAGGCGGCGTTTGACCGTCAACCCGCAGGCTGCGGCAGAATGGAGCCGTCTCCCGGATTACGCACAAGCTATCGGCGACGAATGGAGCGGCCATCGGCGCAACGCGGAATCGGCATCGGAAATGCGCGTCATGCGCACCGTCGAGAACGGGTGCGTTTCGGCCGCCGTGCCACTTATATCATCGGGCATATTCGGCTATCCGAAAGAGGCCGCCTGGCACATGGCCCTAAGCGCATGCACCGCCTAGCCCGACGCCTTGTCCTTGGCCTTGCGGCTCTCCCTGGGGTAGATGATCGCGCGTATCGCCGCGTCATCCATCTCCTCGGGCAGCGGCCACGACAGCTGGTGCGCCCTCGCAGCCCTCAAGACGTCCGACACCGTCGACTGGGCGCATCCGCACGAGAATGCGATGCTGTTCTGGCTCAACCCATCGCAGCCAACCTCAGGATTTCTCTGTACTTGACCATTTTCTTTCCTTTCTCTAGATGGCCATCGGCACCCCTCTGGTGCCAACTTGATTCTAGGAAAGGAAGGGCCCGCGATGCGGGCCCTAGGTCATCGGCAATGCGTGGAATGGCTATCGGTGTAGCGTGGAATACCTATCGGTCAAGCGCGCTGTACGCAATCGTTGTCGAAGTGATTTGAATGCAGCCACCCAATTGGGTGGCTGCATTTTTTGGTGTAACAAAAGGACAGCTTGTTAAGCCCCTTTGTCCTTATAGACATGGTTTGCGCATTGCGCAAGACAAGCGCCGGCCCTTATCTCATTATTTGGAAACGCTCCTCAACTTGCCCGACCTAAAACTGGCTACAGCGCAAACAAAACTTGCTTCGGATGGTTTGCCAGCTTCTTGGCCAGATCTTCGATACGGCCATACTCCATACAGTGGGCTTGGCAATGATGGACGCAAGTCGGCTTTTTTCCCTGCTCCGTGCGCTCAGAGCACAGATCGCATAGGTCCGTAGGCGTGGGCACGAAGAAGTAGGACCACTTGTCTGGCCCGATTTCCCATGGCCCGAATTGATCGACCCTAATACCAAATTGCCCAATCGGAATGTCGTGTTCGACAGCACATGCCATTTCGCAGGAATGGCATCCCGTACACCAGTTGTAATCGATGAGAAGACCGTACTCGGATGCCGCCATATTATTCCCCTCTCCCCACTTTGTAGACTCTCACGAGCGTAGATTTGTAGTTAGCTCCGAACCCGCTCGGACCGGGCTTGAACGGAACGAGGTTGTTAATTGCCAAATCGAACAAGTCGTAAAGGTTTTCTGGATCACCCTCAGGATGCCACCATGCATGATCTGCAGATGCGATGCCCTCAGGCATCTCATAGGTCTCGTTGACCATGCACTTGGCTCTGCCGAGATAGTTTTCTACCCAAATCCATTCGTCTTGTTTGACGCCGTATTTCCTTGCGTCCTCCGGATTGATATCGAGAACGGGTTCAGGATGCATGGCGCGAAGGCGCGGAATCTGTCGATGCTCGGAATGGAAAGAATTCCAACGACGCGCGCCTGTCGTTAGTACTAGAGGATACTCGTCGAGCATGTCGGGCGTCGAACCGGGACCTGGTTCAGGCTCCTTGAAGTACGGGAGTGGGTCAAGGCCGAATGAGTTGTAAATGTTGCACCACAGCTCAATTCGGCCGGTCGGCGTCTCGAAACCTACCTTGCCGTCCAGGCGGAGTAGGCCCTTCTCATGTCGATGATATTCGAACGGTACATAAACTGGCGATACCTCGCGAAGCTCGTCATACTTGTACCCGGAGTCCTTCAGCACCTCGGTGAACATATCCTGCACGCTGTCCCACGGCCAGCACTCGGGATTAAACCGCTTACCCACGAGAAGATTTATCTCCATGTCTGACTTCGTATCTCCTGGATCGAGGACCTGATTCATCGCGCCAGCTTGCTGAATTCCGCAAATGAGTGAAAGACCGTCACGTTCGGGGAAGGTGCACACGGGTAAGAACACATCTGCCAGGCCCATAGCCGTTGGTGTCATGAACAGGTCAACGACCACGATGAAGTCCAACTTTTGCATGCCCTCATACACGCGCCTGGGGTCAGCGGACATGCATGCAAGCGGGTTATGCCCTTGCAGCCAGGCGCCGTGAAGCTTGTAAGGTTGGTCAGTTTCCAAACAGTTCACAACCTCGTCGTCAGAACACGACGTCATTGCCGTTCGCATAAGCTGGTAGTTACCGCAGATCCGCTTCTCGTCCATGCCTTCAGGCAAAAACTCACGGCCCCATTGCCCACCCATAACGTCAAGGATTTGCGTATTGGCAATCAAACCGCCAGGCACCTCGATATTGCCCGTGATCTCAAATATCGCAGAAACCGCCTGACCCGTACCCATGGCCTCGCGGGTGTGGTCGATGGCAACACCCCATTGCAGAGTCGCTGGCCTCGCATTCGCAATCATGCGTGCGGCACCGACAATCTTTTCAGCAGGAACCTGACAAATATCGGCTACCTTGTCCGCAGGGAAATCTTTGGCGCGCTCAGCGAGCTCGTCAAACCCGTAGCACCACAAATCGACGAAATCATGGTTGTAAAGATCCTCTTGAATAATCACATTGAGCATTGCCAAAGCAAGGGCCGCGTCCGTGCCTGGACGCACGCGCAGGTGATATTCGGAACGCACAGCAATCCAAGTGACGCGCGGATCAATCACGATGGTCTTCATCCCTCGCTTCATAAGGTCGACGACCCAATGCCCGAAAAACCCGTCGGCATTTGACACGATGGGGTTGTTGCCCCAGATGACCATCACTTCAGGCACCTTGTATTCGGGATTGTCGTAGCGATCGAACCATGCCTGCGAGCAGTCGGCGATGTAAAGCGAACCAGCAGTGCACGACATGCCCGCGATGCGCGGCACATAACACGATAGGCCCGAGAAGAGCCCTGTCATGTTTGGCGATCCGTAAGCATACATCAGACGATCGGCGTATTGCATCACGTCACGGCCCGTGCCATGCGTAAACAGGAACGTCTCAGCACCATATTTCTCTTTGATATTGTTCATGTTGTCGACAACGTAATCGATGGCATCATCCCAGCTCACCTGACGCCACTTGTCCTTACCGCGATCCGCCTTCTCGCGAATCATGGGGTGCAACACGCGATCCGGACTATAAACGACTTCCTTGATGTCGAGACACCGAGCGCACAGGCGTCCGTGGTTATACGGGCTTTCCTCGTCACCTTCGATGCGAACAAGCTTGCCTTCCGAATCTGTATAAAGCTTGATGTCACAGCCGATGTGGCATCCCGGCGCTGTCCACGCCTTGCTGCGCGTGACGGTCAAACCGTCCTCTTCGTATTGCCACGGTTTCGAATGTTCAAGCTTGCGATACTCTCCCATGCTCATTTAATCCCCCTCTGATTGTTTCGTTAAGGAACAAATTCCCGATACCCCAATGGAGACATGTATTTTGGTGTTGATTAATCCTGGTCAAATAGCAACTACCTATGTAATAACCCATTTGAGTGAACAGGTTGAAACCACCCCCTATCGAGAAAATGAGTCCTCAGTCGCGATCGCCTTTGCACACGAGTACGAGAATCGCGAAGAACAGGGCAACGGGGGCAAGCACGTACATGCCAAGTTGGTGATATCCGATGTCGGCAATCAGCGTACCCAAAGGCCCGAGCATGAAATTCGATATCATCATGAAGAACCCGGTTCCCGCGAGGGCGTAATCGGCCTTGCTACGCTCAACGGCAAGCAGGGGCACGAGCGCATAAATCCCCATCGGAATGCCACCGCAGCAGATGCCGAAGATGACGGCGTAGAGCCACACGGGCCACAACTCCGGACCCTCGGTGAAACCGATGGTGAACTCCAGCACAGCCACAACCAACAAGGGAATGACGATGAACCATTTGCGCGCTTGATAGCGGTCTGCCAAAATGCCGAACCAAATCCCAAAGGGCGCCGTCGTAACCGCCAGCACCATCGGCACGATGCTCGAAAGGGTCAAGGACATGCCCTTCACGGTCTGCAGATACGTGGGATAGTACGCAAGAATCGCACCGAACAGCAGGCCATAACCAAGAAACGCGAACGCAACGAGCCACGCGCTGAGCACGTGCGGTTTTCGTGCAGAACGCGCACCGACAGCATCGACCGATTCCGATGAAGCCGGCGCTGAAAGCCTGAAGCTCAGAATCATCCACGCCGTCGTCGCAATCTCGAGAACGAGGGAAAGCACCCACAGCGAACGGTATCCGAACGCCTCGTACAGCAGGGGCGTCGTGACGAACGCGAGGATGACGCCTGGAAGCGTCCAACATGACCACACGCCCATGACCAGACCCATCTTTTCCTGCGGAAACAGTCGCGGAATAACATTAGGCCCGACCACCGCAGCAAATGCCATGCCACACCCTTCCAAAACGCGCGAGAAGAGAATCGTGGCCGCGCTCTGGGCGAAAAGCCCGATCAAGCTGCCGACAATGCTGATGCACCCCGCCAAGACGAGCGTCGTCTTCACGCCAAGCTTGCGCATGATCCACGCAGCGGGAAACGCGAGCAGGATGCCCACGATGGCAAACGAGGCAACCAGGTATCCGGCACTCGCTGCATTCATGGAAAACGCGGCTGCGAGCACGGTGATGATGGCCGCGACCTTGTTCTGCAGATACATCGTCGTGGAGCAGAAGCAGAAAACCGCGAAAAACGAAACCCACGATTCCCTTCCGCTCATGGGTCTTTCCACGGTGCCCCAATTCGCAATCTTCGAAGTAAGCATCTTCGCCGCCTTACAGATCGATAGTTGACGTATTGCTTCAGGAAAGGTCGAAGGGCGCATGCGCTCGAAACTACTTGCGAGTAAATGCGCCCTTCGTTTGGGAGGGTCTGCCTTCAGGCATTTTCAACCGCACTCGAAAGCGGTCGCATAACCTGCGGCATGTCGCGCGGAGAGCACGACGTGCCGAGCGCACGGCATATGCGCTAGTTCGCGTAGTACTGGTGACTGTAAGTAATCAGCTCGTCCATCGCAGCGTCAACCAGGTTCAGTGTCGCGGCATTTGTGGGGAAGTTCATCGTGGTCAGATGCTTGGTCGGCCCAAACGTGTCGATAATGCGGTGCACGGTTGCACGTACGTCCGCCTCGGTGTTACGCTCGCTGTCCGTACCTGGCACGCCCACGTCGAAATGCAGCACGTCGCCGTAGCGCTTTGCAACTCCTTCCCAGTCGTTCATGGCCTGGAGCGGGTTGATCGAGTCGACTCCCACGTCGATCAAGTCGTCGATGAAAGAGTCCATCCAGCCGCAGCTGTGGTGAATGTACAGAGCCCCCTGCGCGTGAATGGCCTCGGCAACGCGGCGGTGACACGGCTTGAGGAATTCGCGGTACATTTCGAGCGACATCATCGGGCCTGATGCGGTACCCAGGTCATCCTGGAAGAAATACTGATCGGGATGGTAATACTCGCCCAGCTTGTCAATAGCTGCAATTTTGTAGTCGGTGATGGCCTCCAGAAGCGCTTTCACCTCGTCAGGTTCTTCGTAGAGCGCCACGAACGCCTGCTCCATGCCCATAAGCGCATGCACGCGCTCCCAGGGACCGGTTTCCATGAACATGCACAGGTACTTGTTTTCGTGATCGTGTTCGGCCAAGTCTTTTTCTGCCGCAGCCGCCCAATCGATTGCGTCGAGATCGGGAAACGGCACGACCTCGCGCCAATCGCAGATATCCTCGAGCACCATCGGCATGTGCAAGTTGGGCGCAAAGCCCAGGCATGTCTCGTCCCAAACCCAGTTGCATCCTGCCCAGTCTTTTCCTTCAGGCGGCGCAGGCCTTTCATGGAGCGCACTCGAAAACACCAGATCGTTGTATATGCCAACGATGGGAATCCAAAGAGGATCGCCCTGCGCACGTCCGAACACGCGGTCGGCATTCTCTCTTTCCGAAATGACTGCCGTCGTCATGATAGCCCCCTTCATCTCGCGTCCAATATCGTTCTGAGAGCGAATCGCTTCGTTGAGGCCTTTTCGCGCATGAGAGGAAGGAGCGCAAGCCTCGTTTCATCAAGTATCCAAAAGGACGCCCGCGAACGGAAATGCAAAAAGGCTATCCCCCTATGTCAAATATGAATAGCAGATAGCAATAGCGTCTAAGTCAGCAGACACCTGGGCTTTTATAATCGAACCAAGAGCACATCATATAGGTTTGACAACTGGGGGGGTGAAGCCTTATGAGGATTTCGCATCTGCAAGAATGCATCGACCTGGCGAACACGCTCAACTTCACCAAGACGGCGCAGAACTTCTACCTGACGCAACCGGTTTTGTCGAAGCATATCTCCAATCTCGAACGAGAGCTCGGTATACAGATTTTCGTGCGCGATCACCACGGGGTGTCTTTGACCGATATGGGAACGCTGTTTGTAGAAGACTCAATCGAGACGATTCGCGCATACAATCGCTCGATCGAACACATTGCCAAAGAAAAGGCATTGCGCAGCGGCGTGCTCAAAATCGGGTTTCTCGCCGGTTTCTTCAGCCGTTTCATGGGCGAGATACTAAGCGAGTTCCACGAGGTGTATCCGAACATTGAGCTGGAACTCATCGATCTTGAACCCGTGGAAATCCTCGACCGGCTCGACGACGGTTCCATCGATCTCGGCTTGGCATGCGATGCGCGCGAGCGGCCCAAAGACGTGGAAGCCGAATTCCACATCGAAAAGCTGTTCACGGACACGTTCATGGCAGCGCTCAACGGCAAAAACCCTTTGAGCGCGCAAGATGCGCTGCACGTTTCCGACCTGTCGGGATATACGGTGCACCTGCCCCCGGAGCGCATCCTGCCACGCATGCACTGGCTGCTGTGCAGCCTGCTCGACGCTGAAGACAAGGGCGTGACCGTCCTTCAGGACATCCACAGCCTGAACACCCCCATCATCCTTCTGCAGTCGGATTGCGACATCTGCATCGTCTTCAAGCACCAGACCCGCTTCTACGATGGGAACAATTTCGTGTACCGGCCCATCGACGACCTGAAAGGCAAAATCGATTTCTCGGCACTTTGGCGCAAGCGGAGCACGAAAGGAGCGCTGGATTATCTCGGCGAGCTTGCCGTAGATGTGATTAGAAGGAGAATCGGCGAATCGCCTGAGTCCTGAGAAGACCAGCTCTCAACGAAACAGGAGAGGGGAAGGCCGCAACAGCCTCCCCCTCTCCTGCCTTTCTGCCAACCGTTAAGCAACAGCCTTGAAGTCTACGTAGTTCAAATTCACATCTGCATCATGGGTGTCGACCGCAATCGACTGCAGCTCGTAGCCGTCCTTCGCAATCTCGACCGTAAAGGAAGCCGCATCCACCTGCTTGAAGATGAAATCCCCGAAATCATCTGTTTCGGTCTGCGCGACGACGGCGCCCTGGGCATCCTTCAACATGACGCGCGCCCCGATGACGACCTCGTCAGCGGCGTAATCGACCACCGTAGCGCCGATGAAGCGCTTGGGGAAATTCACGTAGTACACATGCGACCCCTCACTGAGCTTCTCGGCGTTTTCGGGAATATCCGCCTCGTCGACCCACAAGAGCGCGTCGGTCATGCAGGCATCCACGCAGCGCGGTACCGACCAGCCGTTATCGAGCAGATGCGCACAGCCGGTGCATCCTTGGGGGATCTGGAGCCTCTCATTCCAGTAAACGCCTTCGAACTTGTCGGCAACGTCTTTGCGACCGGCCGCCTTCTCGGGATCGATGACGATAATGCCGTCTTCGCGATCCTGAAGGATCTCGGGGGCGTATTCGCGCAGGGCCTCGTCCTGCGCACCGATGACAGGCCAGTAGGATATGCGCGTCAGAGGCACGGTGCCGCGCACCCTCTCTTCCAGCTTGCACCAGAACTGGCCGGTGTCGGGCTGCGGTTTGGCATACGGGCTCCAATCGTTACCGCAATGTTCGTCCTTGCAGACGATCTGACAGTTATGGCACCCATTGCATACATCCGGGTTTACGAGAAACGCTTTCATGTCCTACTCCTTCACAATCCAAGAATCCGGAATCAAACCGCAATCCGGGTCGTAAGCGCGGTTGAACTGCTCCGGATACTGCTCGGCAAGCTCGAACACATCGACCTTTTCAATTCCCGCCAAGAATCCGTTCGTCACCTCACCGGCGCAATTCTTCGAAATGATGCCGTTCGGCGCGATAAGGTTGTTCGCGCCGCCGCGGTCGAGGCCGCCAGCGCCGTGCACGATGGTATCGGCACGCGCGCCGTGGTCCTGGTACAAGACGCCCGGCATGATGCGCTCGGTCACGTAGACGCCGCCGAGCACGCGCCCGCGCTCGTTGTACAGCGCCGCGATATCGCCATGCTTCAAGCCGAGGCGCTTCGCATCTGCGGGGTTAATCCAGATGGGCTCGTACGCATAGCCGTCGGGACCCTTCATCTTGCAGGTGCTGATCTCACGCAGCCAGATGCAATCGTCGTGTTGCGCATGGACGCGCCAGCGCGGATGGTTGGACATCAGCAGGAACGGATACTTCTCGGCGCGGTCGGAAGTGATGCGCTCGTGGTGGACGTCCGTTTCCTCGACCCAATGGGCAACCGGACCGCGCTCCGTGTCGTCCGGGAACTGCTCTGCCAAGGCGGTGGAGTAGAACTCTATCTTGCCCGAAGGAGTTTCCAGGGGATAGCGCTCGGGATCTTCGTAGAAGTTGATGAGGCCGGCGGGCTCGTCTTGCCAGTTTTCGACTGTCGGGGAAACCCACAGCTTCTTCTCCTTGAAGTCTTCCCACGTGAACTCTTCGGTGTTGATACCGGAGTGCATGAAGCCTTCGCGAATCCAGTCTTCGGTAGTGCGGTTCTGCGTTACCTTCGCCTTCAGGCCCTCGTAGACTCCGCCGAATTTCTCGAGATGCTCCGCGACGTCGATGGCGATTTGGAAGTCCGTTCGCGCCTCGACGTACGGCTCGATCGCCGGCTCTTCCAGGTACAGCGAGCAGAACTGGCCAGATTCCACATCGTTGTCGATGTCGTATTCCTCCATCTTGGAGGTGACGGGCAAAATGATGTCGGCGAACACGGTGTCGTTTTCCATCCACGCATGCTGCACCATGTAGAACTCCAAATCGGGATTTCGCACGGCGTCTTGGAACAGGAAGCCACCGTTCCAACACGTCTGCCAACACGGCGCATCGGACCAAATCATGTGGATACCCTTGTTCTCGGGACCTGGAAACTGGTAGTGGACAAACTGGTCGTGAGCGGGGAATGCACAGACCGTGTGGCCGTACCAGTCGAATGTCTTGTTCTCGACAGCTTGCGGTATGAGGGTCTTGGGCACAAAATTGGTGCCCATCGCCTCGGCGTCGAGCAACATGGAAACATAGCAAGCCTGCGTGTTCGGCATAACCTGGGACCGTGGATACGGATTGGTGCGCGGATCGTAGAACAAGGCCTTTTCCAGGAACTTGAACTGGTTGCACCCCGGGCGTCCGAGCGCTTGCATGGCAAGCAGGTAAACCTCGAGGCGCGCGGGCTCGTGCGAGAACACGCTCCTGATCATGCCGCCGCCGTTGCCATGGCCGATTGAAATGCGGCTCTTTGCCCAGTAGCGGGCCAGGGCCTTGATGGTGAACGAGGGCACGCCGCATTTTTCCTCTGCCCACTTCGGGGTTTTGGGGATGCCGTCTTCCCTGCCGAGCACGTAGTATTCGAGCCAATCGAAACCGATGGAATGGGTATCGATGTAATCGCGGTCGTACGTTCCTTCGGTCATCCACGTGTAGATAATTGCCAGCTGCAGCGCGGCGTCGGTGTTGGGCAGCACGGGAATCCACTTGTCGGCGTGAACCGCTGCCGTGTAATTCAAATCGGGGCAGATGCAAATCTGCTTAATGCCAATTTCCTTCCACCAGTACAGCGAGCGGCTTGAGATCTGGCCGCCCCAGCCCCATGGGGTCGTTTCGCAGTCGCAGCCCCACAGGAGCACGGCGTCGGAATTTTCCGAGATGTCCTTGAACACGTTCGTCAGCGACGTCTGCTCGCCGACCGGGTCCATGCCCCATACGTGCTTGGCACCCCAATACCAACCTTCCCAACTGTCGGCGTTACGCGCTTGCACCGTGCAGCCGCTGCCAAGGCGCTGGAACATGGTGACGTTGGTACCATGGGTGCCGGCGGCGCTTTTCGTTTCTGCATGACCGTCAGCCTGGCATAGGATTGAAGCAGGCCCGTAGGTTTCCTGGATGCGCTTGATTTCAGCTGCGCAAATGTCAAGCGCTTCATCCCAAGAGATGCGACGGTACTTCGATTTGCCGCGGTTTTGCGGATTGCGCTCTCCGTTCGGGTCGAAATCGACGCGGATCAACGGGTAGGGAACGCGATTCTTGGAATACTCGCGATTCTTGTACGTCAGCGCAAGCGGCGGCAGCAACGTTTTCATGCCGGGCTCGAACGTGGATCCGCGCGCTTCGAGCGTCCAGTAATTGACCTGCTCTTTCGACCAGACCTCATCAAGATGTGTCGGCCTGACCCGCACCACCTTTCCATCTTTTACGTCTATCGTTGCAAGGTTCGCGCCGTCACCGACACCGCAGAACCCAAGCGACTTGTACACGCTTTTATCGGCGATAAAACTCATAGTTTCCCTCTTTCTGTTCAGCTCACTCGCTAAACGCGTATTCTCCCTGTGCGTATGGGCGCAAACGGGTTTACGCTCCGGCATTCGCGTTTGCCGCCGCCTCGGATGCCTTCGCTTCCTCGTCGAGCGTCAAGATGCAATCTTTCATAACCGTGCGCGGCAGGACGTACGCAACGACTGCTGCGATAGTCAGGAGCACAGCGGTGACGAGGAAACGAGTGCCGATGGACTCGGCGAACACGGCCGCAATCGGCGTGATCAGTATCGGGCTCAGCATCATGCCGATGTTCTGCGAAACGGTACCCAAGCTCATGGAGATGGACGTCTTGGCCGGATGCGTGTTGGACGGGGCAATGGAGTAGAACGCCGTGTTGTGCATCGAGAAGCACGAACCCACCAGGAAACCGCCCACGATAGCCAAGGGCAGGGAGTTGGCGAAGCTCAAGATCCACAGGCCAATAGCCGCCAACGTGAGGGACACCGCCCAATGGTAGCGCTTGAGCAGCTTCATCATAGGAACGATTAGGATTGCGCCCATGATGACGGAACCGAGCGTCGTGCACGACTGGATGATGCCCGCCTGGACTTCGTTGCCGATAGCGGCCTCGAACACCCACATCGCAACGTTGGACAGCAACGTCATGAACGCCAAGCCGTTAAAGAAGAACGTGAACAGGAAGCTGCACTCGAACTTCGTGAAAACCGGGGCTTTCTCACCGGGAAGGGCCACTTCCTTCTGGCCGCCATTCGGAAGCACGAGCAGCAGGATGATTGCGACGGGCAGAGCTGCGAAATAGATGTAGTACAGATTCTTCCAGAACGTCGCCGCCAAAAATCCGCCGATGAAGTTGAGAACAACTGCGCCGCCGTTCACGAAAATGCCCTGGATGCCCATAGCCGTGGCGCGCTTGCTTCCGTCGAGGAACTCGGCGATGAGCGCCGCCGTCATGGGTATGAAACTGCCATCGGCAATGCCGATAATTGCTGCCGCAACGTAAACCATGGTCAGATTCGTTGAGAAATAGCCGATCAGGCCACCAATTCCCATGATGACCATCAGCGCAACCAGAATCGTCTTCTTTGTGAAGAACGAAGCGCATTTGCCGGCTATGAGCATGCCGATGATGGCGAACAGGTTCAATACCGTCATGAGCAGCTGAATCTGCTGAGGTGAAGCATCCGGGTATTGAACCGACAGCCCATGCAGCATAAGGGACATGACATTCATAGCCTGGAGCATGAACGACGCCAGGTACGCGCCTATGAGCACGCGCGCAACGATTTTGGAACTTGACTTTTCCATTGTGCCCTCCTTGATTGCTTGTTGAAGTTGATGCGAAGCGTTTCCCATGGGATGAACCGCTGCGAGCGCATTTGCCGGTTTCTGCCCAGCTTTCACCCCCTCACGTGCGCTTGGGCTTGAGCAACGGGCATCCCACCTCTCGCGTAAAATATTCACGCGCCCATAAGCTGAAGTGAAATCTAAACTTAGAATCACGGCATTCCATATTTGTATGACTTGTAGAATGCATGCTTTGAACAGGATGTTTATTATGTTAGGGAGCAAGCTGAGTTCAATGCGGATCGTCGATTGCCCAGTTTTACGAACGACGAAACGCCAACCGAAGCAAAACGCCAAACGGGAGGGGACCCATGGATATCTCTATGCTTCGCGAATTCGTCATTTTGGCAGACAACTTGAACTTCTCGGCAACGGCGAAACAGCTCTACATTTCACAGCCGGTCCTGTCGCGCCATATTCAGCTACTCGAAAAGGAGCTTGGCATTCCCCTGCTCATCCGCGATAGCCACTCGGTTCGGCCGACGAAGAGCGGGCGCCTTCTCGCACGCCGCTTGAAGCGCATCCTTTTGGAATTGGACCGCGCTTTGGAGGAAGCGAACCAATTGGATGCCGATATCGAATCGCGTCTCAACATCGGCTATCTCATCATCGCGTCGGATTCGTTCCTTCCCGAACTGTGCCATCGTTTCCATATTGCGCACTCTGGCGTGCATCTGTCGTTGCACGCACTCGAAATTGACGAGATCATGGAAGGGGTGTCCCAAGGATCGCTCGATATCGGCTACACGACCATCGTAGACGGTGTCATTCCAAATGGCCTTTGTTCGCTACCGCTTGTCCAGGAGCAGTACGGGGTCATCGTCCATACGAGTCACCGGCTTGCAAGCTTCGATACGATTACCATTCCCGACCTGCAACCGTACCCGGTTCTCATAGCCAACCGCGAGGTCATGTCCTCGGCTTCGCATGCAGCACGCCAATTCCTCAAGCAAGGCAAGGTCGACCTCGACATCCGCGAAGAGATGAACGACATCGGATCGGTGAAGCCGTTTCTCTTGAGCACGGGCGGAGCTGCGTTTTCTGTAAGCCATGCTATCGCCTACTTCGGCGCGGAGTACACGTTCGTGCCTATAGAAGCCGATGACGAGACCGCCCCCGTCATCGCGGCGATTTGGAAGAAATCCCATGAAAGCGAATTGCTCTTGTCGTTTATCGAGCTGCTCGAGCAGACGGTTTCAACTGATTAAACGGGCCGCGCTCCCAGAAAGAGCACGGCCCGTCTTCGGCTTGCTTTCAGATCAGATAGACAGTCCGGCAATTACGTGAACAACGCATACTTTCCGTCCGCCATGAGCGGGACCAAGTCGTTCAACGGGCCCGCATACATGCATCCCGCCTGGCAATGCTTGACGCAGCTGGGTTGCTTACCGCTTTCGGTACGCTCCACGCACCGGTCGCACCGGTCGGTGGGAACCGGAACGAACTCGTACTGCCATTTCCTTTCCTCTATCTGGTCGGGTCCGATTTGGGTAAGCTTGATCCCGAACTGCTCGGGCCCGAGACCCTTTTCCTTCTGGCATGCCACTTCGCACGTATGGCATCCCGTGCAATAAGCGTAGTTAATCAGCAAGGCGTTTCTCATAGTGTTGCCCCTATCCTTCGTACTTGCTCACGCGGCAGAGCTGAGATTTGAACGAATTGCCCAGGCCAACCGTGCCCGGCGTTGTGCTCAGCAGCTTGTTGATGTTGCATTCCATGACACCGAAATACGTGCCGTCATCAGCGCCTCGCTCCGGGAACCACCAGCCGTGGTCGGCCGACACGACGCCCTCCTTGATCCGCGGCGTCACTTCGGCGATTTGACGGCACGACCCATGGGTGTTCTCGATGACGATCCAATCGCCATCCTCGATGCCGTACTTCTTCGCATCGTTGGGATGCAGGCGGCAGTGCGGCATGGGCTGGATGCGGCGCAGGTGCGGGATCTGCCTTCCCTCCGAATGGAAGAAACCCCAATTGCGCGCGCCCGTCGTCAAGATGAGCGGATACTGTTCGAACAGTTCGGGCGAGCTCACAGGACTTTCGACCGGTTCGACGAACGTGGCCGTCGTGGGCACGCCCATCGAGCCGAGCGCGACCGGCGTGAATTCATACATGCCCGTCACAGTATTGAATCCGGGCTGGCCGTCAGCGCGCAGCTTGCCAGTCTTATAGCGGTAGTATTCGACCTTGGGTACTGCCCAAGTCCTTTCGCGCAGTTGCTTATAGGTCCAACCGCTTCCACAGTTGGCGAGCAGGAAGTCATAGTATTCCTCGTCCGTCTTCCAGGGGCACACTTCCTCGCCGTGGAAGCGTCTTCCCATTTCGACGACAATCTCGTTGTCCGACTTCACTTCGCCGAGCGGTTCGATTGCCTGCGTGATGGAGCCCGTCAGGTACGGCTGGTGACCGGCAACGCCGACGCGCTCGGGATAGGTGGCGACGGGCAAGAACACGTCACAGCACGCCATGGCCGTCGGAGTCATCCACAGATCCTGGACCACGTTGAATTCCGAAACCTCTTGGAGCACCTTCAGGATACGGTCGGGCCTGGCGCCTTCGTTCGTGATGGGATTCGTCGCGAAGAACCAGACAGCCTTGATGGAATAAGGGTCGTTGCGCTCCATACCCTCCAGAATGGCAGTCGAATCCGCCATGCCCATCATGTTGAGGCCCACCAAATTCTCGTAAGTGATAGGAGGCTTCATGTTGGGATCTTGCGGAATCCAGGCCATGTCCTCGAAGGAGGGCATCCAACCGATACCGCAGTTGAACGGAGCGAGCCCCGCCACCATGCCGCCCGGATGGTCGAACATGCCCGTGAGACCCACGAGGTCATACGCAGCCATGCCCGTGTAGAATCCTTCGGACGTATGGTCGAGCGCGACGCCCCACTGAAGCGTCCAGCATTCGGCTTTGCCGATTGCGCGGGCTACCGACCAGATGAGGTCTTCGTCTATTTCGCAGATAGCCGCCGCGCGTTCGGGGGTCCACTCGGCAACGCTTGCCGCGTAATCTTCGAACCCGAACGTCCAGTTCTCGACAAACTCGTGGTCGTAGAGGCCCTCATCCACAATGACGTGACCAATCGCGAGCGCGAGAGCCGTGTCGGTTCCCGGGCGCACTTGCAGCCAATACTCCGAATGGGCGGCACACCACGTCAACTTTGGGTCAATGGTCACCAGCTTGGATCCCCGCTTCATGCATTCGACAATCCAATGGCCCAGCGAGCCATCGGAATTCGCCACGACGGGATTGTTTCCCCAAACGAGCACGTACTCGGGCGGCATCCAACCGGGATGGTCGTAGCGGTCTGCAAAGTACTGCGAGTAGTCGGAGATGAACAGCGCGCCACCTTTGAGGTTCGTGCTGAACGTACGCGGCAGGTAGCAACTCTGACCAGGGAAGAAGGCCATTCCGCTGTTCGGCGTGCCCATCAGCGCCTTGAATATGTTCTCATACAGAATGACGTCGCGCCCCGTGCCACACGCGACGTAGAGCGCTTCGGGGCCGTACTTGCGCTGGATTTCCCGCAATCCCGCTTCGCAAAGATCGAAGGCCTCTTCCCAGGTGATTCGCTCCCAAGCATCTTTCCCTCGATCCTCGCGAGCGCGCTTCATCGGATGGAGAATCCGATCGGGATGATAGATCACATCGGGAACGGTGAGGCAGCGGAGGCACAAGCGCCCCTGGTTGTAGGGGTTTTCCGTATCGCCTTCCACTTTGACCAGCTTGCCATCCTTAACGTACATCAAGACGCCGCAGTTATCGTGGCAGCCCGGCGCGGTGCGGGCATTGCCCCTGAAGACGGTGTAACCATCTTCCTCCCAGGTCCACTTCCGGCCGCTCGGGTCGTCGGCGGTAATCGGCCGACCGTTCTCGTCGACTTCGCATTTCACATGCGCTGTCGCAGTGGCATTCTTGATTGCCTTGACTTCCTTGCCGCCTGAATCCGAAGATTGCTTTTGTCCTGTCATGGGCAACTCCCCCTCTTCTGTCTCTATTGGCTTGAGCTATTTCTCGACCGCTCGGCTAACCCGGCTTGCAGGCGCATAGCACAGAGGCTCAAGCGGTCTAATTGGCATTCTGGGAGAGCGTGAACGCGAATGGCATTACAGTTTGAGCATGCCCTATGCAAACCACCATCCCCGCAAGTGAGCTTCTGAAGCACGCATTAAAACTGCACGATGCCGCGCAAGAGGGAATGAAAGCACCGACTCACGGCGAGAGAAGCGCATGGAATCGTGGCCTGACATCACTTTTAGTGACCATTGGAGCGTTGCGCTTGTCGTTTCCTAGGTCGCGATTTTCGAGCGCCGCGCCGGGGTGATGTCGCCCTCAAAAAACGCGCACGCGTGATGGCCGGAGATGCACGTTTTCGACGGGTAGCATCACTTCTTCGGGGCAGGCGAAGCGTTCCACCGGGCGTTTCCCCACATATGCTCATCGAGATTTCAAGCTGCAATACCCCGACAACCCCGGATAGCTAGACCGGGGTTGGCGGCTCCGTCCGCACCCGCCGCCGCGTCCCGAGCGCGTCCTGGAGGGGGCCTGCCGGCCCCGTCTCGGATGCCCAATCGGTCCGCTTACATATCCGCAGTTGCCGCGCTTGCGGCCTGCGCTTCAATACTCCGGTGTCGGGCTTCGCCGCCCTCCCCGCGTAGCGGGGAGTCAGGTCTCGCGCGTGGCCGCCTGCCGGAAGCCGGGGCTGCGCATGGGGAAATCGCGGGTCGCCCGCCGCGTCGCGGGCAGCAGCGCGGGATGCGGGGGATGTTATGTTCGGGCGGCGGTCGCTAGGCGTTTGCCAGCTCCGACTGGACCTGCAGGCCGATGACCCAGATCCAGCGGGCCGTCTCGCGCACCACCGCCATCCTCGCCTTGTTCGCGTGGATGCCCCCGCCGGCCAGGCGCCCGTATCGCTCCAGCAGCCGCTCGTTTCCGGCCGCGGCGATCCTCTCGACCGCGGCCGAGACGGGCCGGGCCGGGTCGGCCCTCTTCGGGCCGGGCCTGCGGGAGCCCATGTTGCAGCAGCCTTCGACGAGGGATCGGCGCAGGTGGGAGCTTCCGTCCTTGGTGATGCCGCCGCGCGACTCCCTGGGGCCGCTCGATGACTCGGTGGGCACGGCGCCTCGAAACCAACGGGGATGGAGCGTAGCCTACCCCGGGCCATACAGATGGCGCGCTTTCAAGCGCAAAAGTGCATCGACAAATGCACCGGATAACGTTTTCGAAGCGTTTTCTGCAAAAAAGGGGAATAAGATGGCAAGCTAAGGGCGATAGGCGCCGCCTGCTCGGGTGTCGCGTCGCCTATGCCCTTCGAGAGCACCTTGTGGATGTTGGGGTTCTTGCAGGTGAAACCGACGCCGAAGCACAGGCCGACGGTGCCACCAGGGCAGGTGCATCCCTCCTCTGTTATGCCCACAACCTTGCCGCGGGCAGCCGCGAGCAGGAACGGCACAACGCAGTTGCGTTTTCCCGGCTCCGCGACCGCGTCGCATTCGGCTTGCGTGTTTCCAAAGTAGATGCCCACCGGCTCGAGGTCGAGATGCAGCATCTCGACAAGTTTACTGCGCATGGTTCGCTCCTATCGTCGCTGACGGGACGGGGCTTGCTCGCGTATTTATCGTAGGGCATTTCTCACAACGTATCGCAGACATAGAACTGCCGATATGCTATCGGCGAAACGCTGCGATACGAGCTAATCCTCGTCAGGGTGACCCCATGCGATTTCGCAATACGACACGTTGTCTTTGCTCCTGATCCATTCGAAGAGGCCGTCGCAATCGAGAACGGGGAAATCCGATAATGCGAAGTCTTTCACGTTTCCTGTGATCACGGCATCGGGTTTTACTTTATGCGCAACCTGATTAATACATGCATCCCCAAAATCACGCCAAGTGGAGGCGAGCGCTCCGTCGATGTCGTCGTCCGCGAAGGCGCATGCGCCGACGAAACTCCGCAGCTTCGCAAGTTGCTCCTTCGCCCAATCGGCGCGACTCGCTTTGCCCCCATCGGACAAGATGTAGAAAACATCCGTGGCCTGAGAAGCCGAAAACCAGAGATCGAACTCCCCGATCATCCCAAGTGCCAGTATGAGCTTGGCACTTTTGGCATATGGCTCCCGATTGACAAGGGCGTCGATGAACACGTTGGTGTCGAGTAGCAGTTTGTACGCCATCGCCGTCACCGCGTCTCGAGACCCTGACGAGCCAGCCGTTCACGTCGAATCTCATCGTCGCTCATCGTGGCAAACCTGTTCGATTCAGGCAAACACATATCTTCCACCTGCGCCAAAGCCTGCCGAAGTCGATCGGCCGACATGCCGTCTTCTTGCTCCTCGACCGAATCAAACGGTGAGCTGCCATGTTTTATGAGATAGTCATAGGCGTTGTTGATAAACCTCGATGCACTTATGCCGAGTTTGTCGAGCACCTTATTTGCTGCATCCTTCTTAGCCTGCGGCATTCGTGCCGTTACCATTGAATCCGACATCGCTCCCCCAATGTTGTACGTATTACTTTTAAATATATATGTATTACGTAGCAACGTCAATCGCGAATTATTGACCCTTTGATTGGATATCGCTTTCGATTCCCTGCGCTAGTGCTACTGCTGTATGAGCCACTCCATGGCAGCGATGCAGTTGTAGGCGTAATCGAACGACGCCATATGATAGGCAGCCGAGCCCATATGCGAGCAGCGAAGACAACGGGGGGTTTGTCTGCTTTTGTAGGGCAATACCCTCCGTTGTCCCCGTTGTCTTCTCGAAGTTGCCGATCCGTGCGCCGTCAGCGACTATGCCTCCCCAAGAAGTACTTTGACCATCGCCGCTTGGTGCCTCTCGATGTCGTCGTAAACCCACTCTTCGCCTGCGGCGCGGGTTCCCTCGTTGTCCTTGCACGCTTGCATCATGATCAGAAACTTGAGTGACGCTACGCTCACGCGGCTCACCTTACCAGATGGGTCGAGGTAGTGGTCGAGCTTGACCTTCGGCGACCAGTCGGATCCCGAGCTGTTCATATCGTGACCTATCATGGCGAAATTGCCCAAGCAGTTGATCTGGGCTACGGTTGGCCCGCCGCAACTCACCTTGCGCGCCTGTAGCGCTTGGGAGTAGTAATGCTCAAGGCTGCGGCGCGTACGCGAGAAGTAAAAGTCCTTGAACGCGTCGAGCCCAAAGTCTCCGCAGACAAGCGACTCGAAGAACGCCTTCCTGGAAGCCGCGTTCTCGGCGGATCCGCGCACATCGTCGAAGTACTTAGCCCACAGCAGGTAGTCGATGTAGTTGAACACGAAAAGCGGTATGCCGCGGGTGGCAGTTCGCCCATCACCAAGCCGCGCCAGGACCTCCTCACGATCAAGCCCCTTGCAACCTTCGGCCGTCGACCGCAAGTCCCGCATCTGGAACACAGCACCAGAAGGCGCCTCAACGCGCTCGAGCACCGCAGCGTCGAAGCTGCCCGGCTTGGGCGTGTTCTTGTCGTTGAGGCCCTCCGCTGGCCCGAGGTACACATCCCGCAAGTACGTCCTAGCCAAATCCGACAGGAATAGCAGGTAGCCCTTCCGAGGGTCATCCCTGTGCGCATGCAAATAGAGCATGCAGTACAGCAGGTAGTTCTTCCTTTGCCGAGCGGTGAACGAAACTTCGAACATCGACAGGAGGTGGACGCACTTCGCCTGACTGCCGTCGTCGTCTGCGCCGAAGAGATTCGTCGGATAGCCCTTGTCGCCGCTTTCGCTGGCATGCCATTCCCAACGTTGAAGCTTCCAAGGGTTGTCGCCCGGCCGTTCCTCGTCGAGCGCATGGTGCACGATGTAGTTGTCGAGGAAGAACTTTGAAAGCAGCAGGTTGTAGCCGAATTCCTTTACGAACCGCGTATCGGTCCTTCCCAACTTGGCATTTGCCCCCAGGGCCGTGTCGAATTGCTTTAGGAGCTCCTTGTCGTCGAGCGTAAAGCTAGCAGGATCGAACCCTGCATCCCCCATCCGCGTGAGCTTCAATACGATTAGCAGGAAGTTGGGGAAATCGATGATGGGCTGGAACCTCGCACCGGCCCTAACCCCCGAGCTCGAGGCGGAGCTTTCCGGCGGGGCGTCTTTCAGCTCATTGATCGAATTCGTCCCTGCGTCGACCGAATCGACGGCGGGCAGCTCGTCGAACGACCCCACTTCGAACCCGTTCCTACTCGGCCCGAAGATGGCTGATGCAGCGTTTCCGGGAAACTTCTGCTGTATGTAGCCGTCCATCTGGGAGCAACGCTCCCAAATCTGGTTGAACTTCGCACGATCGCCGGCGTCGTCGAGCTTGCCGAGCAGCATGGCCTTTACCACCTCGTGCTGCTCGAGCTGCTCGCCGCGCGAGTTCATGACCTCGAAGTAATGATTCAGATCGATGTCCTTGGGCACCTGGTAGAAGATGATATGTACTCTCTCTTTGAAAAACTCGGCGTAGCGATGGCGCTCAGACTCCGAGACGATATCCTCGATTGCTTTGCGGGCAGACTCAAACCCGCTCGCTATGCCGTCGTCGACGCGCGCGGCACCGCCGAAATCCGCCGCCCCAAGACCGACGATGGTATCGGTCGACTTCTTGCGCGAACGGTAAGTCAGCTCGTTTCGAGGAAGCTCGCCAAGGGACCGAAGCACGAGGTAGATCGTCGTCAACCTCTGCTGCCCGTCAATAACCTCGTAGATGCGCTTCCCCTTATGGAAGGTGACGAGCGTTCCGATGAAATACGTCGGTTTCCCAGCCTTAAACGCATCGTAGACATCCTGTACGAGCGCGGTGATCTCGTCCATCCCCCACGCGTAATTTCGCTGGTAGATAGGCACTTCGAAAGCCTGCCTTTCGGCGCTGAAGAACAAATCGGCAATCGAGACCTCTTTCAAAGGAAGGGCGCTAACGCTCATCGTTCACCTCCAGGAAACGGTACTCTTTGAAAAAATGCAGGTAATCGAGGTAAACGCCGCCGCCGTCCTGCCCGTCGACATTCCAGCCGGTCCGCGCGCGTGAGTTCTTGCCCTTCGAACCCTCGAGGATATCGTCGCGAGAAAGAACCTGCAGACGCTCTGACAGCGCACCGAGCAAGCCACGTGGCGAATCGGCCTCGGCAACGGACTTGTAGATGTTGAATGCGTTCTTCTTGGGGCTCCTCGCGCCCGCATCCTGGCCTGCAACGTAGTTCTGCGCCTGCCACCACCCCAGGTTCACATACTGCGCCCGAAGTGAATACGCCCAAACGAACGCGAGCTTCACGAACTCATCGAACATCTCGAGGTCGAGCTTGTCGGGACGATCCGGGCAGAACCTATCGACGTAGAGCAGCAGCGCGGTGTCGAACAGGCGCCGCGCAACGCGATTGCCCACGCCGTTTCGGTAGCGCGCGTCGAGCGTCTTCACGATGGGGTTGTCGTTTACGAAATAGCCTTCGTACCTGTCGTTGTCTTGGATGTCATCCAAGATGCCGAAGTAGTGATGCGCGTACTCGAAGAACGGCCTGCCGGCGATAATCGGCGCATCCAGCTGGAATTGCCGCAGGTCCTGCATGCCTGCAACAAAGGGCACCGCCGAGCTGTTCACCGAGCGCGCGAACGCGTAGGCGCCCTTGAAGAACTGCGCGTATGGGTAGTTGTTCTGCTGCGTGACCCCCTTAAACATCTGGATGTCGCTTTCGGCGAAATCGTACGCGGGATTACCGCGCACCCAGCGCTTCACGCAATACAGGTAGTCCGAGAACAGCGAAGAGAGCCGCGACTGGTCGAGGTCCTCCCATTCGCGCACGACGGCCTCCACCTCGCCGGCGTCGAGGTCGCGCATCTCGCGCAAGTGGTAGGCTTTCAGCAGGTCGTGGGGGTAGAGTTTCTTGCCCCGAGCGTTTTGCGAGTCGAAGAACTGGAATGCTTCGGCAAGATCATCGGTTATGACCACGATGAACTCGCAGTTGTGCTTGACGTAACCGAGCAGCTCGCGTTTTTCCGGGCTATCTTGAATAGTCAACTCTACAGAGTTCTCCAAGGACGCTTCCTCATTGTCTTTGGCCATCTTGCGATTGCCCGACAGAGAATCAACACGGCGCCTGAGTGCCCGGTAGTTTGCGGGTACGTTGCGCCTATTGTCGGGGTTGTCCGCCAACGGCTCACTCAGAAAATCAGTGGCCTCGCCGAAAGCATCAAGCAGGAGCGAGAACGTCACGACGCGTTGCTGTCCGTCGACTATGTCGTAAGCGATAACGCCAGCCTCGGCCCTACGGTGCAGGATGAGCGTGCCTACGCGGTAACGCTCGCGGTTGGCATCCTTCGCATCAACGATGTCGTCGAGCAGCTGTATGGCGTTTTTCTCCGTCCACTTGTAGGGCCGCTGATATTCGGGAATCGATAGCGTCACAGCATCGAGAGGACCGTCTCCGGCTTCCGTAAGCCGATGTTTCAGCAGCAGGTCCTCTATGGTCGTGATTGCTAGAGTTAGGGATTGGGACATAACTAAACTCCCCTGTTACGTTCAATGTCTACAGCGCAACCGAGCGCCGACGATGAGATGTGCGATATAACCTACCACATCAGCTCTTCCTCGCCAGGTCGAAAATTGCCGCCACGAACGCCGACAGGAAGAACACGACGACCAGTGCGGCTTTCAAGATCACCCTGACCACGCGCTTCAAAATCCCAGGGCTTACTGCAAAACGCAGTTTGCAGACATAGAACCGCCGCTCTCGCGAAACACCTTTAGCAATAACACCCAGATGCGCGGTGAGTCATCTGTGGACCGAGCGCAATCTATCGGCGTATCATGAAATCACTACTGGTTGCGCTAACCGCGATGGGCGGGCAAATCGGAGCTAATGGCAGTGAAAGCGAAACGCTATCAGGCTTACGTGATGCCTTGCCGCCAAAGCTGATGTCTGGCGAAATAGACGTTTCCCGGATTAAGGCTTAGGCGGGTAGCGCCACGTCCAGTCTGTAGCCCAGCGCTTTCACGACCTTCTGTACCGTGCTGAAGGAAGGATTGCCTGTTGGGGAAAGAGCCTTGTAAAGGCCGTCTCTCGTGATGCCCGTGTCTTTTGCGAGCTGTGTCATGCCGCGCGCTCGCGCGATATCGCCAAGAGCAGCGGAAACAAGCGCGGGATCACCGTCATCGAGTGCCGCGTTTAGGTAAGCAACGATATCCTCGTCAGTTTCGAGGAACTCAGCTGCATCGTATGCCATGGCCTTTTTCATGTCGTTACCAACTCTCATTCGTACTGCTCGTTGAGCTCCTTAGCCTTCTTGATATCCCGTTGCTGGGAGGATTTATCGCCTCCGATGAGTAGCAGTATGATTTCCTTCCCACGCTGCGCAAAGTACATCCTGTAACCTGGCCCGTAATCTATCCGAAGCTCGCAGACGCCATCCCCAACGGATTTGTAGTCGCCGAGATTTCCAGTTAGCGCAATCCTCCTAATGCGCAAGTTGATTCGGGACTTGGCATCCGAATCTTTCAGGCGTTTGAGCCATCTTGCAAACTCATCTGTTCTGCGAACCTCAATCATGGAAGAAGTGTATACCACAGTATACGTTCAGTCAAGCTCTTAACGCTCTGCCATCACACCGCCAAATAGTCATTTATGCAGCGTTTCACGCGGACTAACGATTAGCCTGGCGACGGGAGACGTTGGTTTGCCGCCTCGACTCATGCGAGAAAACGTGACGCACTCATCACCGCCAAAGTGACAAACCGTCCCCTATCGCCAACCTCTACAGCCCCACGACCCGATACCGGTATGCCTTCCCCACTCGCCCGCTCAGGT